>NZ_CP130886.1:0-606341 GCF_030622045.1 Planctellipticum variicoloris | reverse complement strand
CGGGCCGACGCGGCGGAGAATCGTCGTAACGCCTTTCCTCAGGAGAACTTCCCCGTGACGAGACTGCTGCTGACGACCTTCTGCGTGCTCGCTGCCGGAGTTGGCGTTCGGGCCGACGGGCCGGCCGACAACCAGTTTGAGAATGTCCGCCGGATTCCCAAAGTCGGGGTCGAGGTCTCCGATGCGGATCGGAAGGAACTGGAGGAGGGGCTGGCGAAGCTGGCCGCCAAGCTGGTGCAGCTCGAAAAGCTGCTGGAGATTGGCAAGGGACGCCCGACGTCTCCGAAATCCATGGATGACTCCACGCCGACGGTGATGGAAGACCCCATCGCCGACGACCTGTACGCCGACGTGGCGATCTACCACCGGGCGGTCGATCAGGCGCTGCGGTTCCGGGAGTTCTTCGACGCGAAGGAAATTCCGGTCGGCAAGAAGCTGCTGCAGACGGGACTGGAGCGGGCGGACCTGCTGCTGGAGCAGAAGCACCCCTGGACCGAGCAGAAGGGGCTGGTGGTCCGCGGCTACATTTCGAAACTCGACGGGACGCCGCAGCCGTATGGCGTGGTGATTCCGGAGTCGTACCAGATCGACGGCGACGTCACTCACCGGTGCGACCTGTGGTTCCACGGACGGGGCGAGACGCTGAGCGAGCTGAACTTCATTCAGCAGCGGGCGACGCAGGTGGGACAGATTTCGCCGGCGGACACGATCGTGCTGCATCCGTACGGGCGGTACTGCAACGCCGCCAAGCTGGCGGGCGAAGTCGATGCGCTGGAGGCCCTGGACGCGGTCGAGCGGAACTATCGCATCAACATGGGCAAGCTGGCGGTGCGGGGCTTCTCGATGGGGGGGGCGAGCGCGTGGCAGTTCGCGGTGCACTATCCGGCGATGTGGTTTGCGGCGAATCCGGGGGCGGGGTTCTCGGAGACGCCCGAGTTTCTGAAGGTCTTTCAGAACGAGACGCTGCAGCCGAGCTGGTTCGAGCAGAAGTTGTGGCACATGTACGACTGCACGGACTATGCGGCGAACTTCCACAACCTGCACGTGATCGCCTACAGCGGGGAGATCGACAAGCAGAAGCAGGCGGCGGACATCATGGCCGCGGCGATGAAGAAGGAAGGGCTGGAGCTGCAGCACATCATCGGCCCGATGGCGGCGCACAAGATTCTGCCGGAATCGCAGACGATCATCGAAGAGCAACTGGCGAAGTGGGCCGGGGAGGGTTCGCACGCTCTGCCGCAGAAGCTGGAATTCGTGACCTACTCGCTGAAATACAACACGAGCCACTGGGTGCAACTGCTGGGACTGAAGGAACACTGGGAGCAGGCGCGGATCAAGATCGAGCGGACGGGACCCGGCAGGCTGAAGGGGACGACGCAGAACATCACGGCGCTGGCGGTTGGCTATCCGGCGCCGGCGGACAGCGATGAGCTGGATCGGCCGGTGACGCTGGAGCTGGATGGTCAGACGGTGATGCTGCAATACGGCGAAGGGTGGCCGGTGGTCCGGCTGGTCGACGGCAAGTGGCAGGCGGCGGGGCGGCGGCGGGACTTCCTGGCGGACGAATCGGCGGGGCTGCAGAAGCGGCCGGGGCTGCAGGGTCCGATCGACGATGCGCTGATGGACTCATTCCTGTTTGTCCGTCCGTCGAACTACTGCCGGCACAAGGCGGTCGACACGTGGGTGCATGCAGAGATGCAGCATGCGGTGATGCACTGGCGGCAGCAGATGCGGGGGGATGCCCGGGTGAAGGACGACAAGGACCTGACCGACGAAGACATCGCCAATCACAATCTGATTTTGTGGGGGGACGCCCAGGCCAACAGCGTGCTGGCGAAGATTGTCGACAAGCTGCCGATCCGCTGGAGCGCGAAGGAGATCACGGCGGGGGACCGCCGGTGGGATGCGGCGCAGCACGCGGTGATCGCGGTCTATCCGAATCCGCTGAATCCGAAGAAGTACGTGGTGCTCAACAGCAGCTTTACGTATCGCGAGTACGACTATCTGAATAACGCCCGGCAGGTGCCGAAGCTCCCGGACTGGGCGATCGTGGACATTCGGACGAAGCCGAACAGCCGGTTCCCGGGGAAGATCGTGGATGCAGACTTCTTCGACGAGCAGTGGAAGCTGAAGCCGCCGCACGGGAAGTAAAGCCTGCGGAGGAAGAAAATCTCTCGCAAAGGCGCAAAACGGAACGCAGAGACGCCAGAACGAAAAAATGTCGAATGTCGAAGGTGGAAAGTCGAAAGAGGGCCAAGTGACCAGTGACGGAAAGAAGCCGCGGCTTGCGGCTCTAAATCACAGGCCACGAATCTGAGGCGCGCCGTCTGTTCTCCGTGGACGAACCCCGACATCTTCGAAGACCCTCACCCTGGCCCTCTCCCGCTGAAGACAGCGGGAGAGGGGACAAGACGAACAGACGCGTTGTTTCAGAATCGATGCCGGTGATTTGGCGACTGACAACTGACGACGGACGACTGGCCACTGACAACACTCCGGCGATGAGCGATCCGCGATAAGCGATCAGCTCTTCCTTCCGGCTATTCGCTACTCCCTGTTCGCTATTCGCTAATTTCCGATTTGCCTTGTTGGACGAGTTATGCGCAAGTACGTGGTGATGGGTGCTCAGGGTTGCGGCAAGGGGACGCAGGCGAAGCTGCTGAAGCAGGACTACAACCTGGTCCATATCAGCGTGGGAGACATTTTCCGCTGGCATATTCAGTCGCATACGAAGCTGGGGGCGCGGGTCAAGCGGCTGATCGCCGACGGCCATCTGGCGCCGGACGACATCGTCGAGGACATCATCCGCCAGCGGCTGGAGCAGCACGACTGGAATTATGGGTTCATCCTGGACGGCTTTCCGCGGAACAAGACTCAGGCGCAGTTCTTCCTGGAAAGCTACGACATCGACGCGGTGATCCATATCGACGTGCCGGATGAAGTGGTGTTCGAGCGGGTGCTGGCCCGGCGGCTGTGCAGTCAGTGCGGGCTGGACTACAACCTGATTTACCATCGCCCGGCGGTGGAAGACACGTGCGACGTGTGCGGCGGGAAGCTGCGGATGCGGGACGACGACACGGAAGGGGGCCTGCGGGCGCGGCTGAACGACTATCGGACGAAGACGGAGCCGGTGCTGGAGCTGTTCGGTCGGAAGGAGCTGGTGATCCAGGTCGACGGCCGGCTGGCGGCGGCGGAGATCCAGAGGGAGATCCGGTCCAAGCTGAATCTGCCGGCGCCTGTCGCGAAGAGTTGAGAGCTGAGAGTTGAGTGTTGAGAGGGAAGACGAGAAAGGGATTGTCGAGACGGAAGTCAAGAGACAAGACCCGGACAAGACGTTGTGGCGCCATCTTCGCAACTGACAACTGACAACTGACCAATCACCAATCTCGTCTGCTCAGTCCGTCACGAAGAACTGTTTGAGGTCGCGGATGACGAGTCGGGCGCGGTGCTGGAAGACGTCGGGGCTGCCGGCCCGTCCGACGGGGCGGACTTTGTAGACGAGATTTGAGCGTCTGGAGGCGGAGGCTCCGCGATCCTGGACGACCGCCCCCAGGAGGAGCTCCAGGTCGACGGGCTGTCGATCGGGCGACTTGCCCCAGCCGCCGAGCAGGTTGCGGCGTCCGATGCGGAGCCGGACGGATTCGGAGGTGACGCGTTTGATGCGGGCGCCGTGTTCGTCGATGAAGCCGCGGAGCTTGTGGACGATCATGTCGAAGGTGATGACGGCCACAAAGGCGCCGGTGTAGACGAAGGGTTCGGAATTGTTGCGGTCGGCTGCGGCGTCGAGGTCCTCGGACTGCCAATCGGCGGCGGTCAGGCGGCTGGAGCGGTCGCGACCGTCGGCTTTCGCGACGAGGAGGGCCCGGGCGGCGCGGCGAAAGAGGGATTCGGCGGAGTCGCCCGGTTCGACTTCCGCGATGCCGACGGAGACGGTTATGCGGAGCTGGTCGATGTCGGCGAGCGCGGAGCGGCGGATGACGTCGCGAACGCGTTCGGCCTGCTCCCAGGCCTGCTGCAGATCGTGGCCGGGGCAAAGGAGGACGAACTCTTCGCCGCCGTAGCGGCCGACGGTCGTCCCGGAGCCGGCTTCGCGCTGGAGGAGCCGGGCGAGGGCGACGAGGACCTGGTCGCCGACGTTGTGCCCGTGGGTTTCATTGATGCTGCGGAAGAAGTCGGGGTCGATGATGATGGTGCTGAAGATCTGCGAGGGATCGCGCTGGTATCGGGCGACGAGGTCGGTGAGTCGGATTTCGAGTTCGCCGCGATTGGCGACGGAGGTCAGGGCGTCGCGGCTGGCGGCGACGCGTTGATCGCGGAGTTCGAGGGGGTGCTGGCCGCTGCGGTTCTGGATGTCGCGGAAGATTTCGGTAATGCCGCGGAGCTGTCCGGCGGCGTCGAAGACGGGGAGGCACTGGACTTCCGCGGAGACGATCTCGCCGTCGGTGCGTTTGAGATGCATGACGCCGGTCGCGGCGACGCCGGTTTCGAGGACGCGGTAGGCGAGGGACTGGGTTTCGCGGAGTTCGACGCCGTTCTCGTTGCAGTAGCCGAGGAGATCGACGGACCAGGGTTGTCCCAGGGCGGCGGTCGCCGGGCGGCGGAGGAGTCGTTCGAGGCCGCGGTTCCAGACGATGACCTGGAGGCTGGAGTCGACGAGGGAGAAGCCGTCGTAGAGGCTTTCCAGGACGTGGAGGTAGCTGAAGATGCGGCAGAGGGAGTTGGCTTCGAGGGCTTGTTCGGAGGTGAGGGTGGCGGCCTGGGTGATGGCTTCTTCGGCGAAGTAGCCGACGTCGACGAGGGGGGCGCCGTCCTGTTTGAGCCAGCGGGCGAGGGCGTCGACGATAGTGCCATCGTAACGCCGGCCGGCGTGCTTCTGCAGATACTCCAGGATCTGGGGATGCGGAAGCGCGGCGCGGAAGGGCTGGTCGAAGCCGAGGGATTCGTAGGCGTCGGCGACGCTCAGAATCCGGGCGCCGAGGTGGAGCTCCTGGGGTTGAGCGACGTGTCCGTCGGGATCGGTGAGGTAGGCGTGCTGGGACTGTCCGATCATCTCCAGGACCTCGGGGGCGACGCGG
This sequence comes from Planctellipticum variicoloris, assembly GCF_030622045.1. Taxonomy (NCBI): domain Bacteria; kingdom Pseudomonadati; phylum Planctomycetota; class Planctomycetia; order Planctomycetales; family Planctomycetaceae; genus Planctellipticum; species Planctellipticum variicoloris. Next base: position 601,266 of record NZ_CP130886.1, on the reverse strand, counting down.
CAGGCCTGGAGGACGTCGAGGCTGACGTTGTAGTGGAGAGCCAGGATTTCGCGTTCTTCGCGGGAGAGGCTGGCGGGCTTGAAGAGGATGTTGTCGGGGACGCCGAGCTTGCCGATGTCATGGAGCAGCGCGGCGACTTCGAGGAGTTTGAGCAGTCGCCCGTCCCAACCGAGATACCTGGCGAGGCCGGCGGCGAGAATGGAAACGCGGCGGCTGTGCCGGACGGTGTCGAGGTCGCGGTAACGGAGGGCGGAGAGAAGGCTTCTGAGGATTGGTCGCTGAATGGCGCCGTAGAGGGGGTCGTCGTGACCGGGCTGGGATTTGCCGAGTGCGGCGAGGTCAAGGAGGCCGAGGAGGCAGCGCGTGGATTCGAAGTCGCGACGGCTGCGGACCGGGCCTGCCCCGAGATGCGAAGGCTGCAGATCGGACGAATGCGAAGCGACGGACATTGCGGGCCTGCCAGGGTTTGCGTGTGGATTGGCCCCCAGACGCTCAGGTTGCAAAAAGACAACGACGGCAGGGAAAACCTAGCTCACGGGGGCCGGCTGTCCAAAGACTCCTCGCGGCGGAGGAGCCAGAAGGCCGCGGGGCGCGGGGGCGCGGGCGCCGATTGCAGGGGTTGTGCGGGGCGGGGAGCCCGGCGGATGGAAGAGGCAATGCAAAATGAAAAGTGAAAAATGCAAAGTGCAAAATCGAAGAGAGAGAGGGGGGGGGATGCAGGAGGGACGCGAGATCGCTGCGTAGAGCAGTGATGGAGTTCCTACTGCGCCGCGCGACTTCGAGAGTCAGTGGAGGAGGGCGAACTCGTTGGAGTTCAGCAGCGCCCAGAAGAGGTCTTCGTAGGCCTCGGTGCTGCGCGGGCCGGGTCGACTGGCGCGGGCCAGCAGGCGCTTCATGGAGGTCATTTCGCGCTGAGTCGGGGTGCGGGAGAGGGCCGCCTGGCAGAGACGGCGGATTTTCTCGGCCTCTGTGGATCGATCGCGAACGACATCTCCCAGGACGGTTCCCGGCGCTGCGGCGAGCGCGGTCTGGACGACGTCGCCGTTCATCATGGCGAGGGCCTGGGAGACGGTGCCGTCGAAGGTGTTGGCTTCGTCGTTTTCTTCGGTGCCGAAGGTGACGATGAACTGTTCCAGCCAGGCCTGGCGCTGCGATTCCGCGCGGGTCCAGTCGCCGGCCGCCTGCGTGGCGCGGGTGGCTGTGAGGAGGGAGTCGTAGAGCTGCTCGGCGGTCATCGAGCGGACGTAGATCCGGCTGAAGAGGGGGAGCTCTCCCAATTCGGGATCATCGCCGCGATTGGTGTCGTTGGGCCGGCTGCTGAGCTGATAGGCGTCCGACAGGCAGATCCAGCGGATGAGCTGCTTGACGTCGTAGCCGCTCTGGATGAACTCCCGGGAGAGGCCGGCCAGGAGCTGCGGATGGCTCGGGGGGTTGTGCGGGCCGAGATCGTCGACGCCGCGGGTGAAGCTGTGTCCGAAGAACTGCTCCCAGATGCGATTGATGAACGCGGCGGCCAGTTGGGGCTGATCGCCCGAGGTCATGAGTCGGGCGAGCTCGCGGCGGCGGTTGACTTCGGGGGCGGGGTCGACTTCGCTGCCGCCGTAACGAGGAAAGGCGACCTTCATCAGGCCGTTGCGGGTTTCGTAGTAGGTCGGGCCGCCGGCGGGTCGATTGACCAGCGACATGCCGACCGTCATTTCGCGACCCGACTTCGGATCGCGCTGGCGGTGCGCGACGGCTTCGGTCTGCTGGAAGAAGCTGTTGAACTCCCAGAAGGCGGTCTGTTCGACGTCGTTGAACGGATGCTTATGGCATTGCACGCACTGAAGCTGCTGTCCGAGGAACAGGCGGGCAGTGAGGGCCGTGGCGGGGAGGGCCTGGTTGTTGAGGTGGGCGAGCAGGAAGTTGGCGGCGCCGTTGTCGTGGCCGTTTCCCTCGGCGGAGACGAGGTCGAAGACCAGCTCGTTCCAGGGGCGGTTGGCGGCAAAGCCGGTCCGGAGGAATTTTTTCAGGGCGGGCAGATCGACTTCGGGGCCGCACGAACGACCGACAAGCAGATTGGCCCATTCGGTGGTGAGGTGTCGGGCGTATTCGGGGGAGTCGAGCAGGCGATCGACCGCATGCGCCCGGCGGTCGGTCGAGCGATCGGCGAGGAACTGTTCAAGTTCCGTGACCGAAGGGATGCGGCCGGCAATGTCGAGGGTCAGTCGACGGAGCCATTCGCCGTCTTCGGCGCGGGCGGAAGGCTGGATGCCGGCGAGGCGCCAGCCTGCGGCGAGTTCGGAGTTGATCAGGCTGACGGGGATCAGCTTCGCGGCGGCGGCCGTCGGGGAATCGACCGAGGCCGGCGTCTCAGCCGCTGCGACTCCCGGAAGTGCCGGCGTGACGGGAGTCGACGGGTCGTGGCCGGATGAAGCCGGTTCAGTCGCCGGATGCACGGCGATCAGAGGGACGCCAGGGTCGCGGTGGGGCGCCGCCGTGTTGATGTCGTCGACGACCGGTTGCGGTGCGACGGAATGGGCGTCCTTGTCGACGAGCGCGGCCGGTCCGGCGTGCCGACTGCCCCACCAGAGGGGCACGACTACGACGGTGAGGACGAGGGCCAGGGCCGTAGCGGCGATCGCCGCGGTGGAGCGTCGTCGGGCGGCGGGCGAAACGGGTTCGGACTGCGCGACGTGAGCCTCCGGCAATGGGGCCGCAAGGCCGCCGGCGGCGTCCCAATGGAGGGAACCGTGGAGCTCCATGTAGGTCAGGTAAAGCCAGCGGGCCTCCGCGGAATCGCGCAGCTCGGCTTCGAGACGCAGGGCGGCTTCTGGAGAGAGACTGTCCTCGCAGGCCGCTTCGAGGAGCGGCTGCAACCGGTCCATCAGGGAATGCGGGCTGTTCATCGGATGGTCTCCGCGGCCAGACGGCGTTGAATGCATTCCCAGAGGGTTCGTCGAATCCGCCCGAGTGACTGGTAGACGGAGTTGGCGGGGCGGCCCATTTCGGCGGCGACTTCTTTGCCGCTGTGTCCGGGGGCGTAGCGAGTCTGGATCAGCTCGCGATCGCGCGGTCTGAGCCGGTTGAGACAATCGGAGAGGGCGGCGCGGCGCAGTTCGAGTTCATCGGCGCGGGCGAGAGCTTCGGAGGCGACGAGTTCGAGGAGTTCGTCGTTGAAGACCAGTTTTTCGCGGCGGCGTTTGGCGCGGAATTTCAGGATTTCATAGTTGGCGATCTGGCAGGACCAGGCCAGGAAATTTGTGCCGAGCTGAAACTGCGAGTGCTTGGCGAGGATGATGACGTTGGTGTCCTGCAGAATCTCCTCGGCCTGCACCGGGGACTGGACCTGTGCGAGGATAAAGAGATAGAGGCGGCGCTGGGAGCGCGTAAAGAGCTGCACGAAGTCGGCGCCGAGGCCGCCGTGATCCTGGGCCGCGACGGCGTCGTCAGAGGGGGGCGGCGGTGCGGTCGTGGCTTCACCCACTGCGGAATCCTGCTGGCCCAGTGACACTTCTCAATCCCCGCGGCGGACCGATGGTGACAGCCGGGAGGAAAACGCGGGGGGCTGTCGCCAGCCCCCCGCCATTGCATTTCGTGCTGCCTGCAGCGGAGGCTTAGCCGATCAGTTCCTTGATGGGGGTGCCGCCGTTGGCGAGCTTCATCGGACGTCCGCGCTTCGAGGTGTGAACGGTATCGAGCGGAATGCCGAGGGCCTGGGCGGCGGTCGCCCAGATGTCGCCCGGCTGGTAGGTCTGACCACTGACGATGTCGTCGCCGTCCTTGTTGGTTTCGCCGACGGCGACGCCGCCCTTGAGACCGCCGCCGCCGATCATGACCGACCAGCTCTTGGCCCAGTGGTCGCGGCCGGTATCGCCGTTGATGCGCGGCGTACGACCGAACTCGCCCATCCAGACGAGGACGGTGTCGTCGAGCATCCCGCGGTCTTTGAGGTCCTGCGTGAGACCGGCGATGCCGGCGTCGAGCTGCGGCAGGCGCTGGTTCTTGAGGGTATTGAAGACGTCGGCGTGGAGATCCCAGCCGCCGAAATCGACTTCGACGAAGGGGACGCCGGTCTCGACCAGCCGCCGGGCCATGACGAGGCTGCGGCCGAACTGGCCGCCGCCGCCCATCATGCCGCCCTGGGCGGGAGCGCCGGTGTACTTCGCGAGCAGTTCGGCGGGTTCCTGATCGACCTTGAAGGCGTCCATCTGCTTGGAGGTCATCAGGTTGACGGCTTTGCCGTAGACATCCTTGTGGGCCTGGCCCGATTCGCCGCGCTGCGACTTGATGAAGTTATCTTCGACCTCTTCGAGCATGGCGAGGCGGCGCTGGAGGCGGTCGGGGGAGAGGTTGCCCATGTCCGAGTTGCTGATCCGACCGCTGGCGTCGACCAGGAACGGGGCGTGGGACATGCCGAGGAAACCGGGGCTGCTGCCGCCGCCGCCGATGGAGACGAAGGCGGGAATTTCGAGTTCGGAGCGTTTCGTGCCGAGCTCGTAGCTGACGACGGAGCCGAAGGCCGGGTGAACGACGGTCGGGTTCGGGACGTAGGTCGTGTGCATGTAGTAGCGGCCGCGGCCGTGGTCAGCTTCGCGGGTGCTCATGGCGCGGACGACGGAGAGGTTGTCCATGACCTGAGCGGTCCTGGGCATGTGCTCGGAGATCTGGAGGTCGCCCTTCGTGGCGATCGGGCTGAACTCGCCGCCATTCTTGCTGCCGGGCTTGAGGTCCCAGATGTCGATAGTGGGGGGGCCGCCGCTCATCCACATGAGGATGCAGGACTTCTGGTTCTTCTTGAGCTGTGCGGCATTGGCCTGCACGTGCGAGATGAAGTTGAGGGCGGGGATGGTGGCCGCACTGGCGGACAGGTGCCGCATGAAGTGACGGCGAGACATTCCGTCCGGAGTGATCAGGCTCATCGTACTGCTCCCGAGAATTGCTGGTTTGGGTTGCGGAGTTCAAATCAGGTCAGACGGAGGGGACGTTCCCAGGCACACCTGAGAACGAGGTGTTTCTAGTGGTTGAAGATGAATTCGTTGGAATTCAGCAGAGCCCAGAAGAAGTCCTGATAGAGGGCGACCGGATCGCGATTTCCCTTGGCGAGCTTTTGAAACCCGCTCAGTTCGGCCCGGCTGGGGAGACGACCGAGCGACGTCAGATAGAGCTGCTGGATCTTCTGAACTTCGTTGCCCTTGCCGGCAAGGATCTCGCCGAGGTGGCTGCCCGATTTGACGCTGACAGCGTCCTGAACGAGCTGGCCGTTCATCATCATCAAGGCCTGAGGGATCGAGCCGTCGAAGGAGTTGGACTCCTCGTTTTCGTCCGTGCCGAAGGTGCGGACGAACTGCTGGAGCCAGTCCTGGCGCTGTTTTTCCGAGGCTTCCCAGCCGGACCGGCCCGTTTTCTGGGCATTGGTGGCGACGATCAGGGAATCGAAGAGCTGTTCGGCGGTCATCGGCTTGACGTACATGTGCGCGAACTGCGGCGTTTCGCCGGCGGCGGGATTGTCGGATTCGTTTTTCTTGGTGGCCTTGCTGGTGAGTTGATAGGGTTCGCTGTTGGCGATCCAGCGCATGAGCTGCTTCATGTCGTAGCCGCTCTTGACGAACTCTTCGGCGAGGCGATCGAGGATGGCGGGGTGAGACGCGGGATTGTGAGGTCCCATGTCATCGACGGGGCGGGTGAAGGCGTAGCTGAAGAAGTGGCCCCAAATGCGATTGACGGTGGCCAGGGCGAGCTGCGGCTTATCGCCGGCGGTGATGAGATTGGCGAGTTCTTTGCGGCGTTCGGTTTCCGGACCGGGGTCGATTTCGTGGCCGTTGTAGATCGGGAAGGCGACCTGCATGAGACCGCTGCGCTTTTCGAAGTAAACCGGACCGGAGAAGTCTCTCCAGACGACTTCCGAGAAATCGTCGATGGGGCGACCGGTTTTGGGATCGGGTTTGCGGTGATCGCGTTTGCCGACCTGGCGGAAGAAGCTGTTGTACTGCCAGAACTGGTCCTGCTTCCATTCGTTGAAGGGATGGTTGTGGCACTGGGTGCACTGGACCTGAGTGGCGAGGAAGAGCCGGGTGGCCTTGGCGGTGAGCTGGACGCCGTCGTCCTGATCCTGCATCTGGGCGAGGATGAAGTTGACGGCGCCGTTTTCTTCGAAGTGCCCTTCGGCGGTGAGGATGTCGTGAACGACGTCCTTCCAGGGGCGGTTGCGGCCGAAGGCTTCGCGGTAGAACTTCTGCATGCCGTCGCGGGAGACGCGGCGGGGGGTCTGCTGGCCGATCGACAGATTGGTCCAGATGGTGGTCCAGTTGCGGGTGTAAGCGGGATCGTCGAGGAGGCGGTCGATGACTTTGGACCGCTTGAGCTTGTCCTTGTCGGCGACGAACGCTTCGACTTCGTCGCCCGACGGAATGTGTCCGACGATGTCGAGGTAGACCCGGCGCAGCCATTCGTAATCGTCGGCAACCGGCGAGGGGGTGATCTCGTTGTCCTTCCAGGACTGCCGGATCTGCTCGTTGATGAAGGCGACGATGTCGTCGGCCGAGCTGGCGACTGCGGGGGCCTCGGCTTTGGCGGGGGCCTCGGGTTCAGCGGCGCGGGCAATGCTCGCGCTGAGGAGCCCGGAGACTGCCAGAGCGATTGTCAGACTCAGCCAGGAGCGCCGCTCGGTCTTGGCGGTATCCTTTGTGATGGCTCCAACCGTTGTCATGGCCCAAACCCCTGTCATGGCCCTCACCCTTTCGAACTGATGCGGACGGGGAAGCATTGGGGCAGACAGGACCGTCAGGTCGGTCGCCGCAAAAATTTTCCCGTCAATGAATAACCTCGAACCGTGTGGAAACATTCGTATTGATCTTACCCAATTTTTCCAGAGGTGCACGACTGATTTCACTCAAGTCCAGACGATTTCAATGGTTAGGGGGGCCGTCGTCCGCCGGTCCAGGGCAGGATTTCCGGCTGACGGCCGGATATGGACAAGGGGGAGGTGAAATCTGGACGCAGGATTGCGTGTGGGGAGGGTGTCGGCCGGGAAATGACGCTTGCGGCGGCCCTTGGCGGGGCGGGCGGCGCCGGTTCTGGCGGACGGACTGTTTCGACTGGTGTGCAACATGTTGTGAGACAGTCTGTTACGGCGGTATTGAGTCGCGTACGGTCCGGGGGGAGGAGTTAGGGGTTTTAAGAGATAGAATTCAAGGATGCTTGGCGGGGGCCGTCATTTCCCCAAGTCCTCCAAACGTTCAACTTTCCACTTGTGTCGCGCGGGGTGGCGGCCGATCATGGATGGATTGAACGTAAGTGCAATGCTGGTCGTGAAGTGGGTCGTTTGTCATGGCTGATTTTGTCGCGTTGCTCTGGGACCGGACGGAGTGGACGGCCGCGGAAGCGTCGGTCACTGGCGGGACGGTGCGGCTGTTGAACACCTGTTCGGAGGCCTGGCCGGAGGGGTCGGCGGACTCGTCGCCTCCCGCGGTCCGGGGCTCGCGGCTGAAGGGGAGCCTGAACAAAGCGGGGATTCGATGCCGGTCGGTCTGGCTGATATTGGCCCGCGAAGACGTGATCCTGCGGCACCTGGAACTGCCGCATGCGACGGATGAAGAGCTGCCGGACCTGGTCCGGTTTCAGGCCTCAGCCCGGTCGTCGGTGGCGCTCGATCAGTTGCTGCTGGATTTTATTCCGATTGCGCATCGCGCGGGGCGGGAACAGCGGGACGCCCTGTGCGCGACGATCCCGACGTCGCTGCTGCTGCCAATCCGGGCGACGCTGGAAGCGGCGGGGCTGGAGCTGGAGGGGGTGACCGTCAGCTCGGTGGCTGTGGCGGAACTGTTGACGCATGTGGCCGCACAACGTCGATTGCCGGTCAATGACGGCACGCTGGGGATCGTGCGGGACGGACAGCGGGCGGAGATTGTCGTCCTGCAGCAGCGGCAGTTGATTTACGCGCACTCGGCACGCTTGTCCGCTGGCGATGCGGCGGGGCAACTGGCCGCGATGCAGTCTGAGACGAGTCGGGCGGTGGTGGCCGCGCAGCGGCTGGCGCCGGATCTGACCTTGAAGCATGGCTGGCTGGTCGCCGACCCGGCGGACGTTGAAGGCTGGGCGGCTGCGCTGACGCGGCGGGTGGATTGTCCGATCGAACTGCTGAATCCGGTTGCCGATTGTGGTCTGACGAGTCCGCATCCGCTGATTCCCGGCGAGATTGCGAAGCTGGCGGCGCCGATCGGGCTGGCGGTGGGGCGGACGGCGCATCCGGTTCCAGTGCTGGATTTTCTGCATCCGCGGAAGGCGCCGCCGAGGCGCGATCCGCGCAAGGCGCGGATCGCGGCCGGGGCTGCCGCGGCGCTGCTGCTGCTTGTCGGGGCGACGGCTTACACGCAGTTATCGTTGCAGTCGCTGTCGGAGCAGGTGCGTGAGCTGACGGACGAGGAGGGATCGCTGACGCGGCAGCTCAAGGCAGGCGAGCCGACGCTGGCGGCGGCCAGGGACGTGCAGAGCTGGCTGGATCACAGCACGCCGCAACTGGCGATGCTGGGCGAGCTGCGGGAGGAGATGGAGGGGACGGAGCGGCAGTATCTGACGCAATACGATTACACGGCGGGGTCGAACGAGGTGCTGGGGAAGGTGGCGGCGCAGGGGAACGCGCGGGACCGGCTGGCGATTCAGCAGTTCCAGGATCGGGTCGATTCGCGACTGGGGCGTCGAGTGAAGCCGAAGAACCTGACGCTGACGAGCCGGGATTCCGACTATCCGGCGAAGTTCGAACTGGATCTGGAGCTGATTGTGGAGGCCGAGAAGAAGCCGGCTGCCGCGAGCGGGGTTGCGAAGCCGGGAGTTCCGGCGACGACGACGCCGTGACGTTGAGAGTCGAGCGATTTCCGCGAGTCTGTGTTCCGAGTTTTTGATTTCGATTGCAGGTTGACCGATGCCCAACCGCCAACGAATTCTGCTGTTCGGCCTGATTGCCGCCGTGGTGGCTTGGCAGGGTTTCAGTCTGATCGGGTCTTGGATACTGGGACCGATTGAGGCGCGGCAGGCCGACGTCGACCGGTTGCAGGCCAATGTTACTACCAAAGACGACCAGGTGTTTGAGCTGCTGAAGACTGCGAAACGGTTAAAGGACTGGCAGGCGATGAGTCTGCCGCCCGATCCGCCGTCGGCGAACAAGCGGGCGATTGCGGGGGCGGTGCTGGCGCAGCGGTTGTATCAGGAGTGGGTGCTGGATCTGGCGAACATCTGCGGGTTCGAAGAGTTGAGCGTGAAGCCGGGGGCGACGCGTTCGAAGGGGAATGTTTACGTTTCGGTGTTTGTGAAGGTGGAGGCGGAGGCTCGGCACGAGCAGCTTTGCCGGTTTCTGGATCAGTTCGAGCGGACGGCGTTGTTACAGCGGGTCAGCCAACTGAAGATCGAGTCGCGGGAGTCCGAAGGCGATCCGGTGTTCAAGGTCGTGATCGATGTGGAGGGGCTGACGCTGATCAGTGCACCGCAGCGCAAGACGCTGTTTCCGCGGGGACGGCTGGTCAAGGCGCTCGACGATGCGGAGGAGACGCTGGAGGTTGCGGATGCGGGCGATTTCCCGAAGAAGCCGGGGTTCACGGTGCGAATGGGGACGGAGCTGGCGGAAGTGACTGGCATTGCGGGCGCCGTCTGGACGATCCGGCGGGGTCAGGAGCGGACGCAGGCGGCGGCGCATGCCGAGGGGCTGGTGGTCGAGTTGCAGCCGCGTCGAACAGATCGTCCGGCTCGGTCTGAGGAGCAGTGGAACGAGCTGCTGGCGAGTTCGATTTTTGTAAAGCCGGCTCCGCCGACGGAGTACCGGCTGAAGATTGCTCCGCCGGGCGAGAAGATTGCGATGCGGGGCAAGAGCGTGGATTTCACGCTGAGTGCGACGGGGTTCAATCTGTCGCAGGGGAGGCCGGAGTTTGTGCTGGCGGAGTCGAAGCTGGCGGGGCTGAGCGTGGAGAAGTCGACCGGCAAAGTGACGTGGAAGCCGGCGGACGATTTGAAGGCGGGAAAGTATTCGGCGAATGTGGAAGTGCGTCATCCTTCGGCGGCGGGGGGGAAGCTGCTGCAGAAGCTGGATCTGGTGTTGCGGGATCCGAACACGCCGCCCAGGCGGGATGGTTCGCCGACGCCGACGGTCTATCTGGGTCGGGCGTGGCGTTACAAGCCGCCGGTGACCGATGCGGAATCGGGGCGCGAGCAGTTGAAGGTTGTGCTCGGTGAGAATCCGCCGGAGGGGCTGACGTACGACGAGGCGACGGGGGAGATCGTGTGGACGCCGCCGGAGTCGATGAAGCCGGGCGACGTGACGGTGACGGTGGTGGTGACGGATGCGGGCGATCCGGCGGAGACGGCGACGGTGGCGTTGCCGGTGAAGGTGGCGGACGATTATGCACAGTTCACGTATCTGGTGGGCGTGGTGGCGCGGGATGATGCGAAGGAAGCTTGGCTGTATGACCGGTCGCGGGATCAGCGGACGATTCTGAGGGCGGGCGAGGGGTTTGACGTTTCGGGGATTGCGGGGACGGTGGAGTCGATTTCGGGCGGTGCAATTGCGGTGCGATTGCCTGGCGGGCGGAAGGAGCTGTTGCTGGGGCAGAATCTGCGGGACCTGGATGAGGCGCCGGTGCTGCCTGAGCCCCGGGATCCGATGTCTCCGGCCGATGCCGGGCAGCCGGCGAACGTGCCGGCGTCGGGGGCGTCGTTGCGGGCGGCGGCGTTGTAGCGGTGGCGTGCGTGGCGGAAAAGAGAAGAGTTGAGCCTCGAAGACTCGACTTGACCCTACGGCTGCCGCGGTTCCGGTTCGGGAGTCGGGATTGCGTTCGGGGGCGAACTCGGTGAAAATCAACGACTGTTGATGCCTGCCTGAATGCCTGCCTTTGAACCCCGCCGAATTCCAGATCGCCGCTCCCGATGCCGGGCGGGCTGATCTGCGTCGAAGGAACCCCGCCGATGATGCGTTGCGCGTCTGCTGTGATTGGCTTGTGGCTGTCGGCGATGGCTGCGGCGTCTGCCGCGGACGACGGGCGAACGCTGACGTTCGAGCAGGATATCCGTCCGATTCTGCGAGCGCATTGTCTGGACTGCCACGGTGCGGAGGAGTCGCCCCAGGGGGGGCTCGATCTGCGGCAGGCCCGATTTGCGGCGAAAGGGGGGGAGTCGGGGCCGGCCGTGGTGGCGGGAGATCCGGCAGCGAGTCATCTGCTGGCGAGGGTGCGATCGGGCGAGATGCCGCCGGGTGAGTTGAAGGTGACGCCTGCGGAGCTGGCGACGTTGACGGAGTGGGTTCGGCAGGGGGCGAAGACGGCTCGTCCGGAGCCGGACACGCTGCCGCCGGGGCTGGGGATCACGCCCGAAGAGAGATCGTGGTGGGCGTTCCAGCCGCTGCGTCGTCCGGAGGCGCCGCAGGTGCGGGCGCAGCAGCAGGTGCGGACGCCGATCGATGCGTTTCTGCTGCAGAAGCTGGAACAGAACGGGCTGACGTTTTCGCCGGAGGCGGATAAGGCGACGCTGGTGCGTCGGGCGTATCTGGATCTGCTGGGGTTGCCGCCGACGGTCGAGGAAGTCGATCAGTTTGTGCATGACGATTCGGCGGGGGCATGGGAGCGGCTGATCGAGCGGCTGCTGGAATCGCCGCGGTATGGGGAACGGTGGGGTCGACAGTGGCTGGACGTGGCGGGGTATGCGGACTCGGACGGTTACACGAACGACGATCCGGTCCGGCCGTACGCTTACAAGTATCGCGACTATGTCATCCGCTCGCTGAACGCGGACAAGCCATTCGATCGGTTTCTGGTCGAGCAGCTTGCCGGCGATGAGCTGGTGGCTCCGCCGTATCAGAATCTGACGCCCGAGCAGCAGGAGCTGCTGATTGCGACGGGCTATCTGCGGATGGCGGTGGATGGGACGAGCTCGGGGGGCGTGGATCAGGATGTGGCGCGGAACCAGGTGGTTTCGGACACGCTGAAGATTGTGTCGACGTCGCTGCTGGGGTTGTCGGTGGGTTGCGCACAGTGCCATGACCATCGCTACGATCCGGTGCCGCAGGCGGATTACTACGCTTTGCGGGCGGTGTTTGAACCGGCGTACGACTGGAAGAACTGGCGGAATCCGGGGCAGCGTCTGGTGTCGCTGTATACGGACGCCGATCGGGCCAAGGCGGCGGAAGTTGAAGCCGAGGTGCAGAAGATCGCCGCCGAGAAGAACGTGAAGCAGGCTGAGGCGATGGCGGCGGCGCTGGAGAAAGAGCTGGAGAAGCATCCCGCGGAGCTGCGTGAGGCGCTGAAGACGGCTTATCAGACGCCGGGGGACAAGCGGACGGAAGAGCAGCAGAAGCTGTTGAAGGAGCGTCCGAGCGTGAATATTACGCCTGGGGTGCTGTACCAGTACGACCAGAAGGCGGCGGACGAGTTGAAGAAGTTCGACGAGCGGATCGCCGAGACGCGGGGGAAGAAGCCGGTCGAGGATTTTCTGAGCCCGCTGACGGAGGTTCCGGGGACGATTCCGGCGACGCTGCTGTTCCATCGGGGAGATTACCGGCAACCGAAGTCGGAGATTGCGCCGGCGGATCTGTCGGTGAGCTCGCCGGAAGGGGAACGGTTCGCGATTGCCGTCGATGATCCGGCGTTGCCGACGTCCGGTCGACGGCTGGCGTACGCGAAGTGGCTGACGAGCGGTCGGCATCCGCTGGTGACGCGGGTGCTGGTGAACCGGTTCTGGCTGGGGCATTTCGGGCAGGGGATTGTGGGAACGCCATCGGACTTTGGCCGGTTGGGCGATCGTCCCAGCCATCCGGAATTGCTGGACTGGCTCGCGGACGAGTTTGTGGCGCAGGGGTGGAGTCTGAAGTCGTTTCATCGGCTGGTGATGACGTCGACAGCGTATCGGCAGTCGTCGCGTCGGAATCCGCAGGCGGAGCAGCTCGATGCTGACAATCGGTGGCTGTGGCGGATGCCGGTCCGGCGGCTGGAAGCGGAAGTGCTGCGGGACAGCGTGCTGGCGGCGGCGGGGGTGCTGGATCTGACGATGTTCGGGCCTGCGGCGCCGGTCGCGGCGGACGATGCGGGTCAGGTGCTGGTGGCGAACGAGACGCCGCGGCGGAGCATTTACATTCAAGCCCGGCGGTCGCAGCCGGTGGCGTTGCTGACGGCGTTCGATGCGCCGGTGATGGAAGTGAACTGCGAGCGGCGGACATCGTCGACGGTAGCGGGGCAGTCGCTGATGCTGATGAACAGCGAATTCGCGTTGAAGCATGCGCGACTGGTGGCGGAACGGGCGCGTCGGGAGGCGACAGCGGAGTTATCGCCGGGGCTGGCGGCCGTGGCGGCGAAGCATGCGTTCCAGCAGACGTCGCCGTGGTCGTACGGCTCTGGCGCGTTCGACGCGAACACGGGTCGGACCAGCAGTTTCGCGGAGCTGCCGCACTGGACGGGAACCGGCTGGCAGGGTAGCGCGCAGCTGCCCGATGCGAAGCTGGGTTGGGCGTTGCTGCACGCAACGGGAGGGCACACGGGAGAGACGGGCTTCTCGCCGATTCGGCGGTGGAAGGCTCCGCGAGATGGGGTGGTGCAGGTGCGTGGCGTGCTCAAGCACGGTTCCCCGAACGGGGACGGCGTGCATGGCGTGATCGCTTCCAGCCGGCTGGGGAGCCTGGGGGGCTGGGACGCGCACAATGGCGAAGCGGCGACGAGCGCGACGGTCGAAGTCGCGAAGGGGGATACGATCGACTTTGTGACCGAGTGCCGGGCGAATGTGACTTCGGATTCATTCGAGTGGGTTGTGACGGTGGCCTATGACGGGTCGCCGACGAACGTCCGCGGCGCGTGGGACTCGCGCGGGGATTTTCACGGACCGAATCCGCCGGCGATCGGACCGCAGATCGCACGGGCCTGGCGGGTGCTGCTGCTGCGGGAAATCACCCCAGAAGAACTGGAGCTGTCGTTACAGTTTGCGGGGCGACAGTTGGAGACGCTGGAAAGCCGGCCGAGCGACGGCGGTTTTCCGGACAGTCAGTTGCAGGCGCTGACGAATCTTTGCCAGGCGCTGCTGGGATCGAACGAGTTCCTGTATGCGGATTGAGCTTGGCGGGGAGAGATGGAGGAGGAAGATCTCTCGCTGAGACGCTGAGAAAGACGAGAGCCAGAAAGTTGGAGTGAACGCTACCGTCCGTCTCTGGCGATCACCGATCCGCAGCGAGCGACCAGCCTCTTCTCAGGCGATTCGCTACTCGCCAATCCCTATTCGCCTCATTCTGCGAAGCCTGGTTTCCAGTAGATGGCTTTGTCGGGGATGCCGGCTGCCTTCAGCGCGTCCTGGAGCTCGATTTCCGTCGAGGGTCGGGAGGAGGCGGTTCTGGCGATTTTGAGGCGATGGCCGTCTTCGTCGCCCGGAGCTGCGCTGGCCAACTGCAGAATCCGTTGCAGGGTGACGGGTTGATCGCCGGTTTCGGTGCGCAAGAAGAACGCCCGGTCGTTGATGATCAGGGAGACGGCTTTCGGGGCGGGGGCGGATGGTGAGAACGCTTCTGCATCCTGCAGCGACGCTGCTGCACCGGCGGGCATGGTCGCGGAACTGGCGCCGGGTTCGTCCGAAGCCGCGGGTACGGTGGCGACGCCCCGCTGGCCGATGCCGATTCCGTCTCCGGAGCCGAGGCCTTTGAACCAGTCGGCGAGCCAGACTCCGACCGCGATGCCTGCCACAAGTGCAATCGCGGCAATGTTTCGCAGTCGTTTCATGCGGTTCCCTCAATTTACGGACAGGAGTCGGAGCCCTCTGAAGTGTTGCGGGGGCCTTCGATGGTGTCCAGAGCATTCAGCGGCCCGTTGCGAAATCAATGGTCCGCAAGTTGCATGGATGCGGTCTCTGTTCGGGACTGTGAATTGCGACGCGAGGGGTCTCGGGTTGAAGAGACATTGAGTCACGCACTCCGGGACATGGCGCCGAGAACTTCAGAATTCTGATGAGACGCGCGAATCGTTTTCATGAGTTGCGGGTTCTAAGAACAGAGGTCAATCGCCGCAGCTCGCGCGGCGACAACGACTGTCTGGAAACGAGAAAGGCCGAAAGACGATGACCCCATTGCTCGCATATATGGACCCTGGAACCGGCAGCATGCTGTTGCAGCTTCTCGTTGGCGGAACGGCGGGGCTGGCTGTCGTCGGTCGTCATCTGTGGCAGTCGGTCGTGGAGCGACTGCACCGGCACCCGACGAAGCCGTCCAAACACGTTTCCGCCTGAGACGGCGTTTCCCGCACCGCTGAGCGATGGGCCATGCCGCCGGCGAACGACGACGAGCTCTGCATGACGTCGAGATCGACAGCAACTGTCTCCTCCACCGAATTTCCGTCGATGGCGCCGTCCGCGTTTCATCAATCCAGCGCAGGATCCGCGATCGCCCCGGTTCTGGACGGTCGCGAGATCTGCGCACCTGTGTTCGACCCCGGTTCGTTTCGCGACCGGGATGGTCGGGTCTTCGTGCAGGGCGGAGGCGTCTTCCGGTTGATTTCGAAGGAAGCACTGCTCGACTGGCGAGCTCTGCGCGAGACCACTTTTTTTCGCCGCTCTGTGGAGCGGGGCGAATTGATTGCGACGAGCGAGGCCGAGGGTCTCGCGGAAGTGGTGATCGGAGGCGCGTGGGGGGGCGTGCTGCAGCATGCGAAGGTCTCGTTCATCAGTTATCCGTACGAGTGGTCGTTCGGGATGCTGCGCGACGCGGCGCTGCTGCAGCTCGATCTGCTGGGGGCGGCGCTGGAGGAGGGGCTGAATCTCAAGGATGGTTCGGCGTACAACGTTCAATGGCGCGGCGCGAAGCCGGTGTTCATCGACATCCTTTCGTTCCAGCGATTCGACGGGCGGCCATTCTGGCCCGGCTACCGGCAGTTCTGTCAGATGTTTCTGAACCCGCTGATGGTGCAGGCGTGGCGCAGCATTGCGTTTCAGCCGCTGCTGCGAGGATCACTGGAAGGGATCACGCCCCGGCAGTGCCGCCGGATGCTGTCGACGCGTGATCTCCTGCGGCGCGGCGTGCTGACGCATGTGGTGCTGCATTCGCAACTGGAGGGGATGACCGGCAGCGGGCTGCGGGTCGATGGCCCGCGGCAGGGGCCGCAGGCCATTCAGCACAATGTGCGGGGGCTGCAGCGGATCGTGCGGGGGCTGGAGTGGCGACCTGGGCGGTCTGCATGGTCGGACTACGCACAAAGCAACAGCTACTCGGGCGACGATCACGCTGCGAAGCGCCGGTTCGTCGAGGAGGTTGCGTCGGCCCGTCGACGGCACCTGGTGTTCGACCTGGGATCCAACACGGGCGAATACGCGCGGCTGGCAGCGGACCATGCGGACCTGGTGGTTGCGATGGATGCCGACGCTGTTGCCGTGGATCGGATGTATCAGGATCTGGTGAAGTCGGGTGTCGCCAATGTGCAGCCGCTGGTGTTTGATCTGGCGGATCCTTCTCCCGGACTGGGCTGGCGAAACCGCGAACGTCGTCCGTTGGAAGAGCGCGGGAGGCCGGATCTGGTGTTGAGTCTGGCGGTGCTGCACCACCTGGTGCTGGGGCGGAATCTTCCGCTGGTCGAGGTCCTGGACTGGTTTGCCGGACTGACGCAGGAACTGGTGATCGAGTTCGTGAATCTGGACGATCCGATGGTCCGGCTGATGCTGGCCAATCGGCGCGATCGGGATCCGGACTACACGCTGGAGCAGTTTGAGAAGCTGGTGCAGGAGCGGTTTCGCGTGGTGCGGCGCCTGACGCTGCCTTCGGGGACTCGGACGCTGTTTCATGTTGTCACACCGAAGCGCTGATCCCCTTGAGCCGATCCCCTTCGTCGCTGGCCGACCGGCGGGCGCGGTCTGCCGGGCGATCTTCGGCGACGTCTGCGAGTTGTGGACGCTGTTTGCGTTTGCGGTGGCGGAGCCGGTTTACAGCCGGCTGGTGAATCGCCCGATGTATCTGGAGCGTCAGTTCGACAGTTCGCTGTGGCTGCTGATCGGGCTGCTGTCGCTGGCGGGGCCGGTGCTGCTGGCGGCGATGAGCTGCGGGCTGGCGTACATGAACCGGCGGGCGTACCGAGTCTGGCACGCCGGAGCGTGGGCGGTCATGGCGGGGCTGCTGGTCCTGTTTTCCTTCCGGTACAGCAGGCTCGAGCTGTCGTTCTACATCGTGGGGGTCGTCGCGGTCTGTCTGACTGCTGCGCTGGTCTACGTTCGTCAGCGAATCGCGGCGACAGGATCGCTGCTGCGGCTGGCCTCGGTGGGGACGCTGCTGTTTCCGGCGATCTTTGCGATCGAAGTGTTCGGCCGGGGAAGCGATGCGCGGATAGGCGGCGCGGCGGAGATCCGCCGGCCGATTCCGGTGGTGCTGATCGTTCTCGATGAGTTCTGCGGCGTGACGTTGATGGACGCGAATCGGGAGGTGAATGCTGCGCGTTTTCCGGGATTCGCCGAGCTGGGTGCGACGGCGACCTGGTATCGGAACGCGACCTCGGTTCATCCGCGAACGGACCACGCCGTCCCGGCGATTCTGTCGGGGAAGTTTCCGGACCGGGTCTCCGAACCGCTGGCGCAGGATTATCCGCAGAATCTGTTTTCGCTGCTGTTGCGCGGGCGGACCTATGCCCCCGTAGTCTTCGAACCATTCACGCGGCTGTATCCCGTCGGGGAGCTGAAGGGGCTACTCAGGTCTGAGACTCTGTATCACGACACCGCTGCGAGTTTCTTCAAGACGCTGCCGGCGGCGTATCTGCAGGAGGTTCTGCCGGATGATCAGCCGCTGGTGAACATCGATCTGCCTCTGGCCTGGTTCAATCTGCGCAATCCAGTTGAGGAATGGAATCGGCGCGGCGGCTTGATCATGCATATGTGGGACAGCGACCGAGTTCAGCAGTTCGACCAGTTTCTGGAGTGCGTTGTTCCGCGACCGCAGCCGGCGCTGTATTTCGCGCATTTTTGTCTGCCGCATTATCCGTGGTGCTACTTGCCGTCCGGTCGGAGGTACGAGGCGGATAAGGGCATTTTCGCAACGACGCGGATTCCCGGGGCGCTGGGAGAGATCCGGGAAGACTGGGGGCCGGATGAGCTGGCGGCGGACCAGGCATGCGTGCGGTACATTCTGCAGGCGCAGTTTGCCGATCGGCAGGTGTCACGGGTAATTGCGAGACTGAAGGAAGCGGGACTGTTTGACGAATGCCTGATGATCGTCGTTGCAGATCACGGGGTCTCGTTCCGGCCGAATCGTTCGCGACGGTCGCCGGCTGCGGATTCGCTGGCGGACATCATGTCGGTTCCGCTGTTCGTCAAGCTGCCGAAGCAGACGGCGGGGGAGATCAGCGATCGGAATGTCGAGACGATTGACGTGCTGCCGACGATCGCCGACGTGCTCGGAATCGACCTGGCGGAGCCTGTGGACGGCGTCTCCTTCCTGGATCCCGCCGTCGCCGAGAAGCCGATCAAGCGATTCAACAGCCAGCAGGAGGTGATCGAAGTTGAGCCGGGGTTTGAGGAAAAGTACGCCGTCCTGGCTCATCTGATCGGCAAGTTCGGGGGCGGTCAGTCTCCGGAGCGGATGTATCGACTCGGGCCGCACTCCGAGTGGATTGGACGGTCGGTCGAGGAACTGCGAGTCAGTCTGTCGGAGGGCTGGAAACCCGTCGTTGATACCCCGCGGGACTTCCGGATGGAAAAGGATTTCGTTCCCTGCCATCTGACGGGGCATGTGGAAGGGTCGGACGAACTGCCTCCGCGACCGGTGGCGCTGGCGGTGGCCGTGAATGGAGTGATTCGCGGCACGACGCGGACCTATACGACGCCGGGGTTTCGCGACCGGTGGTCGCTGCTGCTGCCCGAGGAGGATTTTCGAGCGGGGGAGAATATGGTCGAAGTGTTTGTGATCCCGGGCGCTGACGTCGGCGCCAACTCGCGTTGAGCCGGAGGGCCGGGCCGTCTGTGGCGTTGCGTTTCGCAGATCCGACGGAGAAACTACGTGCGACGGCATTCTTCTCCACAGAAACACGAAGCGGGGTCTGAGAGCATGCGACGCAATCCGGTCAAGGCGGCACTTAAGGCGGGGCAGCCGCAGGTCGGGACGTGGCTGTCCCTGGGGGACGTGTTTGCCGCCCGGCTGATGGCGCGGATCGGGTTCAACTGGCTGACGGTGGATCTGGAGCATTCTCCGATCGGCTGGAACAACGCGGGGCTGCTGTTCGGGGCGATCGCCGATGCCGGATGCACGTGCCTGGCGCGGGTACCGCGCGGCGACCACGACTACATCAAGCGGGTGCTGGATGCCGGAGCGCACGGGATCGTCGTGCCGATGATTAATACGGTGGAAGAGGCGAAGATCGCGATCGCCGCCGCCAAGTACCCGCCGACGGGGAACCGGTCGGTGGGTGGGGCGATGCATGCGATGAACTTCGACGCGACTGCGGGGGACTATTACAAGCACGCGAACGACGAGATTCTCGTCGTCCTGCAGACGGAGTCTCCGGAGGGGGTCGCCAACGCGGAAGAGATTTACAGTCTGCCGGGGGTGGATGCGATTTTCGTCGGTCCGAACGATCTGGCGGCGCAGATGCGGGCGCCGGATGGCACCGAAGCGACGCCCGAAGAATTCAACGCCATGCTGGGGCGGATATTGGCGGCGGGGAAGAAGTGCGGGACGCCGGTGGGGATTCACGTGCAGACGGAGGTGCAGGTTCAGCAGCGAATCGCCGAAGGGTGGCAGTTCATCGCGCTCGGGAGCGAGCTGCGGTTCATGGTGACGGAGGCTCAGCGGCTGGTGAGTGCGCTGAATCTGAAGACGGGCGGGGATCTGGCGCGATATTAAAGGGGCCGAAAGCTGAAAGCGGAGAGCTGAAAGCCAGAGAATGCCAGAGTTTGGTGAGCCTCGCGGACTCGACTCGCCTTACTTTCCTGCTTGTGGGGGGAGGGGGCAGGCGAGTTCGAGGTAGTCGATGCGGTCGCCGGAGGTTTTGTGGCGATGGGCGCGGACGATTTCTCCGCGGTCGACGAGGAAGACGCCAGCTTTCTGGAGGCCGTTGCCTTCCAGCGGGCCGGCGCCGTATTTCCAGAAGACCCCTTCGGCTCCGCCGCCGCGCCACCAGACTGAGGGTGAAAAGAGCTCTCCGAGCGTTCCGAGCGACAGATCGAAGGCGTGATACAGGCGGCGTGCGGGGTCGCTGATGAAGTCGATTCCTTCGGCGCCGTAGGTCGTGGCCATCTTCCGGGCGTCTTCGAAGTCGCTCATGTGGATGAAGACCGGCTTTACGCCCCGGCGTTCCAGTTCGGCCTTCTGCCGGCCGACCTCGGCGACGGCTTCGCGGCAGAAGGTGCAGCCGCTGTGTCGCAGGAAGACGACGAGCAGGGGCTGCGTGTGCGAGGCGTCCCACAACGACTGGCCGTCGGCCAGTTTGTAGTTCCGCAGTTCTTCCGCGAGCGGCCGGGCCTGTTCGGCGAGCCGGCGGGCGTCGTGAATGCGGACGGCGTGCAGCAGAATTGCGGTGAACGGCAGCCACCAGACGAGATCGTTGGCGAGGATGGTCCAGCCCATCGACCAGGGGAATTCGCCCCACAGGGCCGACCAGACGAAGCCGATGGGGCCGAAGATTTTGCCGAGCAGTCCGACGAGGACGATCGGCCAGTGGGTGGCGGGATCATTGGCGGCGATCCAGTAGCCGACGCCGTAGACGCCAATGACCATGCCGAGGCATTGCCAGAGGGCCGGGTAGTTGGGGGGCTCGATGCCCAGGGAGAGAAAGAAGGCGGAGGGGAACAGGATGGCGGCGAGCCCCCAGACGACGTTGTAGACCGCGGCGATGCGGAGGCACCAGAAGGTCCAGGGGGGGGCCGGAGGGATGGGCATGGGAAGAAGTGGCTAGCGATAAGTGGTTAGTGGCGGGTGAAGAAGACGGCGAGTTCGGTGATCGGCTGCGGCTTCGCGTTCAACGCTCGACGGATTTCTGGTGGCCGGCGAGCCAGTCGATGGCGGCGGCCATGTCCCCTTCGTGACCTCCTTCGAAGAGGGTGACGCGGGCGGGGCCAGCGGAGCGCTGCAGCAGGATTTTGTGCTTGCGGACGGCGGGGGACTCTCCACGAAAGGCGAGGGACTCCGGAACGCGTTGCTCCTGCACGATGCACCGGATTTCGGCGTCGGCGAACTGGAGATCGGGTTTGCCGACGGCGACGGCGAGGACGTTGAAGGCGTTCAGCGAATGGGAGACGGGGACGGAGCCGGTGTGGCCGTCGTGGATTCCGGCTTCGATGTCGAGGGGGACGTTTTTGGCGCGCGGGAGCCAGGTCAGGGGAGAGCGATTGCGATATTCGGCGTCGACTTGGGCCGAGGCTCCTGGAACGCCTCCGCAGAGTTTTTGGACGTCTTCGGCGTAGCGCTGTTTGCGGGCGACGGACTCGGCGTGCCAGGCGGCGAGGTCGGCGATGGGGACCCAGGCGGAGGCGGCGGCCCAGCGTTCGGGATGGCGGCCGGCCATGAGGAGGGTCATGTGCCCGCCGCCTGATGCGCCAACGAGGTAGATCCGGCGGGGATCGATGCGCGTCTGCCGGCTGATCCAGTCGACCGCGTCGAGGACGTCCTGGACGGCGAGGTTGGAGCCACCTGCTTCGGGGCGGATGTTGGGTCCGCGGAACTGGGGATGAATCAGCGCCCAGCCGCGGCTGACGGACTGCTGGAGGCAGTCTTCGATGAAGCCGGCCTGGCGGTAGTCGCCGCTCCAGGTGTGCAAGACGACAAGGAGCGGGATGGGAGTCTCGGGATTTTCCGGAGCGAAGTAGCGGAGGGGCTGGAGGGTCTGGTCGAGCGAGCTGGTGATTTCCGTCTGCTGCAGATCGGCGGCCCTGGCTGGAGCCTGCGCTGAAAGCGAAGCGGTGGCGACAAGCAGCAGGAGGACGCGGGCCCAGGGAGCTGGCATGTGTGATGATCCTCGGTGGAGGGTGGCGACTTTGTCACCAGACCATGCCGAGGGATGAAACGCAAGCCAATTGCTGACGGGGGAGGCGTTCCCGGGGCGGTTCGTCGCTGGCGGCGGCAAATCTGCGGCCGGGGAGGGCTCTCTCTGGCGACAATACCTGCGGACCGCCGATTGCCGACGGCATCCGGCGGTCGGTCGGTCAGGAGAAAGAGAACGGGGAGGAGTTGCCGACGGGGAAGCGGAGGGCGCCGCTGAAGGGCTGGTCCTTCGACCAAGCTTCGAAGGCGGCGGGGGTCAGGGGCTGGCTGACGATGAAGCCCTGGATCAGGTCGCAGCCCATTTCCATGAGGCATTCGTACTGGGGGGAGGTTTCGACTCCTTCGGCGACGACGCTCAATCCGCGGCCCTTGGCGAGGGAGACGATCGAACGGGCGATGGCGAGGGCGGACTCGTCATCGGGGAGATCGCTGACGAACGACTTGTCGATTTTGAGGCAATGGATGTTGAATGACTTGAGGTAGCTGAGGGACGAGTAGCCGGTGCCGAAGTCGTCGATCGCGAGCCGGATGCCCATGGCGGCCAGGCGGTCCATGACGCGCATGGACTGCTGGACGTCTTCCATCACGGCGTTTTCGGTGATTTCGAGTTCCAGCCATTCGGGTCGGACGCCGGTTTCGGCGAGGATCTCTTCCATGCGCTCCACGAAGCGCGGATGGCGGAGCTGTCGGGGGGAGAGATTGATGGCGACGCGGTCAGGGAGGCAACCGGCCAGCCGCCAGGCGACGGCCTGACGGCAGGTGGTGGCGAGGACGAAGTCTCCGAGCGCGGTGATGAGGCCAGTCTGCTCGGCGATGGGGATGAACTTGGTCGGCGAGATGATCTGGCCGGCGGAATTGCGCCAGCGGGCCAGGGCTTCGCAGCCGGCGAGCCGGCCGGTGGTCGTCCAGACTTGCGGCTGGTATTCGATGGAGATCTGGTTGTCGCCCAGTGCGCGGCGCAGGGCGCTCTGGGTGTGGTGTCGATCTTCGGCGACGGCGCGGAGGTCGTCGGAGAAGATGCAGACCTGGTTCTTGCCGGAATCCTTGGCGGAGTACATGGCGACGTCGGCGTTCTGGAGCAGGGTGTCGACGTTTCCCGCGTGCGTGGGGTAGATGGTGACGCCCATGCTGATGCCGACGAAGGCCTGGGTACCGGCGAGCCGGAACGGGCGTCTGAGCGACTTGAGGACGGCGTCGGCGACTTCGGCGATGCGGATGCGGAGCGGGTCGATGTCGGGGATCAGAATGGCGAATTCATCGCCGCCGAAACGGGCGACGAAGACTCCCTGGCTGACGGCCTTCTTGAGCCGGCGGGCGACGATCTGGAGGAGCTGATCGCCGGCTTTGTGACCGAGCGAGTCGTTGACGTGTTTGAAGTCATCGAGGTCGAGGAAGCAGACGGCGAAGGCGGAGCCGGCGTCGGCGGAGTGCTGGATGAGGCACTGAATCTGTTCGCGGCAATATCGGCGGTTCGGCAGGCCGGTCAGGGGATCGTGCAGGACCTGCCGACGGAGGCGGCGCTGAGTGCGCTCGATTCGCGTGACGTCGGAGAAGAGGGCGATGACGCTGCCATCGCCGCGCGCATCGAGCGAGGGGCTGAAGGAGACGAGGAACGATTTCGGCCTTCGGCAGGGGTCGCCGATGCGCATCCGTCCGGCCCAGGGTTCGCCGGCGATGACGGATTCGAGGACGCGCGGAAGGTCTTCGAACGACCAGTTGACGACTTCCTGCAGCGGGCGGTCGGTGATTTCCTCGGGGGGGCGTCCGGAAACGCGTTCGAAGGCGGGATTGGCTTCACGGATGATGCCGCGCCGGTCGAGAATGGCGACGCCTTCCTGAATGTTGTCGAAGACGCCGGCGAAGAGCCGCAACTGCTCCTCGACCTGTTTTCGGCGCGTGATGTCTTTGACGACTGCGAGCAGATGGTCCTGGCCGCGGACGCGAAACGCCGAGAGGGTGATCTCGCACCAGAAGACTTCGCCGTTCTTTCTGCGGCGGATCGATTCCTCGCAGAAGTGTCCGTGAAGCATGGCGGCTTCGTAGCCGAAGATGGCGCCGGGGGCGTCTTCTCCGCGGGGGTCGGCGGTGAAGAGAAAGCCGGGATATTGGCCGATGACTTCGTCGCGGGAGACGCCGAACAGTCGCAGGGCGTTGCGATTGCAGGCGATGCAGGCTCGTTCTTTGAGGACGAACAGCGCGCTGCAGGTTCGTTCGAAGATGGTATTTGCGAGGAGTTCAGTGTCCTGGGCGGTCTGCTCGGCGGTCTGATGAGCCCGTTCGAGTTCGCAGCGCGTTCGTTCGAGTTCCTCGATCATTTCCGCCGAGCGGACGATGGCGTCCGCCTGGGAAGCGACCAGCCCGCTGGACTGCAGGGAGGATCGGGCCTGGACTGCGGAGGCCGATCGGGCGACATCCTGCAGATTGGCCAGCAGGTCGTCCGGGAGTCGATCGCGAAGTTCCGAGAGGGCGGCGTTGATGCAGGCCAGCACCGAGACCGCATCGCCTTCGCCAGTCCACGATTCCCGTCGGCTTTCGTCGGCGGGCGTGCGCGGTGTCGGTTCAGCGGAGTGGGAAGTAGCAGTCACCGTTCCGTCTCAAGTCTCTGTGTAAGTTCTGGAATCCCGGAGCGAATCCGAATCCGTTCAAGTTTCCGCCAGCAGAACCGTCATCCCCGACGGGCGGGTTGGAGTTGATCGCACGATCGGGGATGACTCGTCTCGTCCCGACAATCGTTTCCGATGAAGTTCCGAGGCGATGCTCGAACCTACTTCATACTTTGCGCAAGACAACTCGCGACTTGCGTTCACATTTCCGCGTTTGGGCCGCCAGCCGACCGGGACGCTGCAATCGCTGTATTCAGGAGAATCGGTATGATCGATTTCGGGAGACTCCGTGCCGGAATCGTGACCATCGCGTTGAAGAATTCCGGCAAGAGTCCCGGGCAGGAATGACTGGGGCGCCTTTTCCGAAGAATTCTCGTCAGTTGGGACAGACAATCCTGTCTGTCTCCAATTCTTTAACAGGCTGTTGCGCGCCGGGAGGCGGGCGCCGGGGCGAGAGAGTTGCTAAGCAGCACGAGGGCGAACCGGGATGCCGTCAATCTGTCCGCCGCGCGAGGCGAGCCTGCTGCTGGTTCGCGAGTACGTCAGCAATGAGGGACTCATTCGCCATATGCTGGCGGTCGAGGCGGCCGTGCGGGCCTACGCCCGGAGATTCGGCGCGGACGAGCATCTGTGGGGGACGGCTGCGCTGCTGCACGACTTCGACTATGAGCGCTGCCCGAATCCTCCGGAGCACCCGCTGCGGGGGTCTCGGATTCTTCGGGAGCGGGGATACCCGGAGGAGATGATTTACGCGATTCTCTCGCACGCGGACTCCCTGCAGGCCGAGTTCCCGCGCCGCTCATTGCTCGACAGACGCTGTATGCGTGCAATGAGCTGTGCGGCTTCCTGATGGCCTGCGCCCTGGTGCGTCCCGAGCGGCTGGCGGGCATGAAGCCATCGAGCGTGCGCAAGAAGATGAAACAGGGGAGTTTTGCCGCGGCGGTCCGTCGCGAGGATCTGCTGCGGGGGGCGGCGGACCTGAGGGTCGAGTTCGACGAACACGTCATGTTCTGCGCGGCGGCGCTGGACGCGATCGCGGGGGAACTGGAATTATACCGCCGGCGAGTGATTGATCGGCAGCGACGAAGAAGAGGGCCTGGCGCGCCCGGCCCTCCTCAGATGAAGCGTTTCAGATTTCGGAGCTGGTTGCGCAGTTCGGCCCGGAAGTCGGGATGGGCGATTGAGACGAGGGCTTCTCCCCGTTCGCCCAAAGCCTTGCCGTGCAGGTTGACGGCGCCGAATTCGGTGACGATCCAGTGGACGTGGCCGCGGGTGGTGACGACCCCGGCGCCGGGATTCAGCTCGGGAACAATGCGGGAAATCTTGCCTCCCGCGGCCGTCGAGGGCAGGGCGATGATCGGTTTGCCGCCGCGCGAGACTGCTGCACCGCGGATAAAGTCCATCTGGCCTCCGATACCGGAGTAAATCCGGTGGCCGATGGAGTCGGCGCAGACCTGGCCGGTGAGGTCGATCTGGATCGCCGAGTTGATCGCGATCATGTTATCGATCTTGCGGATCAGCGACGTATCGTTGGTTCGGTCGCAGGGGTGGAACTCGACGAGGGGATTGTCGTCGATGAAGTCGTAGAGCCGGCGGGAGCCCATGACGAAGCTCGTAACAATCCGCCCCGGATGAATGGATTTGAAGCGGTTGGTGATGACACCTGCTTCCGCGAGAGGGACGACGCCGTCGGAGAACATTTCGGTGTGGATGCCGAGATCTCGCTTATTGCCCAGTCGGCTGAGGACGGCGTCGGGGATGCCGCCGATGCCGAGCTGCAGACAGGCCTGGTCTTCGACAAGGTCGGCGATCAACTCGCCGATGCGGGCTTCCACTTCAGTTTCGACCTGCAAGGCATGAGCCGGCAGTTCGCGACGGGTGGCGGCGAATGCTCTGACGCGCGACAGCGGGAGTGCGCTGTGTCCGTGCGTGCGGGGCATGCGTTCGTTGATCTCGGCGAGGAG
This sequence comes from Planctellipticum variicoloris, assembly GCF_030622045.1. Taxonomy (NCBI): domain Bacteria; kingdom Pseudomonadati; phylum Planctomycetota; class Planctomycetia; order Planctomycetales; family Planctomycetaceae; genus Planctellipticum; species Planctellipticum variicoloris. The sequence continues at coordinate 574,765 of NZ_CP130886.1, read as the reverse complement.
CAAGGGGGCTTTCTGGACGGCGGCAAGGGCAGAGTCCACGGAGGTTCCGAGCGTACAAAGTCCATGAGTGTCAGGGGGCGACAATTGGAGCAGAGCCGCGTCGAGTCGGATCTGACCGCTGAGAAACAGTCCGGGAATGTCGGAGAGGAAGACCGGTATGAAGTCGGCGCGTCCCTCCGCGACCGGAGTGCGGAGTCCCGGACCGGTGAAAAGCGAGATGGAGCGAAAGCGGGGGCTGTGCTCCGGTTCGGCGAAGGGGACGGGACCATCCAGGTGCATGTGGTAGAGACGGATGTTTTCCAGGTCCGGACGGCGGACCAGGGCTTCGAGGAGGGGCGCGGGGGTGGCGGCGGCGCCGTGAACGAAGACGTTCATTCCGCTGCGCAGGTGAGCCACGACCTGGTCTGCGTCAACGGCATGCTGCTGCCACTCCGTCATGACTGTCCCTTGTCGAGTCCGTGCCACGTTGACTCCCGACGACCATCGATTCCGACGAGTCGGATGCGTCGAGTTACATCAGCTCGCTGTCAGTTCAGTTCGTTCGTGAGATTTCGAAGATTCCAGAATGGGAGCCGGCCCCATCGGGACGCAGGGGTTTGTTATAATGAACCTTGCGACATGTCGACAGGCATGGGCGGGCAGCATCCCGAGAAACGCGGCACGGAGGAGGGATCATGGCGCTTCCTGAAGCTGTTGGAGAGAGCGATTTTCTCCGGGGGTTGCCGCAGCGCTGCCTGGAGCGAGTGTGCGAGCAGATCTCGGTGCGGCGCTACGATCCGGGCGCCACGCTCTTCGAGGAAGGCTCGCGGCACGACGAATTGCACATTGTGGCGTCCGGGCATGTCCGGCTCGACATGCGCGTGCCTGGTAAGGGGCGGATTCCCATTCTGACAGCCGGTCCGGGGGACGTGCTGGCGTGGTCAGCGGTCATCGGTAATCAGGTGATGACCAGTTCGGCGACGGCGCTGGAGCGGGTCGAGACGGCCGCGATTCCCGGGGCCGAGTTGCGGGAGTTGTGCGGGGCCGATCACGAATTGGGTTACCATGTGATGCGACAGCTCGCCGCTGCGCTGTCGCGGCGACTGGTGGCCACGCGGCTGCAGTTGCTGGACCTGTTTGAAGGGCACGTCCCGTTTCTCCCCGGTTCCGACATTCGCGGGCGTCAGCTCGATCCGGAATGCTGAGCGAGCACGACGGACCGGGAGAGGAAGTGCGTTCTATGCCGGATAGCGAGCGTTTTCTGCCGAAGCCGGGCCTGCAACAGCTTATCGACGAGCTGCACCGGCGGGGCTACGTGGTCGCGGGGCCGACGATCGCCGAGGAGGCGATCACCTACGACGCGATCGACTCGGTCGACCAGCTTCCGGCCGGCTGGACCGACGAGCAGGGACCGGGGCACTACCGGCTCAAGCGACGCGAGGACGAGGCCTGGTTCGGCTATGTCGTGGGGCCGCACTCGTGGAAACGGTATCTGTTTCCGCCGCAGGTGGTGTTGACAACGTCGACGCCGGAGGGGGCCGGCTGGACGTTTTCGACGCCTGCGGACGATGTTCCGCCGCATGCGTTTCTGGGGGTCCGGGCGTGCGAGCTGGCGGCGATTCGGATTCAGGACAAAGTGTTTCTGGATGGGCCGTATCAGGATCCGATCTACCGTCGGCGTCGGGAACAGACAGTGCTGATTGCTGTGAATTGCACGCAGGCGGCCAGCACGTGTTTCTGCCAGTCGATGGAGACGGGGCCGCGCTGTCAGTCGGGGTTTGATCTGGCGTTGACCGAGCTGGCGGACGGTTTCGTGTGTGAGATCGGGACCGACCGCGGCCGGAAACTGCTGGAGGCCTGCGAGACTGTGACCGTCGCGGACGGACAGTTCGATGCGGCCGAAATTGCCCGGCAGCAGGCGGTCGATCAGCAGGGGCGGCAGCTTGAAACGGCGGGACTGCCGGAACTGTTGGCCGCGACGCGGAATCATGCGCACTGGGAGGAGGTGGGGGATCGGTGCCTGTCGTGCACCAACTGCACGATGGTCTGTCCCACCTGTTTCTGCAGTTCGGTTGATGAGGTTCGCGATCTGACTTCGGGACGGGTCGACCGCGAGCGAAAGTGGGACTCCTGCTTCCACACGGACTTCAGCTACATGAACGGCGGCGTGGTCCGGACCGAGACGGCCCATCGATACCGGCAGTGGCTGACGCACAAGCTGGGAACGTGGCATGCCCAGTTCGGAACATCGGGCTGCGTCGGGTGCGGGAGGTGCATCGCCTGGTGTCCGGTCGGCATCGACATTGTGGCCGAGGTCCAGGCGCTGCGGGAGGAACCCCGGGAATGACGCCATCACTGCACGCCGATCCGTGGCAGCTTCAGGCGGCGACGATCCGGGAGATTGTGCCGGAGCTGGATGACATTGCCACGTATCGTCTGGAAACGAGTACCGGCGGCGATTTCTCGTTTCAGCCCGGGCAGTTCAATATGCTCTACCTGCCGGGTGTGGGGGAGGCGGCAATTTCAATGAGCGGCGACCCGCATCGGCGGGGCGCGTGGATTCACACGGTGCGCGTGGCGGGGAATGTGACGCGGACGCTGGCGGGGTTGCGCGTCGGAGACACCGTGGGAGTGCGCGGGCCGTTCGGAACCGGCTGGCCGGTCGACGACTGGATCGGGAAGGACGTCGTGCTGGTGGCGGGCGGCGTGGGCCTCGCGCCCCTGCGGCCGGTGATTTATGACATTCTGCATCGGCGGTCGCTGTTCGGTCGCGTCTGGCTGATCCTCGGTGCGCGCACGCCTGGGGGTCTGCTGTATCCGGCGGAACATGCTGCGTGGACGCAGGGCGGGATTCGGGTCGAGCAGACGGTCGACCGGGCGCTCGGTGACTGGACAGGGCATGTGGGAGTGGTGACGCTGCTGCTCGACCGACTGCGACTGCCGTCGCCGGAAAACACCTGCGTGGCGACGTGCGGACCTGAAGTGATGATGCGGTACACGGCGATCAGCGCGGAGCGGCGCGGGATTTCCGCCGAGCGGGTGTGGGTGTCGCTGGAGCGGAGCATGCAGTGCGCGGCCGGACTGTGCGGGCACTGTCAACTGGCCGAGCAGTTCGTCTGCAAGGACGGGCCGGTCTTCCGGTACGATCGCGTGGCGCGACTGATGACTGTGGAGGGACTGTGATGAGCCAGCGACCGCGAGTGGCGGTGGCCAAATTCACTTCGTGCGACGGCTGCCAGTTGTCGCTGCTGGACGCGGAGGATGATCTGCTGGCCGTGTGCGAGCGAGTCGAGCTGGCGCACTTTGCGGAGGCCAGCAGCGATCTGCAGCCGGGGCCTTACGATGTGGCGCTGGTCGAGGGTTCGATTACGACAGAGCACGACGCCGAGCGATTGCGCGAGCTCCGGCGACAGGCGCGGTACCTGGTGACGATCGGCGCGTGCGCCACCTCCGGGGGCATACAGGCGTTGCGGGCATGGGGCGATGTGGGGGAGTGGGTGGAGGCGGTCTACCCGACGCCGGCCTTCATCGACACGCTGGCAACGTCGACGCCGATCGCCGAGCATGTCCTCGTTGATTTTGAGCTGCGGGGCTGCCCGATTTCCGCGAAGCAACTGGTGACGGTGATTACCGCCCTGGCGGAAGGCCGGCGACCGAAGCTGCCGTCGCACAGCGTCTGTCTGGACTGCAAGCGGCGGGGGACTGTCTGCGTGGTGGTGGCTCAGGGAACGGCGTGTCTTGGACCGGTGACGCAGACCGGCTGCGGCGCGATCTGCCCGGCTTACAATCGCGGATGTTACGGTTGTTATGGACCGATGCCGCAGGCGAACGGGCGCCGGCTGGTCGATCAGTTTCAGCGACTGGGACATGGAGCGGACCGGCTGGTGCCGCTATTGCGGAACTTCAACGCGGCAGCCCCGGACTTTCGGCGGGAGTCGGAACGGCTGGAGCAAGCTGCGGACGGAGGCGCGTCGTGAGCGATGAGCTGGTGGACGTGCCGATTCTGACTCGCGTCGAAGGGGAGGGAGCGCTGACGCTCCGGCTGCGCGACGGGAAGCTCGTCGATGCGCAACTGCGGATCTACGAGCCGCCCCGGCTGTTCGAAGCCCTGCTGCGCGGCCGGCCGTTGGAGGATGCGCCGGACATCACGGCCCGGATCTGCGGGATCTGTCCGGTGGCGTATCAGATGAGTGCGGTCCATGCGTTGGAGATGGCGCTGGGGGTGATGATCTCGCCGGAGATCCGCCGGTTGCGCCGGCTGCTGTATTGCGGCGAGTGGATCGAGAGTCATGCGCTGCATACGCACCTGCTGCAGGCGCCGGATTTCTTTGACGCAGCCAGCGGAATCGAGCTGGCGCAGCGGTTTCCGGAGGAAGTCACCCGTGGGCTGCAGCTCAAGAAGTTTGGCAACCGGCTGCTGGAGATGCTGGGGGGGCGGGCGATTCATCCGATCAATGTGGCCGTCGGCGGGTTCCATCGCTGGCCGCCCCGCGCGGAGTGGGACGCGTTGATACCCTCGTTCGAATGGGGGCTGGAAGCGGCCCAGGCGGCGGCCCGCTGGGTGGCGACGTTTCCGTTTCCGGACTTCGAACAGGATTATGAAAGCGTGTGCGTCGCGGGGCCGGGGGAATATCCTTTCAACGAAGGAGACATCGCGATCGGTCCGTCCATGACGATTCCTGTCGCCGAGTATGAGCAGCATTTCGCTGAGCGGCAGGTGGCGCATTCGACGGCGCTGCAGTCGGTGCGGCTGCCGGCGGAAACGGCCTATCTGGTCGGACCGCTGGCGCGAATCAACCTGCAGAGGGAGCATCTGCGGCCCGTGGCCCGGCGGCTGGCGGATGAGATTGGATTCGAGAATCCCTGTCGGAATCCGTACCGCGCCATCGTGGCCCGCGGGCTGGAACTGGTGCAGGCGTACGAGGAAGCTCTGACGATTCTGCGGGAAGGAGTTCCGCGGGGGCCGAGTCGGATTTCGTACACGCCGCGGGCGGGGCAGGGCTGCGCTGCGACGGAAGCTCCGCGCGGGCTGTTGTATCACCACTACGAGGTGGACGACGCCGGCCGGCTGGTGTCGGCGCGGATCATTCCGCCGACGTCGCAGAATCAGGGGCAGATCGAGAATGATTTGCGGGCCTATGCGACGCGGCAGCTACTCACCACAACGCGGCGGGATGTGATTGCGACCGGTTGCGAACGGCTGGTGCGGTCGTACGATCCGTGCATCAGTTGCGCGACGCACTTTCTGAAGGTTCGCTGGGAGGACGCGGTATGACGTTCCCCCTGATCGTCGGCCTGGGGAGCCCGCATGGCGATGACCAGGCCGGGTGGCTGGTGATTGACTGGCTGCACACGCTGGGAGCGGACGTGCAATCCGCGCGCAAAGCGGTTCATCCGGGGGACCTGTGGAGCTGGGCGGAGGCGGGGCGCGCGCTGACCGTCTGCGATGCCGGTCACGCAAACGGGCAGCCGGGGAGGGTTGGCCGGTGGACGTGGCCGGAGGATCGGCTGGAAGGGTCGCGGCTGGGAGGGACGCACGATCTGCCGCTGGCGGATGTGCTGATGCTGGGACGTCAGACCGGGTGTTGTCCGGAGCGGGTGGAGATCTGGACGATTGAAGGCGTTCAGTTTGAGCCGCTGGGGGCCGTCAGCCCAGCGGTGGCCGAGGGCGCCCGGCGAGTGGCGGAGACGTTGTGGCGGGGAGTTGACCATGCATGAACGGTCTCTCGTCCGGGCGCTGCTGGAGCAGGTGCGCGAGACGGCGGCAGCGCGGGAGCTGCCGCCGGTGCGGGAAGTCGTGCTGGAGGTGGGGGAGTTCTGCGGGGTCGACGCGGAGCTGTTGGAGCTGGCGTTCGCGGAGATGGCTCCGGGGATTCTGGGCGAGGATGTGAAGCTCGAACTGAGGTCGACGCCGTTAACTGTCGAATGCCGGCGTTGCGGGCATGGGTTTGCTGTCGAGCGGTTCCGGTTTGTGTGTCCGCTCTGCAGCGGCGATGTGACGGTGACAGGCGGAGAAGAGTTCCGGCTGGTGAGCCTGCGCGTGGCGGCCGGTCCGGTCGGGGAGGAACAGGCATGTCGCTGACGGAAGTGCCGATCCAGCGCGATCTGCAGGCGGAGCGCCGGGCGGCGGCCGAGGTCTTTCGCGCCGGTCTGACGCGTCAGGGGATTCTGTGTCTGAATCTGATCTCGTCGCCCGGGGCGGGGAAAACGACGCTGCTGCAGGCGATGGCGAAATACTGGGAGGGCCGTCGGAGGATGGCGGTGCTGGTGGGGGATATCGCCACCGATCGCGATGCGCAGCGGCTGGCGCCGTTTGTGCCGGTGCGGCAACTGACGACGGGGGGGGCGTGTCATCTGGAATTGCCGCTGGTGGAGCGCGGGCTGGGGGAACTCGATCTGGAGGGGCTGGAGTTTCTGGTGATCGAGAACGTCGGTAACCTCGTTTGCCCGGCGTCGCACGATCTGGGAGAGCACTTGCGGGTGGTCGTGCTGAGCGTGACCGAAGGTGACGATAAACCGGGGAAGTATCCCAAGGCATTTCGGACGAGCCAGGCGTGTGTGATCAACAAGGCGGACCTATTGCCGCATGTGCCGTTTTCGATCGAGGCGGCGACGGCGGATGCTCATCTGGTGCAGCCGGGGTTGCCGGTATTTACCGTTTCGGCATGGCGGGAGACAGGGATTGCTGAGTGGTGCGCGTTCCTGGAAGCTGCCCGCGCCACGATGCTGACTTCTGCGACGGAATAGCGACACGACCATGCCCCGCGTCGCTTACCAGTTTCTGCTGCAGGGGGCCGTCCAGGGGCGGGGAGTTCGCCCGGCGATTGCGCAACTGGCCGAGCAGAATGGCTGGTGCGGCACGGTTCGCAATACGGCGGAAGGGGTTGAGCTGCGGGTGGCGAAGGACGGTCTGCAGCCCGCGGACCTCGAATTGAGGTTGCGGAGTTTGCTGCCGAGGCTGGCAGCGCTGCGGATCGAATCAGTTCCCGATGCCGGCTGGACAGGATTCACGATCGAACCGTCGACGGAGGATGCCGGACTGACTGTTCCCGTGCCGCGTGACGTCGCGATTTGCACCGAGTGTCTGAGTGAGACTGAAGGCACGGGCAATCGACGATTCCGGTACGGGCTGACGAGCTGTGCGACGTGCGGGCCGCGATACAGCGTGATCCGGGTAATGCCGTTCGATCGGCCGAGGACATCGCTGGACGGCTTCCCGCTCTGCCCGGCCTGTCGGGCGGAGTATGGATCTTCCACTGACCGGCGAAGGCATGCGCAGACGATGGCCTGTCCGCTCTGCGGTCCGCAGGTGTGGGCGAGCGATCGGGAGGGGCGGCTGTTGGCGGAGGGTGACGAGGCCGCTGTGATGGCCGGCCGGGTCCTGCTTGAGGGGCGGATTGTGGCCCTGCGTGGCGTGGGAGGGTATCAGTTGCTGGCGGATGCGACGAACGGCGTTGCCGTCGACGAGCTTCGCCGTCGCAAAGCCCGCCCGGCGAAGCCGTTTGCAGTTTTGTGCCGGTCGATTGAGGCCGCACGTGAGCTGGCCAAACTGGATGCCGTTGGCGAGCGGGAGCTGCTTTCGGGGGCCAATCCGATTGTGCTCGCGCCCCGGCGAATCGGGAGCATACTTGTGGCGGGCGTGAGCCCGCACCTGAGGGACATCGGCCTGCTGCTGCCGACGACGGCGCTGCATGCGCGACTGGCGGAACTGACGGACCGTCCGCTGGTCTGCACGAGCGCCAATCACGACGGCGATCCGCTGGCCTTTCAAGTCGAAGACGCGGAACGCGTGCTGAACGGGATTGCCGACCTGTTTCTGCATCACGACCGTGAGATTGTCCATCCGATCGATGACAGCGTGGTGCGGCCGATGGGGGGAACGGCGGTCACGCTTCGCTGTGCCCGAGGTCTGGCGCCGCTGCCGTTGCCGCTGTCCGGATCGCCGATCTTGGCGCTGGGGGCGCAGCTCAAGTCGGCCTGTGCGTGGTCAAACGGGCGGCAGGGGGTGCTGGGACCTCACGTGGGGGATCTGCAGGGGCTGGCGACGCGAGATCGATGGAACGAACACATCGCGGCGATGTCCGGACTGTATGGACTCGCGGACGCGAGGATCGTGGCCGATGCCCATCCGGACGGGTTTTCGCGGCAATGGGCGCAGGAGACGGGACGAGACGTCTTGCCGGTGTGGCATCACCATGCGCATGTCGTGGCTGGCATGGTCGAACACGGGTGGCTCGACGAGCAGGTTCTGGGAATCGCGGCGGATGGGACTGGCTGGGGACCGGACGGGACGTTGTGGGGCGGTGAAGTTCTCTGGGCGACGGCGACGGAATTTCGTCGGGCGGCCCACGTAAGGACTTTCACGCTGCCGGGTGGTGAGGCGGCGATTGGCGAGATCTGGCGGGTGGCTGTCGCTGCTGCGGGACAGATTGAGGGCATGACTCCGGAGTCGTTGTCGCAGGTTGTCGGTCTACCGGAGCAAGTGGTGCGACGAGTGCTGCATGTCAGCCGTTCGCGATTGTCGGCGGTCACTTCCAGTCTGGGACGGCTGTTTGATGTCGCGGCGTGCCTGGTTCTCGGGTTGAATCGCGTCAGTTTCGAGGGGGAGGCGGCGATGCGGCTGGAAGCTGTGTGCGATCCGGCGGGCGATGGCGAGTATGCTTGGCATATTGAATCGGGAGACCCGGTTCAACTCGACTGGCGGTCGGCGCTGCAGGCATTGCTGGCGGATCGCAAGCGCGGCGTGGCTGCCGGTGTGATGGCGGAGCGGTTTCATCGGGGGGTGGCATCGTGGATGATCGACGTAGTCCGCAGGCTGTCTCAGACATCGGCGATTCCGTCTCGCATTCCGGTGGTTTTGTCGGGGGGCGTCTTTCAGAATCGGCGGCTGGTAGAATTGCTGGTCGAGCACTGGCCGGCGGACTGCAGCCTGTTGGGACTGCCGGGGCGGATTCCGCCCAACGACGGCGGGCTGGCCGCGGGACAACTGGCGATCGCGCTGGCGCGTGGTCGCGCGGGTCGAGCAAGTTTCCGGAAGGAGTGGTGACGGCATGTGCCTGGGCGTTCCCGGACGGGTCCAGCGGTGGATCGATCGCGACCCGCTGACCGGTCTGGCGGAGATCGACTTCGGCGGCGTGCGCCGGACGTGCCATATGGCGTGCGTGCCGGAAGCGATCGAAGGGGATTTCGTGCTCGTGCACGCGGGCGTGGCGCTGACGATCGTGGATGCCGAGGCCGCCCGCAGGACGCTGGAGGATCTGGAGCGGCTGACCGCCGAGCCGTCCGGCGAGTCGACGCCATGAAGTACCTCGATGAATACCGTGCCCCCGAGGCGATTACGGCGAGTCTGGATCGCATCCGGCGGAAGTGTTCGCGGCGGTGGGTGGTCATGGACGTCTGCGGCGGGCAGACGCACAGCCTGCTGAAGCATGGACTGGAGCCGGCGCTGGAAGAGTCGCTGGAACTGCTGCATGGTCCGGGCTGTCCAGTCTGTGTGACGCCGGCCGCGGTGCTGGATGCAGCCACGTCCCTTTCGCTGGAGCGGAGAGTCACGCTGTCCAGCTTCGGGGATATGCTGCGGGTTCCGGGACGGTCCGGTTCGCTGCTGCAGGCTCGGGCCCGCGGGGGTGACGTGCGGACCGTGTACTCGCCGCTGGATGCGGTTGACTGGGCGGTTCGCCATCCGGAGCGGGAAGTCGTCTTTCTGGCGGTCGGTTTTGAGACGACCGCGCCGGCGACGGCGCTGGCGATCCTGCAGGCGCAGCGAAGCGCGGTCAGGAACTTTTCCGTGCTGGCTCACCATGTCCGGGTCGAGCCGGCGATGCGGCAGATCGCCGCCGACCCGGCCGGACGGGTGCAGGGCTTTCTGGCGGCGGGTCACGTCTGCACGGTCACCGGTTACGAGGAGTATCACGCATTCGCCCGCGAAACGGGTCTGCCGGTCGTCGTCACCGGTTTCGAGCCGCTCGATCTGCTGCAGGGGCTGGAAACGTGCGTCGAGCTGCTGGAGTCGGGACGGTCCGAGGTGGTGAATGCCTATGCCCGGTGTGCGCGGCCGGAAGGAAATCCTCATGCGAAAAGGCTCCTCGACGCGGTTTTTCGCGTGGCTGATGTGCCGTGGAGAGGACTGGGAGTCATTCCGTCCGGAGGGCTGAAGATTCATTCGTCGCTGGCGAAGCTCGACGCCTGTGAGCGTTTTGGCCTGACAGCGTCCGACGTTGAAGAAACCAGCGGCGAATGTCGGAGCGGCGAGGTGTTGACCGGGCGCCTCAAGCCGCCGGACTGCCCGCTCTTCGGCAACGGCTGCACTCCCGATACGCCGCGAGGAGCGCCGATGGTGTCGTCCGAAGGGGCCTGCGCCGCGTATTTCCGCTATGCGCTGAGCGGAGGTCGGGCTCATGTCTGACAGTGCCCCTGTCTGGCAGCCCGCCTGTCCGCCGCTGGCCAGCCACGACGGCGAGCGGATTACGCTTGCCTATGGCGAGGGAGGGCGGCTGACCCGGCGGTTGATCCAGGACCGGATCGTGGCGCGGTTTGGAAACGCGACACTGGCGGCGCTCGGCGACGCGGCGCTGATTGACCTGCCGGCAGGTCGCTGCGCGATGACGACCGACGGGTATACGGTGACGCCGTTGTTTTTTCCGGGGGGCGATATCGGCCGGCTGGCGGTTTACGGGACGGTCAACGATCTGGTCGTCAGTGGAGCGCGGCCGCGTTTTCTCAGTTTGGCGATGGTGATCGAGGAGGGGCTGCCCTGGGAGGTCCTGGATCGCGTGCTGGACAGTGTTCGTGATGCTCTCGACGCGACCGGGGTCCAACTGGTGACCGGGGATACCAAGGTGGTTCCACGGGAGGCCGTCGATCAGCTCTTCCTGACGACGACTGGAATCGGCGAGGTGATTCAGCCGTTGGCGGGACCGGCAGGCTTGCGAGCTGGAGACGAGATCCTGGTGAGCGGGCCGATCGGGCGTCACGGTGCTGCAGTGCTGTGCGCCCGGGAGGAATTCGGCTTCGATCCGCCACCGCTCAGCGACTGCGGCCCGCTGACCCGACCGATTGAAGCCCTGTGGCACGCCGATTTGCCGGTCCGTTGTCTGAGGGATGCGACGCGTGGCGGCGTGGCGGCGGTGCTGCACGAGTGGTCCGCGGTGGCGGGGCTCGGGATCACTGTCGCTTCTGCGCTGCTGCCGGTGTCGGCGGACGTGCGTGCGGTCTGTGAATTGCTCGGGCTGGAGCCGCTGCATCTGGCCTGCGAAGGAACATTTGTGGCGGCTGTCGCGGGGGGGCAGGCTCAGCGGACGCTGGATGTCATGCGCGCGAATGGATGCCCTGCCGCTGCAGTGATCGGCGAGGTGACGACAGCTCGTTCGACGCCGGCCCGGCTGCGGACGACTGCCGGGCGCGAGATTCCGCTGGATGAGCCCGCGGGGAGTCCGTTGCCGCGGATCTGTTGAACGGCTGCTGGAGTGGAAACGAAATCACCCTGCAGAACCGAGCGGTTCTGCAGGGTGAACGAATTCAGTTTGGACGAACTGCGGCTTATGGAGCCAGCTTGCCGCCGTACTTGGACAGCTCGAGGACCAGGAAGATAATTCCGGTCACGAGGGCGGCGAACGAGACGAACAGCAGTCCCACATAGATGTCGGGGGCGGGGTCGTTCTTCTCAGAATTTCGTGGTGACATTGTCGCCTTTCTCGATGATGGCGTTCTTGGCTTTTTCTTCGATGGTTCCGACAGCCCGATCGCGCTCGACCGATACGAGTCGGATCCGGCCGAGGAACTGGTCGCCACGGTAGAGCGTGGCCCTGTGCCCGCGGACGAGTCCGTCGTTGCTGCCGAGAGAAATTTCGACGTATTCCAGATTGCCCTTCTCGGCCTTGCGGACTTCGTTGACCAGCCCACGAACGATCGGAGCGGCCTGCTCTCGCACCAGCATTTCGCGGGTGTCGGTGGGCAGCCCGTTCGATGCGAGGAACTCGCGCATCTTGGCGTTGTCCCGCAAGGTCTTCTCGTGCTTCTCGTTGAGCTGCTGGATCTGGACGTCCTGGCCAAACAGCTTGTCTTCCATGTCCCGGATTCTGGCGACCATTTCGCCGCGGCTCTTGAAGAGATCGGCGTTCTGGGCGCGGAGCAACTGCGATTCGCGGACTCGCTCGCCCGCTTCGGTGCTGTTGTTCTGGGCGAGATTCCGTTCGGCGTCGAGCGCCACCTTGAGCTGCTTCGATTCGGCTTCCAGCCCGGTGACGGCGGCCTGCAGGTTGGTCCGCTCGCCGGTAAGCTGTGTGACCTGACCTTCGAGGGCGGCGATCTTCTGAGCCGCTTCAGTCCGGGCCGCCTGCAGCTCGCGATCCAAGTCCTGGGCCTTTCGCTGTTCCTGCTGGTACTGAGTCTGGGCCGAGTCGCGGGCCTTCTTCCAATTCGTATGGGCGTTGAAGACCGCACCGGCGAGCGCCATAAACATGATGCTCAGAACCAGATGCAGCACAACCAGCAGTTTGCCAACCCACGTCATGACCACACTCCGCCGAACGTCCGGCAGCACCTGCCAGACAGAATCCGGTTCAATCCGTAATCGTCAAGACACTCTCATGTTCGAAATCGCGACCGGAACTACTGCCCGGGAGCGATGGTAGCCCGGCGTCAAGGCTATGGATAAGGCTTGCCGTCGAGCTGATTCTTCAATTGCTGATTCCGCCGGGCGAGACGTTGCTCAATTTCGTTCAGACGGACCAGTTCGTCGGCCAGTGCGTCGCGCTGTTTCTCGACGGCGTAAAGATCGTTCCGGAGAAGTTCCAGTTGATTTTTCAGGCGAAGGCCTTCATTGCGGCGTTCTTCGGCGTCGGCCCGGATCGCCTGAGCGTCGACCGACTTCTGCTGAATTTCCGTCGTCAGCATCTGAATCTGCATCTCAATCTGACTCAACTGCTCACGGAGGAGCTGCAGGCGCTGGTCGGCCCCTTTCAGATCGGCGGCGATCCGGACGGAGACTTCCGCGATCCGCGGTTTGATCTGTTCGATCTTCTGATTCGTGTCGGTTAATGCCGTCTGAGCGTTCTGGACCTGCTTCAGGCGTCCCTGAACCAGCACTTCCGGGAGCAAAGTGGAACTGCCGATCTGCTGATCGGTGACGCGATCCTTGACGCTGAACTGTGACGGGGGTCCCGGGCGTTCTTCGAGCGCCAGGTCATTCGCGAAGCTGGGGACGGCGGCTTCCGCGCGCCAGTTCGGACCGCCGCTGACCAGCGCCCCAGCGAATGCCGCAAAGCCAAGGCTTGCAGCCGCCGTAAATACGACGAGGATTCGACCGAGGGTATTCATGAAGCGGCCTGCAGGCAGTTTGAAGAAATGCCGGCGAGGGATCTCGACGGTCACTCGACATGGGATGCGAAAATCGGGAGGCGGACACGCCCCGGAACATCCGTTCCCCGCGAGCCGGCCAAGACGGCCTCCCTGCTGCTCAATGCAGCTTACCGGTGCGGAAAAACGGGTGTCAACGACAAACTCAAACTCGGGAGCCCCAATCGCCAGCCCCAGGAGACCCTGCCGATTATTCCAGTCAGCGGGTCTCGGAAAGGCTAACGCTTTCAGAGTCCGACGGACGGACCCTCCGGCCGATGAGAACCGGGACTCACAAGTCTCATTCGGCGTGCGGACGGCGTCGCTGGAACTTGGACCGTACCGAGCGATTTTTCGGCACAAGCCGACTAATCGCGCGCCGAATTGTCGGGCTTCGGTCCAGCGCCGCCAGTCTCATGGGGAATTTCGCGTGACTTCGGTCCACCCGCTCACCGCATCGCCTGCAGCAGACAGTTTCGCGGGCGGGGGTTACCGGTTACAACCGAGTGGCCGCCGGCAGTTCTTGACTGCGGTCAGGCCGCCGCTGCCTGGACGGCCGAGAGCTGTCCCGACTGGAGACTAAAGATCATGACCGACGCGAATGCCCTGCCCGCCGAGACACGAGAACGGGCGCTCAAAGAAGAACTGCGGGAACTGGTGAACGTTGTCGGTCCCGGGCCGCTGGTCGATCTGCTGCTGGAGCGGGCGTTTCAGCTCAACGTGACCGATATTCACTTCGATCCGGCCCGGACGGGCTTGCGGATCCGGTTGCGGGTGGACGGCGTTCTACACGACGTCCTGCAGCTTCCGACCGACATGATGTCGCACATCGTGTCGCGCGTGAAATTGATGGCGAACATGGACATCACCGAGCGCCGATCCGCGCAGGACGGTCATATCACCAGCGCTTCGCTGAAGCGGCAGAGGGATGTGCGGGTCGGCAGCGGGCCGACGATCTATGGCGAACGCCTGGTGCTCCGGCTCATGCCGGACGAGCAAATCTTCTCGCGTCTGGAGGATCTGGGCCTGGAGGACTCCCAGGCGGAATCGGTGCGCCGGTGTCTGGCTCGTCCGTATGGCATGGTGCTGAGCGTCGGACCGGTCGGCAGCGGGAAGAGCACCACGATGTACAGTTGCCTGGAGATGCTGAATCTACCTGGGCGGAGCCTGGTTTCGATCGAGGACCCCGTCGAGCGTCGAATCGAGGGGGTGAACCAGATTCAGGTCGAGCCGAAGATCGACTTTTCGTTCGTCGAAGCGCTGCGCGGCGTGCTGCGCCAGGATCCCGACGTAATCATGGTGGGGGAGATTCGCGATCCCGAAACCGCCCATATTGCCGTCCGGGCCGGTCTGACGGGGATTCGGGTTCTGAGTACGCTGCACGCCAACGATACGACGGCGACGATCGACGTGTTCCGCGAATTCAGCATTCCGCCGATGTTCATTGCCGACAGCGTGAACGGGATCATTTCGCAGCGGCTGGTGCGAAAGATCTGCACGCAGTCCCGGGAACTGCATCACCCGGACCTGCTGACCTGCCAGCAGCTCGGAATTCCGGCGGCGGACGCCGGTTCGATCGAGCTGGCCCGCGGGATTCCGGCGGATTGCAACTTTCATACGGGGTATCTGGGGCGGACGGGGGTTTTCGAGGTTCTTCCGATCGATATGGAGCTCCGCTCGGCCATTCTTTCGGGGGCCAGTTCCGCGGAGTTGAGGCAGCTTGCGCTGGCGGGGGGAATGCAGACTCTGGAGCAATCGGCGATCAAGAAGATCCTGGCCGGCATGACGACCGTGGAAGAGATGCATCGGGTCCTGATGACGGATCTTTGACAAGTGGATCGCGGGCGACCGGCAGGAACTGCGGACTTGTGATTGGGCCCATCCAGCTTGCGGGAATCTCAGCCACCCAACGCCCCTCAGAGTTGTCCGGGAATTGCCGCAAACTGTTGGCTGGAAAACACTTTTCGGGAATGGGCAGCCGTCGCGGTCCATCTTGACACACTGGATCGAGCGGCCTAGATTCCTTCGGTCCATCCAAGTTCGCTCAGGTTTGACCGAATTCTTGCGAGTTCGTCGAGTTGTTAGAGAGCCGCGGCCCGGCACATGGCGCCGCGCACCGTCGTCCGGTCGATCCAGGAAGGGTCGTCGGTCCACGGGTTGCCGGAATTGTTAACGTCCGTCGGATGCGAATGGAGTCGCTGATGACTTACACAGTGTCGATCAATGCCGACCCCGAGCGGTCGGTGCCGTTCATCGATCTGGTGCCGCAGCACCGCGAGATTGCGGCAGATGTGATGAGCGCCGTCGAGCGGGTCTTTTCCGAGCAGAAGTTCATCCTCGGCGACGAGGTGGTCGCTCTGGAAAACGAAATTGCCGCGTACTGCGACGCCGATCACGCGATCGGCTGCAACTCGGGGACGGACGCGCTGATCATCGCCCTGCAGGCTCTCGGCATCGGCCCGGGGGACGAGGTGATCACGACGCCGTTCTCGTTCTTTGCGACGGCCAGTTCAATCTGCCGGGCCGGCGCGACTCCCGTGTTTGTGGATATTGAGCCGGACACGTTCAATCTCGATCCGAACCGGGTTGAAGATGCAGTGACGCCTCGCACAAAAGCGATTATGCCCGTGCATCTTTACGGGCAGTGCTGCGAAATGGATCCGCTGCAGCGGATCGCGACCCAGCACAATCTGGCGATCGTGGAAGACGCGGCTCAGGCGATCGGGGCGGAGTACCGGGGCCGTCGGGCCGGCGTGCTCGGTACGATCGGCTGTTTCAGTTTCTTCCCGACAAAGAATCTGGGCGGCGCGGGCGATGGCGGCATGATGACCACCGACGACCCCGAGCTCGCGGCGCGGATGAAGCGACTGCGGGTGCACGGCGACGTGGGGGGCTACGAGCACGTTGAGATCGGCATGAACAGCCGGCTCGACGCGCTGCAGGCGGCTGTGTTGCGCGTGAAGCTGCAGCACCTCGACCACTGGTCGGTTCGCCGGCAGCATCATGCGAAGCGTTACGGCGAGCTGTTCCGGCAGACTGGAGTGCTCGACCTGATCGCCCCGCCGAGAGTCCGGGCCGACCGTCGTCACGTCTACAACCAGTACTGTGTGCGGGTTCGCGAAGGACACCGCGATGCGGTCCTGCAGGGGCTGAAGTCGCGCAAGGTCGGCTGCGCCGTTTACTACCCGAAGCCGCTGCATCTGCAGACTTGCTTCAAGTCTCTGGGCTACACTCCCGGGGATTTCCCGCATGCAGAGGCGGCCTGCCACGACGTGCTGGCGCTCCCGAGTTATCCGGAGCTTCCGGCGATCGATCAGCAGCGCGTCGTCGACTGCCTGGCGGACATCTGCCAGGAATTGCGCGGCGTCCAGCGGCGTCGGCTGGCGGCTTAAGTTCTCGTCGAATCGATTGCAGAACACAACGAACGGCACGGCGTCCTGAGGGATCGCCGTGCCGTTCGGCGTTTTTTGCGCCGTTGAGACTTCGAAATCTGTGTGAATCGTCGAACGCGGGACTTGCACGGTCGTCGCGTCTGTGAAAGGCTGCTGCTCCAGTCGGTCAGTTTCCATCAGCCAGTTCTGGTCTGGAGCCATGCAATGGGGGGCTTTCTTTACACGCTGCTGATCGGTTTTCTCGGCGCGCTGCTGTTCTTCGTGCTGTTGATCGTCGGCGGCTATTTCGGAGTGAAGTTCTGGTTCCGCTGGAAATTTGGCAAGATTCTGGAACAGATGAAGAACCTCGGCGGCGCCATGGCGGGTGCGATGGTGCCCCCCATGCGATTGACATTCCAGCGCGAGGACGAGTTGAACTGGGCCGATGAGGAAGCCTTGAAACGGGACACGGCGTTTCTGATCGCGGAAGGTTTTCAGCAGGTCGGCGACTTCGAAGGGGAAGAGAGTCCGGTCTCGATGCGGGCGTTCGTCCACACGGAGCACCACATCTGGGCCGCCATTCAGAGCGCGTACGGCATGAAGCAGTGGACCGACCTCGTCACGCGCTACGCCGACGGAACAAGCTGGACGTTCGCGAATCTCGCCGATCATGGCATGGATTGTCCGCCGTGGCGGACGGCGAACTACCTGCCCGATTCGCCGATCCCCGATCTGCTGGAACGCTGCCTGGCGGATCGTCCGCAGGGCAAAGCGATGTTGCCGGCGTCGGCCGCCGACTTTCCGCAGGTCGTATCCGACGCCTATGCCCGCGAGATGGACTGGCGGATGGAACGGGGGGGCGTCACGGCGGAAGAGATTGAACGGACGCTGGCCAAGGACAATCAAACGGCGGAGCCGCAGTCGATTCGCATGATTCAGTTCGGCTGGACGCAGGCCATTTCGACGTTTCTGGACGAGCAGTGCCGGGAGCGGTTTCTGGAGGGTGGGGGAGTCTCGGCGCGCGAATGGGAAGAGGTCCGCGACCGGGTGCTGGTGATCCATGACCGTACGCCGGCCAACGTCCTTTTCGACATATTGCCGGGAGCCGAGGACGACGACGAGTCCCCGCCGGAAGACCTCTGGTCGGGCGCAGAGGGCGACGATGCGGATGAGCTTCCGCGCCTGCAAGCTCTCCGCAAGAGGATGGCGGTCGATGGTCCGCGGACGGTATTTGCAGAGCTGAACGCCGAGCTTCCGGAAGGTCGGCGTTCCCGGAAACTGGGGCAGGTGACCGTGGAAGCGGTCACGGCCGATCTCTACGTCCAACCGGAGTGGGAGGACGACTTCGACGATGATGATGACGACTGAGTCTGCCAGCTCACTCCGGGAGAGTTTCCGCGGCGGGACGCTGATCGGCTCGCGTCCGCGCGGGTTTTGAATCCGCTGCCGCGCGACTCGTTCGCGCCCCGCCGTCTGCCGGGGCCGTATCGGACTGGACTCCGCTCGGACATTGCCCGGTCAGCGGGTTGCATCCGACCGATCCCGGCGCGAAGGCCGAACCTGCCGAGCCAATCGCAGCGGCGAACAGCAGAAAATTGCGAATCTGGCGCTCCATATGCCGCGTGCCTCCGTCAGTCATTGTAACGGCAGCGCCACGCCGGGCTCAAGATTGGTGGCCGTCCGTTTGCGATGGCGGGTTCCGCGGGATCGGGCGAGACGGCACTGGCTTTTCGGAAGCATCGTGTAATGATGTCGGGTATGCGAATCACTGCATGAGCCGCTCTGTCCCATTCGAAACCGGCCCGTCAGGCTGCGACCCGCTCGTCATTGCGAGGAATCCGTGGAAGTATCTTCGTCCGGTTCGATGACCAGACCGGCTTCGACAGGAGCGCGTCCAGCCCCTGGAGACTCGCCCCTTTCGCAGCGAGTTCAGTCGTTGCGACTGCCTGCGCAGAAATCATCGACAGGAGTGAGCGGCAGGCTCGGCTGGCTGCTTGCCGTCCTGTTTGCCAGCTCGACGGTCTGGCTGTTCCTGTTTCCCATCGGCCAGGGCGTGAAGAGCGAGACGTCGCCGAGCCCTGAAGCGGCTGCGCTGCGTGAGAAACTGAGATCCGCTAGCGACGGAGGGGCGATATCGGTCGGACATGATGCGGCGGCGCCCGCGACGATCGTGCTGGAGTCCAAGGGCTACATCATTCCGGAACAGCAGATTCTGGTCAGCCCGCAGGTCAGCGGTCGCGTGATCGAGCTGAATTTTGACGCAGGCTATCAGGTTCAGGAAGGGGACGTGCTGGCGGTGCTCGACAGCACCGAATATCGGGCCGATCTGGACCGGGCCAACGGCATGGTGGCGGCGGCCAGAGCCCGCTACAACGAGCTTCACGTGGGAAGCCGGCCGGACGAGATCGTCCAGGCCCGGGCGGAACTTGATGAAGCGGAAACGACGCTCGAGCAGACCGAGCGGGACTATTTGCGGACCAAAGATCTTCGCCGGCAGAACATTGCCACGGTCCAGGAATACGAACAGGCCGAGAGCACGTTCCGGGCTCAGGCAAAGCGAGTCGCGAGGCTGGAAGCGGCGCTGCGGCTGATGCAGGAAGGGCCGCGTGAAGAAAAAGTCCTGGCGGCAATGGCCGAATTGCAGCAGGCGGAGGCGGAAGTCCGGCGATCAACGTGGAGACTCGAGAACACGACGATCCGTGCACCGATCTCGGGCACAATTCTCAAGAAGAACGCTGAGTTGGGCAATCTCGTCAACCCGATTGCGTTCAACGGTTCGTTCAGTTTGTGCGATATTGCCGACTTGTCGAAGCTGGAGGTCGAGTTGACGATCCAGGAGCGGGACATTTCCAAAGTCTTCGCCGGTCAAGCCTGTAAGCTGCGGGCCGAGGCCTTTCCGAAACGGATCTACGAGGGTGTCGTCTCGCGACTGATGCCGATCGCCGACCGGGCCAAGGGAGCGATCCCTGTGCGGGTCCGCGTCGAAATGCCTCCCGGAGAAGAGGGACAGTATCTGAAGCCGGAAATGGGCGCGATCGTCCAGTTCTTTTCCAGTTCCCGGGAAACGGTGGCCAATTCGGACCTCACGGATCAGGCCGTATCAAACGATCCCGCGTCGGCTCTGACCCCGGCCAATGTTTCAGCGGTCCCTCGTCGACTGTGACCTCCAGCAACCTCAGGCCGCAGTTTTCTCAGGAATCCCTATGACTCCCTGTGTTGAAGTTCGCGATGTCTTCAAGTCGTTCCGACGCGGCAGCGAGGTCGTCGAGGTTCTCAGCGGCCTCAGCCTGGATGTTCCTGTGGGAGAGTTCATGGCGCTGATGGGACCGAGCGGTTCCGGGAAGACCACGCTGCTGAACCTGATTGCGGGACTCGATCGTCCCACCGAAGGCGAAGTCCTGGTGGGGGGCGAGCGGATCTCGACGATGACCGAGAGCCAGTTGGCGAGCTGGCGAACGCGGAACATCGGCTTCGTGTTCCAGTTCTACCACCTGCTCCCCGTACTGAGCGCCTACCGCAACGTGGAGCTGCCGCTGCTGCTCCTGCCGCTGTCCGGAGCGCAGCGCAAGGCACAGGTTCTGAACGCTCTCGATATCGTCGGGTTGTCGGACCGCATTCATCACCGACCGGGCCAGCTTTCGGGCGGACAGCAGCAACGGGTCGGAATCGCTCGCGCGATTGTCACCGACCCCGCGCTGATTGTCGCGGACGAGCCGACCGGAGACCTCGATTCCAAATCGGCTGACGAGATCCTGGCGTTGCTCGGGGAATTGAAACGCTCGTTGCAGAAGACGATCGTGATGGTCACGCACGACCCGCGAGCCGCTTCCCGCGCCGACCGCATCCTGCATCTCGAGAAGGGCCGCCTCGTCGAAGAAACCAACAACGCCCTGGCGGCGTCGTAATGCCCGCCAGCCCCTCGGAAACCCTGCGAACATGAAACTTCTGGCTCTCGTTTTCGGCAACATTTTCCGGAATCCGGTGCGGACCGTGCTGACCTCGCTGGGGACGATGGTGCTCGTCCTGGTGGTAACGCTGGTCTTCACCGTCCTCGCCACGCTCGACCAGGCGACGACGGAAAAGTCCCGAAACCTCAAGGCGATCGTAACCGAGCGCTGGCAGATCCCCAGCCAGATGCCTTACGCCTACGCGGCGACGCTGACCGAGGGCGCACCGGCCAATGAGGGGGACTATCACGTCCCGCCCGACGACTCGATGACCTGGGGATTCTTTTTCGGTTCGACCGAGAAGGAACCGAACAAACGGACCATGGACAACAGCCTGTTCGCCTTTGTGATCGAGCCGCCCAAGTTGCGGACGATGATGGACGAGCTCGACTCCCTTTCCGACACGGATGCAAAGCCGCTGACGGACGCCATTGAAAAGATGCAGTCCTCCCGGCAAGGGATCATCGTTGGTGTCGACCTGCTGAAGAAGCTCGGCGCCCGCGTCGGCGACCGGATCACGCTCTACGGACGCAATTACCGCGACATTACGTTCGAAGTCGAGATCGCCGGCGTGTTTCCCGAAATCGTCTCCCGATACCGCTCCAGCGCGGCGCTCAATCGGGAGTACTTTAACGCGACGATGGATGCCTACGCTGCTGCGAACGGCGGCAAAGCTCACCCGCAGGCCGGCAAGACGCTGAATCTCGTCTGGCTTCGGCTGCCCGACCGGGAGATCTTTCAGAAAGTCGCCAATCAGATCCTGACCTCGCCGAGCTACACCGATCCCGCAGTCAAGTGCGAAACGGCCTCGTCGGGGGTGGCGACGTTCCTGGAAGCCTACCGGGACCTGATCTGGGGCGTCCGCTGGCTGCTGGCACCCGCCTGCGTCTTCACGCTGGCGCTGGTCATTTCGAATGCCATCAGCATCAGTGTCCGCGAGCGGCAGATCGAGTTCGCCGTGCTGAAAGTTCTCGGCTTCCGTCCGAACCAGATTCTGGTGATGGTCATGCTGGAGGCCCTGCTGATCGGACTGCCGTCCGGACTGTTGAGCGCGGGCGCGACATACGGCCTGATCAACTGGTATTTTGGCGGGCTCAACTTTCCGATCGCCTTTTTTCCCCGCTTCATGGTGCCGGCCGCGGCCTGGTGGTGGGGGGCTGCGATGGGAGCCGGGACCGCGTTCGTCGGCAGCATGATTCCCGCCTGGAACGCCCGACGGGTTAAAGTGTCGGAAGTCTTTTCCCGCGTCGCCTGAGGCGCTGGACGACCACCTGGAAACCACGTTGTGACCATGTTCGAACTGCAGTGTCTGGCGGCAGCACCCTGGGCATTAAACTCCTGGCAGGCGGCGATTCCGTTCGTGGTGACTTTCGCCGCGATCGGGTTGCTGCTTGCGATGGGCCGCGTACCGCTGAGCTACAACGTGCTGAACGTCGTCGTCCGATGGCGGACGTCCCTGATGACGGCCCTCGCGTTCACGCTGGTCATCGGCCTGCTGACGGTCATGCTCGCCTTCGTCAACGGGATGTACTCGCTCACAGAATCGAGCGGTCAACCGGGTAACGTGGTGATTCTCGCCGAAGGAGCAACCGACGAAGCCTTCAGTAATCTCGGTATGGCCGATGTTTCCGACCTCGAGCGCCAGCCAGGCGTGCTGACGGATGGCAACCGACCCATGTCCAGCCGGGAGACCTATCTCAGTGTCAACCAGCTCATCGAAAATCCGCTGCCGGGCCGGCCCGGGCGCAGGTTCCTGCAGATCCGCGGCATCGAAGACCCCGCGATGTCCGCCCGCGTGCATGGGCTCGAACTCGAACCCGGCAGTCAGTGGTTTCCGGATTCGGGCGTCGAAGAGCTTCCTGGGACCGGCGGTCAGACAGCAGTCGCGGTTGTGCTGGGGGCCGGCATCGCTCGGGAACTGGGCGCCGATCGCAGTCCGGAGATGCTCGCCAAAGCCGCCAGCAAGACCCACCTCGCCGTCGGAGAAACGTTCGTCGTCGGCGACCGGACGTGGATTGTGGCGGGACTGCTCAAGTACTCCGGCGCGACTTTCGATTCTGAGATCTGGGGTAAGCAGTCGCTGATCGGTGAAACGTTTGGAAAACCCAGTTACACCTCGGTCATTGTCCGGACGGCGGGTCCGGATGAAGCCGCGGAACTGGCCCGCTATTATCGCGAAGATTACGAGAAGGCCGCCGTCGCCGCCCAGGTCGAAACCGAGTACTACAAGAGCCTCTCCAGCACCAATCTGCAGTTCCTGATCGCCATTCTGGTGGTGACCGGGATCATGTCGCTGGGAGGGATTTTCGGCGTGATGAACACGATGTTCGCGGCGATCAGCCAGCGGACGAAAGACATTGGAGTTCTCCGTCTGCTGGGCTATCGCCGGAGACAGATTCTGATTTCGTTCCTGCTCGAATCTCTGGTTCTAGCGGTGATTGGCGGCCTGCTCGGCTGCGCCGTCGGCTGCCTGTCGGATGGCTGGCAGGCCAACAGCGTCGTCAGCGGCGGGCAGGGGGGCGGCAAATTCGTCACGCTCCGCCTGACGGTCGATGCCAGCGTGCTCGCGGTCGGAATGTTCCTGAGCGCGATGATGGGTTTCTTTGGGGGGCTGATTCCCGCTTTGAGCGCTATGCGTCTGACCGCCCTGGAAGCTCTTCGCTGACCGGCTCGCCAAACTGGGTTTCCTCGTGTACTGTGCTGACGGCCCCGTCAGCACCGCCTGTTCATTCTGCTGATTCAAACCGATATGACTTCTCAACCTGTCTTCGCGGCTCAGCCGTATGCCGGCATTGCCACGTTCGCCCGGGCTCCGTATCGGCCGGAGCCAGTTCCGGTCGATGTCGCGATTCTCGGCGTCCCCTACGACAGCTCGACCTCGTACCGCAGCGGGACGCGGTTCGGGCCGCGGTCGATCCGGGAGCAGTCGCTGCTCCTGTGGGGTTACAACAACGCCCTGCAGGTCAAGCCGCTGGAGGTGTTGCGCGTCGTCGACGCCGGCGACGTGGATGTCGTACCTCCCAGCATCGTCGATACGCATCGGGCGATCGACAATCACATCCGGCGCTGGCTGGATGTCGGGGCGCAGGTCATTGCTGTGGGGGGCGATCACTCGCTGTCTCTGCCGGCGTTGCGGGCGCAGGCCGCGAAGCACGGCCCGGTCGCGTTGATCCACTTCGACGCCCACCCCGACACCTGGGACTCCGAATACCCCAACCAGAAGTACAGCCACGGCACGCCGTTCATCCGCGCGATCGAAGAGGGGCTGGTCGACGCGGCTGCCTATGTCCAGCTTGGCATTCGCGGTCCAACAGCCGGTCCCAGCGACTACGAGGATGCGCTTCGCCTGGGGGCTAAGATGATCACGCTCGACGATTTCCGCCGGATCGGACTCGAAGCGTCGATCCGGACGCTGCGCGAGACGGTCGGCGACCGGCCGGTGTATGTCACGCTCGATATCGACTGCGTCGACCCGGCCTTCGCACCCGGCACCGGCACCCCGGAAGTTGGCGGGCTGACGAGCTGGGAGATCCTGCAGCTCGTCCGGGGTCTGGCAGGGCTCAAACTGGTCGGCGGAGACGTCGTCGAAGTTTCGCCGCCGTACGATCACGCCGGGATCACGGCGATTCTCGCGGCGAACCTGGTGTTCGAGCTGCTGTCGCTGCTGGCTTTGCAGCGCCAGTCGACGTAGCGGAATTCGCTGGCAGTCGACGGCGAAACGGCGAACAGTCCTGACTTCTTCAAGCCGTCTCTCGTTAGTCCCGGTCGTTCCGCCGGGATGGATTGATTTCCGCGGCTGCGATGCAGTGATTCATCTGAAGAAAACTCCTTGGCTGCCGGCGCGGTGAATTTGAAGACTATCAGCTCTGGAAGGCCTGGATGACAGTCTGACTTTGTCAATTCGAGCGGATGCAATCTCCGGTGGCTTGTGGCAGAATCATCCATTTCCGCGAATTCGCCCATGTTGGGATCGCTCCTCGTGCCGCCTGCTGCTTCTCTGGAAATCCTCTACGAAGACAACCACTGCCTCGCTGTCAACAAGCCTGCGGGGCTGCTGACGATGGGGGATCAGACCGGAGATCGGACGCTGCTGGATCTGGCGAAGGTCTACGTCGCCCGCAAGTACGCCAAACCCGGCGCCGTCTTCCTGGGGGTCGTCCACCGATTGGATCGACCGGTTTCCGGCGTCGTCCTCTTCGCCCGGACCAGCAAGGCGGCTGCAAGATTGTCCGAGCAGTTCCGGGCTCGCACCATTGAAAAAACCTACTTTGCCCTGGTGGAAGGCTTGCCCCGCCAGGCCAGCGGGCGGCTGATCGATCAGATCGCCAAGGACGCCGGCCGCAATGTTTCCACCGTCGTCGACGATGATGACGTTGTGGCCGATGGTCGCGAATGCGTTCTGGACTGGCGGCGCGTCTCGCAGCACGGTTCGTTTTCGCTGTTGGAAATTCACCCCCTCACCGGCCGCAGCCACCAGATCCGCGTGCAGCTTGCCCACGCCGGCTGGCCTATCGTCGGCGACGCCAAGTACGGCGCCCGCACGCCGGGGCAGGGGATGCTGGCACTGCACTCGGCTTCCCTGACGTTTCAACATCCGACGTTGAAGACGCCGGTGACGATCTCAGCCGATCGGCCCTCCGCCTGGTCGCGGTGGCTCAAGCCGCGCCGCGTCTGACGCTGGCTGTCACCGACCCGGAAATCGTCGCCACAGGTCATGATAGGCGTGCAGCGCCGTTCCAATGTTTTTCATGTTGGCCTGCGCCTGCCCGCGGCGTGACGACTCGCGAACCATCAGCAGCCAGGGGATCATTAAGGCCAGACCGACCATACAGATCAACCACAGCACGACCAGTTCGGCAAGCGTGATTGCACCGCGCCGAGTTCTGCCTCCGCTCAGTCGCTCGAAGAAACGCATCCGGCAGTTCTCTACGATCGGAGTGTTGTCTTCCCAGTCGCCCATCTGATCGACGATACTGACACAGCGGGATTCCGGCAATCAGTGAGTTCAGGACCAACGGCCCCGGCACGGACTCGCCGGCCGATCCGCTTACGACTGCGATCCGCCGTTCGACCGACATCGCTCCAGCACCCGCAACATCGCGTCGCACATTGCCGGCCCCGACTCCGGCGTAAACGGGAACTGGTTGCAGTACTTCGGCGACTGGTATCCCGCATAGCTGCGAACCTCGATATCGTGTGCGTCCGGCAGGTAGCCGATCCGCCCGTTCGAATAGCAGGCCATCAGCAGTTTCTCGTCGCCGAACCGCTGGCGGATGCCGATCGCGAACGGCGAGAAGAACTCCGACGAGTTCGCCACGACGTACGCATCCCCCACTCGCAGCGCCTGGACTTCGGTCTCCAGCGTCTCCGGCCGGGTCTCCCAGTCGCGAAGCATCAGATCGGTCCACTCGATATGGAACCGGCACATCGCGGCCACGGCTTTCCATTCGTCGCCACCGTGCCGTTTGACCATGTCGTCCGGGCGGTTGGTCATCGAGCGTCCGATGGTTTCCCGCCAGCGGCTGGCGTCATGTTCAGCCAGGCGGCGTTCGGCTTCCTGGCGGTCCTTGAACAGTTCCTCGCGCGTCCAGCGCCGGGTTGGCAGGATCGCCCGCTCCGCCGCGGCTGCAACGCGCGGTTCGGAGCAGAGTTTCGCCCGATCGAGGGCCTGTCGAGTCGCGGCAAGCAACCGCTGAGCCGGTTCGTGCTCGCGCTCCGGCGTGGCAAACTCCCGATGGAAGTTTGCGTCGCCACAGGCTCCCTGAATGTAGAGCGCCAGTGCCCCGGGGAACGCAGCTTCCAGTCCGTCGCAGACCTGGCCGGGCACATCACGGCTGACGTCCCACGGCCGCAGATCGGTAGTGATGGTGGGATGCGCCCCGAAGTTCGTGACGATCACCAGCGGCGATCCGTCGAGCCGATCGATCCGCAACGCCGTGAGGGTGGAATCAATTACACCGGCGGAGCGAGTCCGGTTGAAGCTCACGTCGTCGACCGTCGTCCGACCGCTGCGCAGCTTTGCCGGCGCGCGCTGTCGCCAGGCGAGAATCGCCGCGGTCGCTGCCTGCCGACTGGCCCAGTCCTCGAAGAAAGGATCGCATTCCCCCACGCCCAGCAGCCCCCCCGCCGCGGGAGCGTTGTGGCTGTGGGAGCAGTTCAACAGGATCGCGGTCGGTGGCAGGCCGGTCGCTTCGTGGACCATCTCCCGAGTCCGCAGCGCAAAGGCCTCGTCGATGACCATCAGATCGAGAGCAATCAACACCGCCTGCCGCTCGCCATCGTCCACGGCGAGAGCGGTCGCCGAGAGGCGGTCGTGAATTCGCTGCCAGCGGCGTTCGATGTAGTAGCCCCACCCGGTCAGCTCGACGCCCCAGTACGGCGTCAGATCGGTCCGCGCGACTCCCGCCTGAAACATTGTCCTGCCCTCCTGATTCCGGAATGGAAAGCGAATATACTCCAGACCGCCGCCGCACACGATTGGCCATCCGGGATTTCATTCGTTCCTCTCCTGCCCGAAAGCCACGCATGAAGATCGTCTCCGTCGAAGCCATTCCCGTCCGGATTCCCCTCAAGCCCGAGCGGCGGATGATCTCCGCCCTCGGAAAACACGACGTCTCGGATTTCGTCCTGATCCGCCTGCGGACCGACGACGGAATGGAAGGGGTCGGCGAAGCCACGGTCACCGCCCGCTGGAGCGGCGAAACCGTCTGGGGCGCGCAGGCCATCATTGAGCACGTGCTCGGCCCCGTCGTGCTCGGTTGCGACCCGCACGACATCGCCGAGATCGACCGGCGAATGGAAGCCGTCGCCGTCTACAACTGGTACGCCAAGTCCGCCATCGAAATGGCCTGCTGGGACGTCGTCGGCCGGGCGGCAGGAAAACCGGTCTACGATCTGCTCGGCGGCGCGTGCCGGTCGCTGACCATCCGCAATCGCTTTTCGCTGGGGGCCTATGCGCCAGACGTCGCGCGAGAACGGGCGATCGAGCGCGTCGGGCAGGGCTTCGACACGATCAAAGTCAAGGTGGGAACCGATCCGGCGGAAGATGTTGCCCGTGTGAAAGCGGTGCGCGAAGGGATCGGCCCCGACGTCGCCCTGATGATCGACGCCAACGGCGGCTGGAACGAAGCGCAGGCGACGTCGTGCCTCAAGCAGCTTGAAGACTGTCGTCTGGCGATCGTCGAGCAGCCGCTGCCGCGCGGCAACTACGCGGGCCTCAAAGAGTTGCGGAAGGCAACCGGTTGTAAGATTCTCGCCGACGAAAGCTGTTTCGACGAAGTCGAGGCCCGCGAGCTGCTACTGCAGGACTGCTGCGACGTGCTGAGCCTCTACCCCGGCAAGCAGGGGGGGATCGCCCGCGCCCGCCGGATCGCCGAGCTGGCGGCGGAGTATAACGTCCCCTGCTCGATCGGCTCGAACCTGGAATGGGACGTCGGGGCGGCGACGATGCTGCACTTCATCGTCTCGACGCCGAACATGCAGGTCGACCGCTACCCCGGCGACTGCCTGGGTCCGTTCTACCACGAGGTCTCGATTGCGAAGAACCCGCTGCCGATCGACGGCCCGCTGATCACGCTGCACACGGGGCCGGGGTTGGGGATCGACGTCGACTGGGTCGTGGTGGAGAGGCAGCGGATGCGGGGGTGATCGCTCTGTAAGATTCCGTCGCTCAATGCAGATGACGCCTGCCAGTTGCAATCGGCTTGGGCGACTGTTTTCATGTCCGTCTTCACGCAAGCGACTGCTCAGAAGTATCCAGTGTCTTCGTGCAGTCAATCAGCAGCCAGCAGAAGCCGCTGCCGAAATACATCGCGGCGATCAGGTAGAACAGCGGCGACCAGTTCGTCATCTTCAGCGTTTCCCCCGCCACCGTCTGCGTCGTCGTGAAGGCGTCCAGCAGGTATCCGAAAGCCGGCGGCATGATCACGCCCCCCAGCGTGCCCGCCGTATTGATGATGCTGAACACCGTCGCCGAAAAGCGGCCTCCCAGATCGGTGCAGGTCCCCCACACCGTCGGCTGACTCCAGTCGCTGAAGAACTTCGCCACCCCCAGCATCAGCCCGGCATACAGCGGGTTGGCGAGGGTTGCCATCAGCAGGAGGCAGACGCAGCCGACGATCTTCCCCGTCGCCCCGATCAGACTCCGCGACCACCGCCGGTTCCCCGTCGCACCGATCAGCGTTTCATTCAGCCAGCCGCCGACGATTCCCCCCAACGCCCCGCCCCACAGCGGCAGGCTGACCAGCCAGCCGGTCGACTTGATATCCACGCCGTGAGCCTGCAGGAAGTACGCTCCGATCAGCGAGACGAAGACCACATCCGAGCCGGCATCCAGATACTGCTGCACGACAAACACGCGCAGACTGCGGTTGCGAAACGCCTGCCCCCACGGGAGCACGCCGGTCTGCGGCGCTGCAGCGACCTGGCCGTCTCGAATGATTGACAGCTCGGCCTCGTTGACCTCCGGGTGCTCCTCGGGGGTGTTGCGAAACAGCAGCCCGAACCCGATTCCGAACACAACGCCGCAGCCTGCGAGAACCCACAGCGCCGACTGCCACGTGAATCCGCACCAGCCCATCAGGACCGTCCCCAGCAGGATCGGGGACATCGCTCCGCCGGCCCTCCCGAATGTCGTCGCCACCCAGCCCTGGATCATCGTCCGGCTGCGCAGCGGAAACCACGACCGCGTCACCTTCGTCAATCCCGGGTAACATCCCGCCTGCGCCGCACCAAACAGCGCCCGCAATCCGCCGAGCGCCCACAGATTGCCAGTCAGGCCGAATCCCGCCAGGCATGCCGACCAGAGCACCGCGATGATTGAGAGAAAGCGGTGCGGGCCGAACCGGTCGATGAAGATGCCGCTGGGAATCTGCCCGGCGGCGTAGGTCACATAGAACGCGGCAAAGACCCAGCCCGCCAGCGCGTGATCGAACTGGTATGTATCCTGCAGCTTCGGCCCGACGATGTTCCAGGTGTAGCGATGCAGGTACAGCAGAAACGAACAGCCACAGGCCAGGGCGAACACCCGCCAGCGCACGCCAGTGGGCCGTTCGGGAACTGTGGCGTCGTGCATCGAGTCGGCTCCGGAAGGGGCAGAAGCGAATAGGGAATAGGGAGTCGCCAGAGGAAGAGGGCTTATCGCAGTTCGCTTATCGCGGATCGCCGGAGGAAGACGCCGTCGCAGGACGCCTTCTCTCTGGCTCTCGTCTCTCGACTTCCTTTCGACATTCCGCCTTCGACATTTCCTCTTCACGTCTTGGCGTTCTTCTTAGCGTCTTGGCGTGAAATCTTCTCTCTCCTGTCTCCTCTGCGGCCTCTGCCCACTCTGCGAGAGATCTTCCTCCAGGACTTCACCGGAACTCCACCGGTTGCGGGCAGAACCGCTTCAACTTCTCGCGATCCACGTCGATCCCCAGACCGGGCTTTGTCGGAATCTCCAGCAGGCCCTCGGCGTCGATCCGGAACGGCTCCGTCATGAGCTCTTCGATGTACGCGCAGGGGGTCAGGTACTCGACGTACCGCGCCACCGGAATCGCCGCCGAGAACTGCAGATCCGCCGCCAGTCCCAGCGCGGTATTCCAGCCATGCGGCACGACTTGAATGTTGTGATCGTACGCCATCCAGGCGATCCGGCGCGACTCGCTCAGGCCGCCGTTCTTCGTGCAGTCGGGCTGCAGAATGTCGACCGCCCGCTGCTCGATCCACGGCTGAAAGGCCTGCCGCCGTGTGAGGACTTCGCCCCCGGCGATCGGCACCGGCGAAACCCGGGTCAGCTCGGCGTAGCCCGCGATGTCGTCCGGCGGCAAGGGCTCCTCGAACCAGGTGATCGCATAGTCCGCGAGCATCGAGGCCGTGTTGCGGGCCCAGTTCGTGCCGTGCGGCCAGAACTGCTCGCTCCCGCCGGCGTCGACCATCAGTTCCACACCGTCGCCGACCGTCTGCCGGGCCGTCTTGACCAGCAGTTCGTCAAACTTCCGGTTCCGCCGGCCGAACGGCCGCCAGCCCATCTTGATCGCCTTGAAGCCCCGGCCGACGACGCTCTCCAGCGTCTGCCGCAACCGGTCCGGTTCGTCGAACAGGATCGAGCCATACGGCTTGATCGTCGACCGGTAGTTGCCTCCCAGCAGTCGCGAAACCGGTTGCCCGCAAGCCCGGCCCATCAGATCCCACAGGGCGATGTCCAGCCCGCTGATTGCATGCTCGACCGAACCGCCGCGCCCCTGCCAGAATGAGGATTGTCGCAGTTTTTCCGAGACCCGTTCGGGCTCGACGCCCGATTCCCCCTTGAGCAGCGGCCACAGCAGTTGCACTGCGCCGGTGACCAGGGTCCCCGAGGTGAAGCAGCTCCCGAAGCCAGTCAGCCCGGCATCCGAGCGGATTGAGACCAGCGTATGCAGGTTCTCCTGCGGCTCGTGTCCCTGCGGCCAGCCCCCATCCACCGTGGCCCCGGTCAGCGGGTACACGTCGACAGCAACAATCTTCACGCGGCGCCTTTCTCGTGACAGCTTCCGGTCGAACGCATCGAGTACGCAGAATCCTGCCAGACAACGTCGCGCGGCACAATCGCCGGCCGGCTAGATTCTCTTGGACACAAGAAGGCCCCTGGCCTTCCGAAGGAAGAGAAGACAGGTTTTCACCGAGGCGCAGAGGACGCGGAGAAGAGAAAACGATCGACGGTGAGGACTCAGAGATGCGAATCCCACTTCGGGTCAGGACGGTCGGCCGATCTGTCTTCCATTCGACGTTCCGCCTTCCTCATTCGACATTCCCCTGTCTTCTCTCCGCGGCCTTCGCACTTCTGCGGTAAAAACTGTTTTCTCTATCCCCATCAGCGAGGGCTTACCCCAGCGTCCACGGCGATCGGTAAGGGCGGGACAGCATTGCTGTCGCTTCTTTGTCGCCGGGGATCGTTTCCTGCTGGGGATCCCAGGCGATCTTTCGTCCGAGCCGGATCACCAGGTTTCCCAAGTGGCAGGCGGTCGCCGAGCGATGCCCGATCTCGACGTCGCAGATCGGCAATTCGCGGGACTTGATGCAATCCAGGAAGTTCTGCTGATGGTTCTTGCTGACCGTCAGATGAACGTCGCTTTCCTTGAGCGGTTCCGTGATGATCTCCGCCGGGTTGCTGGTCAGCTTGCCGCGCGTGACGTAGATCTCCCCCTTCTCGCCCTTGAAGGTCACCCCGCCCATGATGTCCTTCTGCTCCTGGCCGACGACCATTTTGGCGCCATTGGCGTAGGTGTAGGTCAGCCGGCAGGTGCTGGAGACTTCGTACCGGTGCGCCGGATCGAACGTCGCCGTCCCTTCGACGGCGACCGGCCCCGAATCGTCCATCCCAAGGCCCCACTGCGCGATGTCGATGTGGTGCGCCCCGAAATTGGTCATCTGCCCGCCCGAGTAGTCCCAGAAAAAGCGGAACAGGTAATGGACGTGCTTGGCGTTGTAGGGCCGCTGCGGCGCCGGGCCGAGCCACAGATCGTAGTCCAGTTCGGCGGGCGGTTCCGAATCCGGTACGGCGTCGCCCGAGAAGTTGCAGCCGGGAATCCCGACCAGGACTTCCTTGATGGCCCCGATTCGGCCCGAACGGACCAGCTCGCACGCCAGCCGGAACTTGTCATCGGAGCGCTGCTGCGAACCGGTCTGCACGATCCGCTTGTTCTCGCGGGCGGCCTGGACCATCTTCCTGCCTTCAGCCACCGTCAACGACAGCGGCTTCTCGCAGTAAACGTCTTTGCCCGCCTGGCAGGCGTGAATCGTCGCCAGCGCGTGCCAATGGTCCGGCGTGGAGACGACTACCGCGTCGATATCCTTTCGCTCCAGCGCCTTCCGGTAGTCGCGATAGCCTTCGCAAGTGATCCCTTTCCCGTTCACCAGCGATACCGCTTTCGCCAGGTGCTTGCTGTCGACGTCGCAGAGCGCCGCGGGAGCCGTCCCGCGGCCCAGGAAGGCATTCAGGTTTGCAGTTCCCTGCCCGCCCACGCCGACGTGCATGGTCACGATCCGCTCGTTCGCCCCGAAGGCGGAGCTGGGGATGATGTACGGCGCGGCAAACGCCGAAGCGGCGGCAGCCAGGAACGTTCGACGGGGCAGTCGCTGAGTCACGGCAAAGTCCTCTCGCAAGGGGCGATGGCAATCAACAGGGAGGATCTCTTGATTCAGGAAGTTCCGAGAGCGCCACGGGCGGGCGAGCCGCCCGTGGCGCTCCATTCTCATTTCCTAAGGAATCACCAGAAATTCTGGCGAATTCAACAGCGCCCAGACGCAGTCTTCGGCCCGCTGACGCCAGTCCGCCGTCAGTCGGGCCGTCGGCGGATCTCCTGCTTCCAGTTCCCGCGCCAGAGCCAGCTTGCGCTCGGTCGCTTCCGGCAGCAGGTGATTCGACCAGGAAACGCCGGTCGTTCGCGGCGGACCCGGTTTCCGGACCTGAGGATTTCCCGGCACGATCCGCTCGTCAAAACCGTCCTTCAAGAGATCGACCATGACGCTCCTCTCGCCGTCCGTCGGCCTGCGGGTCAGAACGTGCAGATACAGAGCGTCGACGTAGGCGTCGGGAGTCGCGGTCTGCAGGGCCAGTTCGGTGAAAACGCTGTCATCGGAGAGCTGTGACGCCCGCCGGCCTGCCAGTCCGTTCGCCAGAATCGCCGGCTGGAGCACCGAGGTTTCCTCGGGACGGACCGAAATCGGATCCGGACGCGACGACCGCCAGCCGAAGGTCTCCAGCACGTTCACGAACGCCTGAGCCGCCGGAAGCGACAGACTCGGCCGGTCGCGCTCGTTGCTCATCGAAGTAAACTGCCAGGCGCGGGTCGGGAATCCCAGGCTGATTGACGACTTGTAGCTCCGGGTGCCGTCAACGTCGATGCTCAGCTCTTCCGTATTGAAGGGCTTAGCCGCCGCGGTAAAGAGGGAGTCAACCACCTGCTCGGCAGACAGCCGGCGGGGTTTCGGACCGGCAAACAGCTCGGCCCGTTCGGGCTTCTCTTCCAGCGTCAGATCCGACTGCCGCTGATAGGTTTGCGACGTCAGGATCAGCCGGGACAGATGCTTGAGGTCGTAGCCGGAGGCGACCAGTTCGCGAGCCAGAAAGTCGAGCAGCTCGGGATGAGACGGTTCGGAGTTTTCCCAGTCGTCGACGGGTTCGACGAGTCCCCGGCCGAGATAGCGCTGCCACATCCGGTTTGCGATCACCTGCGGAAACCGGCGATTGCCGGGGTTGGTGACCCACACGGCAAACTGCTCGCGGCTGTCGTCCGGCTTCTGCATCAGCCCCGCCGCCAGTTCGCCCGAAATCTTGTCGGCGAACGGCCACTCGGGCTCCACCGACTCGCCGGGTTTGAGCGTCACCTTCACGCGACCGGCGGCCAGGCCGGCGTTCCCCGTGGGCACAGTGCTGGTCTTCGGCACCGCCTCCGGCCCCCGTTTCAGCAGGGCGGCCAACTGAAACAGGTCGGACTGTTTGAAGTCGTGATAGGGCGCGTCGTGGCAGCGGGCGCACTTCATTTCCAGCGCCAGAAAGGACTGCGAGATGATGTGGGCCTTGGCGGCCATCGGGGCGTCGTTCTGCGAAGCGGTCGCAAAACCGCCGACGCCGCCGTAGCGGTCACTCCCCTCCATCAGCACCAGCTCTGTGGCGAACCGGTCGAACGGCTTGTTGTCGACGAACGACTCGTGCAGCCACCAGCGGAACGGCCCGGTGTTGTTGAGCGTGGGGTTGACGATGTTCGGGTTCTCGGCGAGCACGTCCTGCCAGTAGGCCACCCAATGGTCAGCCCACTCGGGACTGGCCAGCAGCCGATCGATTAGCCTGGCTCGGTCGAGCGGTTGTCCGCCCAATTTGACTTCCGCGAGCAGTTCCGCGGGTGGAATCCGGCCCCAGACATCCAGGCAGGTACGCCGCAAAAACGACGCGTCGTCCGTCAGCGGCAGCGCAGCCACCTCTTCCTTCTCCAACCTCGCTCCGATGAACCGGTCGATCGGATTTGCGTCGGCGGGCTGACCCGAAACCACAGGCAGTTCCGGGGCCGGCCAGTCCTTGAGAGACTCCCGCGCCAGGTCATGCCGCTGTTCCCAGAACTTCGCGTACTCCCGGCCCGTCTCCAGCCGGCGGAGGCGATTCTGTTCGGCGAGCCAGGTCTCGAACTGCTGAGCGTGTGCCAGCCAGGCCTCGTCGGTCAGCGGCGCCGGCGCTGCGGTCCCCGCCAGGTAGAACATGCGGTCACGCTCGATGGCGATCAGCGACTCGCCCGCTTCGGGCCGACGCTCCTTGCCGCCAAGCTGCATTTCCCAGGTGACGAGGACCGGTTTGCCATCGGATGTGAACTCGAAATCCTGCTCGCGATCGCCGGGCTGGGGAATGCGGATCGACTGCGAGATCTTACTTCCCAGTTCGGGAACCGGGTTGTGCCCGTCCCCTTTCAACGGAGTAAAAGGGATGTCCGCCTGCAACTCGCCGTTGAAATAGACTTTCGACGCCCCGCGCGAGCGGACCATCAGCCGGGACTTTCTCTCGGCCAGCGTCAGCCAGCCGGTCAACCGGACGAATGTTGGATTGCTGCGATCGATCCGGATGCCGTGGGCATTGTATGCGTTGCGAATTCCCGTCAGCGACCAGTCCGGCTGGATATAGTTCTCGACCGGAGCTGGAGTACTGAAATCCCAGTTCCCCTTGTCCGGAACCGGTCCCATCACCTCGACCAGCACGCCCTGCTGCGGCACCGATTCCAGCGGCGTCGCATAGGCCGGCGGACGATGTTCTTCAAACCGCAGAGCCATTCGCTCCGCCGGGACAGCGCTTCGATAAATCGCGACTTCGTCGATTCCACCCTGAAACGTGCTCCCGGCTGACCCACCCATTGAGGAGCCAATCCACAGCTCATCGTCGTCGACCGCGGGGCCGGCCGTCGTCGCGCCACCGTAGTCCCATGTCCCCTGGACCGGTTTGCCGTCGATGTAGCCGCGAATGCTCTCCGGCTTGCCGAAGGTGTAGCTCACCGCCACATGGTGCCAGCTCCCGTCGGTGCTGCAGCCGGTCTTCGAGTTCCAGCGATGCCAGTCCTCGGTCTTCCCCGGTCGATTGCCCGCCTCGCGAAACAGAAAGCTCAGACAGGCCTCGCCGCGCGTCTCAGTCACTCGCAGCCCATAGTTCTGATTGTCATTCGCAACGCCCGGATTTTTTGTCCGACCTTTGCCGAGAATGTAAACCTGCTGACCGGCTCCGAGCTTGGACGGCGAAATCCACGCTTCGAGCGTCAGCGAGTCTCCGGGGCCGAAGTCGAGCGGGCTGTTCTCGCCCGGATCTTTGAGCTTCAGGTACGCTCCACCGCCACCCAGGACAACCGCCGAGTTGTCCGCTTTAAATCGAGGATAGCGCTCCGGCTGCGGCCCCGGTTGCCCCCACTTCACGGCTCCAACCGGCGCCAGCGGACCGAGATCGGCTGCAGAACGGGAATCGGCGTTCAGCCGGGCTTTGGCATCGCCCTCAAACCGCCACCACAGCAACGGCTGATCGGCGGCGACAATTTCATCATAAGGAGCATCAGCGGCAGAGCCGACGGCGGCGGGAATCAGCAGCAGACCGATCAGAGCCAGGCAGCGCAACATGAGGGCAGGTCTCCGGAATCGCCGGGGAGGATGGTTGGACCGTGTAGTGTAACCCATCTCAACCGGCTGAAGCCAGCACCACAGAATTCCGTTCAGGTCCGCACCGCACAACTCCTTCGTCATTTTGCGACTGGCATTTTGCACTTTTCATTCTGCAATGCCCTCAACTTCCGAGTGCTCTCCGTCCCCTGCGCTGGTATCCTGAATCCCGTCCGCCCGCCTCCCTCACCGAGAGACCCCACCGATGTCTCGTGCCTCGCAAATCTGCTGCTGGACGGTGCTGCTCCTGACTGCCGCGGGACCGGCGATCGCCGCCGATCCGCCCGACTTCAACACCGATGTCCTCCCGGTCTTCCGCAAATACTGCAACGGCTGCCACAACGACAAAGACGCCGAAGGGGGTCTGGTTCTGGCCAACTTCGCCGCCACCCTCAAGGGGGGCGACAACGGCGCCACTCTGGTCCCCGGCAGGAGCGGCGACAGCCGGCTGTGGAAAATGCTCGCCGGCAGCCTCGAACCTAAAATGCCCCCCGAGGACCAGCCGGCCCCCAGGCCAGCGGAACTGGCGATCATTCGCGCCTGGATCGACGCCGGCGCGAAGGCCCCCGTCGGCAAGATCGAAGGTCTCGTCACTCCGACCGTCCGACCGACCGCGCCGGTCCGCGAACCGGTCACGTCGCTCGCCCATGCGCCCAACGGTCGCTGGGTCGCCGTCGCCCGGCCGAACGCCATCGAAATCCTCAGCGTCAGCGAGAAGAAGCCAGTCGTGACGCTGACCGGCCACACCGGGGCCATCAACGAGGTCGGCTTCTCCGCCGACAGCGAATGGCTCATCGTCGCCGCGGGCGAAGTGGCTCTCGCCGGCGAAGCCACCCTCTGGAAGACGGCCGACTGGTCCCGCGCAAAGATCTTCCGCGGCCACCGCGACGCCCTCTACTCGGCCCAGCTCAGTCCCGATGGGTCGCTGCTCGCGACCTCCGGTTACGACAAGCAGATCCTGCTCTGGGACGTCGCCACGGGGCAGGAGCAAAAGACCCTCGCCGGACACAATGACGCCGTCTACAGCCTGGCCTTTCATCCCGCCGGCAAGCTGCTGGCCAGTGCCAGCGGGGACCGCACGGTCAAACTCTGGGACGTCGCTTCGGGCGAACGGCTCGACACCTTTTCGCAGCCCGCCAAGGAGCAGGCCACCGTCGCCGCCAGCCCCGACGGCCGGCTGATCGTCGCCGGCGGCGCCGACAACCGCATCCGCGTCTGGGAGATCACTCAGGGAGGTAAGGAAGGAACCAACCCGCTCCGCTACGCCCGCTTCGCTCACGAAGGCCCCATCCTCCGCATCGCGTTCTCCCCCGACGGCAAACTGCTTGCGTCGTCTTCCGAAGACCGCCGGATCAAGCTCTGGGAAACCGCCTCGTTTACGCAGGTCGCAGTCCTCGACCGCCAGTCCGACTGGGCCGCCGCCCTCTGCTTCTCCCCCGACAACCACCGGCTCTACATCGGCCGGATGAACGGCGAACTGGAAATCGTCTCGGTCGATCCCCGCTGGGCCGACTCGAAATCCAGCCTCAAACGCCTGACCGAGGGCTCCATCGCCTTGATCCCCGCCAGCGACCGTCCCCTGCAGGAAGTCGCCGAACAGGAACCGAACGACACCCCCACCCAAACCCAGTTGCTGGAACTGCCGGCGACAGTGAATGGCACATTCGCCGCGACCGCCGCAGGCGACCCCGATCTCTACCGGATCGACGTCAAAGCCGGCGAGTCCTGGATCGTCGAAACCAACGCCGCCCGCAACAAATCGAACGCCGACACGCGGATCGAGATCCTCCACGCCGACGGCGCCCCGGTCCTGCGGGCGCTGCTGCAGGCGGTCCGCGATTCGTGGATCAACTTCCGTCCGATCGACTCCAGCCAGGCCGACGTCCGCCTGGAATTCTGGGAAGAAATGGACCTGAACCAGTTCCTCTATATGAACGGCGAAGTCGGCAAGACGTTTCGCGCCCCCCAGGGGCCAGACTCCGGTTACCAGCTCTACCTCAACGGCGGCAAGCGACGCTGTTACTTTGATACGACCGCGGTGGCGCACGCCAAGGACGAACCCGCCTACATCGTCGAGGCCTATCCCCCCGGCTCGGGCATCGTCGACAACGGCCTGCCGGTCTTTCCGCTCTACTTCGCCAATGACGACGACGACGAACGCGAGCTCGGCAGCGACTCCCGCCTGACCTTCACCGCCCCGCAGGACGGCGCCTACCTGGTCCGCGTGACCGACAGCCGCGGCTTCGGCGGCGACGGCTTCACCTATGCCCTGACCGTTCGACCGCCGAAACCCGACTTCAACGTTTCGATCGGCACGAAGAACCCGAAGATCCCCGCCGGGAGCGGCCAGCGGCTCTCGTTCAGCGTCGACCGGATCGACGGCTTCGATGGCGACATCCAGCTCGAAATCACGGGGCTTCCCGCCGGCTTCACTGCCGAGACTCCGGTCCTGATCCCCGCCGGGCATCTGGAAACCCGCAGCGCCCTCCACGCGGACGGCTGGGCCATGCAGCCCAGCGAGCAGGAATGGTCTCGCGTCGAAGTCACCGCCACCGCGGTCGTTCGCGGCCAGACGGTCCGCAAGCCGCTCGGCAACCTCGGCGAAATCAAGCTGGAGAAACCGGCGACGATCCGCGTCTTCCTGCAACCGGACGACTCGCGGTATCAGACGCCGGACGGCGGGCTGGTCATCGCGCCGGGAACGACGATCACGGCCCTGATCCGCGTCGAACGGCACGGGTTCGACGGCGACGTGAAATTCGACGTCGATAACCTTCCCCACGGCGTCATCGTCGATAACATCGGCCTGTCGGGGGTGCTCGTCCGGGCGAAAGAGACCGAACGGCAGATTTTCCTCACGGCCCGACCCTGGGTTCCCGCCACCGAACGGCTGATCCACGCCGTCGCCCAGACCCAGGGCAATCAGGTCACTCCCCCGATCCGGCTGACGATCCGCGGCACAACGGAACTGGCCGGCCCGTAGGCCGCGCTCCCTGCGTTCTTTTCTAAACTCTCCGAAACGTCGAGGCTGAAACCTCTGTCCCGATCTCCGCTCAGGATTAAAATGTCGGCGTGACCATCCCGCCGCCTTCCCCCGCTGAGCCCGGCCGCCTCGAAGCGATGGCTTATGCGCACGGACTGACCAGCGACGCCTACCTGGCCGTCGAGCCTTGGCGCCAGACGTTTTGGGGCAGTCATGGTGGCGCCATCGCGTACGCCCGAGTCGGCCCTTACCTCAAGGCAGTCGGCTCCCTGCTGGCCCCCGTCGGCGAGCGAGACCAGCTCCTGGCGGAATTCCTCGACACCGTCCACACCCGACGGCAGACCATTAGTTTCTTCAATGTGATTCCGGGAGAAGTCGATCGTTTTCGCCGACAGGGCTTTACTGTCGTTAAATGGGGGGAAGAAGCTCTCCTCGATTTGCCCGGCTGGACTCCTGCCGGCTCGGCCTGTGCCTGGCTCCGCCGGCAGCGGCGGCATGTCGCCCGGCATGACGTTGTCGCCGAAGAGCTGACCGCCGACCGGCTGACCGCGCCGGTTCGCCGGGAATTGGCCGAGGTTTGCGCCGCAAGCCTGCGGCTGAAACCTCAGTGGGCCGATATGCGTTTTTTCGAAGGATTGCCCGAGTTCGACCGGCCGGGCCGGCGGCGGATCTTTGTCGCCCGACGGGAATCCGGAGCAGGTCGGATCGATGCGGTCGTCGTTGCCAACCCGTACTCCGACGGGAAAGGCTGGGGACTGGAACTGTATCGCCACCGCCCGGATGCCATCCGGGGAGCCGTCCCCTCGACAATGCTCTTCGCGATCGACCGGTTCCGCGAGGAGGGAGTCCGTCAGGTCTCGCTCTGCCTCTCTCCCGGACGAGGCTGTGGAACCGTCGATGAAACCGGCGACTGGCTGGCCCATCAGGCGATGCGGCTCGGGTCCAGCCGGTTCAACGTCATGTTCGATCCGCACGGGCTCTACCACTTCAAGAGCCGGTTCCGTCCGCGGTTCGAGCCGCGCTACGTCTGCGTCTGGCCCCGAGTCACCCTCGGTTCGCTCCTCTCCACCGGCTGGCTGTGGGGAATCTGGAAGGTCTCCCCGTGGCGGCTGGGACGCGTCATCGCGCGGCGACTGCAGGCCGCGAGCGCGCGGCGGAGCCTGGAGCGACTGGGTACGGCGGCAAGGCACTGACGGCTCGAGATCGCCCGGCGTTACCCTGCAGGCCAATCGGTAGACGCCAGGACGCTGCTCGCCCGGCACGAGTCTGCCCTATGCCGGCGATTCTCTATTCTCTGCTCCCAGAGGGCGGTACGATCAGGACGCTGACGGGACTGTCAATCATCAACGATCGGGCGAGTGAGGGAGAGCGGCCGTGTTAAAGGTGGGTGTGAACGGGGCGGCCGGGCGGATGGGGCAGCGAGTCGTCGCGCTCGCGGTTCAGGATCACGGCCTGAAAGTCGTGGCTGCGTACGAGGCTGAGAACAGTCCCCGGCTCGGTCAGGACGCGGGCGTGCTGGCCGGGATCGGACCGATCGGTGTCCTGGTGACGAGTGACGTCGGCGAAGCGCCGGATGTGATCATCGACTTCTCCGTCCCCGACGGAGCAGTGCGGATCGCCGGAATTTGCGAAGCCCGCCGGATCCCGCTGGTTGTTGCGACGACCGGACTGAGCGCCGAGCAGAAGGACGTGATTCTGACCGCGTCGCAGGTGGCGCCGGTGCTGATGGCCCCCAGCATGAGCCTGTCGGTCAACATCGCCATGAAGCTTGTCGCGGAGGCGGGGCGCGTGCTGCGAGATCAACCCAACGGCGTGGACGTTGAGATCATCGAGCGGCATCACCGCTACAAGGAAGACGCCCCCAGCGGCACGGCCCTGAAATTCGGCGAAATCGTCGCCGGGGTGATGGGGCAGACCGAGCATATTCACGGGCGGCACGGCCGACCGGGGAAGCGGCCGCCAACCGAAATCGCCTACCACGCACTGCGGGTGGGGGACAATGTCGGGGAGCACACGATCGTCTTCGGCATGCCGGGAGAAACCCTGGAAGTCACGGTCCGGGGGCAGTCGCGCGACAGTTACGCGGTCGGCGCCCTGACCGCGGCCAAGTACATCGTCACCAAGTCCGCCGGCCTGTACTCGATGAACGACGCCCTCGGCTTGTAGAAGCGAGCGGAAGGCTAAAGGCGGAGAGCTGAAAGCCAGAGGCCGATCTGGAATTCCCATCAACGTCCGTGAATCGCAGGCCATTTAAGTCGGCAAGTATTGTCGTTGCCATCAACTCGTATTCCCTTTCATGCTGGCTTTCCGCTGATTGCTTTCCGCATTTCGCTCTCAGGAGTTCATCATGCTGCGTGTTCTGCTGGCGGTTCTGTTGTTGAATGGAGCGGTCACGGCGGCGACCGCCGGGGACCGGCTCGACATCTATTTCATTGATGTCGAAGGGGGGGCGGCCACATTGATCGTCACCCCCGCCGGCGAGTCGATGCTCATCGATTCCGGCTACCCCGACTATGGCGGTCGGGACCGGGACCGGATCATTCGCGTCGCGAAAGACGTCGCGAAACTGGACCATCTCGATCACGCCGTCGTGTCACACTGGCACCTTGATCATTTCGGAAATCACGCGGCACTGGCCGCGCCCCTGAAGATCCGCAACTTCTGGGATCGTGGAATTCCGGAACGGCTGGAAGAAGACGCCAAGTTCCCCGAGCGGATCGCCCTGTATCGCGCGGCCTCGCAGAACCAGTCGAAAGCGCTCAAAGCGGGCGAACTGCTGCCGCTGAAATCGGGAACGACGCCGCTCACATGCAAAGTTGTGACCGCCAGCGGCGAAGTGATCCCCAACGCAGGACCGGCGAATCCGTTCGCCGACCGTCACAAGCCGCAGGCCGATGACCCGTCCGACAACGCGCGGAGCATCAGCCTGCTGCTGGGATTCGGCAAGTTCCGCTTCCTCTGCTGCGGCGATCTGACCTGGAATACTGAAGCGAAACTGATGACGCCGAACAATCCGATCGGCCAGGTCGACCTGTTCATGGTGACGCATCACGGTCTGGAAGTGAGCAATAACCCGGTGCTGGTTCTGGCGATCGATCCGCGGGTCGCCGTGTTCTGCAACGGGCCGACCAAGGGGGGGCACGAGACCGTGCTGACGACGTTGCGGGAAGGGAAGTCCTTGCAGGACATCTATCAGCTTCACCGCAACGTGAAACTGGCCGCCGACCAGCAGGCGCCGGCGGAATTTATCGCCAACCAGGAGGACACGAACTCCTGCAAGGGAACTTGGGTGAAGGCCTCGGTGGCGCCGGACGGGAGCGAATATACCGTGCAGATCGGCCCCGAAGGGAAGCCTCGAAAGTACAAGACCCGCAGCTGAACCGCGACCTTTCCGTCAGGATGACGAATCCCTATGCCACTGCTGATCGGAATCGATGAAGCCGGACTGGGGCCGAATCTCGGTCCGCTCGTGGTGGCTGCGACGGTCTGGGAAGTTCCCGGTCCGCCGGCGGACGCGGATTTCTGGGGGACGTTCGCCGACGTTCTGACGAATTCCCCGACCTGTAACGACCGACGGCTGCACGTCGCCGATTCCAAGGCGGTCTATAAACCACCGCGGGAACTCGGTCCGCTGGAGCGGAGCGTCCAGACGCTGCTGCGACTGGGCGGCGTTGAGGCAGGGACGCTAGGCACTCTGATTTCAGCACTGTTG
Source organism: Planctellipticum variicoloris (assembly GCF_030622045.1). NCBI lineage: Bacteria > Pseudomonadati > Planctomycetota > Planctomycetia > Planctomycetales > Planctomycetaceae > Planctellipticum > Planctellipticum variicoloris. The sequence goes on along the minus strand of NZ_CP130886.1, from coordinate 531,799 downwards.
CCCTCCGCGGAGGAATTCCCGCAGTCGTCGCCGTGGGGCCAGACCGCAGCTCCAGTTCCGGCGGCGTGGGTTCCCGACGTCGATGCAGAACTGCTTCAGCAGTGGCGGGACACGTGCGGGGAAACCGGCTGGAGGCTCAAACGGGTCTGTGCGGCGGTCGTGATCCCGGAGGAGTTCAACCGGAGGATCGCACGCTGGGAAAACAAGTCGTCCGCGTCGTCGGAAGTCCATTTCGAAGTTCTCCGCAGCGTGTGGCCGCGGGACGGACGGGAGCCCGCCCTCGTTGTCAGCGACAAGCACGGCGGACGCAATCGTTATGGCGATCTGCTGACCGATCTGGCGGACGGGGAGCTCGTCACCTGCCTGCGCGAGTCGGCAACGTGCAGTGAATATCGGCTGGGGAAGTCGACGTTCCGCTTTCAGCCGCGGGCGGAGGAACACGGGCCGGTCGCGCTGGCCTCGATGGTTGCCAAGTACCTGCGGGAGCTGGCGATGCACCAGTTCAACGGATTCTGGAAACAGTACGTCCCGGACTTGAAACCGACTCAGGGGTATCCCGTGGATGCCCAGCGGTTCCGACGGGACATCGCCGCAGCCCAGGCGACGCTGGGAATTTCGGACGACGTGCTGTGGCGATGCCGGTGATCCGGCGACCGACTGATGACGTTGTTCTGCAGAGAGTTCTCACGTGAAAAGGAAGCGTCCGTCATGAATAACCCGGAGTATTTCGTCGGCTGGGGCACGCTCTGTCTGATCAACGCGGGCCTCGCCCAGGGGAAGAATCGCAGCGGGCTCGGCTGGTTCCTGCTGTCGCTGCTGCTGGGTCCGATCGCCACCTTCCTGCTGCTGCTGGTTCGGAAACTTCCGGAAGAGCGGTACTGAAGGCGAACGTGATCCCGCCGCGTCCCAGGAAACTTCAGAGTTTCGCAGCAGGTCGAGTCGGCGAGGCTCACCCCTGCGGTGGTAAGTTGCGGTGAGCCTCGCGGACTCGACTCACCCTACCGCTGGCTCAGGCCAACCTGAACGTCGTAGGAAGCAGCCATCGCGGTTTGCCTGCTCCCCAGAGGTCGGCGGGCGTGGTATCTTCGCGGAACAGCGAATGAACCACCTCTCATTTCCCGATTCCGCCGGGCTGCCGCGCGGGTCGCCTCCGGGAGCCCCGCATGACCTCCAGTTCGACCGGCGAACACGACGACTCAGCCTGGGAACCCGAGCCCGCAAAGCCGGCTGCCGGCAGTGGCAACGGCGAGACCTACAAGCTCGCCGGCGGTTACACCGGCTCCGACATCGTGATCACGCCGATGCCGGTCATGGCGCCCCCCGAGCCCCGGAAATCGGCATTGAGGAAGAAGAGTCGGCGGGGGGACTTCTGGCCGTTGATGGGCTTCAATCTGCTGGTCTTCGTCTCCAGCGTCTGCGTGATGACGCTCGAGCTGACGGCCTCCCGGCTGGTGGGCAAGCACGTCGGAAGTTCTCTCTACACCTGGACTTCCGTCATTGGCGTGGTACTGGCGGGGATTACCGTCGGCAACTATCTCGGCGGCTACATCGCCGATCGCGTCGACCGCCGCAAAGCCCTGAGCTGGATGTTTCTGATTTCCAGCATGCTCTGCGCCGCAATTCTGTGGATCGACCTGCAAATCGCGGGGATTCCGCGGCCGGAGAGTTTCAGTTGGCCGATGTGGGTGCTGACAATCGTGGCAGCGCTGTTCCTGCTGCCGTCGATCGCCCTGGGGGCGGCGTCGCCGCTGGTCGCCAGCATGGCGATCTCGCGAAGTTCGAAGACTGGAATCACCGTCGGAAATGTCTACGCCTGGGGCGCGCTCGGTTCCATTGTCGGCACCTTTCTGACAGGTTTTTACCTGATCGATGCCTGGGGAACCCGTTCGATCATCGGCTGGACCTCCGCGGTGCTGGCCATGCTGGGCGTGATTGTCGCCAGCGGCCAGTGGGTCTTTCGCACGGCCGTCGTGCTGGGCTGGCTGCAGACGCTGGGACTGCTGGTGCTGGCGACGATCGGCAGCGGCGATCTGTTTGCCGGCGTCGTCGAACGCCTGGCCGGGCCGCCAGCGGTCGACGACGATGCTCCCGGCGAATGGCGGCAGTTCGCACGGGCGGTCGGGGAGAAATTTCACGAGTTCGGGCTGCTGCTCAAACTGCGCGACGATTCGCCGGGACGCTACTACGACGAGAGCCAGTACTCGTACCTGGAAGTGGGGGACGACTACGTTAACGACGCTCCCGTGAAGTACCTCCGACTCGATAAACTGATTCACAGCTACTATAACCCGGAAGAACCGACGGCCCTGTACTACGAATACGAGCAGGTCTACGCCGCGGTGACCAAACGCGTGGCGGGATCGCCCGGCCCGGTCACGGCGCCGCTGGCCCAGTTTCCCGGCTCGGCAGAACTGCTGGCAAAGCTGCCGGCGGGAGTCATCTGGGACGAGGCGACCGGCGTGCTGCGGGTCGAACGCCCGTCGGAACAGCTCTTCGAGCAGCTCTCAGCGATCTCGCCGGATGCTCCGTTCTGGGATGTGCTGAACCGGCTGGAACGGGAGACGACGCGGCCTTCGTGGGGCGGCTTCACTGCGCTGCCGCTCGACGGGCTGCCGGGTGGCTTCACCTGGCCGTCCGATCTGGAGCCGGAACTCCGGTACGACGAATTGCTGCACACGATTACGGCCCGCCAGCCGGTCACGAAGGCGATCCGCGACCGGCTCGTCGGATTGACGGCCACCGCCCCCTGGCAGCGTGCCATCCAGAAGTTGCGATTGGAGTCGGGCCGAGTCAATGCGCTGTTCCTCGGCGGCGGAGGCTTCATTTTTCCGCGGTGGGTGCTGGAACACTTTCCCGGTAGCGAACATCTCGATGTCGCCGAGCTGGATCCAGCCGTCCTGAAGGCCGTGATTTCGCAGTTCGGCTTCACCCCGGCAGACCAGGAACGAATCACCACGACGATCGGGGACGCCCGGAACTTCGTGGAAGACCGCTACCGGCAGAACGAACGACTGCTGCGCGACGGGCATGCTCCGGTCCTCTATGACTTTATCTACGGCGACGCCTTCAACGACTTCGGCATCCCCTGGCACCTCGCGACGAAGGAATTCACCGAACGACTTCGCAGCCTCCTGTCGGAGCGCGGCGTCTTTCAGGCGAACATTATTGAGATCTATCCCCGGACTGAATTTCCCGGCGGTCTGGTCGAAACTTCCCAGGTCGTCTATCCCGGGATCCTGCCAGGACGGTTTCAGAAGCAGAACGGCGCCGAGTTCGTCAGCGCCGAGCTCCTTCCGGAATTGACCAGGCTATCGACGTCCGCCGCCGACGGAGTCGGATCGACGCTGACCTGGCGCGGGCCGATGTCCAACGCGCTGCGCGATGCGCTGCACGGACTCGACGACGCGAATGTCGCCTGGAAGGACGCGATCGACGATCTCTGGAAACAATCGCACCAGCGACGGGTCTTTGAGGGGACAATTCCCGAGGGACTGCTCCCGGAGTCGGTGCCCGTCGAGTCCTGGATGCCCTGCCCGGGGAAGTTTGAGGGGGTCGAAATCTGGAAGCGCGACGACGGACGATACGTCGTGGCGGTTCGCGGCGGCATGACTTCGGAACTGCGCGATCGACTCTTGCACCTGGCCCCCGCGGATCCTGCGTGGCTGATCGCGATCGACGATCTCGACCGGCGTTCGCATCGTCCCGAGGCGGGCGGACAGTTTCTCGGGCGTTACACGGCCACCTGCGCCGCGCTGTTTCCGAATCTGTATCTCTTCAGCACGTCGCAGCAGCAGCCTGGAAACGATCGCGACACATTCGTGCTGGTCTGTTCCAACCAGCCGCTGGATCTCGACCGGCTGGAGGAAACTGGCGAGTGGAACCATCCGCCCTTCGCGTCACTGGAAACTCGCGCCGCTGGACAGCCGCCGGCGATCTCCGGGCACATGGCTGCGGTGCTGGAGCTGTCGCAGGACCAGATCCTGACCGACGATTTCGCACCGGTCGATACGCTGCTGAAGCCGGTCTTTACGCAGCAGGACGACTGAGCCGCCAGCGCGGACCGATGACAAACGACAACGCCCACGGAATCCCGTGGGCGTTGTCGTTGGATGTTGAACGGGAGGCGGGGACTATTCGTCGGAATCGTCGTCTTCGTCCTCGTCCTCGTCTTCTTCGGCGTCGGCAGCAACTTCATCGGGAACTTCGTCGGCGATTTCGTCTTCGTCTTCCTCGGCTTCAGCCTCTTCAACGGCTGCTGCCGCGGCAGCGGCGGCGGCGGCATTTGCAGCAGCGGCGGCTGCCGCGGCAGCCATCATGCCGGGGCCTTCGCCGATGACTTCCTTCACGGGCTGAATGAAATACATCTTTTTCGACTTCTGTCGAAGCTGCTCGATCTTTTCTTCAGCGGCGGCGTACTGGTCGTACGAGAAGCGTCCTTCTTCCTTCATGCTGCCGTTGTAGACCACCCAGACCAGCCGCTTGCGGGCCTGGACCTTTTCTTTGGTCCGCCGGGTTTTGGTCGCGGTGGTCTTTTTCGCTCCGGTCGCCTTGGCCCGTGTGGCCTTGGCTTTGGGTTCCGCGACGTCGCCGCGCGCTTCGGCGGCTTCGACTTCTTTACGCTTATCGAGCAGTCTGCGAGCCATATCGGACGTCAACCTCAAAGGCGGGCGAAGACAGTTTTCCGGCGACGGTCGCTCCGACCCGAAAGAATCCGGCGAGTTCCGTCGCTCGTGCGAATCGGGAAGTTTAGCTGGAAGGCGTTGCAGACGCCAGTCATGCCGGAGCAACACATGATCATATCCACACATCTCCTTCGCCGCAGCGAGGCGGCCGGCGGAGCGAAATCCCGATTCGGCGGTAGTCAGCGGCTTTCCGGGGGAGGTATGCTCGTGGGAACGCCGGGTGGAGCCCGGTCTTGGCGAATCCGGTCGCAGTTGGGGAACGAGGAGGCCGCCGTGCAGACTGTTCGAAGACTGAGTCTCTGTTGCGGGCTGCTGATCCTGTGGAACGCGTCCGGCGCATTTTCCGCGGAGCCCCGGCGAGTGGATCGGCTCGACCTGCAGGACGGCGACACCATCGTCTTCCTCGGAGACAGCATCACCCATCAAAGCCTGTTTACGCAATACGTGGAAGACTTCTTCTACACGCGCCTGCCCGGTCTGCGAATTCGCATCCACAATTCCGGGGTCGGCGGGGCGAAGGCGTCCGACGCCCTGCAGCGATTCGATCGCGACGTCGCGGCCTACAAACCGAAGTATGTGGCGGTGCTCCTCGGAATGAACGACGGCGGCGTGAAGCCGTATGACGACGAGCTGTTCCAGACCTATCGCCGGGATATGAATCGGATCGCCGATCGGATCGTCGAAATCGGCGCCACGCCGATCTGGATGACGCCCACGATGTACGACGCGACGGCGGCCCGGGCGAGCGGGAGGCCGGTTCCGGCGGAACGGACCGAGTTCTACAACGCGACGCTCGCCTATTACGGCGCATGGCTGCGGGAGTTCGCCGGAACCAGAGGGGGAGCGTTCGTCGATCTGTACGGGCCGCTCAATGAGCTGACCCATCAGGCCCGCCGGGATCAGGCGGACTTCACGATGATCAAGGACGCCGTACACCCGGACGCTCCCGGACAGCTCGTGATGGCGGCGGCGTTTCTCGAGGATCTGCAGTTCGCTAAACCCCTGTCAAACATTCGCATCACCGTCGGCAGCCAGGCGCCCGTCGTCCGGGCGACGGGCGGAGTCGCGACCGAGGTGACTGGAACCGGCGACGAATTGTCGTTTCTCTGGGAAGCGGACGGGCTGCCGTGGGCTCCTCCGCCCGAGACCGAGGCGGGCATCAGACTGCTCAACCTGGGTCACCGCTGGACGCGGGAAGCGCTGGAAGTGCACGGACTTGATCCGGGCCAGTACGACTTGCTGATCGACGGCGAGCCCGTGGGACGATTCTCCGCCGAGCAACTCGCGCGGCACGTCGAGCTGCAGTCGAATCCGAGAACGCCCCAATATCAGCAGGCGGTGCAGGTGGCGGAACTGAATCGAAAGCGAAACGACACGGCGATCAGGCCGTTGCGCAACGAGTGGCGGGATTTTCAGGCAGCCCGACGGGTCGAGGCGGGTCTGGCGTTTCAGCCCGACAACGAAAAACTGAAGGCGCAACTGGCGACGCTGCAGAAGAGTCTGATCGGAATCGAAGAGCGGATCGCCGCTCACGAGACCCTGGCGAGCGAGATCGACAACGAGATTCGCAAAGTCAATCGCCCGCTGCCGCGCAAATACGAGTTGAAGAAGCATGTACCGGCGGAAGTCTCGGTGCGGATTCGCGAAGGAGGCCGGCCGTTGATGAATGCCCTGGTCCAACTCCACGGTCTGCTGGGGGTGATGGCGGAGGCCAGGACGGACGGGACGGGGGACTGTCTGCTGCAGACGCAGTCCGGCAGCGACCTCGATCCCGGCGACTACTGGCTGGTGATCAAGCCAGGACCGCGGATGGAACTGGCGGCGGCGGACATGTTTTCGCAGATGGTGACCGTCCGGTCGGGGCGGAACGAATTTGAGCTGCAGCTCGAAACGTGTCTCAAGTCCCAATAGTGCTTTGTCAGGGCCACGTTTTCGGGTGCACCGGGGGAGCGAATAGCGAGTAGGGAATAGCGAGTAGCCAGAAAAAGGCGAAACCAATGCGACTCCCTCTGGCGATTCGCTACTCGCTTAACTCGTCCACGGGACCTCGGAACCTGAGAAGTGCGAGGCGCGGATTTGCTGATCGAGCGACTCCAGGAACTTCGCGCGGTCGAGTCGGGCCTGCAGGATCGGCGGGAGGGCGCTGAACTGCTCGTCGCGGAGTTTTTGCTTGAGCCACCAGTTCTCATCTGGCGGATCGTCGATGCCCGGGATCGGCTGGCCGAAGCCGGGCAGCTTATCGAACAGACCGTCTGCTTGAGCCTGACGGATCCGGCGGTCGGCAACGTCTTCCCAGGATTCCGTGACGCGACGCTCGATCATGGAGAAATCTCATGGGCGCGGCGCGGAAGTGCGGGTCGAGGCTGCTGGTCCGCGAGCTGTCGCGAGTACCCGTTCGAGTTGGCCGAGCTGCCGATCGAGTTCGGCCAGTTCCTGTTCTGAAGGAGGGGCTTCGCCGAAGCGAGCTCTGTAGAACCAGCGGGTGATCTCCAGTGGGAACGCGGCCAGTCCCGCGCCGGTCAGCGCGGGCTGCAGGCGTTCGGCGGCGGCCCGCGCGAATTCTTCGGGGGTGACCGCGGGTTCGCGGGTGAGACCGGCCCCCTTCAGCAGCCGGCAGAACCGGTCGTAGAAGGCGACGAAACGATGCTGGCCGGCGACGGCGGAGGCTCGTCGAGTCTGCAGGAGCGACCGAATCCAGTTCCAGGTCCAGCGGGCGAGCCAGATGGCGGCCGAGACGAGCAGCAGTATGACGGCCGTAATGATTCCCCCGGTGAGACTGAACCAGTTGCGGGGATTCGACAGAAACTCCTGGTCGACGCCGAACCAGGCCAGCAGACTGCCGGCGAGCGCTTTCACACGGTTGACGATCTGCATGGTCATGGTTCGCAGCGGCTGGTAGATCAGTTCCTGCTGCCGATCGAGCGAGACGGAGACGACATAGTCGTCCCAGAACCCCGTCCCCAGCGTCTTGATCCAGCCCCAGAAGTTGACGGACGGGGAGAGGGACCGGACGCTTTCGGAACGTGCCACGGCTGGGGTAGCGTCGAGGGTGAGGAAGTTCGATCCCCCCACCTCGGCTTCGACCCACGAATGCGCATGGCGCTGCTGAACTTCGAACGAACCGCTGAGAGGGTTGATTTCGCCCCCTTTGAAACCGGTGACGAGCCGGGCGGGGATGCCTTCCGCCCGGAGCATCAGCGTCAGAGCCGTGGCAAAATACTCGCAGTTGCCCTGACGTCGGTTGAAGAGAAAGTCTTCAACGGGATCGAGATCGCGGTCGAGGATGTCGAGTTTGAGCGAGTACGAATACTCTCCGGAATCCCGCAGGTAGGATTCGAGGCCACGAGCCAGCTCCAATGGAGTCGGTTCGCGGTCGGGACGACGCCGGCGAATTTCGTCAGTCACTTTTCTTGCCAGCGCGCGGAGCTCGCGGAGTTGATTCCGTGGTAATTGTCGCAGATGTTCGAGGTAGGAATATCCGCGCGACATGAAGAGGCGATTTCGACCGTCAGCGGCCTCCGTCCCCATTTGAAACGGCTCGGCGTCGGGCCAGCGGCTGTAGACCGTGTAGGCCAGCTTGCGCTGTCGCCCGTCGGGGGCGTCCAGGAACGTAAGGCCCGTTGTCGGCGCCCAGATCGCGGACTCGGTGCTGTTGCGCAGGCGAACGGCTTCGGCCTGATCGAGGCAGAACAGGACATCGGCGCCAACCGGTTCGAGGACGATTTCCTGACGAACGCCGGGAAAGTTCCAGGTCAGCGGTCGCTTCTGGGCGGGGGCGCCGAGAGAATCCGCCTCCCAGCGGCCGTTGTTGTACCGGGTGAGGACGGCGCCGCGGAACAGCGGCTCGTCGCCTCCCTGGCGGGCCGTGTAGGTCGAAATGTCGACGGACTGGTCCGTCAATGCGTCATAGAGGCGAAGGGAGAGGACCGGCGCGGAGCTTTCCAGGATCTGGCCCAGGTCTCCCAGGCGGACTTCGGTCGTGAAGCCGGTCAGCTTCCGACGCCCCAGCGGTTCGTCTCTGCCGTCGCCGATGGAAAGCGGCTGACCGATCCACATGCGGGGAATCAGCAGAAAGAACATCGCCCCGATCAGCAGCGACATGATTGAGAGCGAGAAGACTCCGCCGGCAAATCGGGCCGTCAGCCACCGCCTCTGAACGTCGTAGTGCATGGTGCTGCGGGTATCGGCCGGCCGCTGATGCCAGCGCTGGCCGTCGAACGCGGCGGACTGCAGCGGTCCTTGTCCGGCGAGCACGGCCTCGTGCGATCCGGTCTGCAGCACCGCCTGGCCGAACTGCAGGTCGGCCTCGTGCAGCGAGAAGACCGCCAGCGTCCACATGGCGAGCGTGTTGAAGGCAACCAGCGACACTCCGAACCAGCCGCCGCTGGTCAGCACCGAAGCGACGGCGACCTGCAGGATCGAGAGCCCGAGCAAGGTCCAGTACTGACGGGCGGCCTTGGGCTGGAGCAGCACGATCCAGGTCACGTAAACGATGAGGTGCGAACCGGAGAGGAGTCGGCCTTCGGGGTTGTCGCTGAAGAACTCGATGGCGCTGGCAAGGACGGCCACCAGCCCGAAGACGTTGGACAACCACCCGGGGGTGCCGCGTTGCCGGGGCGGTTCCGTGAGATACCAGCCCAACGCCGCCATCAAAATGGTCAGGTAGGATGTGAGATAGCCATCCTCGGCGCGCCCGAGGATCGCCGCGGCGAAGATCACAGTGCCGTACAGGCTGATTCGAAACGTGTGAGCGAGCGACATCGTCAGACCCCACTCACGACGGGACGGGAATCGCGCGGGTTCTCGGCGCAGGGGGCGGAGGGCAGATTGTCGGGCCGTCCGGCAGTATCGTCGTCGAAGACCAGCCATTCGCGAACGGAGGCCGGATCGACGTAGATCACCTGCGAACGGGGGTCGGCGCCTGGCAGGGCCGAGGGCTGATCGACGGTGGCTGCGGGGCGCGTCGAGAGGCACAGAATCCGATCGGCGGGACCTGCGTGCTGCAGCGCCTCGTGGGCCAGGGATTCGGGGAAATTGCCGGGGCCGGATTCCAGGACCGCCAAGACATCGAACAGGTCCTCGAGGCTGGCCGCGGAGGCCTGGCCCTCCCAGGTCTGCTGGGAACTTCCGGAGGCCAGCAGCCGGATGGAACTTTCGCGGCTGGCGCGGCGATGTTCGAGGCAGAGCGTTCCGACGAGGGACAGAGCCCATTCGACGCGATCCACATCGGAAGGGGCGGGGCTCGGGGGCGCCCAGAGGTCGAGCACTACGATGAGGTTGTGTTCGCGGCTCTGGTGATACTCTCGCAGGATCAGTTCGTTCCGGCGGGCCGAACTGCGCCAGTGGATGGCGCGGGGATTGTCGCCTGGGCGATACTCGCGGAGACGGTGGAACTCGTCGTCGTAGAGCCCGGAGCGGGATTGCGGAATCGTCACCAGTTCCGAGGCATGCAGCAGTTCGCGCTGCCAGCCGGTCCGCAGCCGGCCGAGTCGGGGATAGATCAGGATTTCGTCGCGGGCGGGAAAGACGCGGGCGCGTTCGATGAGCCCGAGCGGAAACCGCGACGCCACCGAAATCGGCCCGAACTGGTACCGGCCGCGGCGATAGAGGCGGGCGTCGTAGTGGCCGATCTGTCGTTCGCGCGGCGCGACATGCGTAAACAGAACCGAAGCGATCACGACGTCGTCATCGTCTCGCGTCACTTCATCCTGCACAAGCATCATCCATGCGGAGAAGATCGGCCGCAGATTGGTAAAACTCACTTCCACCGCGAACATTTCGCCCGCCATCGCCCGGCGGGGCGCGGACCGGGCCACGGCGGCGGCCTGAAGCATGGTGAATGTCGCCCAGCCGTTGATGACGAACGGTCCCGCCATCATGGCGAAGACGAGCATCAGGCGGTTTTCGCGACCGAGCAGCGAGCCGATGAACAGGACGACCATAATCGTCAGATAGATCAGTCCCTCGCGGGGAAATCGGACCCGATAGCGGTTGAGCGATGGGAGCCGGCGTTTGCGGGCGGCGGGCGTCCAGGCGTTCGCGACCTGCTGGATCCCGGTCGCCGCGAGAATAACTATCAATCCCCAATAGACCCCCTGGGAGAGCATTCCACCGCCGCCGAATCCGCGAAACCACAACGGCAGCACGATGGCCGCGACCGTCAGGACCAGCAGCGTGCATCCCGATGCGATCGCGGCCCGGTCGACGCGACGCTCGGGGGGGGAACCGGCCATCCAGAGAATCCCAGTCAGACAGAATTCGCATCCGTACCAGTTTCATTACACGACGGACGAAGCGGACCGTCCAGCCCGCAGCGAATCAAACTCGGCCCGATCCGGAAATCCCGCTTTCGGCCACGGCATCGACCAACCCCTGTTCCCAGGTCGGAAACTGCAGCGGCCGACCGAGCAGACCTTTCAGCCTGGCGTTCGAGCAGCGCTTGTTCAGACCTCCGGAACCGCGACGGGACGGCGAGTCCGCATCGAATCGCGGCGGCGGAGCGTCGACGAGCGCAGCCAGACGGGAATAGTAGTCCTCGCGGGTCACAGGACGATCGTCGCAGACGAGCAGGGTTCCGTCGAAGTCCGGCCGGGTGAGCGCTGCGGCGGCGATCGAGGCGGCGTCCGCCACATGGATCAGGTTGAGCCAGGCGTCGCCCCGTCCGGCCAACGGTTCCCCGGCACGGAGTGTTTCGACTTTTGCCAGCACGCGGTCCGGCCCATAGATCCCTGCGAGCCGCAGAATCCGGGCCTGACCGGGGGCGCACGCGCCGCGGACGAGTTGCTCGGCCGCCAGGCAGCATTGCCCTCCCGGCTGGACCGGCTCGCAGGGGGAGTCTTCATCCACCCAGTCGCCATTCGACTGACCATAGACGCTGGTGCTGGAAATGTAGACGAATTGCCGGCACCTTCGAGACATCCGCTCCAGGACGTGACGGACGCCTTCCACGGCGACCTCGACCTGAGGGCGTCCGGCGCTTCGATCAAAACCGACGGCATAGAGCACGGCATCGACGGGGGGCAATTGTTCCAGTGTGGACGGTTCGCAGACATCGCCCACAACCGGTTGCCAGCCGAGGGCCGCGAACTCGGCGGCTCGATCGGGGCTGCGCGTCAGGGCGTGAACTCGCCCAGGCCAGTCCCGGGCGACCCGGCGGCCGAGATATCCGCAACCAATGACCAGCAGGTCCATGTTCTGAGCGTCCCCCGTCAAAAGCAATCAGCGTTTGCCTCGGATGACCGGCGCGAGCCAGTCGGATCGGTCGAACGGCAACAGTCGCAACAAGCGGTCGACCAGCCTGGCGGCGACCTCTCCGGACTCATCGGAAACACTCCGTGACGGTCTGACATCCGGGCGCTGTACGGTCTGGCTCACTTTGTGCAGGTTTGCGCGCAGGTCCGCACGAACGGCTTCCAGTTCGGTCGCGGTCAGGTCGGTCCGTCGCAGGACTGTCGCGTCGCCGGTGCGGTCGCGGATCAGCCGAGCCAGAGTCACACCCTGGGTGCGGTACAATGCGGGGGCCACATACGCCCGTCGAAGCCGGTTTTCGGCATCGAACTGGTAGTAATTGTCCTGTCCCAGGTAGATCGAGTACCAGCCGTTGTCTCGCTCGCCGAGCAGGACCGGGCCGGGCAGCTCAGGGACATGCCACTCCGCCCGATTGACGAAGGCAACGGCTTCGGCGAACAGATCTTCGCGGTCGGTTTCGTGACGGGCCATCGGTCGGAAAGTCTTCGGTCCCTGGGGACGTGTCTGGGGCAGGCGACAGCGGGATTCGGCTCAAGTTTCGTTAACAGAATTGTTGCGGATGTTCAGTCGGATTTCACGGAATCTGCCGAAAAACCGGTCGCAATCTCCGGGAGAAAGGCTTTTCAAACCGGAATTCAGGCGGCAGAATGCCATACAATTCCTGAAGGGGAAATCTCCCCCGCTCCTGATATGCATGCGTCGTCCCGCTCTCCTTGCTCCGAATTTTTTGGTTGTCGTCTTTCCTCCTCAGCCCGTCCCGTCCGTCGTCGTCCGAGAATCGATGCCATCTCCGCCGCGGTGCTGGATGCGCGGCGACACGTCAGACCTGCAGTCTGGGAATTGCACGATGCCCGTCATTCTGGACGCTTCGACGCCGTTGTCATCGGGAGAATTCGCCGCCGTCGATCTGGATCGCCTGGCGGAGGTGAACCGGCGGCATCAGCTCGTCAGCGAATTTCTCGTGCGCGAGGGCTACGCAGGACTCGCGCTGCAGCAGCCTTGCAACCTGGCCTGGCTGACGGCCGGAGCGGACTTGAGCCGGGGGACCTCCGGCGAAACCACGGCGGCGCTGTTTATCACGCCGGATGCCCGGGTCGTCGTCTGCGGGAATGCCGATACCGCCGAGCTGTTCGAGCACCACGTGCCGGGGCTGGGGTTTCAGCTTAAGGAGCGTCCGTGGACCGAGCCGAGGCAGGTCATGCTGGGCGATCTGTGCCGCGGGCGGAAGATTGCCAGCGACGCCCCGCTCCCCGGAACAACCGATATCGGCCTGCGGATGCTCGGGCTGAGAACGCCGTTGTCCGAATACGAACATGCGCAGTTGCGGGAGGCGGGGCGACGAGTGGCGCATGCCGTGGAAGCGACGGCCCGGGCCATCGTCCGCGGCCGGACCGAAGCCGAAACGGCTGGCGAGCTCTCGCACCGCCTGCTGAAGCACGAGGTGCACCCGTTCCGCATGCAGATTCTCGCCGACGGGCGGGCGATCCGATTCCGGCACTGGACCTGGTCCGATTCGCCGATTCAGAAGTTCTGCACCGTCGCGGCGGTCGGCCGCTTTCGCGGTTTGAACGTCGGCGCCGCCCGGACGATTTCGCTCGGGGAGCCGCCCGAACAACTGCTGGCCGCGTTCCAGAAGGCCGCGATGGTCCACGCGACCGGCCTGTTCTTCTCGCAGGTGGAATGGGAATTCTTCGAGATCTGGAACCGCATTCGCCGGATCTACGAAAAATCGGGCGCGGATGAAGAGTGGCGGCTCGCCGATCAGGCCAGCCTGTGCGAATATCAGTATGGGGCCGTTCCGCTGACTCCCAACAGCGAATTCCGGCTGCCAGCGGGGGTTCCGCTCCACTGGCATCCGTCGGTCGGCCCGATCGCCTGCGGCGACACGCTGCTGACCACGCCCAAGGGGGCCGAGGTCCTCACACGAGCCATCGACTGGCCGCACCTCAGCATCAGCGTGAAGGGAACGGCAGTCCCCGTCCCGGCAGTGCTCGTGCTGGAGTCTTAGCGAGTCGGGTGGCACGCCCTGAGTCTTCGAAGGGCGTGGCCTGCACAGCCTCAAGAACGCGCCCATCGCAAAGTCTCTGGGCGTGCCACCCCTATCGAACAACTCTCAGTCGATTTCGTAGGGCTTGGCGAGTTTGAACTTCGGGTGCTTTTCCAGGTAGGCTTGGACGCGATCCTCGCGGCCGATCGCCGTCGGCAGGAACGCCAGCGCTTGCTGGAGACGATCATCGGGCTCGGCGCAACTGAATCGCAGGAAGCCGCCGCCCGCTTCACCAAAGCATTCGCCCCCGAGACAGGCGACGCCAAACTTGTCGTCCGCGCCTTCGAGCAGGTAGAGCGCCAGGCCGTGACTGGTAATTCCGAGCCGGTTGCAGATCGGCTTGACGTTCGGGAAGACGTAGAACGTGCCGGCCGGATCGAGCGAGCGGAAGCCGTCGAGCCGATTGAGCCCGGCGGTCAGCAGTTCCACTTTGCGGCGGAACAATTGCATCTGGTCGTTGCGTTCGCCGGAGTCCCGCTCGAGGGCCGCTTTGCCGGCAAGCTGCACGAGGGGGGGCGTGCAGGAGAGGGTCGTGTTGATCATCTTGCTGATGGCGTCGGCGACTTCGGCGCCCGCCACGGCGAACCCCAGCCGCCAGCCGCTCATGCTGTAGGACTTGCTGAAGGTGTAGGCGGCGACGCACTGGTCGAGCATGCCGGGCTGGGCCAGCGGTGAAACGTGTTTCCCGCCCCAGACCATATGGCAGTAGGGTTCGTCGCTGAAGACGGCGATGTTGGTTCCGCGGAGCAGGTCGGCGACGTCGCGCATATCCTGCTCGGTCATCACGCCCCCCGTGGGGTTGTGCGGCGAATTGAAGAAGATTGCCCGTGGCGAGGGATCGGTCTTGAGGAACTTTTCGATCTCGGACATCTCGGGACGGAACCCGTTCGATTGTTTCAGGGACGAATAGACCGGACGGGCTCCGCGGCGAAGGATGTTGGGCACGTAAGTGGGGAAGTAGGGGCTGAAGACCAGGACGCCGTCGCCCGGATTCAGGAAGGCTTCGCAGAAGAATTGTTCGAAGACCTTGGCGCCGGGGGCCACTACGACGTTTTCCGCCTTCGCGGGGATGGCGAATTCTTCGCGGACGAAGCGGGCGGCGGTCTCGCGGAACTCGGGGAGCCCGGGGGACGGACAATAGTGGGACTTGTTTTCCTGAATGGCCAGGACGCCGGTGGATTTCGCCGAGGAGGTGCTGTCGAACGGGCTGTCGCCGATTTCGAGTTCGACGACGTCTTTGCCTGCGGCCTTGAGGGCTTTGGCGACGGCGAGCACGCTGAAAGCGGTTTCGACGGTCAGGGAGCGGGCGAATTCACTCAGTTGCGGAGCCATGCAGAAATCCTTGGGCGTCGGGGAGCGGCTTCGGAGGGAGGAATATGCGGCGGTCAGCGGGCCGAGGTGGCTTGCTGGAGCGGGCGCAGCACCTGTTCGATGACGGACTGTTCCATCAGCTCTTCGCAGGAGTTGCGCAGCTCCTGGAGGGTGGCGGCGTAGGATTTGGAAGAATCGAGGCTGCCGTACTGGCGGACGGTGAAGTAGACGCTGATCTGCTCTTCGGGGAATTCGCCCCGGCGGACCTGGTAGGCGTTGGTTCGCGTTTCGATCATCAGCCGCGCCTGGCGCCGGCAGGTGTCGTCGAGACTGATGGTGATCGAGGGCTCGTAATTGAGGAGCTGCGAACCGGGGACGTTGATTAATCCTTCGAGCGAGTGATTGACGCCGAGCGCCTCGGCGACGAGCGCGTCGTGGTTGCCGCGGTAGGAGAAGTCGAAGCCGAGCATGTAGTCGAGGGCTTCGCAGTCGAGCGGGCTGACGGAGAGCATGTACGGAACGAGTTCGAGCAGCAGCGAGTGCTGCTCGAAGGATTCGTCGGGATTATCGGGGTTGATATGCCCGCTGCAGATCCGGCGGGGTTCGAGCGAAATCCACCGCTGCTGAACCTGCTCCTTGTCCTCTTCGAGAACGAAATCGCCGTTGTCGCGGGTGTAAAAATTGCGGAGCGAGGGGTATTTTTTCTGGACGCGTTCGAAGAAGCTGAGAATGGTTTCGCGACCGGCGGGGAGTGCCATCTCCGTGTTGAGAGTCATGTTGACGTAGAAGTCGTCCGCCAGCGACGCGTAGGCGTACATCGCAGCATCCTTAAATAAAGAAAGACGTGACGGCAACGACTCCGCCCGGAAGTCTTCCGGGACTTGTCCGCTGCACGGCTCACGTCAGCACTGGTCACCAGCGACGGCCCTCCTCAGGCCACGACCGCACACGGAAACCGCCTGCGGCCATCTTGCATATTCTATAGGGGGTTCGGTCATGGGTCAAAGAGTCGCCCGCGAGTCGATCGGTCAAAAGTCGGCGGGAAATCGCGAAGAAGTCCAGTTTTGCGTTTTTTCGACCGCCAGCGGCTGGCTGGGGCTGGCTGGCCGGAATGGCCGGGTCTGTGGGCTGATGCTGGGGCACGCGGATCGGCAAACGGTCATTGATCAGGCGGCGTCGATGTATGGCGACAGTTGGCGGCAGTCCGACTGGGCGCCGGAACTGGCGGCCCGCCTGCAGGCTTATTTCCACGGCGCTGTCGATGACTTCGCCGACATTAAACTGGATCTTCCGGAGAGCACGGCATTTCAAGTGGCCGTGCGCAAAGCGGTTCGCGCCATTCCCTATGGCCAGACGGCCACGTATGCCGAGATCGCTCGCCGGGCGGGCACCCCGCGGGCGGCCCGCGGGGTGGGAGGCGTGATGGCGTCGAACCGGATTCCGATTCTGATTCCCTGCCACCGCGTGGTAGCCTCCGGCGGGAGGTTGGGCGGATTTTCCGCTCCGCGGGGGGTGGATCTGAAACGGTGGCTGCTGGAGCGGGAGGCGGAGGGGTTGGCGGATGTCGCAGGATCGCCGTGCGAATGAAGCTCGCCGAGGCCCCCCGTCGGCGTCAATCGACGTCGCGAAGATTGCGGCGGTCAGGATGCAGAAGTCGGCAAATCGAATCCCCGCCCTCAGTCGCTAAAATTTTAGCGAACGATCTTGACGGGAACTGCCATCTCCGCTAATAAATTAGCGCTCGCCGAATCTGCTCACCGAACGTGGGATTCCCGTCATGACAACGCCTGCTCCCCATTCGCGCCGGGAGAGTCAGATCATGGACATCATCTTCGCCAGAGGCGAAGCGACAGTGCGCCAGATCCGGGAGGGGTTGCCCGACCCGCCTACCGACATGGCTGTGCGGCGGATGCTGCAGATCCTCGAAGAAAAGGGGCATCTGCGTCGCCGCACGCAGGGACGCGAAGTCGTCTATCTGCCGAAGCAGTCGAAGGCCCGCGCGGGAACCAACGCCCTGCAGCACGTGCTGAATGTCTTTTTCGGCGGTGCGATGGACGAAGCCCTCGCCTCGCACTTCGCCAGCAAGGAAACGCTCACCGACGAGCAGCTCCAGAGGATGCAGGAGCTGATCCAGCAAGCCCGAGCCGGCGGACGCTGAGCCTCCAGCGACAGCTTTCACAACTCGCTTTGCCAGTCGGCACCCCGGTCGTTCTTTCACCATGAGCAGGGATGTGCAATGGAATCGCTTCTGGCCGATGCTGCAGCAAAGAGCGTTCTGCTCCTCTTGATGACCGCGATCGCGTGCTCGGTTCTGCGCAGCGCATCTGCGTCGACCCGGCACTTCCTCTGGGTCGTCTCGCTGGCAATGCTGCTCGCGCTCCCGGCCTTGGCCATGCTGCTGCCTCCAGCCTTCATCTGGCATCTCCCCGCAGACGCGTCGGCCTGGGTTCCCGCCGCTCCCGAATCGCGAGAACTTGCAACTGCGACCGAACAGGCCGGCGCTGCAAGACCCCTGAAGATGCGACCGCGTGCTCAGCTCCTGGTCGACGACGAGGGGGACTTGCTCCCCATGCCCGGCGCTCCAGGATTGATCGCAGAAAGGCCGGCGGAACGTGTGGAACCGAACCACCGTGCTGCGCTTTCATCCGGATCTCTCCTCCTGACGGTGTGGGGCATCGGAGCCGGACTGATGCTGCTTCCGCTCGTTGTCGGAAC
Source organism: Planctellipticum variicoloris (assembly GCF_030622045.1). NCBI lineage: Bacteria > Pseudomonadati > Planctomycetota > Planctomycetia > Planctomycetales > Planctomycetaceae > Planctellipticum > Planctellipticum variicoloris. The sequence continues at coordinate 513,796 of NZ_CP130886.1, read as the reverse complement.
CTGGGCCGGTTTCCGGCTCCGCGGGACGTTTCCTGCCGTCCGCTGCGGAGTGCTGCACGACGCCCTGACTGCAGCGGCCGGCGAGCTGCGGATGACGCCGCCGGTGCTGCACGTGAGTCCCGGCAACGCCATGCCGATGGTCTGGGGAGTCTTGCGCGGCCATCTGCTCCTGCCGGACGCCGCCAACGCCTGGGAAGCCGGTCACCTGCAGGCGGTGCTGCTGCACGAACTGGCGCATCTGCGTCGCCGCGACCCATTGAGCATGGTCGTCGGGCAACTGGCGAGAGCCGCTTACTGGTTCAATCCGCTGGCCTGGTGGGCCGTCAGCCAGATGCGTGTCGAACGCGAACGAGCCTGCGACGACTACGTCCTGCGCCGCGACATGAAGCCGAGCGACTACGCCGCACTTCTGCTGGAGCTGACCGCGAATCTTTGCCCGGCCGGCGCGGCATCGGTTGCTCTCGCGATGGCCGACGCGCCCCGGCTCGAAGGCCGGCTGCGCACCATTCTCGATCCGCACCAGAACCGCCGCGTCGTGACGGGGGGCGCGGTCGCCGCCACTCTCCTGGCGGCCGTTGCGGCCACGGTGTCGCTGTCGCTGGTGCGTGCGTCGGACGAACCGCCAGCTTCGCCGGCCCCGAGCTCGCCTGCAGAGCCCGTCGCAACTGAGTCCGCATCCATGCCGCCGGTCGCTCCGGAAAGCCCGCCCGCCGGAACGACAGAGCCGGACCAGGCCGAGAACGCCAAGCTCCAGGAGATGGTCACGAAGCTGACGGCGTTGTCGCAGGACAAGTTTCGCGACATGCAGCCGGGCGAACTCGCCGGGATCGTCTTCGACGAGCAGTTCCAGCCCCTCGCGGGCGTGCAGGTTGACGCGTGGACGTTCCAGGCCGGCAACGAAACAACGACCGACGCCAATGGTGCATTCCGTCTGAAGGTCGGCGACGACGACCCGAACGTCGAAATCCGCTACAGCAAACCGGGCTATTCACCGATGCATCTCACGGAATGGCCCGTCGGCGAATTCGCCCTGATGCGTCTCGACAAGAAGACCTGGATCGAAGGGACGGTGCGAGACTCGGCCGGTAAACCGGTTGCCAGGGCAACGATCAAGGGCGTGCAAGGGGAAAAACATACGCTTCACGCCGTCATCCCCGGTCCGACGACGCTGACGACGACCGATTCCGCCGGCAAGTATCGCATGTACGTCTTCCCGGACACGTACGACATTCAGGTGAGCGTCCCCGGCGTCGGCGTCTCCCGCACCACCGGGCTCGAAGTGGCCCACGGGGAAGCGAAGCCGCTGGACATCGGTCTCAAGCCCGCCGTGCGCTTCGAAGCTCGTGTGGTCGACGCCACAACGCGACAGCCCGTCGAGAAAGTCGTGTTGTGGAAGTGTTTCGACGCCAGCGTCCTCGGCGTGTCCGACGCAGAGGGCAAAATTGTGATCGACGGCTTGCTGCCGGGCGAATTTGAATTCAATGTCGGCCAGGGCGAGCCGGAATCCTGCAGCGAAACGCCTTGCTACCGGCACGGAATCCTGGGCCGCTGGTGGTCGACGGACGCGGTCCACGAGCACCAGCGACGCGAGATCGAACGCGACGGCCGGCAGCGCAATTTCGACGACCTGACGTTCAACCTGTCGGTCGGGATGCCGCCGGTCACGATCGAAGTCGAGCGCGGAGTCACCTTCAGCGGCCACGTTTACGATCCGGACGGCAAGCCGGTGGAAGGGGCCACGGTCGCACCGGCGAAGACTGGTTCCGGCAACTCGCTGACCGGCGACACCCGCTACAGCACCCGGACCGGCAGCGACGGCAGCTATCGGGTGGTCATGCCGGCCGGCAACGGATTTCAATACAACCTGATGGCGCACGACGGCGATTACTCCGAGTGGCGGAACTGGGCGAATACGGTTTCCGATCCGCTCCGGACGAAGCCGGGGCAGTCGTTCGACAATTTCGACTTCAAGCTCAGCCGCCCGGCGACGGTTCGCGGACGATTGGTGATCGACGGCGACCGCATCGTCGGCGATCGCGAGGTCACCGCGCAGGCGGCCGATCTGCGCGAGAACCGCTATTACGATCCGACCGTTAAAGTGAAGGAGGATGGCTCGTTCGAGCTGAAGTTTATCCGCCCGGGACGGCAGCGGATTCAATTGAAACCGCGCGGGACCGTTGTAGAAGTGGATCTGAAGGAGGGGCAAGTTCTGGAAGGCGTTGAATTGCGCGGGGAACCCGATCGTCGATCCATCACGTCACAGATGAAAAACCGGACGTTTCGTGTCAAGATCCTCGACAGTTCAGGCCTGCCGGCGGCCGGGCAGCAGATCCGACTTAATACCGACCATCCCCTGTCGTTGAACTTCTACGAACTGGCCGGCGATCGAGACGGCCTGGAGGGGCGACTACGAACGTCGGGAAACTATCCCGCCACCGACGCAGAAGGGCACATCGATCTTCCAGGCGGCAATTCTCTGTTCGGCGAGTATGACACGGAAGCCATGATCGTCGCCATTGATGCAGTCCAGCGAGAAGGAGCGATCGGCCTACTGCATGCCGATTCGAAATCTCCGGAAACGACGCTTCGCATGGCCCCCCTGCAAGAAGTCGCCGTCTCCGTATCGACTGAAGCCCTTCCACCGACTGACGAAACGATTTCGTTCCGTCTGGAGTCAAGGCGTCGATCGGTCGTGTACCGCGATTCGGTGACGAGCCCGTTTGCTCTCCAACTGCCTCCCGGTGACTTCGCCCTGAAGATCACCCACCCGCTCGCAATCCCGGAAACGGTGAACTTCACCGTGAAACCCGACGGCCCGCCACCGACGCTTCCTGCGATTCGCCTGCGTCCCTCTCCCCTGGCCAAGCTGCTGGGCCAGCCGGCCCCCGAGCTGCGCAGCGTCGAGGAATGGCGTTTCGGCGACGCCGTCCGGATGGTCGATCTGCGGGACCGCGTGGTCATTCTGGCGTTCTGGGATCGTTCGGATCACGGCTGGAATACTTCGATTCCCACGCTCAAGAAGCTCCGCGCGTCCTATCCCGAAACAGAAGTTGTCATCATCGGCGTCTTCAACCACTTCTGGCTGGACCAGCTTCCGCAGTCGGAACTCTGGGGCGGGCAGGATCTCCCCTTCCGCGTCGCCCTGGTCGACAGGAGTCGGACGGAATTTGAAGGAATCGAAAGCCCGATCCAGGGGAGGGTCATGGCGGACTACGGCGTCACCCGTTGTCCGACCACGCTGCTGATCGACAAGCGGGGCAATGTCGCATCGCTGCTGCACGCCGACGATTTCGAAGGGACCAAGGAGCAGATCGACAGTCTTCTTGGCAAGTAGCCTGGAGGGCCTGCGAAGTCGGGACCGGAATCGGCGACGGGTGAAATTCTTGCGGTCCCGGGCAAGCATGTCACCGAGTCCTACCCCTTCTTCGCCCAGTCCTGCAAGGTGCAGACCTGCGGTTCGGGCTGGCGGGCGAGGGCTTCCAGTGCCTGGACCACCGCGATGCAGCCCGGCAGCGTGGTGGCGCACGGGACGCCGTTGATCACGGCGGCGGCGCGGATCCGGCCTTCGTCGGTCCGCGGCCCCTTGCCGCTGGGCGTGTTGAAGATAAACTGGATCTCCGAGTTGGCCATCAGGTCGAGCAGGTTCGGCCGGCCTTCCTGCAGCTTGCGGACGATGTCGACCTCGATGCCGGCTTCCCGCAGCACGCGGGCGGTGCCGGAGGTGGCCACGATTCGGAAACCCATTTCCTTCAGCCGGCGGGCGGAAGGAATGATCTGGTATTTGTGCGGGCCGCACAGGCTGATGAAGACCGCTCCCGTCCGCGGCAAGGCATTTCCCGCCGCGATCTGACTCTTCAGATAGGCCACGGGGAAGTCGTCGGCGATTCCCATCACCTCACCCGTCGATTTCATCTCTGGACCGAGAATGATGTCGACGCCGGCGAAGCGGTTGAACGGGAAGACGCTTTCCTTGACCGAAACGTGCTTCGGCGTCACTTCAGTCGTGATGCCCTGTTCCTTGAGCGTCGTACCGACCATCACCTTGGCTGCCATGCGGGCCAGGGAAAGGTTCGTCGCCTTGGAGACGAACGGAGACGTCCGGCTGGCGCGGGGATTGACTTCCAGCACGTAGACCTGGTATTCGCCGCCAGTATGCTTAACGGCATATTGCACGTTCATCAGGCCGCAGACCTGCAGTTCCGCCGCCAGTGCATACGTCGCCTGCTTGATCTCCTGCACGACGGAATCGGGCAGCGAGTAAGGGGGCAGGACGCAGGCGGAGTCGCCCGAGTGAACGCCGGCTTCTTCGATGTGCTCCATCACGCCGCCGACCAGCGTCGTTTCGCCGTCGGAGATGGCGTCGACGTCGACCTCGATGGCGTCTTCCAGGAACTTGTCGATCAGCACGGGGCGATCGGGCGAGGCTGAGACCGCCTCGATCATATACCGCTGCACCTGATCTTCGTCGTAGCAGATTACCATCGCGCGACCGCCGAGCACGAAGCTGGGACGGACGAGCACGGGATAACCGATGCGGTTGGCGATCTGGCGGGCGCCGGCGACATCGACGGCGATCCCGTTCTCCGGCTGCCGCAGGTTGATCTTATTGAGGATCGCCTGGAACTGCTCGCGGTCCTCGGCGGCGTCGATCATCGCCGGGCTGGTCCCGATGATCTTGACGCCCGCCCGTTCCAGTCCGCGGGCGAGGTTCAGGGGCGTCTGGCCGCCGAACTGGACGATGACGCCGTCCGGCTGCAGGCGGTCGCAAATATTGAGCACGTCTTCGGTGGTGAGCGGTTCGAAGAACAGCAGATCGGATGTGTCGTAGTCGGTCGACACGGTTTCGGGGTTGGAGTTGACCATCACGCTCTCGATGCCCAGTTCGCGGAGGGCATACGAGGCCTGGCAGCAGCAGTAGTCGAACTCGATCCCCTGGCCGATCCGGTTGGGTCCGCCGCCGAGGATGACGACGCGCCGCTTACCGTCGGTCCGCGGTCCGGGAGCCTCGTCCTCGGACTCGTACGTCGAATAATAGTATGGGGTGTACGCCTCGAACTCCGCCGCACAGGTGTCGACCTGCTTGAACGTCGCGATCACGCCCAGCTCCACCCGTCGGGCGCGGACTTCCGGTTCGATCGAGTCCCACCAGTAGGCGAGTTGCCGGTCGGAGAATCCGTACTGCTTGAACCGCCGCATCTGCGCCGGCGAAACGGCGTCCAGCCGGCCGACGGCGTTGATTTCGTCCTCCGCGAGGAGCAACTGGCGGATATTCTCCAGGAACCACGGGTCGATGCGGGTGAGCTCGTGAATGTGCTCGATGGTCATCCCTGCCTTGAACGCATACCGGATGTAGAAGATCCGTTCCTCGTTGGGGCGGGCCAGTTTGCTTTCAATTTCGTCGGTCGAGGGCTGGCGATCGCCGCCCCACAAGTCCTTTGAGCCGCCTCCGAGCCCGAAGTGGCCGATTTCGAGGCCGCGAAGGGCCTTCTGAAGCGATTCCTTGAAAGTCCGGCCGATGGCCATCGTCTCGCCGACCGACTTCATCTGGACGGTCAGTTCCGTGTCGGCTTCGGGGAATTTTTCGAAGGTCCAGCGGGGAATCTTGGTGACGACATAGTCGATGGTCGGTTCGAAGCAGGCCAGCGTTTCGCGGGTGATGTCGTTGGCGAGCTCGTCGAGCCGGTAGCCGACGGCCAGTTTGGCGGCGATTTTGGCGATCGGGAAGCCGGTCGCCTTGGACGCGAGCGCACTGGAACGGCTGACGCGGGGATTCATCTCGACGACGATCATCCGGCCCGATTTCGGGTCGATCGCGAACTGCACATTCGAGCCGCCGGTCTCGACGCCGATTTCCCGCATGACGGCGATCGTCGCGTCGCGCATCCGCTGGTACTCTTTGTCGCTCAGCGTCTGGGCGGGGGCGACGGTGATCGAGTCGCCGGTGTGGACCCCCATCGGATCGAAATTTTCGATGGCGCAGATGATGACGACGTTGTCGGCAACGTCGCGCATCACTTCCATCTCGTATTCTTTCCAGCCGATGATGGACTCTTCGAGGAGCACCTCGCTGACCGGCGACAAGGAGAGTCCTTTACGGACTTTTTCGTCGAATTCCTGGCGGTTGTAGGCGACGCCGCCGCCCGTCCCCCCGAGCGTGAAGCTGGCCCGGATGATCATCGGCAGACCGAGTTCTTCGAGCGCCTGATAGGCCTGGTCCATGTTGCGGACAGCCCGGCTCTTGCAGACGTCGAGGCCGATTTTCAGCATGGCCTGTTTGAACAGATCGCGTTCTTCGGCCTTCTTGATCACGTCAGCCCGGGCGCCGATCAGCTCGACGCCGAGCCGTTCGAGGATTCCGCGGCGGTGCAGCTCCATCGCCGTGTTGAGACCTGTCTGACCGCCGAGCGTCGGCAGCACCGCGCAGGGCTTCTCGACTTCCAGGATTTTGGCGACATATTCCCAGGTAATCGGCTCAATGTAGGTCCGATCCGCGGTCCCGGGGTCGGTCATGATCGTCGCGGGATTGGAATTGACCAGAACGACCTCGTAGCCCTCTTCGCGCAATGCCTTGCAGGCCTGGGTTCCGGAGTAATCGAATTCGCAGGCCTGCCCGATGACGATGGGGCCGGAACCGATAATCAGAATCTTCTTCAGATCGTCGCGACGAGGCACAGTTGGTTCCTCCGGCGGACCGCGATCCGGGACCGGTCAGGTCCGGCACTGCGGCGGGCGTCGGTTTCTGCTGCGGGTGGTTAAACAGCGACCGGATGCCGTCTGGGGAAGGCGGCAACCGGTCGATATACGGGCGGCGGGCTGTCCAGGGGAAGACCGCCCGGACAGGGTTGAATGCGCGCAAAACTGCTGCAGCGTACCAATCCCGCGAAGAGATTCAAGCAATCGGGCTGAATCGCGAATTTGACAGGTTCGTCGGGGCGCCGCGAAGCTGCACGCCGACGTCCCCTTCAGCGGGCTGGAAAGCGTTTGACGGCCGAGGAAATAGCCGTTCAGGCGGCGATGCGATCTGCCACTTCCGCCGGCTGCAGTCGCTCCAGCAGCAGTCCGGCCACGCGTCCGGTGGCGCCCGTACTGTGGATTCGCTCACGGAGCTCGCCAAGCTCCGTCCGGGCATGTTCCAGGGCCGCCGGCTGACTGAGCCAGGTGTCGAGATCGACCACGAGCTGCCGGACCACGGCTTCCGGATCGCCCACGCACACATACTCGGGCATGATCTGCCGACGGGCGATCAGATTGGGGAGTGACATGTATCGGCAGGTCACCAGCAATCGACCAAGGATATAGGTGGGCCAGTTGCACTGGTAGAGCACCGCCGCGGGCGTCCGACGGGCCAGCAGTTCGAGGCTGACGGAGCCGGAGACCATCAGGGCGCAGTCGGCGAGTTCGATGATTTCCGAGGTCTTCCCGACGAAGCAGGTGACTGGTAATTCCGGAGCGTGCTTCTGGAGGTAGTTCGAGCACTCGCCCCGCTGCTTTTCGCGGTAATTGGCGACCAGGAAATTGACGTCGGGATGCCGCTGGTGCAGGCGGCGGGCGACTTCGACGATGACGGGCCAGTTTCCGGAGACTTCGTGCGTTCGCGATCCGGGCAGCAGGGCGACCGTCGGAGCTTTGGCGCTGGTCCACTCGCGGCAAAACGCCTCATCGAGCCGGTGCTCGGCGATTTCGTCGAAGAACGGGTGGCCGACGTAGAGCACGGGGATCTTGCGTTCGGCATACCAGTCGGTTTCGAACGTCAGCCCCGAGAGCACCAGGTCGACGTACTTGCGGACCCGCCAGATTCTCCAGGGCGCCCAGGCCCAGAGTTGCGGCGGCAGGTAGTAGACGACGGGAATGCCCGCGCGCTTGGCGGCGCTCGCAATCCACCAGTTGAATCCGGGGAAATCGACCAGGACGACGAGATCAGGCTGATGCCGCTGCAGGTACTCGCGAGCCTGACGGTACAGGCCGTAGAACTTCCAGATCATGGGAATGACGCGGAACACACCCATTACGGCCATCGTGGTCAGCGGGAAGAGAAGGCTGCAGCCAGCCGCTTCCATTTGCGGCCCGCCGAATCCCGAGACGCGGAGGCCGGGCGCGCGACGCCGCAGTTCCTGAATCAGATGGGCGGCGTGCTGATCGCCGCTGGGCTCGCCGACAGAGAAGAATATGTGCATGAACCGATCCGTGGTGGCGTCGCCTCGGAATCCTCCGAAGTTCTCGGAGCACATCCTGAGGCTCCTGCTGCACAATGGCAATCGATCCCAGAATTTCGCCGGACCGTCAAGGCGAACTTGGACGGAACGTGGACGTCGCCGGTCCTAGAGGTACTCTGCCCACCCCTTTCGATCAAGCTCGGAAATCAGCTTGCGAAGGCCGGTTTCATCCCGTTTGTCGGCGATCAGCGTCGCGGTGGGAGTGTGGATGATAATCAGGTCTTTGACGCCGACGGTCGCGATCAGGTGCCCGCGTGTCGTGCGGACCAGACACCCCTCCATTTCGACGCCGCAGCAGGGGCCGTCGATCGAGTTCCCGTCCTTGCCACGCGGGAGGAGTTTGGCCAGAGCCTGCCAGGTCCCGACATCGTCCCAGGCGAATGTCGCCTCCTGGATGTAGACGTTGTCTCCGCGTTCCAGCAGGACACGGTCGATCGCCAGCGAAGGGAGCACTGCAAACTGTTCCTGCAGCGTCTGTTCCCACGTGGGGCCGCCGAACGCCGCTCGCATCTGGGCAAACCCCTGATGGAGCTCGGGAGACAGGTGTGCGAGCGAACGGAGCAGCGTTTCGGCCCGCGTCACCAGGATTCCGCAATTCCAGTAGTATTCGCCGGTCGCCGCATAACGGGCGGCCTCCAGCATCGTTGGCTTTTCCTGGAAACCTGCCACGCGAAATGTGCGGGCGCCTCCCGTCACCGCTTCTGCTCCGCAGTGAACGTAGCCGTAGCGGGTCGAAGGCAATTCTGCAGGGGCGCCGAACAGCACGAACGCTTCGGGAGAGTGTTTGATGAACTGTTCCGCCTGGCGGACGGCCAGGACGAATTCTTCTGCCGGTTCGATCACCTGGTCGGCGGGAAGCACCAGCATGATGGCTTCGGGATCGACCTGAACTAGATGCAGCGCCGCCAGCGCCAGGCCCGGCGCAGTGCTGCGCGCACAAGGCTCGGCCAGAATCTGCTCGCCGGGAATGTCCGGGAGCTGGCGGGCGGTTTCCGCCACCAGCGAGCCGCCGGTCACGACCCACGACTGATCCGGAGCCACCAGTTGACGGCATCGCGACCAGGTGGTCTGGATCAATGTCTCGGGGCCGCTGAGGTGGAGAAATTGTTTCGGCAACTGCCGTCGACTTTGCGGCCAGAATCGCGTCCCGCTGCCGCCGGCCAGAATCACAGAATGCAACATGGGCGAATCGAATCTTCACAGAGGACCGGAAACTGTCAGCTTTGCCGATTGTAGCCGGGCCGCGCCGGGCGACGGAAATTCTGCGGAAATTTCAGCGCGGTGCGCCGGGAGAATCCGCCAGGGACGTCGGCGTCGGCTCCCCCGGACGGACGCTCGGCCGGCCATTCGCCGGCAAATCTGCCGTGCTGGAATCGGCCGGATCCGGTTCTCCGGTGCACGTGCAGGTTCCCTTGCCGAACGCGTCGCCCAGCTCAACGCTGACGGAGAAACAGGATCGAGCGCGACGCACATGCAACCGCACAACGCGCCCCGGCGCATAGCGTGTGACTCTCACCGCGACCGGTGTCGCTGGAGGCTGCGCAAAGTCGTCGCAATCAATGATGACGTCGCCCGGCTGAATTCCGCAGCGGGCTGCGGGCGTGTTCCGCCCGACCCCCCTGACATGAAATCCAAACCCGCTGTCTTCGCCTTCGATTCCCAGGCACCCCTGACCTTCGAACACGACATGCGTCCGCGGAAGCCGGCGAATGACCTCATCGAATGCGGCCTTGGACAACTGGGCGCCGGGATGAATATGCAATTGCGACAGCCCGCGAATTCGTTCGATGTGGATCAGCCCCGCATTTCCGCCGTGCCAGCGGTGGTCCAGCAGGACCAGTCCGGCCGATGCCGACTCGCGGGAACGGGCCGAATCGAGAGGTCGGTAGATACCCCCAAGTTCCTGAATCCGGATCAGCGCCCGGTTTGTTCGCAACCCGGCATTCTCGTTCAGAATTCGGTCAGCGGGCATCGACAGATCCAGTCGGACGCCACGCTGGAATTCTTCCAGCGACTCCTCGGCGAGTTCGGCAGTCCGAGTTTCCGACGACAGAAACTCCTGCTCCAGCACATAAAAGAGTCGCAGGCGAAGCTCTGCGGGAGCCTGCGGAATGGCCGCGATGCAATCCGGGATGCAACGAGCGCCGCGCCTGAGGATCTCGTCCGCAGCCGCGCGCCAGACGTGGTCGTCCATGTCGCCCAGAGACTCGATCAGTTGCCGCGCGGGGGCGGCCGTCATCCGTTCGGCGACGGGTTCAGGAGCAATCCAGACCGAGGTCAAGCCGATCACGACGACGGAGCCAACGAGCCATCTCCAGGGAATGCCTCCCATGATGGAGCCTGCATCTTCCTGAAACGGAATATCGGACTGAGATGCGACGAAGATTCGGATGTCGGAAATGACAGCGACAAGAATATCAACCGCGGCGTCTGCCGCGGGACATCAGATTACGCCTGTACGCCGTCCGCGAGAATCCCCCAAATCGGAATTTCCGTCGGAAATCCGGAGGAATTGCGGCACGCCGCAAACGGCGGAGCGGTCAGTTCCAGCCGGCGAGCATCCGCTCGGCGGCTTGCAGATGCGTCAGCAGGAGGGCTTTCTCTTCGGCGTCGCAGACGCTCAGGCAATCCTCAAGCAGGTCGATCGCAATACCTGGACGGTTGGACCTGATCGCAACCAGCGCCAGGTCGCGCTGATGTTGATAGGAACCGGGCATCAGGGCGGTCAGTCGCTGTTGAACCCGCCAGACCTGCTGCCAGTCTTCGTGCTTGAGATGCAATGCTTTCAGGTTATTCAGCATCCGCAGGATGATTTCCCGAGGAGTCGCCGGTTCGAGCGACTGAAGCACCTGAGCATCGTCGAGACCAGAAATCGATTCCAGCCAGGTGACGCAATCGTGGTACTTGAGAATCTGACCGGCATGAAATGCATCGACAAACAGCGGACCGTCGACCGAATCGAACCGCGTGAGAAAGTGCATGGGTGTCGCGACGCCTGCGAGCTCAATCCCCGCAGCATCGGCCACGGCCATGTAAACGACCGACAGGCTGATCGGAATGCCGACGCCGGTTTCAATCACGCGATTGACGTAACTGCTTGCCGGCTCGTCAAATGCGTTGCGATCTCCATGGAGGCCGTGCATCCCGGAAAGGCAGCGGGCGAGTTCTTTCAGGGCGTGTCGCTCGTTGCGGGCTTTGGCGACCGGTCCGCGAAGCTCTTCGCCCCGCCGGGCGATCCATTCGAGAGTATGGCTGAAATCGAGCTGCGGCTGTGCGTCGCGGGCGATTTCAAGAGCGGCGACGACGAGGTTGACGTCGCGTCGCCGGGACAACAGCTTCGCAAACTCGGAATCCTGTGAGAACTCTTCGCCGACCGTCATCGCGCATCCACCGAATTATCTGTTGGAGAGGGTAATTCTAGTCTGGCTCGGAAGTCGAGTCGAGCGGAGTCTCAGACCGAGCCGGCCGATCAATTCGCAAGCACGATCGACTTGCGATATCGAAAGGCATTTGCGAGTGATCCGGCCTATGGCGTGCGCAGGGCTGCCCGAAAATCGAGCAATCGGATCGCACAGGCTTTCGGGTGAGGCATTAGAAATCGGGCACGCGTTTTCCGGACCCGAACGTGCACGGTAGGATGCCGGCGGACTCAAGCGTCCGGAGCCTCCAGTCACTCGAACCACCACGCCCGTTGAAGACCGACGACCATGTCGCAACCTCCCGTCCTCAAACATGATGTCGAAACGCTCCAGCATCTGCTCGAACAGATCGTCACCGAGCAGGCGGGAGAAGAGTCCTGTCGGCTGATCTCCCAGTTGCGGCAGTTGGCTCGCGAACGCCGCGTGGGACTGCCGGGGGCTGACGATCGGCTCGCCAGCCGAATTCAACAGCTCGACGAGGAAGAAATCGCGGTCGCCGTTCGGGCGCTGAGCATTTACTTCGATCTCGCCAACCTCGCCGAGGATCTGCAGCGGGTGCGCGTGCTCCGCGAACGCGAACTGGCTGCTGGTCGTCAACCGCGGCCGGAGTCGCTGGCGGCGGCCGTAGCGTCTCTGAAGCAGGCCGGGAAGTCGCCCTCGGAGATGCAGACTTTGCTCAACAAGCTGTGCGTCGATCTGGTCTTTACCGCCCACCCGACGGAGGCCAAACGACGAACGACACGGCGGATTATCCGGCAGTTGCGCGAGGAGTTGCGAGCCACGCACGGTGTGACTCTGTTGCCTCAGGAGGAGACCGCCGCCCACGAGCGAATGCTGAGCGAGCTGGCGCTGCTGTGGCAGATCGACCTGATGCGCCCGCAGCCGCCGACTGTTATGCAGGAAGTCGAGCGCGGGCTGTTTTTCTTCGACAATCTCTGGGAAGTCGCCCCCCGCCTGCGCGGCGAACTTCGCGCCGCGCTGAAGTCTCAGTATGGAGATCTCCCGGCGGAACCGGAGAGCCAGCCGGCCTTTGTGAAGTTCGGGTCGTGGATCGGCGGCGACCGGGATGGCAATCCCTACGTCACCGCGGACCTGACGGCCCGGACGCTGGATGTCCTCCGGAAAGCGGCGATCGAACGGCACCTCGCGGAGTGTCGGCGGATTTCGCAATTGCTGGTGATGTCGGATCGCCGGATCGCGGTTTCCCCCGAGTTCCAGACGGCGATGCAGGCGACGCTGTCGAAGTTCGCCGGCCTCCGGGCGGCGGCAGAGACGGTTGCCGACGTGGAAGTTTACCGGCGGTGGCTCAAGATCATCGAAACTCGTCTCTCGGCGGCGCTCGCATCGACGGGCGCTTCATCGAGCGAGAGTTTCGCCTATCGCGATGCACGAGAGCTGCTGGCGGACGTCGTTCTGCTGCGTAGGAGCCTGGTTCAGCATCGCGGAGATCGCATCGCCGCCCGTTACGTCGACGACTGGGTCGATCAGATCATCACGTTCGGTCTGCACTTCGCGACGCTGGATGTCCGGCAGGATTCTCGCGTGCATGTCGAAGTGCTGGCTGAGATGTTCAAGTGCGGCGGCAAGTGCCTGGACTACGGGGCGGCGACAGAAGTCGAGCGACAGTCGCTGCTGCTGCAGGGTCTCGCCGTCGGCAACGACGTGCTGCAGGAAAATCTGTCGGACATGGCCCGCGAGACGTTGTCGCTGTTCAAGTTGCTGGCTCGGACGATCCGGTCTCAGGGAGCCGAACGGCTGGGCGGTCAAGTCATCAGCATGACGCATTATTCGAGCGACGTCCTGGCGGTGCTGGCGCTGTGGCAATGGGCCTGGAAGGCCATCCCCGGCGATGGCCAGCGACCGCTGGCCTATCTGCCGATCGTGCCGCTGTTCGAAACGATCGACGACCTGCGTCGCGGCCCCGAAATTCTCGACGAGATGCTGTCAATTCCCCAATACAGGGATTATTTGGGAACCTCGGGCGAAGCCGAGCCGCAGCAGATCATCATGGTGGGATATTCCGACAGTACGAAGGACGGGGGATATCTGGCGGCGAGCGTCGGGTTGTACCAGGCCCAGGAGAAACTCGCGGAAGTCGCCCACAAGCACGGGATTCGCCTCGTCGTGTTCCACGGGCGCGGCGGCTCATTGGGTCGCGGCGGCGGCCCCGCCGCGCGGGCCATCCTGTCGCTCCCTCCCGACTCCATCAACGGCAGCCTGCGGATGACCGAACAGGGGGAAGTTCTCGCCGAACGCTACGACGACGCCAACATTGCCTTCCGGCATCTGGAGCAGGTCACCTGGGCGACGCTGCTGGTCAGCGGAGGGACTGCCGAGACTCCTCCGTCCGAGTGGACGGGGCAACTCGAACGTCTCGCCCGACGGTCATACCTGCGCTATCGCGAACTGGTGGAAGCCCCCGGTTTCCTGGCCTATTTCGATCAGGGAACTCCGATCTCGGAAATTGAGCGAATGCCGATCGGATCACGACCCTCACGTCGTCGCGAACGCAAGTCGCTGTCTGACCTGCGGGCGATTCCATGGACGTTCGCCTGGACGCAAAACCGGCACTTCCTTCCCGCCTGGTTCGGCTTGGGGACCGCTCTCGTGGAAGCCGTCCAGGAACGGAATGGCGACTGGTCCGAATTCCAGCAGATGTACGAGCGCTGGCCGATGTTTCAAGCGATCATCGACAACGCGACGCTGGCGCTTTCGAAGGCCGACATTGCCATCGGGCAACGCTATGCCGAGCTCGTCGACGATCCGGAAATCGGCAGGCGATTGTGGTCGATGATCGCCGGCGAGTTCGAGCAGAGCCGGGCCTCCGTCCTGATGATCACCGGGCAGCCCTCACTGCTGGCGGAAACGCCGTGGCTGCAGCAGTCCATCCAGGAACGGAATCCCTTCGTCGATCCGCTGAATCTGATTCAAATTGAACTGATTCGACGTCTCCGGACAGCCGCGGATTCCGGTGACGACGCGTCCGTCGAACGTCTCAGGCAGCTTGTCCGGCTGACAATCCAGGGAGTCGCCTCTGGGCTGCGAACCACAGGTTAAGGCTCGCGTTTCCACGCCCCGCGTTGTTTCAATCCCGCCAATCTGGAATACTTCGCAGATTCCGGCGGAGGCAGGCGTCTCTGCGGAAGTCCGCTTCCTCCGAGACTTTGTGCTGCATGAGCATTCCGCCCGTCATCGTTCCTCCGCCCGCCGGCGGCGGACTCACCTTGATTCTGGAACCGATGGCGGACGTCGAGTCTGCAGCCTTCTCGCTGCTGGTCCCGGCAGGGACGAGCTGGGAACCGGAGGGCGGCGGAGGAACTGCGGCCGCAGCGGTCGACTGGATGCTCCGCGGGGCCGGCCCCTACGGCAATCGCGAGTTCTCAGACGCGCTCGATCACCTCGGAGTCCAGCGGCACGAGTCCGTCGCCGCCCACCAGATGGCTTTTCACGGTGCGTGCCTGGGCGACAACCTGCCAGCGATCCTCAAGCTGTACGGCGAGCTCGTCCGGGCGCCCCGACTGGAAGAGGAATTCTTCGAACCGGTCATCGCGGGAGCCGAGCAATCGTTGCTGGCGATCGAAGACGATCCTCAAAAAAAGGTCATGGTCGAACTGACCCGCCGCAGCTATCCGGATCCCTGGGGCCGTCCCTCGGAAGGAAACCTGACGGACCTCGAACAGGCGACGCCCGACAGCGTCAGACAATTCTGCCAGGATCGAATTCGTCCCCAGGGCGCCATTCTGGGCCTCGCCGGGAAGTTTGATCCCGACCGGCTGATCCCGCAGATTCAAGCCGCCTTCGCGGGCTGGGATCGGCCGCCCGTCGACGGAGCCCCCCCCGAGACCGGCGATTTCACCCCCGGCTTCTCCCATCTCACGCAGGACTCCACGCAGACGCATATCGGCGTCGCGTTTCCCGCGGTGCCGTACCGCGACCCCGATTACTATGCGGCGTGGGCGGCTGTGGACATCCTCAGCGGAGGCATGAGCTCCCGGCTGTTTACGGAAGTCCGCGAAAAGCGAGGTCTCTGCTATTCGGTCTACGCCTCGCTGCATTCTCTGCGGCACGCCGGCCGGGTGCTCTGCTATGCGGGGACTACCTCCGAGCGGGCGCAGGCCACGCTGGATGTGCTGCTCGTCGAGCTGAAACGTCTTGCAAACGGCATCGAGCCGGCGGAACTCGCCCGCTGCCAGGCCCGGGCCAAGAGCTCGCTGATCATGGCCCAGGAATCCACCGGAGCGCGGGCGTCCTCGGCGGCCCGCGACTGGTTCCACCTCGGACGAGTCACGTCCCTCGAAGAAGTCCGCGGGCGGATCGAAGCCCTCACCGTCGACAGCGTGCTGGACTATCTGCGGCGCCACCCGGCCGAAAGCTTTTCGATCCTGACCGTCGGTCCGGAGCCGCTGGCTCAGGTCTGAACCGTTCAGCCATCCCGCTCCGTAAATCCTAGCGACCGACTTCTCCGCGGAACCGTCTCCCATGCCTCAGTTTCACCACGCTTCGCTCGAAAACGGCCTGCAGGTCATCGCCGAACTCGACACCACCGTCCAGAGCGTGGCCTTCGGGTTCTTCGTACGGGCCGGCTCGCGCGACGAAACCGACGAAGTCTCCGGCGTCAGCCATTTCCTCGAACACATGGCCTTCAAAGGGACGGAGAAGTTCTCCGCCGAAGACGTCAACCGCGTCTTCGACGAAGTCGGCGCGCAGTACAACGCGGCGACGGGCGAAGAGAGCACGATGTTCTACTCGGCGATTCTCCCCGAGTATCTGCCGCAGACGTTCGAACTTCAGTCGAGTGTCCTGTTTCCGTCGTTGCGGGAGACCGACTTCGACATGGAAAAGCAGGTCATCCTCGAAGAAATCGGCATGTACGACGATCAGCCGTCGTTCGTCGCCTACGAACACTCCATGCGCCGGTTCTTCGCCGGACATCCGCTCGGTCGCTCGGTCCTCGGAACGCGTGAATCCGTCGGCGGGCTGACTTCCGCGCAGATGCGGGATTATCACACCGCAAATTACCGGGCTGGGAACATCACGCTGGCGGTCGCCGGCCGCACCGACTGGCAAACGGTGCTCGAACTGGCCCGTCAGCACTGCAGTCACTGGCCGGCCGGCGATTCACCGCGAACAAAGCGTCCGCCACAGCCGGTCGCATCCCGGGAATGGATCGTCAAAGACTCCGTCCAGCTCGAACAGGTGATGGAGCTGGCGGCGGCCCCGAACGGCGCCGATCCGCTGCGTTACGCGGCGGAACTGCTGACGGTCATCGTCGGCGACGATTCCAGCAGCCGGCTTTACTGGGACCTGGTCGATCCCGGCCACGCCGAGGTCGCGGAAATCAGCTACAACGACTACGAAGACGCCGGCACCTATCTGACGTATCTGAGCTGCGAAGCGGAATTGGTCCGCGAGAACCGCGAGCGGATCCGGGCGATCTACGAGACGCTGAACCGGGACGGGATCACGGCGGACGAGCTGGAGCTGGCTCGGAACAAGGTCAGCACGCGGATCGTCCTGCGAGGCGAACGTCCGATGGGCCGGCTGTCATCGCTGGGGGGGAACTGGCTGACCCGGCGGGAATACCGTTCGGTCGCCGACGACCTGGCCATCCTCCGGGGGATCACGCTGGACGACATGCACCGGCTGATCGAGCAGTGGCCGCTGGGACAGACGGCGACGGTTGGGGTGGGATCGCTGACGGAGGAGTGAGCGAACGCTGCCGGGCGCGATCCTGCCTACTGCGACTCTTCCCGCTTCAGGCCCACGGCGGGCAGCGACGCTGTCTTGAGCGTCTGCTCGATCCGGGCGCGGACGGCCGGGTCCATGTCGCTGAGCTGAGACTGGACTTCCGGCAGATCGAGCGTCTGGGACAGTCGCATGGAGCCGGGGCCGGCCGCGATGGTGCGTTCCAGTTCGAACCAGCGGACCGCTCCCGACGCCTCTGGCTGCCGGACGCTGATCTGCAGCGTCCGTTCCGCGCCAAGCTGCCCGGGACTGCAACGAAACTGCACAGTGCGGGCCAGGAGTTTCTCGCGTTCCGCGGCGTCGAGGTGCCGGCCGGCGGCCTGCTGGACCGCCTCGGGCAAAGATTTGAGATCCTCACGCAATGTCGTCACGTCTCCCGACAGCGCTGCGGCCTGCGGCTGGCCTTTGGCATCGAGATACTCGAGGCTCAGATTGAACTGTCGGCCGTCTTTTGTCCGCAGCGTCAGGGCATGCAGCGTGCGGGGAATGGTTTCCACGGCCGCCAGGGCATCTGTCGGTTCTGGCAACAGGGAGCGTTCCGCTCCGCCGGATCCTGCCTGCGGAGGGAAATGTCGGGCAATCAGCGTCGAGACGGTCCGCTCCCCCAGAGGGACGTCGAGCGATTGCGTTTCCCCCTCGCGGATCACGCTCATCTTCAGGAGCTCGGCGGGCTTGCGACGGACAACTCGCTCTTTGAGATCATCCGGACGTCCGACCGGCTGGCCGTCGGTGGCTGCGATGATATCCATTGGCCGCAGCCCGGCCCGTTCCGCGGGCGAACCGGGGAGCAGGCGTTTGACCAGCAGGCCACGTCCGCCCGGCAACTGCCGGCGCAATTGCGTCGCCATCGCTTCGGAAACCGGTTCGGTGATGACACCGAGATAGACCTCCGTCTGGCGGGTCACCGTTTCGGTCGGCTGGCCGGAATCCTGCGCGGCGGTGCGCGGCAATTCGATCGCCAGCAATGCAGTGGAGGCAATGACGGCAATCAGGCTTCGGCAGATTGGCGAAGTCATCAATGGTCTCCTGCATCGTTGGATGCCACGGGCACAATGTCGATCGCCAGTTCGGGAACTTGCCACTCGATCGCTTCGCCGGAATCCGGAGCAACCCACGAAACCGTGGTCACCTTCAGGTCCGTCTGTTGCCGCATCAGGCCGGCGGTCGTCGCAAAGATTTCCCGCGGCCCCGGTTCCGTCACGGTCACGACGACTTCCTGAGGCGGCTTCTCTGTCGTTTGAATGACGGCTGGCGGTTGTCGGTCTGGCGGAGCGATCACAATCAGCAGCCCGGCCACAACGATTGCCGAGACGATCGTCGCCACTGTCCCGCGCGTCGCCTGGCGACGTTGTCGGCGGGCCGGGGCCGGCGACTGCCGGATCGCAGGCCGCGGCGGGACGCCTGGCATTTCCGACGGCCATTCGGCGGCGAAGAACCGCGTCAGTGCGCGGTCGACATCGGCGTCGGTCCAGGGATGGGAATCAGTCATGGCTCTCAGGCTGCAATCGGGGGCAAGGGTCGGTTTGCGGGAAACGAATCAGTCGCTTTCGGGAGGTTCGATCTGCATGCGGTTCAGGACGACGGCCAGGCGCTGGCGGGCGCGCGTCAGTCGCATATCGACCGAAGCGGCCCGAACCCCGAGCTGTTCGCCGATTCTCTGGGAGGACCAGCCGAGCGCGTACCGCAGGACCAGCACTTCCCGATCCTCCTCCCGCAGCTCCGCGAGCGCCTCCCGCATGGAAAGCTGCAGCTCATGTCGGAAAAACTCCTCTTCCGGCCCACTGTGGGACTCTGTCAGGTCGTGAAACTCGACGTTGGATTTCACCGAACTGGCTTTCCGTCGGGCCTGATCCCGCAGCCAGTTGCGTCCCACGAACAACAACCAGCCTTTGGGATCGCGAATCGGCTCTCCCCGGTGTTCCTGCAGCCGGAGAAACGCCTCCTGCACCGCCTCCGTCGACCGCTCCGGGTCGCTGCAGATCGTGTAATACAGCGCCCACAACTCCCGCGCGTACGCCTCGTACCACCCGGCGATCTGCTGAGACCATGCATTGCGGGACGGTGCCGTCATTGGCTCCCTGGAATCGCCCTGCCAGGCACTTTCCCGCTGCGGACAGGACGCAAGCGGGCGGAAAGTCTCACACGTCGCATGCGGGGGCGGGATCGGAAGAGCCATATGGCCTTGCGTCCACCATCCGCAAGAGAAGCGGTAGCAGTACGAGATTGCCGAACAAGCCGCCCAGCATCGAGACGCTCACGAGAATTCCAAAATAGACCAGCGGGATAAAGTGCGAGAGGGTCAGCACCGAAAATCCCGCCACGAGCGCCACATTGGCAAACACCAGGGCCAGCCCGACCCCTTGGCTGGTGGCGTCAAGTGCTTCGCTGACCGAGGCGCCGCGACGTCTGGCGGCGTGATACGACGTGATATAGTGCACACTGGAATCGACCGTCAGTCCGAGCGAGACGCTGGCGATCATCGCGGTGGCAATGTTCACCGGCAGTCCGATCCAGCCCATCGTACCGATGACCAGCAAAATCGGAAAAATATTAGGGATCAGTGAAATCAGGCCGATCCGCAGACTGCGAAACGCGATCGACATCTGAATGGTCAGCGCCGCCCCCGCCAGGAGCGAACTGGTGAGCTGGTCGCTCATCAGACTTTCAATAATAAACGTCAGCAGGACAAACAGCCCGGTGGCGTTCGATTCCGGAAACCGCTTGCGGGCCAGTTGTTCGACGTCCTCAATCAGCTTGAGTTTTGTCTCGGAAGGCTGCCGCTCCATGGCCCGCAGCATGATCCGCATCCGGCCGGCTTTGGGGTTGTAGAGGCTGGAGGTGAATTCGGACTGAATGCCGCTGAGGAGGCCCAGCCGGGTCTCCAGCGACAGCCGAGTGAACAGAATCCGCTCGGGAATCAGGTCCAGCCCATCCGTGATCGAAACGACTTTGGTCAGTCGATCCTGCGTCGTGCGAAGTTCGAGCTGACGCAGGTCGTCAGCCAGCCCGCGGACCTGACCGAGAAATTCTTCGGTCAACCGAGCCGGAGCCGGAAAGCTCACTTCCCAGGTTCCCGCCCCCCCCAGCTTGGATTCAAAGAACTCCAGCGCCTTCACCACCGGGCTTTCCGCCCGGAAATTCTTGCTGAAGTCCGTTTCCACCTGGAGACGAAACAGCCCGGCTCCGCAGACGGTCATCAGCGTCGCCATGCTGACGCCAATCAGCAGCGGCGCCCGTTCAACCGCCCCCGTGATCCGAGAGAGCGCACCGGCGATCAGATGTTCGGCCGGGACAACGGATGGAGTCTGAGTGACCCGGCCCAGCAGGATTCCCGCCGGTACGATCGCCGCCGCGGCGACAGCAACCATCAGGGTCGCCAGCGTCATCATCACGCCGAAGCTTGCGACCGGCAGAATGTGGCTGGTGATCAGCGCGGCAAAGCCCGAGGCCGTGGTCACAATGGTCCAGAATGTCGGCACGATCAATTCCGCCAACGTCGCCCGGGCGGCGTCGACCCGGCCAAGCGTCGCCCGTTTGTCTCGATAGCGGACAGTGACGTGCATGACTGTGGCAATGCCGATGATCGTCACCAGTGAATTCAGCATCGAGCTGACCATGCTGAGCTGCAGCCCGCTCAAGACCAGCACCGCCCGCGTCCAGAGGAGCGAGACCTGCACCACAATAATCGGCAGCAGCATCCAGCGCAGGCTGCGAAACAGAACGATAATCACGATCATCAGCAGACCGGTCGACGCCGCCCCCAGCGTGCCCCCGTCTTCTTCCACATAGCGAAACATCTCGTGGACCTGGATCGGTTCTCCGACTACTACAGCGGGCAGTTCGTGCGCGGCGGCAATCTCCCGGATCTCACGGAAGGTTTCCGCCCGGGGCGGCGCCGCGGCCCCGGGCGGCTTGAGCCGCGCGACGATCGCCGTCGTCACGCCGTCGGAACCCAGCAGAATTCCCGTCAGGAACTCCCGGATCTTGCTGCGGCCGTATGGAAACCGGAGCGCGTCGGCCAGACTCTGAATGCTCCCCGGCTCGATGCCCGACAGAGCACGGATTTTATCCGCGAGAGCGTTGATCCGATCCTGCGCCGCCTGCGACAGCTTGTTGGATTCGGCATCTTCGAACAGATCGGGATCGGCGTAGGAGACGATGACGAATTCGTCACCGCCAAACGTGTTCCGGCTGACGCGGTAATCGATCAGCCGCGGGTGAGACTCGGCGTAAAGCGACTCAATCGACTGTTCGAACTGCAGTCGCGACGCCGGAAACCAGGCGAGCGCCGCGAGGATCAGGGCTCCGATCCCCAGAAACGGCCACAGCCCGATCAGCCAGCCAGCCAGCATCTGCGTCCAGTCCGGTGTTGAGTCCGGGCTGGTCGTGGAAGGCGGTTCGGCGGGCTCCATAGTGCGACGTTCTTGACGGAAGTAAGGGGGAGGAAACGCTTCAGCGGAAGTCAGCAGCGGTCGCCACTACAGTTTGGGGCGAGTGATCTTCACTTTGCCCCGCTGCTGTTTCGCAGTCTGCTCCCAGATCCCCTTGCCGAACACCTCCAGAATCTGCGGCCGTGCGTCTTCCAGGCTTAATTGCCCGGGAATCCGCTCCTCGACGAACACCAGATGGACGCCGAACGGACTGACCACCGGTTCGGTGATCTCGCCGGACTGGAGGCGAAAGGCGGCCTGCGCCACCGAAGCGGGAATTCGACCGCGGAAAGGAATGATCCCCAGGTCGCCGCCAGTTTCTTTACTGGGAGACTCGGAGATCTCGCGGGCGGCGGCGGCGAAGTCTCGTTGGCCGGCCAGAATTTCCTTGCGAACGGCGGCCAGTCGCTGTTGACGGATCTCAAGATCCTTCGGAGGCGCGTCTTTGGGAAGCTGTAGAACAATGTGCCGGGCGCGGATTTTTGTCCCGTCGAACTCGGACCGATGCTCGTCGAAATACTGGCGAATCTGCGTTGCATGAACCGTTCGTCGGACGTATTCCGCCCAGGCCAGCGGCAGCGAAAGCTCCTGTTCGAGCTGTTCCTGCGTGAACCCGAGCCGCGTGAGGAACGCCTCTGGCTCCTCCTGCCGACGGCGAATCAGCGCCTCGACCTGCTGCAACTGCTGGGCGAGAAGTTCCGGATGGGCAGTGACCTTTTTCTCCGCGAGAAACTGCCGGATCAGCTCTCGGTCGATGGCCTCGTCGACGATGCGATCGGGAATCTTCGCTCCACGGTCGAGCGGTTCGCCGCGCAGCTCCGCCAGAAACGTGACGTCGCGGATCGAAATCTTCTGACCGTCGACCTGGGCAACATAGCCCGGTTCGTCGGCGTCGGCGAACCAGGGCGCAATCAGGACCGTCAAGAGCATGAGGGAGCTGGCGGACACGGAGAATCCTTCCCGGCACGTCGGCACAGTACGGGTCAAATCGATGTTCGGGTAGTATACCCATCCGCGAGTTCCGGGCGAAATGCGTCGGGCCGACTGCATGCGGAACGGCATCGGGCGCCCCGCCGGACCCGATTTCGGTCGTCCTCTTGAAAATGTGTGTCGAATGAAGATTGCGCTGGCTCAGCTCAACCCGACTGTGGGGGATTTGTCGGGGAACATCCGGCTGATCGAACGGGCAATTGCCGAGGCCGAAACGGCGGGCGCCGATCTGCTGGTCTGCAGCGAACTGGTCATCAGCGGCTATCCCCCCAAGGACCTGCTGCTGCGGGAAGGCTTTGCGGTCGCCTGCGACCGGGCCGTGGAGAAGCTGGCCGCCCGGACGGCCGGCGGCCGGCTGGCTCTGCTGGTCGGGCATCCGTCGGCCCGCGGCTTGCCGGATGACCGGGTCGCCAACGCCTGCAGCCTGCTGGCCGACGGCCAGATCGTCGACACGATCCACAAACTGCTCCTGCCGAACTATGACGTCTTTGACGAGCGGCGCTACTTCCGCCCCGCCGATCGCGTCCGCCCCATCGAATTCCGAGGTCGGAAGCTGGGCGTGCATATCTGCGAGGACGCCTGGTGGGGCGAGGCGGACACGTTTTACCACACGGACCCGTATCTGTTGCCCGATCCGGTGGCCCAACTCGCCGCGGCGGGGGCAGAGATTCTGATCAATGTTTCCGCCAGCCCGTTTGAGGCGGGCAAGGTAAACCGCCGGGACGGAATTCTCCGTCGGCACGTCGACCGCCATCACCTGCCGTTTGTCTTTGTCAATCAGGCCGGCGGCAACGACGACCTGGTCTTCGACGGCCACAGCGTTGTGCTTGATGGACGCGGAAGCTGTATCCTCCGGCTGAAGGGCTTTGAGTCACAGTTCGCAATGGTCGACCTGGACCGATTGCCGCAGCCCGTTCCGCCGCGCGACGTTCCGCCGCCCGCCGATCTGCTCGATGCACTCATTCTGGGCCTCGGGGACTACATGCGGAAGTCGGGTTTCACCGACTGCGTGCTGGGGTTGTCGGGCGGAATCGACAGCACGCTCGCCGCCTATATTGCCGCCAAAGCCTGCGGCCCGGATCACGTTCACGGTCTGCTGATGCCCAGCCGCTACAGTACCGACCACAGCATCAGCGACGCCCGCAAACTGGCGGAAAACCTGGGAATCGACGCTCAGATCGTGCCGATCGACGCCGTCCACAAGTCCTATGAGGCCACTCCCGTCGTCGGAGCGGATCTGGCCCTGTCGCCCGCGGGGCTGGCCGATCAGAACCTGCAGGCCCGCATCCGCGGGGCGATGGTGATGATCCGCAGCAATCACTACGGCTGGCTGGCGCTGGCCACTGGAAACAAGAGCGAACTGGCCGTCGGCTATTGCACGCTCTACGGCGACATGGCCGGCGGCTTCGCCGTCCTGTGCGACCTGCTGAAACGCGACGTCTACGCCATCTGCCGCTACATCAACGATGTCCGCGAGGGCCGGGAAGTCATCCCCCGGCATGTGATCGACAAGCCCCCCAGCGCCGAACTGGCCCCCGACCAGTTCGATCAGGACACCCTCCCCCCTTACCCCGTTTTGGATGCCATCCTGCAGGGGCTGGTCGAGGACGAACTGTCGGTCGAGACTCTCAGCAAACTGCACCCGGCGGAAACGGTGAAATGGGTCGCCCGCCGGCTCGACCGCAACGAATTCAAGCGCCGGCAGATGCCCCCCGGCATCAAGCTCTCGCCGCGGGCCTTTGGCAGCGGACGCCGGATGCCGATGGCCGCAAAGTTTGAAATCGAGTAGACGCACCGGACTCGAAAATCCGCGGGCTGCCCGGCCATAATCCGGGTTCGAGTCACCCAATCCACGCAATGACGAAAACTTGCCGACCCATGAAATACGTCCTGATCATTCCCGATGGCGTCGCTGACGAACCCCAGCCTTCCCTGGGAGGCAAAACGCCGCTGCAGGCGGCGGAGATTCCCCAGATGGATGCCGTCGCCAGCTCAGGCGTCGTCGGGCGGGCCGATCATGTGCCGGCTTCAATGCCCTCAGGATCCGACGTCGGCACGATGAGTCTCTTCGGCTACGACCCGCTGCGGTTCCATACCGGCCGCGCCCCGATCGAAGCCGCCGCGCAGGGAATCGAACTTGGCGACAACGACTGGGCCGTTCGCTGCAATCTGGTGACCGTTCTCGACGGCGTCATGAAGAGTTTCACCGCCGAGCAGATCTCCAGTGAACTGGGGCGGCTGCTCTTGGAGAAAATGCAGCAGGCGCTTCCGTCGGGCAGCCACTGGCAGTTCTGCCCGGGAGTGAGTTATCGCAATCTATTGATGTATCGCGCTGGCGACTGCAAAGGTCCCTTCAGCAGCGAGACGTTCACCACGCCGCCACACGACATTACCGATCAACCAATCGCCCCGCATCTGCCGCAGGGACCGGGATCTGAAGCGCTGCTGCAGCTCATGCGACAGAGCGTCGACGTCTTTCGCGGGGTTCCCGAGAACCTGTCGCGCGGCACTCACCCCGCCACGCAGATCTGGCTGTGGGGACAGGGCCAGCGACCGGCGCTGACGCCGTTCCTGGACCGATTCGGGAAGACCGCCGCCGTGATCACCGCCGTGGACCTCCTCCGCGGAATGGGCCGGTTGCTGGGCTGGCAGGTGGTGGAGGTCGAAGGGGCCACCGGGTATCTCGACACCAACTACGCCGGCAAGGGACAGGCCGCCATCGAAACCCTCAGGTCCGGCACGGACTTTGTCGTCGTCCACGTCGAAGCGACCGACGAGGCCTCGCATGAAGGGAATGCCGCAGAGAAAGTGCGGGCGCTGGAGAACATGGACCGTCACATCGTCGCGCCGGTGCACGAATACCTGCGGAATCAGGGTGACTATCGGCTGCTGATCTGTCCCGACCACCCGACATTTCTGCGGACCAAGACCCACAGCCACGGCTACGTCCCGTTCGCCCTGTGCGGGACCGGCATCACTCCAGCCGGAGCGGAGACATACGACGAAGCGGTCGCCGCGGCGAGCGGATTGTGCCTGGACCGGGGCTGCGAACTGATGCCGCTCTTGTTTCGACCGTAAAGTCCCCACGGTATCGCCACAACTTCCACACCACCCATTCTCTCTGTTCTCCCGCTTCGGCACAAAGCTCGTTTGCGTCAGGGACATAACATTCTTGCGGAACGGCGTTTACCGCCCATTTCACGCGGGTGGCGTCATTCTCCGAGAAACCGGCCACCTGGAGAAACAGCTCGCGGAACCGGCAACGTGCGGCGCAATCCGCAAACTCAACCCGGTTCCGCCAGACCCGCCACAGCCCCCTTGCGGAGGGACCTGCAGGGGACTCCACCGGCGTGCGCAGTCGCGATGAAGCTCTCTCGGGACGCCGTCCGATAGCCACTCTCGGTGAAGATCGGCAGAGGCGTTTTCCAGGGCGGGTCATGAGCGAACGAGAGTTGCAGGCGCAGGTCGAGGAACTTCAGCAGCAGGTGCGGCAACTTCAGGCGCAACTGATGCAGGCGCAGAAGATGAGCGCCGTCGGTTCGCTGGCGTCTTCCATCACGCACGAGTTCAACAACATCCTCACGACGGTCATCAACTACGCCAAGATGGGGATCCGGCACAAAGACGTCGCCACCCGCGAGAAAGCGTTCGACAAGATCCTCGCCGCCGGCCAGCGGGCCTCGAAGATCACGACCGGCATGCTCTCGTACGCCCGGCCGCAGGGCGACCGCAAGGAACCGATGGACCTGATCAACCTCGTCGAGGACGTCCTGATCCTCGTCGAAAAAGACTTGCAGCGTTACCGGATCCGCGTCGAAACCCGCTTCGAAGGCCGTCCCTGGGCCAGCGTCAACTCGGGCCAGGTGCAGCAGGTCCTGCTCAACCTGATCATCAACGCCCGCCAGGCGATGGCCAACGGCGGCAACCTGACCGTCGCCGTCCGCTCCGACGGGACCGCCGGTCTGGCCGAGATCATGGTCCGCGACACCGGCTCGGGCATCCCCGCCGAGAAGCTCAAGAAGATTTTTGAGCCTTTTTTCACAACGAAAGAAGTCGATTCCCAAGGCCAGGGGGGAACGGGCCTCGGTCTGTCGCTTGCGAAGGACGTGATGGAGTCGCATGGCGGCCGGATCCGCGTGGAGAGCGCCGTCGGTGCGGGAACCTGCTTCACGTTGAAGTTCCCGCTGGTGATCGCCCCGACCGCCACGCCTCGGCTGCAGAAGGTCGGCTGATTCCCGGCTCCGACAGAGTTGCAGAGAGCGACCGTCGCCTGGCATGCTGACCCTCATGGCGGAATGGTCCGCCCGTGAGGACCGCAGAATGACTCAGGATCTGGCCGGACAGACGGCCGTTGTCGTTGGGGCCTCCAGCGGCATGGGGCGGGCCATCGCCGGCACGCTGGCCCGTGCCGGCGCTCACGTTGTCGCCTCGGCCCGGCGGGCCGACCGGCTGGCGGAGCTGCAGACGCAACTCGCCGACGAAGGGGTGCAGATTGACGCGTGCTCCGGCGACGCCGGCAATGTCGCCGACGTTGACCGGCTGATGGCTCAGGCTGCGGCGAGAACCGGCCGTATCGACTTGCTGGTATACGCCGCGGGAACCAACACTCCGCAACGGGGGCTCGACGTCCTCAGTCCAGAGGGCTGGGCGCAACTCCTTGATGCGAACCTGACTGGAGCGTTCCTCTGCACGCGGGCCGCAGTCCCGGTGATGGCGGGCCACGGCGGGGGGCTGATCGTCTATCTCTCCTCGGCGGCGGTGCAGCGGCCGGATGTTTCGGGTGTGGCGTATCAGGCCAGCAAGCACGGCCTCGTCGGGCTGGCGCATGGGACGCGGGTCGAACAGAAGTCGCACGGCATCCGGACGTCGGTCATCTTTCCGGGCCTGTGTGATACGGACATCCTGCTGGCCCGCCCGGTCCCGACTCCCCGCGAAGTTCTCGACCAGGCCCTGCAGCCGCAGGATGTGGCCGACGCGGTGCTGTTTCTGGCGAAGCTGCCGGCCCGGGCGCTCGTTCCGGAGCTGGAGCTGGTGCCCACATCGCTTTGGTAGAAAAACTGCCGATTCCGGACCGTTCTCCTCGTTCCCAGGCTCCGGCTGAGAATGCTGTCTTCGGACGCTCAACGTCCTTCTGGTTGGCGCCTCGTTGGCGGTCTGACGGCAGACGAGGCAGAGCCTCGGAAGAGGGCGTTCCCAGGCGGGAGCCTGGGAACGAGGAAAGCTGCAAGATCTGATCGTTCGCGATTCCTCCCGACTTCGCTCACCGCGCGCTGCTCGCCACCGACTCGCGAATCGCCGCCGCGTATTGGTCGGCAATGGCGTCGGGGTGGCGGGCGCGGAGGACGTATTCTCGCAGTTCCGGCGTCCGGGCTGCGAATGCCGGCCATTGGTCGAGCACTTCGGCAACTCTCTCGCCGAGGTCCGCGAAGTCGGGACGGCAAGCGACGTAGTGCCGGTCGTCGAGCGGCAGGGCGGAGTCGATGAAATCGGTGCGGGGCTTGATCAGCACGCACCCGGCGAGCAGGGCCTCGTAGTCGCGGATGCAGGTTTCTCCCCAGCCCCAGGGCGAGACGCAGATGCGGGACCGCTGCAGCAGCTCGCGGTACTGCTGATCGGCAAAGACCCGTCCGTGCCCGAGAACGGTCCGGATGCCATGCAGACGCGAGAGCCTCTCAATGGCCGTTTCGCGATGCCAGGTGATCGTCGGGCAGGAGTAGTCGACAGAGACCGCACAGAAGACGTCGATCGGACGCTTTCGGTCTTCCCGAAAACCACCGCACGGTTCCAGCGGAGCACATTGGTCGAACGCCCAGTAACCGACGCCGAGCCGGATTCGCGAAAATGCCTGCTCGGAAATCGGTTTGACAATGGTCTCGGATCCGGCCGGCAACCCCGAGGGTTGTGCGTCGCGAATCAACCGGGCGTGATAACTGGAGTCGGTTCGTTCCGTGTTGTAGGAGTGGCGCGTGGGATAGCGCGAGATCTTGATCAGCCCGAGCAGATTCGGGGACTCAAGGATGGTACGGACAACCTGCCCCTGGGGCTGAAATCGCCACCACAGGAACGCTCCGTCGGTGCGATCGAGCAGCACGAGCGGGCGGTCGGCGGCTGGCGGACCGTGATCGCTGTCGGCGAAGACGAAATCGCCGGAGGTCGGATGGAACTCGATTCCCCGATCGCGGAGTCGCTCGTGGACGCGCGCGAACGGCATCAGAAACTCGTCATTGAGTTCGATTGCGCGACGGAAATCGATATTGGTCTGGAACCGCAGAGCGCCTGCGCCCATGTCAGATCAACCCGCGGAGGAGCTGCTGATAGTCGCGGGCCATCCGCCGGGCGCCCGCAAAGCGCTCGACGAGGCGCCGACCGTCGTCGGCGAGGTTCATTCGCCAGTCGTCGCGTTCGGTGAGCAGACCCAGCGCCCTCGTCAGATCGCGGGGAGAGCCGTCAAACAGGAGTCCGGTCACCATGTCTTCAATGACTTCTGCGGCGCAGCCGACAGGAGTCGAGACCACCGGCAGGCCGCTGAGCATCGCCTCCAGCATCGCCAGCGAACACCCTTCCTGGTTGGAGGCGAGACAGAAAATGTCGGCCGCAGCGTACAGATCTCCCATGCCTCCGTTGCTCGACGTGAAGATAGCGCGTCCCGGAAGGTGCTTGTCGGCAAGCTGGCGGAGGCTGGATTCCAGGTGCCCCGAGCCGATGACCAGTAGTTTGACGCGAGGGGGCAGGCAACCGATGGCTTCGATAATGCTGTCGACTCGTTTCTCGGCGGCCAGCCGACCGCAGAAGGCGACGACCAGGTCCGACCGGGAAAAACCGAGCAACCGGCGGGTTTCGTCGCGGTCGCGGGAACGGACCAGCCGACGGTCGTCGATGCCGTTGTAGATCACAGTGGCGGGAACGTCGACGCAGACTCGATGCCGGACCCGATGGCTGACCGCGATGAAGTGGTCCACTGTGCGCCGGCTTCCTTCGAGGAAGAAACGATTCCATGGACCGTCGCCGTGGACAACCTGAACCGAGAGGGGACGCGGAGCGTCGCCGAGGTATCGGTCGAGCTGGATGCCCCAGCTCAACAGGATGTCCGCGTCGCGGGCCGCCGCCTGCACGGCCCGCGGCCCGCCGACCTCGACCGAGATATTGGCCTCCGCCAGGCGAGTCACATACTCGACGTCAATCGTGGCGGCATTGACCGCCACGTGACGGGAGATCCGCATGACTGAGGGATCGAGAGAACCCGCGAGATCGAGCAGCCACTGTTCCGCGCCGCCGAGTTGCAGGTGCGGGCCGATGTGCACGACATTGAGGGGACGTCCGGACCGGGGCACCGAGGGCTGTCGACAGACAGGAGCTGCGACCGGTGTCGCAATCCCGGCGGCCGGCTCCGATTGAAGATCGATCTCGGCGGTCAAGAAGTCGTAGTAGGGACTGGGATGGCCGGTCGCGAACTGGCTGGCAGGCGAAATCGCAAGCTCATCGGTCCGCGAGGCGGCGCCGAACAGGTAATAGGGGTCGTCGATTCGACCTGCCGCCTGCGGTGCTGCGGCCTCCGGGCTGCCTGGGGGCGAAAACGCCCCGGTGTTGATCTGTTTGGGGACGAACCCGCCGTTAAAGGAACTGGACGACATCCGCAGTGGCCCTTGGAAGAGGAGAATCGTCGAGGGGAGATCAGTGCGTGTCGGGGGCACGCGCTCCGACGTAGGAGGGGAGGCCATCGCCTGCGCCGCCGGAGGCCGCAGGGCTGGTGGCTTGCGGGCGCAGGAAGCCCGGTTCGCCGGGCGATCGCGACTCCAGCAGGGCGTCGCGAACGATCAGCCCCAGCGGAGAGGCGAGCGTGGGATCGGCGGCGTTTCCGTCTTCGCAGATATTGTTGAAGAAGCGCCACTTTCCCGAGCGTCGATCAAAGTCGGGCGTCCAGGCCGGTCCGCTGACCGCAACCAGGAGATTGTTGCCGACCTTGCCGTCGAACTCGGCGTCGGCCGGTCCAAGTTGCAGCCAGTGGCGGACTTCGAAAAAGGAATTGTTGCAGATGCTGAATCCGCCGCTGCCGGCCGCGGCGGGGAGCCGCAGGTGGATCGCGTCGCCGTTGCGAAAGACGTTGTGCTCGATTCGAACGTTGCGGGCGGCGTGAGCCAGCTCGATGTGCGTCCCGTCGCCGAAAAACTCGTTGCCGTCAATCAGGACCTGGTCGGCCTCAACAGCCGTAGGCGTATCCTCGCGGCCTGAGAAGATCCCGTACTTTCCCGTCGCGAAGCGGCAGAGGCGGATCGTCAGGGGCGCCTCCGCGGTTCCGCGGCACTCCCGGGCCAGCATCAGATTCGCCCAGGTGGCCCCCGGCGGCTGTGCAATCGTCAGGTCCTGGAGAGTCGTTCCGGCAAGATCGCCGCTGAGATAGACGGCATGATGTTCGGCGCCCCCATTGACGAAAAAACCTTCGACGAAAACGTCGCGCGTCCCCATGATAATGAGCGAACCGAACCGGCCATTAGGATTGGACGCGTTGATGGTCGCGTGCTGCGGGGAAATCAGCCGGACGCCCCGGAGGCGGACGGGCTCGTCGATGACGATCGGGCCTTCGTACCCGGCGTTGTCCAGGACGCGAATTTCATCGCCGGGTCCGGCGCTCTTCAGAGCGCCGCGCAGCGAGTCGAAGTCCGCTGTTCCGTCGGAAGCCACGGTCCAGGTGCGGGGAGCGCGCGGCCCGGCGTCGTGAGGTTCGGGCGCTGCCGGTGTGACTGGGACGGGCAGAACCGACGTTACGCCAAGCGGTTCTTTGTCCGGATGCTGCTGCGACGGGAGAAACGCTGGTCGGACCACAAAGGCTCCGACCAGGGTCGCGGCCATCGCCGCCAGGGCGATGCGCCCCAGCGCTCCGCCTGCCAATCGAGGGGGGGGCACGGAGATACGGTCGTCGGAGAAAACCTGCGTCACTTCGAAGTCAGATTCCAGCGCCTCCTGCTCCGGGTCAAGGCAGCGGCTCAGCGCCTGATCGACTTCCTCCGCGGAGCCAAACCGCGCGGATGGCTCCTTCTTGAGCAGTCTGTCCACGATGCGCGCCAGCCCCCGGGGGACTCGTACGTCGAGCTTGTTGAGCGGTTGGGGCGACGCCTCGATGATTCGCCACGTTGTGGTCGCCATCGTTTCGGAATGGAAGGGGGACTCGCCCGCGACCATCGCGTAGATCACGCAGCCGAGGCTGAACAGGTCGGTCCGGTGATCGATCGTTTCACCGCGGATCTGTTCCGGAGACATGTAGTTTGGAGTGCCGAGCGGACGACCGGTGGTGGTGAGATTGTCGGAGCCTTGCGCAAGCATGGCGAGGCCGAAGTCGGCGATGCAGGCGTTTTTACCTTCCTTGTCGAGGAGGATGTTCGACGGTTTGATGTCGCGATGAATGACGCCAGCGACATGTGCGACCGCGAGGCCGCGAGCGAGCTGACGGGCGATCGAAACGATCCAGTCGACCTCGCGCGTCGGGTGCTGCTCCAGCCAGGTCTGCAGGCTTCCGCCGTCGATCCGCTCCATCACCAGATAGAGCGTGTCACGTTCCTCAAACATGCCGATGACGGGCACAATATGTGGGCCGCGGAGGAGCGCGCCGGCCCGTGCTTCGCGGAGGAAGCGTTTGCGGAACTGCTCGTCCTGCGAGTTTCTCGGCAGCAGCACCTTCACTGCGACCGATTGTCCCGTCGTCAGGTCCCGGGCGGCATAGACGATGCCCATGCCACCCTGCCCCAGGGCGTGCAGAAGCTCGTAGTTGCCGATCTTCCGGACAACACCCGGAGCGGGCACTTTAACGGTGAGGTCGTGGGCGTGATTGGTTTCTTGCACGGGTTCAGCAGCCAGGAGTTTGGAAGAAGCTGACGGAACGCGTTGAAGGGTCCTGTGGAGCGACTTAGGACGGGTTTGTGATCCGCGCGGGGTTAGCAACGAACAGGATTGGCAACGAAGCCTGCAGGGAATGGTATCGCGCGCACGATTCCCGTTCAATTTGTTTCAGCGGTTCCGGCACGGCCCCCGTAATCCTGGCCGGCGGTCCGCAAAAATACCTAGCCGCCCGAGAAGTATTTCCACCAGGATTGGCGGGAGCCGGCCCTCAGTGGCGGAAGGATACGATGGAAACGCCCTGCTCCAGGGCTTCCTTCAGCACCTCGCGGTAGGCGTCCATGTCTTCGCTGGCTTCTTCGTTGCTCATCTGACGGCCGAGGACTCCCTTGGTGAGCCACGACAGCAGCGTCAGGGAGAAATTGCGCGTTGCCCGACGCGGAGCCGCATCAATCCTCTGAATCTCCGCCGGAATGTCTGCCAGCGAGAGATGGCCGATTTCCGGGAAATCTTCTCCGGTGCAGGGAATTGGCAACGGCGGACCGGAAGCGATCAGTTGCGACCGGTAGGGGTGATCCCGCACGGCGGCTACGTCGCCGTCGATCATCTCTCCCAGATGTTCGCAGAGGATCTTGAGGACGTAGCCATAGACCGGAGCGGCGGCCTTTCCGTGTGAGATCGCCCCCGCGACGATCGCACCGAGAGCGACTTCCGAGGACGGCAGCTCGCCGGGGGCGCCTATGTTTTCGAAGAAGTCGTCGTTGTCGCGCAACGCCTGCGATTGCGCCTGCAGCACGTTGGCCAGGAACCGCTTGTCGCGCGAGCCGAAGACCGCCTTCAGCCGGTCGAGGTCGACGCCGTAGAACATGTGGCAGTAGCTCATGGCGGCGACTTCGAATTGAACTGAGATCCGGCGGCCTAATGCTGAAACAGAAACTCCCGGCTGGTCAGCACGCTCCAGGCCAGATCTTCCAGCGCCTGCCGGCGATCCGACTCGGGCGTCTCCGCCAACAGCGGGAGAATCTGCTGCAATTCGGCTTCTCGCGGCAGACGCGACAGTGCCGCCAGGAAAAACTCTTCGACGACCTGGCGGTCGGGCGTCTTGTCGGCGATCCAGCGGGCGATCCGACCTTCCTTCGCTTCCAGCTTTTCGAGGACCGTTTTGCCGTTCGCCAGGTGCAGCACCTGCGTCATGTTCGGTTCGTCCGCCCGCTCGCAGGTGCAGGTCAGCACCCGTTCCGGCCGGCCGAACGTATCCAGGAAGTAGGAAGCGACGCTGGCGTCCGGAAGCTGCAGGGCCCGCGTCCCGGCGGGATAGTCCTTGAACGGCGTCGGCACGTCGGTCGCCTGGGCGAAGGCGTCCAGCAGGACTTCTGCTGAGAGACGGCGGGGATAGAACCGGGCGTAGAATCGCTCGTCCATCGAGTTCTCGGGGAGGATTTCCGACGATCGCTGGTAGGTTTCCGACGTGAGAATCAGCCGCATCAGCGCCTTGAGGTCGTACTTGTTGCGGACCAGTTCGGCGGCGAGGGCGTCGAGCAGCAGCGGATTGCTGGGGGGATTCGTCAGTCGCAGATCATCGACCTGCTCGACGATGCCGACCCCCAGGTAGTTCGCCCAGACGCGATTGACGATGGCCCGCGTGAAGTAGGGGTTCTCGGGCGAGCAGACCCAGTCGGCGAGGGCTTCCCGGCGGTCGCGCGGGTCGTCGAAGGCGAGGGGTTGCGCATCGAGCGGACGGGGGGGCTGCGGCTTTCCGGTGCGGGGTTGGATCACTTCGCCGCGGTTGGTGGCGAAAATCATCCGGTTGCCGTCGCCGTTGCGGAAGTCGCCCCCCCAGCCCTTGCCACGGACGCGGGCGAAGAGACTGGCCATGCCGTAGTAATCGTCGTTGGTCCATTTTTCGAGCGGGTGATCGTGGCAATGGGCGCACTGGATCGACATCCCGAGGAAGGCCATCGAGACCGTCTCGGACATGTCCTGCGGGTCCTGGTGGAGGGCGTAGAAGTTCGTCGCGCCGTTTTCGAGGGTGCTTCCCTGGGCAGTCAGGACCTGGCGGACGAACTGGTCCCAGGGCAGATCCTCGGCAACGCGCTGGCGAATCCACTGGTAATAGGCTTTCACGGCGTCGGGCCGCAGCCGGCTGCCGGTCACCAGCAGCAGATCGGACCACTGGTAGGCCCAGTAGTCGACGAACTCAGAGCGGGTCAGCAGCCGGTCGACCAGCTTCTCGCGCTTGAGCGGATCGGTATCGGTCAGAAAGGCTCGGACTTCGTCCACCGTCGGCAGGACGCCGATCGTGTCGAGCTGCGCCCGGCGAAGGAACTCGACGTCGCTCGATCGCGGCGACGGCGGGACGTTGAGCGATTCGAGTTTCGAGAGGACCAGCTCGTCGATCAGATTGGCCCGCGGTGAGGCCGCGAAGATTTGCGGGGCGACCTGGTGCGTATAGGGGACGGTGACCGTGGCGGTGACGTTCTGTGCGAGATACCAGGCGGTGATGGCCCCTTCGCCGCTGCCGGTGACATCCACCAGGCCCTGGTCGTCGACGGTGGCGACGGAGAAGTTGGTGCTGCTGTACTTGGCCCAGCGGGTGACGTCTTCGGAGCGGCCGTCGCTGAAGTGCGCCCGGACGACAAACGGCTGCTTCGCTCCGACGGTCAGGCGCACGGCGGGCGGCAGGATCTCCAGACGCTGGATGCGGGCGTCCTCGGCGGCGGGCCCCGGCTGACCTTGGGCGATCCATTCGGAGAGGACGCGGTATTCGTAGGAGTCTTCGGAGAAGCGCAGCCCTCCCTGATGGGGAATGGCGCCGGTCGGCTTGGTGAGGATCAGGCTCCGGCCGGGGTCGTGCGGGACGATGCGTCGGCCGCGGGCCTGGCGGGTGATGGTGTTGAAGTCGGTTTCCGGGTCGTAGCCGCGCAGGGAGAGTCGAAAACCCCCTTTGCCGGCAGTTGCGCCGTGGCAGGAACCCATGTTACAGCCGGCCTTGGTCAGGACGGACTGGACGTGGTTGCGGAAGCTCCAGGCGTGCGACTCACCGAAGTCTTTGACGACGACTGGAATCGTGGCCGTGTCCGCGCCGGCACGGACCGAAACGGTCGCTTCGCCATTACCGACGGGGAAGATCCGGCCGGCTTCGATTCTAGCGACCTGCGGATCCGACGAGGCGAATTCGAGACCCTCTGAGATGTTCCCGAGGACGCGGCCGGCAGAGGTCTGCTGGACGACGAGCGGCTGGGCGGCTTCGCGGCCGGTGAGTTCGACGGCCGCCGGGAAGACGGCGATGCCGGCGTGGGCGGGGATGGAGGCCAGGCAGAGAACAATCAGGCAGGCAGGGCGCAACATGGGGGAGGGCTCGATTGTTGGTGATCTTTTGATTCGCGGGTTGAGGACTGCACTCAGGCGATACTTCCCGGCGATAAGTCGCTGTAAATCTCCATCTCGGGATCGTCCCAGCCGGCGCGACGCGCGGCTTCCGCCAGCAAGTAATCCTGCTCGGCATCGCTGAAACCGCCTGCTGCGGACGCGCGGGAGAGCGATTCGAACTCGTCGGCCGCCACTACGATGTTCTCGGCGTGCGTCTCGGGATCTTCCACGCGGACCGGAGCGCCGCCGGCCGCCTGCAGAGCCTGCTGCAATTCTTTCGGGAGAGCGATCATCAATGTGCCTCGCGCGAGTTAGCCGAACAATTCCAGAATCGGCTTCGTCCCCGAATCGACCAGCGGGAATGGCCGGCCGGCGGGGCCGGGAAGGTGGTGCTCCACGCTGTAGCCGAGGCTGTGGTAGATCGTGGCCACGACTTCGGACGGCGTGACCGGTCGTTCGGCGGGGAAGCCGCCGACGGGGTCGCTTTTGCCGATGACCTGGCCGCCCCGGACGCCGCCGCCGGCGAAGTAGACCGTCCAGCACTGCGGCCAGTGATCGCGACCGCCCGCCGGGTTCACGCGGGGGGTACGACCGAACTCGGAGACGTTACAGACCAGCGTGTCGCCCAGCAGTCCGCGCTGGACGAGGTCCTCCAGCAGGGCGGAGTAGGCCTGGTCGTACATCGGGGCCACGATGTCCTTCATCCCTTCGATCGAGGTGAATGGGGCGGTGCCGTGGATGTCCCAGGTGACTTCGTTGAAGACGGTGAGGAACGTATTGATGGTGACGAAGCGGACGCCAGCTTCGACGAGCCGGCGGGCCAGCAGGCAGCACTGGCCGAAGCGGTTCATGCCGTAACGCTCGCGGACTTCGACCGGCTCCTTCGACAACTCGAAGGCCTCGCGGGCCTGGGGGCTGCTCATAATGCGGAAGGCAGACTGGAAACCGGAGTCGAGAAGCTTGGCGTCTTCACTCCGCTCGAACGCAGCCAAGGTCTGGTCGACCGCACTGCGAAGTTTCTGCCGACGTTCCATCCGGACTTCGCCGATCTGCTTCGGAGGGAGCAGGTCGGGGACGACGAAGTCCGGCTTGGAGGGATCGGCATTGAGGACGAAGGGATCGTAGGCTTTGCCGAGAAATCCCCCCGCCTGACCATTCGGAAGATTGCCGCCGCCGGCGCCCATTAACTCAGGGAGAACCACGAACGGAGGCAGGTCGGTCCGGCGGCCCATCAGATAACTGGCGACTGCTCCGGCATGGGGCGTATTAATCCCGCCGGAAAAGAAACGACCGGTCTGCATCAGCTCCCAGCCGACGTCATGCACGGCGGGGGCGTTGTCGTTGACGCTGCGGACCAGCGAGAAGTACTTCGCCAGCTTGGCGTGGCGGGGCAGGATCTCGCTGATGCGGATGTCGGACGACGCGGTGGAGATGTCTTTGAAGGGCCCGCGGATTTCGAGCGGGGCCTCGGGTTTGGGGTCGAAGGTGTCGAGCTGACTGGGCGCCCCCAGGTTGAAAATCATGATCACGGAGCGATTCGCGTTTCCGGGGGCGGCCCCAGTTTCCGCAGCGCGGGCTTCGAGCTGCTGCAGATGGGCCAACGACAACCCTGCGGCGCCGAGCGTGCCAGCCTGGAGAAAATCGCGGCGGGTCACGCCGCCGCAGGTCTGGGCCGTTCCCTGTCCGGTGAGATCGAGCATGGGTGAAATTCTCCGGTCCGGCGATCAGCAACTTTTCGACGAGATCATTCCGCACAGCGGCGGAATCGATCAACGTCAGTTTACGTGATTCGGGCCGCCGACGGCCAGCAGGAACTGACGAACGGAGCCGACGGCCAGCACGTTGTGGACGGCGCCGCCAGATCTGGCTTTCCGCATTCCGCTGTCAGCTCACTCGCTCAATAGCTCTCGCGGGTCTGCAGAAAGAGAGCCTTCTTCTCGCCGGGAAGCGTAAAATCGAAGCCGCAGCGCTGGAAAAACTCGTCGGACGAGGTGACGGCCATCAGCTCGAAGACGCGACGTTCACGGGCGCGATCGATACAGGCTTTGACGAGGGCCTTGCCGATCCCTCGGCCTTGGAAGTCGTCGGCGACGGCCAGACTGCGAATCTCGCCCAGCTTGGTCGAATAGATTTCCAGGGCCGCAAAGCCGACGATACGGCCGTCGGCGATGGCCACAAATCCGTTGTCGGTCAAATCTTCCAGCTCGTCGCGGGTCCGCGGCAGCAGACGTTCGCGGGCGACGAACGGCTCGATGAACCGCCCCAGATCCTCGACATCCCCCGGCGCGGCCGGACGGACCAGAAAAGCGGGAACGGGCTCGGCTGACATCTTCGATGATCCGTGGAACTGGCGGGAAATCGAGCGTGATCGTCGTCGGTCACCTGGAGAGCGTCAACCCCGCACGGCCCCCGTGGTGCGAAAGTCGCCGCAACGGGGAGCGATTGCACAGGGTCTCGGCATGTCGTCTAATGCGAAGCTGGCAGCGTGCCAGTCTGCGGACGAATTGTGAGAGGATATCCTATGAGACAGCCAACCTCGGTCAACCTCTGGTGTGGCATCGCCGCTGTCGTCGCCGTCGCTGCCATGGCGATGCACGGGCCGCTGGCGGCTCAGACCCCCAAATCGAAAGCTGCGAAAGCGAAAGGGGGGAGCTTGGCGCCGGCCGCCTCTCCCGCAGTCCGTGCCATCGATGTGAAAGTGGAAAAACTCCAGGACGGATTTGTCCGGGAGTCGACCGACATTATCAAGCAGTACGAGGACGCCGGGCAGTACGACCGGGCGAAGTTTCTTTGCGAAGTGCTGCTGAAGCTCGATCCGAAGATGCCGGGTCTCAAGGAGAAATTGGACAAATTGACGGATTTGTCGCTGGAATCCAATGAGTTCGAGTTCGATCTGGACGTCAGCCGGGGCTGGACGAACGTGGGAGCGATGGCCGTCAAGGATCGTCTGGTGCGGATCGAAGCCAAAGGTGATTTCAAGTTCTCTGTGACTCTCGAAACCACTCCGGACGGGTTGCCGACCGACGATGCCGCCGCCGACTTCGTCGCGGGGATTGCACCCGGTGCGTTGATGGGCGTCCTGGTGGTCGACAACAAGCCGGGCAAGCCGTTTGCGATTCGCAGCCGGCACGAGTTTACTCCGGATAAGAACGGCGTCCTGCTCCTGAAAGTGAATGCTCCCAACGGTCACAAGTGCAGTGGAAAAATCCAGGTCAAGCTGAGCGGGTTTTCTCGCGGTTCCTGAAGCTGACTCTCTGCGTTTGTCTCCAGAAGCAGAATTCTCCATGAAGCTGGGCGTGATTGGTCTCGGTCGGATGGGCCGGTTCCGTCTGGAGCAGTTGCGACTCTTTGACGAAGCGGAAGCCGTCATCGGCTGCGACCCGGATGCTGCGGCTCGCGAGCGGTCGCGAGAACTGGTTGGTCGTACGACGTCTGTGATTGATGACGTCTGGTCCGCTCCCGGTCTCGACGCCGTCCTGATTGCGTCCTCGCCCGACAGCCAGATTTCGCTGATCCGCGCGGCGACTGAACGCGGATTGCGAGTGGCCGTCGAAATGCCCCTGGCAATCTCAGCGGACTTGCAGGAACTCTCCACTGCCGAACATGTGCTGGTGCTGCACGACCCCGAGAGTGACACGGATTGGGCTCTCGCCCAGCATCTCGTTGATTCCATGTCTCTCGGAGACGTGCGAAATGTCCGTTATGTCTCCCGGGAACTTCGGCTGCCGGAGTCACACGGAGTCTCGCTGAACAGGTCCGTCCGAATGGAACACGGAATCCTGGAGCGCTTCGCTCCGTCGCTTTTTGCGCGACTGTTTCGGCTGATCGCCACGCCTGAGAGCGCATTCGGCCGAGTCTTCCGGGACGCCTCCGGGATCGAGACAGGTTTTGCCGCCTTCTTCGCGGACCGGGCGGGGCGAACGGCAAGTCTCGAGTTTCGGATCGATTCACTGATCGGCGAACGATCCGGCTGGGTGATCGATGGAACTCTCACAACTCTTTCCCGCAAAAGACTTTACTCCCGACTGCCCGACGGGGAAATTCTGGACCAGCCTGCCGGTCTGGATTCCGACCATGACGCCCATTCCGCCGACCTCTGGTGGAGACGGCTGAATGACAGGGAGTCGTGCCGACGTTCGATGATGTCGGCGATCTGGGCGGCGACCGCGGTGGCCGCTGTCCGGGAATCGGACCGAACTGGCACTGCGGTGACGATCGCCGGACGTGCGGATTGACGAGTTTCGGGGCCAGTTCGCTCGCCCCCGTGACAGAAGAGGGGGCTGCGTGGCATAATTGTGTCCCCGCCGAACCCGCCTGGGTTTCAGGCGTCTGTCCTGCCGTACCCCAGGGAAACTGCAACCGCCCGCCCCGCCGTTCCGTTCTGGTTCGAGGACCCCCATGCCCAAAGCCATTCAATTTGCTGGTGAAGATCGTTCGAATGCCGCCCGTCGGATTATCGCCGAGCACGAGCCGCTCGGCCTGCGGACCTTTACCCCCACGCAAGCGGTCTTCGCCAAATCCGCCGGTCCTTATCACTGGACGCCGGAGGGGCGGAAGCTGTTCGATTTCTCCTCCGGCGTGCTGGTTGCGAACTTGGGTCATAACCCCAAGCGCTGGATGCAGCAGTTCGCGGGCTACATGGGCTGGCAGCCGGAGTACTTCGGCGGAGCTCCGGCTCGCGCGGGGGAATATGTTGAAGCCTTGACGATGACCGCCTACAACGGCGTCACCGAACTGGAGACGGAATCGGTCGAGCGGCTGCTGGCCAATCTGAAGCGTTCGCCCGGCAGCGACCGACTGCAGACGATCATGTGGGCGGCTTCAGGGTCCGAGGCCATCCAGAAGGCGCTCTGGGTGGCGCTGGCCCGCGATCGGACGCGGGACATGATCATCGCCACCCGTTACGGCTTTCACGGCAAAAAGGGACTGGCCAACGCCGTCACCGGCAGCGAAAAAGACGCCGAGCGCGATCCGCGAGTCCGTTTTATCAGTTTCCCGATGGAAGAGATCGCCGACTGGAACGGCGACCACGACAGCATCAGCCTCGATTCCTATCGGCAGGAACTGGAAGCCCTGTGGCACCAGTATGGCAGCCGGCTGACGGTGCTGATTACCGAGCCCTATCTGGGCGGCGGCGGCAGTTTCCATCCGCCGCTGAGCTATCACCGGCTGCTGCAGGACTTCTGCCGGAAGCACGACATCCTGCTGATCTTCGACGAGGTGCAGGCCAACTTCGGCCGGACCGGCAAGATGTATGCGTTCGAGAAGTACGGCGTCGAGCCCGACATGGTGGTCCTCGGCAAGGGGCTCGGAAACGGGGTGCCGGTGGCGGCGGTGGCGCTGCGAAGCGACTTGGCGGCGACCCTCAAGTATGGCGAAGCTTCGGACACCTGGAGCGCGAATCCACTTTCGTGCGCGGCGGTGCTGGCGAC
Organism: Planctellipticum variicoloris; assembly: GCF_030622045.1. Lineage (NCBI taxonomy): Bacteria > Pseudomonadati > Planctomycetota > Planctomycetia > Planctomycetales > Planctomycetaceae > Planctellipticum > Planctellipticum variicoloris. Next base: position 472,370 of record NZ_CP130886.1, on the reverse strand, counting down.
GTTGGACGAGTTCGAACAGACCGACGTCCTGGCTCACACGGAAGAGCTGACTCCCGTCTTCCTGCAGGGACTGGAACGGCTGAAGGAAACCGGGCTCGTCACGAAAATCCGCGGCGAAGGTCTGGTTTTTGGCATGGAATGCGCTCCCGTCGGTGATCTTTCGGCGGCCGAGGTGGCGGCGAAAATTGTCGAAACCTGCTACTTGGGTGAGCACAACGTCGGGATCCATCTGCTGGGCGCCCTGGCTGGTAAGGTGCTGCGAGTCAGCCCGCCGCTGACGATCACGCACGAGGAGGCGAAGGAGTCGCTGGAACTGCTCAATCGGCTGCTGGCCCGCCTGGGCAAGCAGCTCGGCGCCCGCTCGCTGGCGGGCGCTGCCGTTTGAGAAGCCCCTCCTCCATGCACGTCCTCCTGTTCGATATTGACGGAACGCTGCTGAATGCCGGGGGATCCGGCCAGGCGGCCATGGAGGCGGTCCTGGCGCGCGAGTTCGGCGCGTCCGGCCCGGTGGAGGGAATACCCACCGCCGGCCGGACCGACCGAGCAATCACGCGAGACCTGTTCGCGTACTACAGTCTTCCGGACGATGAAGCCTCGTGGAATCGCTTTCACGAGGCCTATTTTACAGAGCTGCCGCAGCATCTCAGCGGACGCGAAGGGGTGGTGCTTCCGGGCGTGCGACCGCTGCTGGCGACGCTGACGGAGCGGGAGAACGTCACGCTGGGACTGCTGACCGGAAACCTGGCGCGGGCCGCCAGGGTGAAACTCGAACACTTCGAACTGCACTCGCACTTCGGCTTCGGCGGCTACGGGGACGAGCACGCGGATCGGGACGATGTCGCCCGGCAAGCCCGCCAGGAAGTCCGTCGGCGGCTGCCCGAGGTGCCGGATGAACGGATCTGGGTGATCGGCGACACGCCTTCGGACATCCGCTGCGCGCGGGCCATCAATGCCCGGGTCCTGGCGGTGGCGACGGGGATCTTTCGGTCTGACGAGCTGTCGCCCCATCAGCCGGACGTGCTTCTGGAGGATCTGTCCGATCTCGCGGGAGTGCTGCAATCGCTGGGCTTGTGATCGACGAATCTCTCACACCGTACAGCGCGGAGCCGCAAAAGCAAAAACGCCCCCGACCGTGATTCGGTCGAAGGCGTCTCTGTATGCCCGGGGTTTGAATAAACAGATTCCGGCGATGACTCATCCCTGACAGGGCATACCCAAAAATGATGCGGCCATTATCGAGGGTGCAAGCCTTCCGTCAAGAAAATTCCGTGAAGGTCGAGCAGATTTTCCCAGCCGACGGAGCCTCGCCGGTGGCCTCAACACAAACAATGACACATCAAGGCTTTGCGGCTGATTTCGCACCGTCAACCATCGCCAGAATTCAGTTAAACCAGACGGCGAACCCGATAAACTGCCCCTGAAACGTCTGCATCAGGCGATTCCAGGTTTCCTGGCGGGTGCAGAGCCCCCGTTCGACGAATGGAGCCACGCCGGCGCCGTGTGCCCAGAGCACCAGGTCAAGCTCCCGCGGCTCTGTGAAGACGCGTTTCAAATTGATTCCGTATTCCCCTTTCACGCGCCAGTGCGGGGCCAGCTTCCGGCCCTGCAGCAATTGCTCGGCTTCATCCAGAAAGGTATGCCAGCCGGCGATCATGTCCTGGGTCACGCGGACACCCGGAATGACGCCGGTCTGCCGTGGATTCGGCACCCATTCGCGGTCGTCGTCAGCCTCTTCCTGAATGGCCAGCCAGCTCAATCGGCTATGGCGGATGACCGCCTCCAGATGGTTTAGAGCTTCGGGACCGCGCTGCGGCTCTTTGACCGGCATTCGCAGCAGATGAATCGCGGCGATGGCGTCGGCGATGTCCTCCGTCCAGCGATTGTCGGGGCGGATCATCAGCTCCTCTTTGAGGAGCGGGTGCGCCGGCCTGGCGAACGCATGGGACGCGATGGCGTTGAAGAAGGCTTCGCCGTCGTACGTCAGCGCCATCTCGCCGAGCGCTGACAGCAGATGGCAGTAGCCGGCGAGCCAGTGGACGTCGCCGTAGTCGAAACTGATCGTAAACGCCTCGGCCTCGGCCTGCGTGAATTGCTGATCCGCTCGCGCATTGCGGCTGACGGCGGCATAGATCCGCCACAAGGTTTCTTCGTCAGTCGCCCGGCCGTCCCCGGTCAGATCGAGCCGGATCTGCGCAAATCGCAGGGGCAATTTGACATCGCGATCCTTGATCGCAGACAAGGTCTGCTCGGCCTTTGCCAGATCGTCGATCAGCGTCTGCAGCATCCGGCGAAAATCGGCATAGCTGATCGGTTCCGGATCGGGGTTCTCCGGCACCGGCATCTGCAACAAAGGGACTCGGATTCCGAGCGGAGTCCGCGAAGTCCCGGCGCCGTAGCGGTACAGCGACTGCCCGAAGTGCTCAACCGCCTGCAGAAACTGCAGCGCCCCCAGGCCGAACCGCGTCTGGTCGTCCCAGGGTTGAGCCTCCAGGTGCGCTTTCAAATCCCGCGCGCCGTCGGACAGACGTCCGGCCATCAGGAACGGCTCTGCACGCGGCGGATCGGCCGCGTTCGCGGTCAGCGAAGGTACTGTCAGACAGATTGCCAGGAATCCGGACCAGGAGCTGTTCATCAGAAGCGTCCTTGTGGCATGACCGGGTGTTGCCGCGAAGTGCGGCGCGAGTCGCCGACGGGAAATACCATCGCAGCCGGCGGCAAAGTTTCACGCAAGACCGCCCGGCCTGAGAGTTTGCAAATTCCCGGCGATCGGCGGCGATGCTGAATCGCGGGAACGCTGCGTGTAGAGTGGAGCCGATTCCCCCCGGCGCCACAGCGGCCCCACCCCGGACGACACAGCATGCGCATCACCGGACTGACGGTCTACCAGGTCGATCTCCCGTTGCGGGAAGGGGCCTACAAGTGGTCCGGCGGAAAATCGGTGACGGTCTTCGACAGCACGGTCGTGTCCGTGCAGACTGACGCGGGACTGACAGGCTGGGGCGAAGTCTGTCCGCTGGGCCCGGCGTACCTGCCGGCCTATGCGGCCGGCGTGAGGGCGGGGCTGGTCGAACTGGGACCGCAGCTTGTCGGCGAAAATCCGCTGGAGCTGGCAAAGCTCAACCGCCGGATGGACGCCATTCTGAAAGGCCATCCGTACGTCAAATCGGCGGTCGATATCGCCTGCTGGGATCTGCTGGGACAGGTCGCCGGCCTGCCGGTCTGCAGCCTGCTCGGCGGGCGCTATGGCGAGGATTTCGGGCTGTACCGGGCCATCTCGCAGGAGCCTCCGGAGGCCATGGCCGCGAGTGTTGCCGGGTATCGCGCGCAGGGCTATCACCGGTTTCAGCTCAAGGTGGGAGGCGATCCCGACGTCGACATCGAGCGGATTCGGGCCGTTCGGGCGGTCCTGCAGCCGGGCGACCGATTGATCGCCGATGCGAACACCGGCTGGACGCAGCACGAGGCCCAGCGCGTCGTCCGCGCGGTCCGGGACGTCGACGTCTACATCGAGCAGCCCTGCCTGACGTATGAAGAGTGTCTTGCGGTCCGGCGGAACTGCGATCATCCGTTCGTGCTCGACGAAGTCGTTGACGGGATCGACATGCTCGTCCGAGGCAAAGCCGATCTGGCAATGGATGTCGTCAACATCAAGATCAGCAAGTTCGGCGGGCTGACCAAAGCCCGGCAGGCCCGCGATCTGTGCGTTTCGCTGGGAATCGGCATGACGATCGAGGACAGTTGGGGCGGGGACATCGTCACTGCGGCGATCGCCCACCTGGCCCACAGCACGCCAACCGACTTTCTGTTTACGTCGACGGACTTCAACAGCTACGTGACGCAGTCGATCGCCGAAGGGGCGCCGCAGCGTCAGAACGGCCGGCTGGCGGCCTCCACGGCCCCGGGGCTGGGAATCACGCCGCGGCTGGACGTGCTGGGCCAGCCGGTCTGGTCCTGTTGAAGGGCCTCGGCGGATCGAATCAGATTCTGGGTCTGAGGAAAGTGTCGGCATGCGGGCGCTGGTGACAGGGGGCGGAGGATTCCTGGGAAGTGCGATCAGTCGCAGGCTGCAAGCGGTCGGGTATGAGGTTCGCATTGTGCAGCGGAGTCCGGCGCCGGAGCTGGCGGGAATCGGCGTCGAATGCCGCCGGGGAGACATCGCGGATCCGACCGTCGTGATGGAAGCGGCGCACGGCTGCGACATCGTGTTCCATACGGCGGCCAAAGCAGGGGTCTGGGGATCGGCGGCGGAATTTCACCGGGCGAACGTGACCGGCACGGAGAACGTGCTGGCCGCCTGCCGGGCTCTGCAAATTCCCCGACTGATCTATACCAGTTCGCCCAGCGTGGTTTACGGCGGCAGGGATGAAGCGGGGATCGATGAATCGACGCCGTACCCGAAGCGTTATCTAGCGCACTACCCGCGGACGAAAGCGATCGCCGAGCAGGCGGTGCTGGCGGCGAACGGGCCGGGTCTGGCGACAGTGGCGCTCCGGCCGCACCTGATCTGGGGGCCTGGCGACAATCACCTGGTCCCCCGGCTGCTGGAGCGGGCGAGAACCGGCCGACTGCGGCGCGTGGGGAGAGGAGACAATCTGGTTGATACGGTCTACGTCGACAACGCCGCGCAGGCCCATCTGCTGGCGGCCGAGCGGTTGCGGCCCGGGTCGCCCGTTTGCGGCAAGGCATACTTTATCACCAACGACGAGCCCGTCCCGCTCTGGAAGCTGATCGACCGCATGCTCGCCTGCGGCGGGCTCCCTCCCGTGAAGCGATCAATTTCCGCCGGGGCGGCGTATGCCGCGGGCGCCCTTCTGGAAGGTCTGTACGCGGCATTGGGCTGCCGGGACGAGCCGCCGATGACGCGGTTCGTGGCCCGGCAGCTTTCGACGGCCCACTGGTACAACATCTCCGCCGCGAAGCGGGACCTAGGTTATCGGCCCGAGGTCGGCGTGGAGGAAGGGCTGCGGCGGTTGCGGGACTGGCTGCAGCGGACTTCCGGCGAACCGGGTTAGTCGCCCGCGACTTCATCCGACTCTTCGTCGGCGACTTCGCCAGTTTCTACCGGGCCGGCGTCGGCGTTCTTACGCAACAGAAAGATCCGCATACTGGCGACTTCGAAGACCATTTCGGTTGACCATGCCGGCGGGAACGCGGGCTCGCATTGCAGCGGAGTCCGGATCACCAGGAGTGCGTTGTCGGTCGTCGTATCCGGTCGAGCCAGTCGTTCGAGGCAACGAAAGATTGGCGTCCCGGGCTTCAGGTCGTCCGCCATCTTGTACGGCGGATCGAAGAAGACGGCTCGATACGGCGTCCAGTCGCCAGTCCCCTTCGGCCGGAACGAGCAGCGGAGGACGTCGACCCTCCAGCAGAGGACGTCGTCCGTGACTTTCAGAATCTCGGCGTTCTTGCGGAGGAGCTCGTGGGCGCGATGATCGGCTTCGCAGAACACGGCGCTCTTCGCGCCGCGGCTGAGGGATTCGATCCCCAGGGTGCCGGTCCCGGCGAAGACGTCCAGGACGCGGGCGCCGGGCAGCTCGTGCCGGATCAGATCGAACAGCCGGACTTTCGCGCGATCGATGATGGGGCGAGTGGTCTGTCCGGGACTGGTCAGGAGTTTGCGATGCCGAAACTTGCCGGCGATGATCCGCATGTAATGCCACCGTTTGCGCAGGAGTTGCTCAGGAACTCCTGGAGATTATGCCTTGCGGCGGCGCTCAGCCCAATGCCGACGGATAATCTCGCTGACCTGAGCTTTGACGGGATCGACCCGCACCGGCGTCGTCTGCACCTTGCTGACTTCGTCAATCGCATCGCGGATGGCATTGGCCATCGCGGGGCCGATCTCGGCGGTATCGCCTGCCGCCGGACCGCCCGCGTCGTCGAGCCAGGCGGCAATATCGGCGTCGGAGGCGTCCTGAACGAGCTCCGACACAACCTTTTTCGGGCGTGGGGCGCTGGGGACGGCGAAAATCATGGCCCCGATTCGCAGTAGATCGCCGGGCTTGAGAATCGTCGGTTGAGCAATCGGAACGTCATTGATCAGAGTGCCGTTCTGGCTGCCGAGATCTTCGACAAGAATGCCCTCGGTCGTGTGAACCAGCCGGCAGTGGCGTCGACTGACCAGCGATGAGGGTAAGCGAACCTGGCATTCTTCGCCGCGTCCGACCACCAGCTCCTTATCCGGCGGCAGCACGAGTTTCTTGCCGGCCAGTTTTCCCGTCTGAATGACCAGTTCCGCCATGCTGTCCCGCCTTGCTGCAAAGCCCGATGGATCCCGTCCCGATTGCGGTGGCCGCGGGGATGACGTCCCCGGTCATCGTCAGCACGCCCTTGAAGGGATAACGCAATCGGTTGCCGGACGCAATCGGATGTGGAGCGCCATCGACCGTTTTTCACGCAGGAAACGTGCGAATCATGCGAAAAGGACGAAGTCGCTCGCCGGGTCTGTGGAATGACTTGCCAGGCTCGCCAAAGTGCGACGAATGAGCCGGTTTCTCATGGGATTCCGACGGCGTCGCCTCAAGAAACTGCGGGATTTGACGGCGGAACTGGCTGCGACTCGCGGAAAATCCCGGAAAAACCTGCAGAAAACTGGGGTTCATGTCATTGACTTTCGAATTTCGCCGCAGTTAACTACCCGCCAATGAGGATGCACGACGCCTCACGAGACATGGCAGTCGCATTCGTCAGGGATGTCAGAGAGACAGGAACGTCGCCAGCAGGAGTCCGGAATGGTTGAGAAGTCCCCCAAGCCGTTGTCGAAGTCCGAAGTGTTGAACGCGCTCGCCGAGAGCACGGGTCTGGCCCGGAAGGACGTGGCCAGCATTCTCACCGAATTGTCGGGGCTGATTGCGAAGAATCTCGGCAAGAAGGGCCCAGGCGTATTCGCCCTGCCAGGCCTGATGAAGATCACCGTCGTCCGCAAGCCGGCCACCAAAGGCGGCATGCGAGCGAACCCGTTCAAGCCGGGCGAGATGATGAAGGTCGCCGCCAAGCCGGCCAAGAACGTCGTCAAGATCCGTCCGCTGAAGAGCATGAAGGACATGGTCTGAACCAGACCGTCCTGCTGGACTCGTCAGTGCCTCATGAACGGCGCCGTGGGACGGTGACGGAGTTGTCCGTCGCCGTCGCTCGGGCTCCCTCTGGATCCTCGGGGCGAATCCGCGGAGCAGGACGACCTCTGCTCCCGAAACCGCCTGCCATCCCCCGGGTTTCTACCGGAAATGGCTATTGCGACCCGCATTTTTCCTGCAGGCGCCATATCTGCGCCTGATTCTCGCTTCACGCCAGTCCTGAAATCGCTCCGGGAACTCGGGTCGCCATTGCGCAACTTGAGCAGATTCTCGTATTGACCGCGATTTTTGTAACCTCTACAATCCTGAAGTGTCAGGAAGTAGGAGAGGGTCCGGACCGGGTCCGGTCGCTCTCAGGGTTGGCAACCTGCGCTCCTGCGGACGGGGATTGTGTCCGCGCAGAGCGCAGCGGCTGCAGCCGGGGAAATCGGCGGCAGCGGGAATTCACTCCCCGTGAATTCGCTTGCTCTCCCAGGTCGGCTGCTATGGGAGTGCAGAATCATGCTGGTGCTGTCGCGCAAGAAGAACGAGAGCATCGTGGTGGACGACGCCATTGTCATCACGATCATTGAGATCCGTGGCGACAAAGTCCGTCTCGGAATTGAAGCCCCGCGGGAAGTTCCGATTCATCGGAGCGAGGTGCACGCAGCCATTCAGGCCGGCGAAATCCAGTCCCACCTGCCTGGCTCCGAATCCCAGAACCACGAAGAACTTTCGACGTAACACCCGTTTGAGAGTGTTGTTACGCTCATCTCCCAGAATTTGGCCGAGATGACTTTCGCGTTTTTCCAGCAAATGTCGATTCCTGAGATTTGGCTTGCTTGCCGTTTCCTCCGGAACCGATATACTCTCGCGTCTTCCGGCCCCATCGTCTAGAGGCCTAGGACATCGGATTTTCAGTCCGAGAACAGGGGTTCGACTCCCCTTGGGGTCATTGGCTCGGGCTGTCTGCAGACGGCCCGAGCCAATGTTGTTTCTAGAATCTCATTTCGTCGACCGGCCCTTCGAGACACTGCCATGAATTCCGCAGACGGCTGGCGCAACCTGTTCGAAAACTGGCCGGCCTCAATCCCGCGGGCCGGGATGATCGTCACCAGCTTTGGCGAGTCGGTGCCGTTCCGGGATTTCATGATCTCCGGCTCCATTCTGCTGGTCGACCGCGATGTTCCGGACAGCTACGGCGCCCGGAAGGTGATGCTCACCTACGATTCCATCGCAGCGGTGAAGCTGACCAGCACGCTCGAACTGGCCCGCTTCCAGGTGATGGGCTTCCAGGGGACGCTCTAGCCCGAATTATTCACGGCGCTCCAATGCAAAGGCCTCCCGCGGCGTAGAAGGTGTTGTCAGATCAGCACTTCAACGCCACAAGGAGGCCGGGCATGAGTTTACAGGGTGTGCTGCCGTTTGTCCTCGATTTCCTCCCCCGAAAACCGATCGAAATCGAAGTCTCCCGGGCGCAGCTCACCGGCGACGCCGGGCTCTTGCCGATCCGCCAGTTCGATGAGGCGATTTGTCTGACGCAGCGCTTCGCCGACGCGCTGACCGACGCCCGAACCGGGGATGTCCGGCATTCGAATCGGTCGCTGGTCCGGCAGCGGATCTACGGCATCCTGGCCGACTACGAGGACCAGAACGACCACGATGCGCTGCGCAGCGACCCCGCCTTCAAGCTGGTCTGCGATCGCCAGCCGGACGGGCGCGATCTGGCCAGCCAGCCGACGCTCTCGCGGTTCGAAAACGCCGTCACGATCGCCGACCTCAAACGTCTGCGGGACGTCCTGTGCGATCAGTTCCTCGACGCCTTCGCCGCGCCCCCGTCCCGCATCACGCTCGACATCGACGCCTTCGACGATCCCGCACACGGCCGGCAGCAGTTGATCGCCTTTCACGGCTACTACGAGCAGTACCAGTACCTGCCGATCGCCATCACCTGCGCCGAGACGGACACGGTCGCGCTGGTCGGGCTGCGTCACGGCACCTGCGCGGCGTTCCTCGGAGCGGACGACGACCTGCGGTATCTCGCCCGCCGCATCCGCGAGCGATTCCCGGACGTGGAGATCGTCGTCCGCGGCGACAGCGGCTTCGGCGTGCCGCTGATGTACGACGTCTGCGCCGAACTGGGGCTGACGCACACCTTCGGCTTGGCGATGAATGCCCGCCTGAAAGCCGCCAGCGACGCCCTGCTGGCGCAGGCCCAGCAGCAGTTCGACGAGACCGGCGAAAAGCAGCGGCTGTTCCTGGCGCTGGAGTACCAGGCCGATGCGTGGCCGCAGCCGCGGCAGGTCGTCGTCAAGTGCGAAGTCCACGAACAGGGGACCAACCGCCGGGCCGTGTCGACCAACCGGCCCGGCTGGACCGTCAACCCGGCGGCCGTTTACGACGAGTACGCCGAGCGGGGCGAGAGCGAGAACCGGAACAAGGAGCTGAAGCGGGAGCTGGCGGCGGATCGGCTCAGCGATCACCGCTTCCTCGCAAACTTCTTCCGGCTGCACCTGCACACAGCGGCGTTGAACCTGCTCGTGCGTCTGCGGCGGGCGACCGCGCGCCCGCTCCCCACGATCGATCCGAGCGGAGAGATCCCGGTGGAAGCGTTCGCCGACCGGCAGCGGCGAGGCTGGTTCAATCGTCGTCGTCGCGAGGATCCGCTGGGCGAGGGGTTCGCTACGACATGGCGTCAGCATCTGATCAAGGCGGCGGCGGAGATTACGGTCAGCGCCCGCCGGGTGGTCGTGAAGTTGAGCGCGAGCTGGCCGTATGCGGAAGAGTACCGCCGGATCTCGCAGGCGGTGCTGGCTTGGCCGCGCACCTCCTGACTGGCCTCCTCCGTCGCGCCGCCACGGACCCGACATCACCATTCAACGTCCCCGGGGAGGGGGGCCTTCCGCGCACCGCCCGGCGCAGATCACCGTTCAACGGCCACTTGCTCTCAGACCGCTGCGACGAACCGGGTGATGAATAATGCGGGCTAGTCGCCCGCCGCACACGGCAGGAGGCCGTTGCCGGCCTTCAGCCGGCCCGTTCCAGCAGCGCCAGCGCTCCGAACAGTCGCGTCTGAATGGACTCCAGCATCAGGCGATCGGCGGGCTGAGTCGACAGTCCGCGCCACCGCCGCGGGTCGACGAAGAACTTGCACGCTTCGGTCTCGTCCGTTCCGGCGAACTTCCGCATCATCGCCTGCTCCTCGGCAGTCAGCTCGTGCGCCTGGCTGAGCTGCTCAAAGAGCGAAGAAGGCGAAAGCTTCTCCTGCTCGGCCTGTCGCCGCCGCCGGTCAACCGTATAGATCGCCAGCCACAGCACGCCGACGGCGCCGATCGCCGCGAACCACCATCCTCCGACAAACCGGTCGCCGATCGGTCGATTGATGTATTCGCTGGCGACTTCGAACGGATTGACCTTCGGAGCAGCAAGGAGCGGGGTGAGCCACGACATGGCGATTCAGTCCTTTGCCATTCAGAGTTCGAATCCGGCTCCGTAACCGACCGGTTGATCGATCGGCGACGCCTCGGGATGCTCCGCGACGATCTGCAGGAGCCCGTTCGTCGCGACTTCCCGAACACGCGGATGGCTGTCCCGGGTCAGCTTGGAGAGAAGCTGCCAGCCGCTTTCCGACATGCTGCGACTCAATGTTTCGGCAACGCTGTGGCGGAGGACGTAGTCGGGGTCATCGGCCAACTGACGGAGCGCAGGCAGCAACTGGTCCACCAGGTTCAGCGTGCGAATTGCGACCAGGGCTTTCATTCGTCGCTGTCGAACGGGGTGAGACAGGTCCGCGGTGAGCCGCCGCAGCGCCGTTTCATCGACTTTTAACAGCAGTTGTCCCACCCGGGATCCGGTCTCGCCATCCAGCGACGAACAGAGGGGCAGAACGCGGTCAATGTTAAAGCTCGACAGTTCCGCGCGAGCCGCATCACGCACCTCCGCATAGGGGCTGTCGAGGCGGTCCACCAGGATCGCAAACGTCTCTGGAACGGCGTGCTTGCGAAGCTGGCCGACGGCCCAGGCCTGGATGGCCGAGTCCGTATCGTTGAGGCTCTCCTGGACGACCTGACTGACCATTTCGCCGTCGACCGTGCTTCCGGACGATGCCACTTCCTTGCGCGCCTCGGGCGATCCGCAGCGGAGCATCCACTGTTCCACCGCTCCGCGCAGACTCGGCGGGGTCTTCGTCGCCGCCAGCAATTTCAAGACGGCCGGCTGAATCTGCGGAGGAACCGTGGGCAGCGTGTCATCGGGGTTCCGCAGCCAGTCGAGCGACTCAATCTGCTTCAGATTGTCCTGCTGATGCCGGTTCAGCCGCCCGGAAATCGACCGCAGCAGATGGGCGATAAACTCGGGGTCTTCGCGTCGCTGAATCGCCTCGAAAGCCTTGGGATGCGGATACGCATAATTGAGGGAGTCGCAAATCAGCGACAACACCCCCGGATGCCGGCAGTTCATCAGCAGATGAGACACAATGTCTCGCGCCGGGGCGGCCGAGTTCCACAGCACCCGTCGGACCAGCGCTTCGTCGGCCCGTCCCAGGATCAACACACCTTCAATCACAACCTCCGGGTGAGCGATCTCGTCCGCCGAACTGAGCACCTTTCCCAGCTCCTGGAGAACCAGCAGTCGGCGCCCCTCGACCTGCGACAGGGCGGCGGAATCCCCCAGATCTCGCTCCGACTGCCACTGGTCATACAGGCGGTTGATCAGGCTCTTGAGCGTGGCGACCGCCGAGGGGTGCCCCGGGTGGTGCGTTTGCTTCACGATGGACAGCACGGGCGCCACGTGCTCGTCGGCATCGGCCAGCCGGATGCAGTAGAGCAGTTGCTCGACCAGCTCGGGACTTCCCTGTTGAAGCCCCTGTCGAAAAGCAACTTCCAGCCGACGTCCAGCGGACCGGATCTGCGGCAGAACCCCCTGCGGCAGGTGTTCGCACCGTTTAAGGACCTCGAGCTGACCGGTCACCGACGGCCGACGCAGCAGTGCCGACGCAGCCAGTTCCTGAATCTCAGGGTACGGGACATTGAGCGCAGCAGTTAACACCTCCTGAGCCTGGCGCGCGCCGGAGTCCCGCAAAACTGCGAATGTGGTTGCGAGAGATGCTGACATATGAGACAGAACGCCAGATTGGAGGAATTCCTGTTTTCCTTATCGATGGATAGCCCGGCGGCGCTGCATGCGATTCCCTCAGTCCGCCGAACTGCCGGTTTCGGAGGCAGTTGACGCGGCACTGTTAAGGAATACGTCTTTTTTGCCGCTCGTACCGAATGTCAGGGTGATTCCGGGTGCGACAATTGCAACAATCCTTCCACACGCGTTCTCCCCAGCTCCTGCAGACCGACTGTCTTCACATGCACCGCTTTTTTCTGCCGACAATTCCGGACGTCGGCCCGGCGATCCTTGATGGATCGGAAGCTCACCATCTTTCGCATGTTCTCCGAATTACATCGGGGACGGAGATCGAAGTCTTCGACGGACGCGGACGCTCGGCGGCGGCCACTGTCACCCGCGTCGGCAAACGAGACGTGGAACTGCTCCTTCAGGGCTCCCGTTTCACGACCCCGCCGACGCCGGAACTGACTCTGGCCGTTGCCGCTCCGAAAGGTGATCGATTGGACTGGCTGGTGGAGAAGTCGGTCGAACTGGGAGTCCGTCGCCTGATTCCGCTGATCACCACGCGGAGCGTCGTCGATCCGCGAGAGGGCAAGCTGGATCGGTTGCGCCAGGCAGTGATTGCGGCGTGCAAGCAATGCCGGCGGGATCATCTGCTGGAAATTCAGACGCCGGTACGCTGGACCGAGTTCCTCGCCGGTCTCAGCCGTCCCGATTCCTGCTGGATTGCCCATCCCGGAGGCGTCCCGATCGCAGCCTTGCTGCCCCAGGCCGATTCTCTGCCGCTCACCGCGGCCATCGGCCCCGAAGGAGGGTTCACCGATGAGGAGATCGCCGCGGGACTGCAACGCGGAGCAAGTCTGGTGTCGCTCGGAGATCTGATTCTCCGCGTTGAAACCGCCGCCGTGGCCGTTGCGTCGCTGGTGCGGCTGGGTTCAATCGCCGGTCGTTGAGTGATCGTGATCGCGCGGGCCGCCGGGAGGTTTATCCCAGCGTTCGAGCCAGCCCTTGCGCCAGACGAAAGCGAGAAACGCGATCCCGACGCCCCCCATGACGACGAGGGAAAACGGATAACCCCACCGCCAGCGCAGCTCCGGCATGTATTCGAAATTCATTCCGTAGACGCCAGCGACGAACGTCATCGGCAGAAACACCGTCGACAGGACCGTCAACGTCCGCATGATATCGTTGGTGCGGTTGCTGAGCTGCGAATAGTAGAAGTCCCGAAGATCCGAGCACGTTTCCCGATAGACTTCCAGAATGTCGATCAACTGGATGACGTGGTCGTAACAGTCGGCCAGATACGGCATCGTCTCGGGCGAAACGCGCGTGTGACTCGATCGCAGCAGCATCTGCAGCATGTCGCGGTGCGGCCAGACAATGCGTCTGAGATACAGCAGGTCGCTGCGGACGCGGTGAATCTGTCCCGGTCGTGTCGTTATTTGCCTGGTCGTCAGCCCGGAATCGAGCTCGTCGAGCTCCTCGCCGAAGCGCTCGACGACGGGAAAAAAACCATCGATGACGGCGTCGAGGATTTCATACAGCAGGTAATCCGGACCGGAAGTGCGGACCCGACCGCGACCGAGGCGGATTCGTTCGCGAATCGGATCCAGACAGTCTCCGCTCAGATCCTCCTGAAACGAGAGCACGAAATTCGCTCCAACGAACAGGCTCAACTGTTCCGAAAGGAGCGGAGGCCCCTGCACCATCCGCGACGTCACGAACAGGACGTCGCCGAAGTCATCCGCCTTGGCCCGCTGATGCGTATTGACGGTGTCCTCCAGGGCCAGCGGATGCAGCCCGAACACCTTGCCGAACTGCTGCAAAGCCTCCGCGTGTCCGAGTCCATCCACATTGATCCAGGTGACTGGCCAGCGCTCCAGCAGTGCGCGGGCATCGTCCGCAGAGGCGAGAATCCGCTCGTCGAGGCCATCCGGTCCGTAGCCGATGGCCCGAATCACCATCGCCGACGACTGCGGATCGACCACGAGCGTCCCCGGGGCCGTCCCCAGCGTCTGCGGTCGTCGGAGCGAACGTTTCCGATGCTTCCAGCGTTGCGTATTTCGAGCCACGACTCGACTCCTGCGCCAAACAATCCGCCTGTTTCCCGGTCGGTCGCCATCGTACAGGCGAGGGAGCCAGTCGTCTGCTCACGATCGCGCCGCCGGATCAGTCGGGAGCTCGAAGTTCAGCGTTCGGTGGCGCATCATCGGGAGTCGGCGGGACAGGCGTGGCGCCGATTCCGGAAATACTCCGAACGTACAAGTCGCGCTGCGGGAACGGAATCTCGATGCCGGCGGCACGGAATCGTTCGATGATCTGGGTGTTCAAGGCATCGGTTGTCGGCAGGCGGTTGCTCAGACTGGGGACGAAGCAATACAGGACATACTTCAGAGAACTGTCGCCGAACTGCATGAACGCGACCTGGGGAGCGGGGTCCCGCATGACGGAGGGCTGTTCGATCGCAATTTGCAGCAGCAACTCCTGGACTTTGCGCGGATCGGACGAGTACGAGACGCCGACTTCAATGACGAGCCGGCTCACCGTGTTGGACAGAGTCCAGTTGAGCAGGCTGTCCGTAATCAATTGCTTGTTCGGAACAATGAACTCTTTCTGGTCCCAGTCGCGAATCGTCGTCGAGCGGATGCGGATCTGCAGGACCGTCCCCGTCACGTCGCCAACGGTCACCACGTCTCCGACGCGAATCGGACGCTCCATGAGCAGGATGACGCCCGAAACGAAGTTGGCGAAGATCTCCTGCAGGCCGAAGCCGAGACCAACCGAAGCGGCCGCGACCAGCCATTGGACATTGGACCAGCCGACGCCGATCTGGCCGAATGCGGCGACGGCCCCCACAATGAAAATGGCGTACCGGCCGAGCAGAATTGCGGCAAACCGGATACCGGCGTCGAGCGGCAGTCGGCTGAGGACCGAGATCTCCAGCAGACCCGGAATATTTCGGCCGGCGACGATGGCGATCGCCAGCACGACAACGGCAGTCAGGACATCCGCCGCCGTGACCCAGCGCAGGCGGATGACAGTCTCCTGCGTCTGCTGCGCCTGTTCGGTATCCGAAGTCCCCGCGACCTGCTCGACATCTCGAACAATCGTCTGCTGCTGCGCCGTCTGCCAGAGGTTGACCCGATTCAGAATGCCGAGCGCGGGAACGACCTCCGCCCAGATCAGCCAGATCCCGATGAGCCAGACCACCACGAGACTTGTATTCAACAGCCGGAGAATCTGACCGACGATGCCGCCGAGATCGAACCGTGCCAGCGAAAATCCGGTTTCGGACGATTCCTGAGTCTGCTTCAGTTCCGATTCCGCCTGCGCGCGAAGCTGCTGAGCCTGCTGAAGGGCGAGTCGCCTTCGCTGCAGCGTGATCCACCGCATGATGATCGAGCGCAGGGTCAGCAGGCCGAACCACAGCCAGGCGGTTGCCTGAAGTCGTTGCGCCAGTTGCCCGGCGGTGTAGAAATAGCCGGCCCACACCAGGACGAGCAGGACCGTGGGCACCAGCAGGCTGATCGTCCGCGCCCAGGCCCAGCCTCGCACCGCCCAGGGGTGATTGGAGTCGGTCGACGGAACGGCGTGGGGACCCGACAGGACGGCCCGGCAGAACAACGTCAGCAACACCATCAGGAGCATGAAAACCAGCCGGCCCAGGGATTCCACGGGGGGCTCGTCCGCGCGGGCATTCAGGGCGCCCAGCAGGCACGCGAGCGCGAGGCCCACCGGAATGAACCAGCGCAACTGGTGGTTGATGTTCCGCAAGTTGCGGACGTTCCACGACAGGTGCTGCTCGGCAAGCCCCCGCCGGGTGCAGATGGATTGCAGCACCAGAAATGGCGTTCCGACGAGAGCCGCCTGCAGCAGACCTTGCCCGACCGCCTGCGTCCAGGCCAATCCGGAGACCTGCGACTCAAGTCGGATGCCGGGGAACCACAGCAGGCCGATCGGCCCTGCCGCCAGCAGCAATGTCAGCAGGATCGCCTGCAATGTTGGCCCAAACCGGCGGCACGAGCCCTCGGCCGCCTGATCGCCGACGTCGTGCAGCGTCCGACGGATCCGACGGCGCAACATCAGCCAGACCGCCATGAACAGCCCGAACACCGTCCAGCCGACGGGTTCGCGATGGAAGTCGCGGACGATCGAGTCGCCGAGTTCCCCCCAGCGTTCCGCGTTGAGGAATTCTGCGGCGGCGCCCGCCGCGGACCGGGCTTCGCTCCACCCATACCAGCCGCTGGTGCGTATCCAGAACGCCCGCTCATCAATGAAGCCGCCGTATTCCTCAGCGGAGCTCATCAGCTTGCGTTCGAGCGTATCGAGGCTGGTGAGTTGCTCGATGTACTTGCTGTAGTTGTTGCTGAGCCCGGTCAGAATCTCCCGTTGATGCTTCAGCAGGGTTTCCCCTTCGGCAATCAGCGTTTTTCCGGGCAGGCTGGGGGCGTCCGCATTCTGCTTGGCCAGGGCCTTGGGGAGCGCGGATTCAACGTCGGACAGCTCGTCGATCTTGGCGTTCAGCTCAAACAGCTTCAGGCGAATGTCGCGGATCGTGTCGCCGCGCTGCCGGATCCGTTCCTTCAGCTCCCGAGGATTGGCGATGTTCGCCCTCTGGCTGCGGAGCATCAGGCCAATCGACTCGGTCAGGCCGACTTCTTTGACCATCTCGCGCGTCCGGCTGGACTCGGCCTGCAGACTGTCGAACTGCGACTGAGCCTGCTGCAGGTCGTCCGCCACTTTGCGCAATCGCTCGGCGAGCGCATGGTCTTCTTCGGCGAGCTGCTGGGTTTCGTCGGCGATCGGCTTCAGCAGCGGGTGCGCGAGGGCGGCCTCCCGCTGGGCCGCTTCGACTTTTTCCTGCGCCTCCCTCTGCCGCCGCCGGTCCAGCTCTCCCTGCAGGAGCTTCACTTCATCCTGCGCGAGGGCCAGCTCCCGCTGAGCCAGGTCGCGCTGGTCCCGCAGCAAATCATTGGTTTCCGCAGGCTCGAGCCAGGCCAGCTCGGACTGCAGCGCCGACCGTTGCCGTTCCAGCATTGTCCGCTGCGCCTGCAGCGACATGCGTCGGGCCTCGGTCAGCTCCTTCGGCTCATTGTCGGGAGGCGAACCATCCAGTTCCTTCTGATTCATGTCGAGGGCGGCGGCGAGATCGGTAATCTGGGCAGGAATCTCCTGCAGTCGCTTGACCCGCCCCGTCGCCTGTTCGTCGGTCGACCTGGCCTGCGACTGCAGTCCGGTGTCCGGCTGATTGATCTTCGTCTGGACTGAAGTAATCATCCGCTGCAGATCGGCGCTGCCGACGGTCGCGTCGACATTGGCAGAGGCCTGCCTGGGAAGCTTCTGAAGCCTTTCCTGGACCTGCTTGAGCGTCGCCGCCGAGCGGTTGAGCTGATCCCGGAACCCCGCCGCCTTCCGATCCGCGGCCGCAGCGTCGTCCAGCGATGCCTGAGCGGTGGTGTAGCGATCGACGAGCTGCTTTTTCAGATCCGCGTCGAGTTTGGAGTCGGCCTCCAGTTGCTTGAGGCGGCCGGAAATCTGCGACGCCAGCGTCGGCTCAGCGCGGGTCCCGCGCCCTCCGATAGCCGGCGGCTGCGCCGCAGCATCGCCGACCGGCGCCACGCTCGTTACGAAGAACGCCGCCCAGAGCAAACACTTCTGCGCAGCGCATGACATCTTCAACCTTCGATCCTGCAATTCGTCGCGCACGAGCATGACATCCGTTTCACTGTGGCTGTTTTCGCCCCGCGACGATCGCCAGGCGATTCCCCCGATACCGGAGTCCGGCGACCGCATTCCACCAGGTGCGAGCATTGTGGCACTGGAACCAGTGCCGATGGCATGTCGCAGGGAACTCGCCTCTTTCCGACAGGCGCAGGCTGCATTTCCCAAGCGGGTTCCGTGTGGCTCTCCGTGATTTGTGTCACAATTGAAGGGGGAGTGTCAACCGGGACTCCCAAAGCCAGCGGCAGAAGTCGGCCTTCCAGAAGCGCCTCTTCCCAACCTGAAAGACCATGGCGTGAAAATCTTCGGCGGTCGCCGACCGGTCAACGGTTCGGCCGACTTTCTGATGACCGTGAGCATGGCGGCGGTGCTGCTGCTGGCCCGACCGGCGACATCGCAGGATCGACCGTCCGATCGCGTCGTTGCCGGCCGCACCATCGCGCAGTGGCGGGAGTTGATCGGGCAGATTGATTTCGCGGATCGCCAGTCTGCGGCGTACGTCGCGGGCCTGGTGGCGGTGATGGAGGACCGCGAAGTTCCCTGGTTCACCCGTCGGCAGGCGGCGCTGACGCTGGGCCGGCTCGGACCGCTCGCCCGTGACGCGGTGCCGCGGGTGCTGCGATTGATTGATGAGACCGGCGACGATCCCGAGACCGCCGCTGCACTCTGGTCCATCAAAGCGATCGCCTTGTACGGTCCGATTGCCGCCGAAACAACGCCGACCCTGATCGACCGGCTGCGAGATCCCAGAACGGACTGGTTCGCCCGGCTATCGCTGCTGGAGGCGATTTCGCAGATTGGCCCGAGCCACCCCGCCGCGCTGGCCGTGTTGATCGACGCCGCCCGCGATCCCGCCGCCGTGTATCCCCGACTCACTGAGGAGCAGGCGCTGGAGTTTCGGCGGCTGGCGTGCGAATCGCTGGGGGCGATCGGCCCCGCGGCGGCGGCGGCCACGCCGGTGCTCGCCCGACTCCTGGAGTCCGACGACGCGCATGTGCGTCGCGCCGCGGCCGATGGCCTGGCGCGTTTCGGGCCGCTGGCGACGGAGGCAGGCCCCGCGCTGGCCGACCGCGTCCTGCTGGACGAGGAGCTTGAGGTTCGCGACGCCGCACTGATCGCGCTGGCCCGCCTGGGCCCGGAAATGCTGCCTCGAGTGCAGCCCTGGCTGATGTCGGACAGCCCGCTGCTCCAGCAGGATGCGCTGCGGCTGTATCGCGAATGGGGGCCGGCGGTTCGTCGATCTCTGCCCGATGTGGCGCCGTTTCTCCAACACGAAGATCGGTTGACTCGGCTGGCGGCCCGCGCTGCGGCCGCCAAGATGACCGGGGAGGTCGCTCCTCATTTGCAGCCTGTCATCGAGTGCCTCGGCGACGATGACCGAGGCGTTCGCCAGGAAGCCGCCCGGCTGCTGATCGAATGGGGTCGGACGTCGACGTCCGTCGTCCCGACGGTCGAACGGATGCAGAACGATTCCCGGCCACGGGTCCGGGCAGCCGTCCATCACATCCTCGAACGGATCGCAGCCCAGAAACCCTGAGCGGGCCTCGAGGGGTCCGCGACAGACTTCAATTCGATGCGACGACCAGTTCGTTGACGACGCGCGTGGGGCCGACGAGCGGCAGCAACGATTCCTGGACCATCTGCTTCTGGAAATAGCTCCGGACCGAACCCCGCAGAATCAGGGCGCCGTCGACGAGATCCGCCTGAACCCGCCGCCCCGCGTAGGGGGACCGCTGCAGCGTGTGCAGAACCAGTTCGTCCAGGCGATGGCCGGTGTCGATTCGGTGGCAGGAACTGGCGACGGGCATGGCGGGAAGCTTCCGCAAACTGGTGATGGCCGGTCTCGCCTCCCGAAAATGGGGTTCGACCGGCAGATTCTGCCGATGTGTTCATCGGCTCTTCGGAAAACCTAGTTCGATTTTCCCGAAGCGCCGGAAAAAATGTTTCGAAAAAAACACAGACCAAACCCGTGCGGGCTTGTTCTTCAGTCCGCAGACCGGCCTTCCCGCTGCTGGCGGCTGATACAGTGGCGGTTCCGTTTCACGCACCCAACTCACATTTTCACAACCAGATCGGTAGCCGGCGTCATCCGCCGTTTCTGCCGCTCGCGACGCAATGGCGGCCGGCAATCGGCAGTCTCTGCGCAAGCCGCACAACCCGTCCGGCAGGAACTGCCGAGATCTTGACCGGTCCGGCGGAATCTCCTAAAAACCGCCCGCCCGACGCGACTTGGACTCAAGCGTCCTCCCCGCTCGTCGTCCCGCGTCCCTGTCGACCACTCGCACATCACAAGCAGCCGTCGGTCGTTTCTCGACTCCGAACAGGAAGGTGCTCATGCTTCGTCACCCCCTCGGCAAGGTCTCTCTGTGGAGCGGCCTCGCCCTCGTCGCCGCCGCCCAGCCGGCCCAGGCCCAGTTGTTTCCCTTTGGCGGGGCCTGCGACTGCCCGCAGCCGGTCGTCCAGTGCGCTCAGCCGGTGATGCAGACCTGCTATCAGACCGTGCCGGTCACCGAATTCCAGCCGGCCAAGCAGGTCGTCCGAAAGCCCTACATCGAAACGAAGTACGTTGAGCAACCGGTGACGGAGTATCACCCGGTCACCGAAACCAAGGTTGCGAACGTCCCCACAACAACGTATCAGGACGTCACCGAATACCGGCAGGTCTGCCGGAATACGACACAGTACGTCCGCCAGCTCGAACCGGTCTGCAAAGTGTCTCCCTGCGAGATCGACGGCCGGCCCGGCATGCTGGGATGGCTCAATCGGACGTCTTACGACTTCGCGAACATGTTCACGCCGGACTATCGGACGCGGGTCACCGCAATCCCCCAGACTTACGTGCAGAACATCCCGGTCACCCGCCGGGTCGCGATCCAGGGGACCCGCCAGGTGACCTACAACGTCACCACGATGGTGGCGGCCCAGTCGACGCGCCGCGTGGCCATGAACACCGTCGCCTACCGCGACGAAGAAGTCACCGTCATGAAGCCGGTCACCGTCATGCGGACCGTCCCGATCGGCAGTGCGATGGCTTTCGGCATCCCGGCGTACGGCGCTCCGCGCACCGCGTTCGGTCCGACTCCCGATCCGATCAGCAATCCGCGATCGGCCGACCGGCTCAACAACGCCGATCCGAACAAGTTCGAACGGGCACGCGAAGCGACTGTTCCCGTCACGCCCAAAACATCCCAGCGGATCCCGCTCGACGAAGTCATCCCCGTCCGCGGGACAAGCATCAGCCAGGTCGCCGCCGAGGAATCCGTCATCCCGGCCCGATCGACCCCCTCCGCGGTTCGCGTCGGACAGTGGGTGGCCCGCACGACCACCGAACCTCCCGCCGGCAAGTTCGGCCCGACGCTGTCCGTGGCCAACAATCTGCGGTAGTCGGCAGTCCGCTCAATCGACCGTCACGAACGCCCCGGTTTCCGCCGGGGCGTTTCGCATTGAACGCCAATCACTTCCACGGCCAAAGGGGGGCGCTCGTCCCCGCACGCGTCTGAGACCCGCGGCGACGTCCGAAACTCCATCTCCTCTCTGCGACGCTGCACGAGATCTTCTCGATCTCATCCGCTGCGATAGCGGCCCGCGAGTTTGAGTCCTGTGCGGATTGTGTGCAGCAGGCGCACGAATGCAAAGCAAAGCCGTTCGAGTCGAGTCCCGTTTCTCGGGCGATCATCGCTCTTTTTGCTTGTCGATCCGCATTTCCGTGGCCAGACTCAGGGTATGGACGCCAGACTCTCCCCTCGATTGACGTTTCTGTTTCCGCTCGTCAGCGCGGTACTCCTGCTCGGCGTCGTCGAGGCTCCGGCCGCGGAGACCCGCTGCGCGGTCGTCGAAGTCTTCCTGCGGGGCGAGTCCGAGCTGTCGACCGCGGCCCGCGCGTACGTCGAGAAGCACTACGCGAAGAAGGCCGGGGTCGTGGTGACGTATCGCGACGTCGCCGGCGACGAGGCCGCGCTGGCCCGGTTCTACAAGCTCGCCGATCACTTCAAGATCGAGAAACCCGGACTGCCGGCCTTCTACGCCAGCGGGCGGTTCGAGTTCGGCTGGGACGCGAAGACGTCTCCGCCTAAACTGGAAGAATTGCTGACGGTCGAAGTCTTCGTCCGACAGGGGTGCCCGCGCTGCGCGCTGGCCCATCCGATCATCTTTGAAGAACTGGCGCCGCGCTACCCCGGCTACAAGTTCGTTGAGAAGGATATTGCAGTCTCCGTGGAGGCCCAGCGGCGGCTGCAGGAAGTCGCCAATCGCTACGGCGTCCAGGGCGCGGGCGTCCCGGCACTGCACATGGGGGGGCGGCTGATGATCGGCTTTATCGACGCCGTCGCCAGCTTTCGACAGTGGGACGACGTCCTGAAGGGGGTGACCGTCCCCTGCCCGCCGAAGACTTCGTGGAATCGACCGGCCCGTCGCGGTTTCAACGAAAGACCGCTGCCGTGGTTTGCGGGCTGGGGCGGCGTCGCACAGGCCGGCGATCCGCCGGCGATCGAGACCGTTCCGGAACTTCCGCCGCCCCCCGAAGTCGGCGCGAGCGAGTCGAGCGCCAAACCCCTCCCGCCCGAAGTCGGCCCGCTGTCGGAGACCGATGCGGAAGCTCCTCCTTCCCGACCGCGGCGGGAATTGCCGCCGGAAGTCTCGGAGACGACCGATCCGCTGCCGCAGCCTCAAACCGCGTCGGACACGGTCTACCTGCCGATGTTGGGGCAGGTGAACTGGAAGCAGTGGGGTCTGCCGGCGTTTACGATTCTGGTGGGACTGGTCGACGGCTTCAATCCGTGCGCCATGTGGGTCCTGCTGTTTCTGCTGTCGCTGCTGGTGAACCTGCGCGACCGCTGGAAAATCCTCGCCGTGGCGGGGACGTTCGTCGTCATCAGCGGAGCAGCCTATCTGGCGTTTATGGCCGCGTGGCTGAACGTGTTTCAGTTCATCGGTCTGCTCCGTCCGGCCCAGATCCTGCTGGGCCTGCTGGCGATCGGCGTCGGCACGATCCACGTCAAGGACTTCTTCGCGTTCAAACAGGGGGTGTCGCTGTCGATTCCCGAATCCGCCAAGCCGAAGCTCTACGAGCGGATGCGGAAGATCGTGATGGCCGAAACGCTGATCGGCGCCATTGTGGGGGCGTCGGTCCTGGCGGTGCTGGTCAACATCGTCGAACTCCTCTGCACGGCGGGACTCCCCGCGATGTATACTGGCATCCTGACGCTGCAGAACCTGCCGGCGTGGGAGAATTTTCTCTACCTGCTGCTCTACATCGCCGCCTATATGTTCGACGACTCGCTGATGGTGACGGTGGTCGTCGTCACGCTGGGCAAGCATCGCCTGCAAGAGACCGGCGGCCGGGTGCTGAAGCTGATCAGCGGCGCGGTGATCCTGGCGCTGGGGATCGTGATGATCGTCAAGCCGGAATGGCTGGTGTGAGGGGACGGGAGGCGCGAAGCTTCTCAACCTCTTCTGAGCCCCGAGCGTGAGCGAGGGGAGTCTTTCCGCCCCAGCTCTCACCACGGACTCTCGGCGAGTCTGCATTCAACCCCGGAGGGGTTGCGGAGAGTAGCCGGTGGTTGAGCGCAGCGACACCACCGGAATGCGGTCGCAATTTCGCACTTCGACCTCTCCAGGGTCGCACCGTCCTCTCGCCCACGACCGGGGGTGTCGCCGCTTCGCTCCTCAACCCCCGGCTACATTCTCTCAGCCCTCCGGGCTGAAGAAAGCATTCCGACCCCGGCAGGGGTCGCAGAATGTAGCCGGGCGTTGAGCGCAGCGACACCCCCGGAATGCGGCGACTGCGACCCCTTCGGGATGAGGAGACCGAAGGGATCTGGCGACCGCTGGCCCCCGGCTCGTCCTCTCTGCTATTCTGTGCAGAATACGAGGGACTCTCCCTGAGCCAACACCGGAGCCGGCGATGGATGCGATTGTCGATGAACTGAAGGCGATGGGCGGACTGCAATACCACGAGAAGAAACTGCTGAGCGAAGGCCAGACCGGCAAGTGCCTGGAGGCGGTCTGCCTGCGCACCCGGAAGTGGCAGCTCGCCATGCTCTGGCTCTTTGTTGGCATGCTGACCATTCCGGCCCTGATCGGACTGGCGTCTCTCGTCTTTCAACAACGAGGAGCGGGTTCGAATCTCCCCTGGCAACTGGGGATCTTTCCCGCCCTGACAATCATCCCGCAACTGCTGTGGAAGTCCCATCGTCTGGCTCGGCTGGAGACCCTGGACCTGCTCTGGCGGATGACGAACGCCGGTGAGAAGTCCGTCGGCCGGGCGGCGTAAACGTCGCAATACCGTTGCTCTGTGATCGTAGAGTCGACGAGACCTTTGTGTGCCACGCGCGGAGCCGGCGATGGATGCAATTATCGACGAACTCAAATCGCTGAAGTTCCTCTACTACAACGAAAAGAAGCTGCTGGAACGCGGCGACATCGCAGGCTGCCTCGAAGCCGCGACCGGTCGAATGCGACGACGCATCGTCAATGCGAACCTGGGCTTCCTGGCGTTTGTGGCTCTCCTTATCACCACGGCAGTCCTCAGTGCGTTCACGGATGCCGATGGAGTGCCTCCATCGGAGATCGCCCCTGTGGTGTTCTGGACGTTTCTCTCGTTCGCCAGCGTGGCGATTCGATGGTTTCTGATGAAAATCCGGCTCGACGCGATGGCGCTCACTTACAGAATCGTTGAAGCTGAGAGGAAGGCACGAACGGCTGACGGCGTCGCGTAATCTTCACGCCTTGATGCGGAAAAACCGCAGCAGCCACAGCAGTGCGATGGCGCCGACCGTCGCGGTGACCAGGCTGCCAATCAGGCCGCCCGCCGAGAGCCCCAGCAGCCCGAAGAGAAATCCGCCCAGGAGCGCCCCGACCACGCCGACGATCAGATCGCCTACCAGCCCAAAGCCGCCGCCGCGCATCACCTGTCCCGCGAGCCAGCCGGCGGCAATCCCGATCAGGAGGAACCAGATGATGCTCATGCGATGGCCTCGCGGGAGAGAACGAATTGCGATGAGTTCAGCATAGCGTGGCGTCCGCAGGCGAGCGACGGGAATCGCGGCGGCTCAGGTCTCTTCAAATCGATCGCGGCTCACAGCCGTGACCCCGTCCAACTTCGCTTGACCCCGGCGGAACCGGGTCATACCATCCTCCTCCGTCACAGGTCGTGGGGTTCGCGCGTCGCAGACGTCCGAACCGGATCGGTCTCACTCCGCGCGGCCTGAGCATTCAATTCGTCGGCCGAGGAGTCCGCGGCGCACCTTTCCTGAGGAGGCTGCCAGATGTTCTTCCGGTGGTCCGACCGCGCGCTGATCGTCGACGCTCCCGCAAAACTCAACCTGTTTCTGCGGATCGTCCGCAAGCGCCCCGACGGCTTTCACGACATCGACACCGTTATGTCGACCATCAACCTGTTCGACACGCTGGAGTTCTCCGCGTCGAACGACAACGAAATCCGATTGACGGTCGAACTCGCCGTCTCGCCCATGACTGGCGTCTCGGTCGACACGATCCCCACCGGTCCGGAGAACCTCGTAGTCCGGGCGGCCGAGCTGCTCCGCCTGCACACCGGTGCGACCCCCGGCGCCGACGTCCGCCTCATCAAGCGGATTCCTTCCGCGGCGGGGATGGGGGGAGGGTCGAGCGACGCCGCGGCGGCCCTGCTGGGGCTCAACGCGTTGTGGGGGCTGGGGCTTTCGACGGGGGAACTGGTGGGCCTGGCTGCTCAACTGGGGAGCGATGTTGCGTTTTTTCTAGGCGGATCGACGACGGCGCGCTGCACCGGGCGGGGCGAGATTCTGGAACCGCTGAACCTGCCGGAGTTTCTGCACTTTGTCGTGGCAAAACCGCAGGCCGGGCTGTCGACGCCGCTGGTCTACAAGCACTGTCGCCCAGATACTGAAGGTCTTTCTCCAGAAGGACTTATCGCCGCATGGTCGCGGGGGGCGGTCGCGGAGGCGGCACGGTGTTTGCATAACGGTCTGCAAGCTCCGGCGGAATCGCTGAGTGAGGCGATTCGGGGGCTCAGGGAGATTTTTGACCGTCTGCCAGTGCTGGGGCATCAGCTCAGCGGCAGCGGAACGGCGTACTTCGGCGTCTGCCACAACCGCGGGCAGGCGCTGCAGATTGCCGGACGGCTGAGATCAGCCGGATATCCCTGGGTCTTTGTCACCCGGAGCTGCACGTGAGGGACGCGGATAGGAGCGCGGCCGTGGAAATTACTGAGATTCGCATCAAGCTGATGGAAGATCCGAACGAGCGTCTGCAGGCATTCTGCTCTGTGACCTTCGATGGATGCTTCGTAATCCGCGACCTGAAGATCATCCAGGGGACCCGCGGGTCCTTCGTGGCGATGCCGAGTCGCAAACTGACGGACCGCTGCCCGCGGTGCTCCTGCAAGAACCATCTCCGGTCCCGCTTCTGCAGCGAATGCGGAGCGAGGCTGAACGAAGATCGCGCCCTCAAGGGGGACGACGGTCGCGCCAAGCTGTATGCGGACATCGCGCACCCGATCAATTCGATCTGCCGCGAGCTGATCCAGAACCGCGTGGTCGACGCCTTCCACAAGGAACTGGAACGTTCGAAGCTGCCGGGCTATGTCAGCACCTACGACGACTACGGCGAAGAGAGCTACGCCTCGCTGCTGCCGTCGGATGAACGCGAAGAAGTGCTGGATCTGCCGCGAATGTATCCGGTGAGTAGCGGACGGCAGATGGTCGCCGTCGGTGCCGGAGCCGGTCGTTCCTTCGGAGCGGCGTCCCGCGAAGAAGGTTTTGCTGACGGCCTGTAGTCGCCGGATGCCGGTCTGAGCGAACATGCTGCAACGTAGGGTGAGTCGAGTCCACGAGGCTCACCGCTGCAATCACAAATTAAGGTGAGCCTCGAAGACTCGACTCACCCTACTGCTTCACCCCGGAATCCGCGTCACGCCGTGCAGGTAGACGTCGCCGTCAAGCGTCTGCAGTTCCACATGCTGCAGACTGCTCGTCTGGGAAATTTTGGAAGCTCCGGTGCCGCCGATGGGCGACGGCGCCGATGCGCCGCCGACGAGTTTCGGGGCGATAAAGGCATGTACTTCATCGATCAGGTTCGCGTCGCGAAACGCCCCGTGAATCGCCGAGCCTCCTTCGACGAGCAGATTCGTCATGCGACGGCGCCCCAGCTCGGCGAGCAACGCCGTCAGATCGGGGCGGCCATCGGAGCCTGCAGCAAGTCTCAGGACTTCCACGCCGGCTTCAGCGAGCAAGTCGGCGCGCTTTGCGCCGGCTGCTGAAGTCGTCACGACAATCACCGGCCCCATGTCGACCGACTTGGCAAGCTGGCCGGCAGGGGGGAGTCGCAGTTGGCTGTCGACGACGATCCGGGCCGGCGTTCGGGGGCCGGGAGGCCGGGCGGTCAGGAGCGGATCGTCGGCCAGCGCAGTGCCGATGCCGATCAGGACGGCATCCATCCGGCCGCGCAACTGGTGGACCACGGCCCGGGAAGCCGCTGACGAGATCCACTGCGAGTGTCCCGTCCGGGTGGCAATCTTTCCGTCGAGGGTCATGGCCCATTTGCCGTGGACCCACGGCCGCCGGTCGAGCATCAGGCAGACGAACGGGGCGGTCAGCAGCCGGGCCGCCGTCTCCTCAAGGCCGACGGTGACTTCGATGCCTGCGGCCCGCAACTCGGCGAAGCCCTTTCCGCCGACGTGCGGGGCGGGGTCGGCCATAGCGGCGACGACCCGCCGAACGCCTGCCGCGATAACCGCCTGGCTGCACGGCGGCGTCTTGCCGTAGTGACAGCAGGGCTCCAGCGTGACGTAGAGCGTCGCCCCCCGCGCCGCGTCGCCCGCCGCCTGAAGGGCATGGACCTCGGCATGCGGACCGCCGTAGCGCTGGTGCCAGCCTTCGCCCAGACAGCGCAGCTCATCGTCGACGAGCACGGCCCCGACGGGAGGATTGGGCTCGACCGAGCCCAGTCCCCGCGCCGCCAGTTCCAGCGCCCGTCGCATGACATCGGCGGGGCCGGCGAACTGCTGGACCATGGCGTGATTCCGTTACTGACCCGGGAGCCAGAGTTTGCCGCCGCTCGATTCGGCCCCGGCAGCGACCGGGCTGCCGGGCTGCCAGACCCCGCCGGGAGCGGGTCTGTCGCCGGGCATGACCAGTCCGCCCGCCGACCACGGGGATTCGACTTCGAGCTGGGCGAGAATCCCTTCGAGCTGAGGTCGAAGCTGAGGCAGCTTGGGACTGTAGTAGGTTGCGAACTTGTTGAGCAGCGGCCGGAGCCCCGGATCGGACGGATCTTCAAGGCGCAGGATCAGTTCGCGGAAGTCCCAGCGGGCCTGAACCTCAAACGAGGAGTCCGTCTCCGAGATTTGCGTTCGACCTCGCTGAATCCAGTCGAGAGCCTGATCCCGGCGGCCGTGCTGCCGGCAGAGGTCGGCGAGCGTCATATAACAGCGGTCGAGATCGAGCTGCTTGAGGCAGTTCGGCCGTTCCAGAGCGAGCGGAAGGACCCGCAGCACGGAACGGTCGTGGTGAATCAGCAGCGTCCGGTTGGCAACCGACATCAACTGCGCGTCGGTCAGCGACTCCACGGGCAACCGTTCGGTCTGCATGACCGACAGGTTGCTGACCGGGGCGTCGCCGTCGACCTCGAACGGCGGCAGCGGTTCGAGCTGCAGGTCCTTCAGGACCGCGTCGAGATCGAGGTTGTAACCCGCTTCATCGCAGTAGGCGTCGAAGGCGTAAGCGGCTGCGTAAAGGGCCACGCGAGAGCTGGCGTCGCCGACGCATTCGCGCGGCGAGCGACCGCCCAGCAGGAATGTCTTGCGGTTCGGCCAGACGTCGCGGACGGTTCGAGCCCATTGTTCGAGATCGATTCGCTGCCGCTCGACGGCGGAGGCATTGGCGGGGAAGCCCCAGGACCAGCCCAGTTCGTGCAGTTCGCGGGCGGCGCTGGAGACCGTCGAGGTTTCGGGCTGGCTCCAGTCGGCCAGCTCTCCAACGACTGCCCGCATCAGGTCGCCGGCGTCGTCGAAGTCCTTGCCCGCGGCCGCGACGATCAGCATTCGGGCGGGCACTTCCTGGACGCCCCGTTCGGCGTCGAAGACGAGGATCTGCGCCACTACCTGAGGGGCCGTCTCCACCGTCAGTCCAGCCATGTCTTCGCGTCGGACGCGAGGCCGGTCAAGGACCTGGTACGAGGCTGTGGGCGCATCCGGGTCGCCCGGGGGGAGCGTCAGTCGCTGGAGCCGTGGAACCGCGTCGAGGGCAGTGAGAAGACGGGAAACCGAATTCAGCGGGACCATCAGCGACAGGACGTCCGTGCGGTCGGTCGCCACGTTCTGATCGAGGAGTTGAGCGATCGTCTCACACTCGACCGCGGTGGCCAGGTCGGAATAGCGACCGGCCGCCGCGTGCAGGGCCGCCGCCGCCGCGGCTTCATCGCCGGACCAGGCGCGGCAGAGTCCGACCGCATGGTGGACTTCGGCGGACTCGGGGACGGCGACTGTGAGGGGCTGAAGGACGTCGGCGGCTTCGCGCCAACAGCCGACGCTGACGTATTTGAGGGCCTTCTTGAACTCGGACTGCTGAGGTTCGCTCAGTGCGGCCTGCGGCAGGTTATGGGCGCCGCGCAGGGGATACGGTATCTGGGCGCTGTTGTCGAATTCGAGCAGCCGGACGAAGATCTCCTGGCGATCCTGATCCGGAGCGATCTTCAGAGCGAAGCCCAGGTGCTCGCGGGCCGACATGAATTTGCCGCGCGAGGACATGACCGCCGCGGACGCGAGCGCCAGCCCCGCCACCATCGAGGGAAACTTGCGGGAGGCGCGCTGGAAGGCGCGATGCACCAGCTTTTCCGCCTGATCATAACCGTCCGCCTGCAGGGCCGAGGTGGCGTAGAGCACCAGAGTAAATTCGTGGTCCGGCTGGTGTTCGAGAAACTCGCGGGCCAGGTCGCGGGCTGCGGCCGGTTCCGCCAGTTCCAGATGGACCAGGATGCGGGTCGATTCAACCCAGGAGCTGCGGGCGTGTCGCTTGGCGAGGGCTTCGAGCTGCTGCAGGGCGGCGCGGGGCTGATTGTTCTCCATCAACCGCGTGATCCGGTCCATATCCTCCGCGAGGTCGGCGCAGCAGAATTTCAGTTTTTTACCGCTGCCGCACGGGCACGGTGCGTACACGTCCATTGCCATATCGAATCGGTCCTTCCGCGAAAAGCGAAACCGCGCCTGCGAAGGCGCGGGCATCGTGCGGGAATGCCTGCAATCCGGGCACGGAGCCCGGCGAATTGACCAAAACGGCAGGATAACAGACGCTCCCAAATTTCGCACGAGCAGCCGGCAAATTCGCCGCTGTGCGGAGCGTCGCGATCACGAGGTCGGCAGGTTGCAATCCTGCTCGAAATTCCGAATCCGATCGAGCAGCGGCTTCGGCTCTCCGTTCTCGCGGAGGATGCCGGCGCGCGGGAGCTCGTGAGCGACCACGTCGCTCCACTGCGACCAGAAGACGCCGGCGACCGCGGGCTTCGCCATCAGCAGCGGCAGCAGCTCCCCGAACCACCGCGCCTGCTCGCTCTCCGTGTCGGCCGTTTCCCAGACGTGCGGGTCGATCTCCCAGTCGAAGCCGGCGGCCGGGTCGTGTGCCATCGCGGACGGCGCCGCCAGTGTGATGTACAGCGGGATGCCGAGGACGCTCCACTGATCCAGCAGCCGGGAGACTTCGAGCAGATCGCGACGGGCGGAACCGCGGGGCAGATAGCCCATCGCAATCTCCAGGTGCACTCCCGCCAGACCCACGCCCGACCGGAGCAGCGCGTCGACCATCTGCAGCGGCGACAGCCGGTGCTGGCCGCGGGCGAGATACTCCCCCCACGGCTGATCGACCCGGACGATCAGCCGGGCTTCTTCGTCCACCTGACGGGCGACGTCCAGCATCCGGGCGACCAGTGTCAGTCGGGACTCTTCGGCGAGCGCCAACGCCCCCCCCGTATTGGCCCGGGCGGCGATCTCCCAGAGTCGAATCCGCCCCTGATACCGCGCGACCGCCGTCTCGACGAAATCGCAGACAAAACTCTGCAGATTGAAAAAATCGTGCTCCCACCGCGCCAGCCAGGGAGGAAGTCCGGACGAGCCGAAATCGACCAGCGAACTCCCCAGAACCATCAGCCGGTTCTGTTCGCACCAGCTCACCTGCTGATCGAACAGATCCCACCGGTACTCCCCCTCGGACTCTTCAACCGTCCGCCAGTTCAGCGGAACCGCGGCGGCGTCGAACGACAGCCCGAACTCCTGAGTCTCGCCGGGAGGCAGCACATAATCCGGAAGATGGCAGCCAAGCACTGCCGGAAGCTGCGAATAGCGTTGCGTGCGGCCCGCAAGCGCCTGACGCGAGTAAGCCCGCGTCAGGATGTCGGCGGCAATAAATCCATGTTCCAGCGACTGCTCGGCCAGAGCCGACGCCCCGGCCGGATCCGACTGCGACGACGCAGCCCGCGCGAAAAACAGGTGTGCCCGGCGGCTGGCGGGGAGAAATTCGTCGGGAATCCGCATGCCCGCCAGTTCCCAGGCGGAGGCCTGGTTGCGAAGCTGAACCAGCTTGCCGCGGGCGAGTTCGACCGACAGCAGGAAGGGCTCCGCACGTTCGGGAAGCGACGACGTCGACACGATCGGCATCCCGAAGCCCGGAACGGGCCACGCGACATGGAACCGACTGCTCTCGGACGACGACCGCCGACAGCCGATGATATTCTGATCGAGTTCGATGCGGGTGGGAAAGATCCGGCCGTCCGACCCGGTGAGGTAGCCGCGATGCACCTCCGGCCAGTCGACCAGCCGGTCCGCAGGGTGCACAGCAAAGCGGATCAACCCCATGAGCGCCTCGCGGAGAATCAACAGCCGAGGCCCGGAGTGGGAACTTCGAACTGCCCGAATTCGCGCGACCGGATCGGGGAGAGTCCTCGCCGACGGAACGGTCGCGAGCGTTCTCAACGGTCCAAAACCGCCGGGGACGCCATTTTGGAGTGTATATCCCGGCCAATTGATGTTCAAGAACGGGGCCGTTTGCTAGGTTGGCCGGCGAGGCCGATCTTGTGTCTGTCGCAAAGGTTCAGGAATGGCGGAAGCTGCTGGTAACGTGCTGCTGAACAGCGAAATCCCCGGAATCCCCGTTCTGCGGGGAAAAGTCCGCGACGTCTACGATTTTGGCGATCGCCTGCTGTTTATCGCCACGGATCGGATCAGCGCGTTCGACTGGGTGCTCCCGACCGGGATTCCCGACAAGGGGCGGGTGCTCACCCGGATCAGCGAATTCTGGTTTGGACTGCTGGAGGTCGATCACCATCTGCTCAGCATGGACCCGCGGGACGTCCCGTTGCCGGCGGGAGTCGATCCTGTCCCGCTCATGGGGCGCAGCATGGTCGTCCGGAAAACCAGCGTCTTTCCGGTCGAATGCGTCGTCCGCGGCTATCTCAGTGGATCGGGCTGGAAGGAATACCGCAAGTCCGGCACAGTCTGCGGAATTGCCCTGCCGGAAGGGCTGGTCGAGAGCGACCGGCTGGGCGCCCCGATCTTCACCCCGGCCACCAAGGCCGTCACCGGGCACGATGAAAATATTCCGTTCGAGCGGATGTCCGAGATCGTGGGCGCTGAAACGGCGAGTACGCTTCGCGATCTGAGTCAGTCGATCTATCGGAAGGCTTCGGAGTATGCCCGCTCACGCGGGATCATCATCGCCGACACGAAGTTTGAATTCGGAACCGTCGACGGAAAGATCTATCTGATCGACGAGGTCCTGACGCCGGACAGTTCGCGATTCTGGCCGGCGGACCAATACCGTCCGGGAAGCGGCCAGCCGTCCTACGATAAGCAGTTCGTCCGCGACTGGCTGGAATCGACGAACTGGGACAAAAACAGCCCGCCGCCGGCGCTGCCACTCGACGTGGTGGAACGGACCCGCTCGAAATACGTCGAAGCGTTCGAGCGTCTGACCGGCCAATCCTTCGCGTGAGGCGGGCGGTCGGGCAGGGCGGGGGCTTTCAAACTCTGACGGACGTGCCCGCATCATGGGCAGCGTCGCCCGTGGAGAATCCGCGGCTGGGCGGCGCACGCAAAATTTTCCACCTGCGTAAACCTTGCGGATGACGGCTGTGGAATGGCCGGCGACAGTTCTGCCTGCGCTGCGGGCAGTGCTGTTTCCCGCTCGCAGTTTCTGCCGATCAACACAGTCGCCGCTCGCTTGCAGTCTTCGCGGCCTCGGACGCCTGCTTCTCGGCGAAGCGGATTACGAGGTCCTCTTCTGCGGGATTCACCGCGGCCATCCCAGCGCTTCTCCACCCCCAGCCTGACGAGCGGGAGAAAACTGCATGCGGCAATTCTTTCGACGGTGTCTGCCTCAGGACCCCCAATTTCGCGCAAATTCACTGGCCAGTCTGATCGCCGTGGGAACGGTGGGCTTTCTTTATCTGCAGTTTCCGGTGGAACCGGCGGGGGCAGAGACCATTCGATTGACGCGGGCGGCGCCGAAGCCGCTGATCAACCTGCAGGCGGCCGCACCGGTCGAGGCCGCTCCCTCCGCCGGAACGCCGAGCCCGAGCGCCGCCGCGGTCCTCTCGCCCGAACAGCAGGCGGAAGCGACCCTGCAGCGCAAGATCGCTCAACTCGAACGCGGGATCACCTTCCTGAAAGGAATCCCCAGCTACTCGGCCCAGTTCACCAGGCAGGAACTGGTCGACGGGACGCTGCTCGACGAGCAGGAAATGACGCTCAAGGTCCGGCACGAACCCTTCAGCGTTTACCTGAAGTGGCACACCGGGGAACGGGGCCGCGAAGCGATTTATGTCGCCGGGCAGAACGACGGCGAAATGCTGGTCCATGCGGGGGGCTGGAAAGCCCGGCTCGGGACGCTGTCGATCGATCCCGACGGGACGCTGGCGATGCAGGAAAACCGGCATCCGATCACGAACGCGGGGATTCTGGAACTGGCGAAGATGATCGTCAACTACCACCAGCGCGATCTGCAGACGCACAACTACACCCGCTGCGAACAGCTCGCCGACGCGGAATTCGACAGCCGGGCCTGCGACGTCTATCTGATCGAATACAAGGACCAGTCGGCTTCGGAGACCTACCGCAAGTCCCTGACCTTCATCGACAAGGAACGCTCGGTGCCGCTCTACATCAAGAACTTCGGCTGGCCGGGCGCCAACGCTCCGACGGACGGCGAAGAGCTGGATGAGGCGACGCTGATCGAGTTCTACAGCTTCGCGGAAATCGACTTCGGCGGTCGGATGTTGGCCGCGGACTTCGACACCGCCAATGAAGAGTACGGGTTTAAGCGATAGGCAAACTGGCGGCGGAATCGCCGGCACTCGCTGGATCAAAATGTACACGCGGCAGGCTCGAACTCGGGCCTGCCGCGTGTTTTGCATTGCAGTTACTTCGCCGGAGCGGCGGGAAGCTCCTTGAGGAACGCCAGCAAGTCGGCCATCTGCTGCGGGTTGATCTCCTTTTCGACCCCTTCGGGCATCAGCGACAGGCCGCTGGAAACCAGGGCGTCAAGGGTCTCCCGCAGAACGACGTCTTCTTTCGCTTCGGCACGCCGGAGCGTGATGCTCGCTGCGGTTTCGGCGGAGATGATGCCCGAAAAGACTCGCCCCTCATCCGTCGTCGCGGTGTAACCGATGAAGTTCGGCTGCGCTTCCCGGTTCGGATCGAGGACCGCGATCAGCAGATCCTCCAGCGACTTGTTCTGCACCGACACCAGATCGGGACCGACCTGGTGCCCGAGGCCGGCCGCCCGGTGGCAAGTGACGCAGTTCTTCGTGTACACGGCCTGACCGCGGGTGGCGTCGCCGGCCAAAGCGAGAGCCGGCTGGTACTTGGCGACGATTTCCTTGCGATTGCTGGTCTGTGTGGCGAACAGGCCGCGGGCGCGCGTGCGAATCGGCTCCGACGGATGGTTCGACAGCAGTTGCTGTTTGTCGCGGTCGATTTCCGCAAGTTTGACCGTCCCGGCCGCGACCGCGACCAGCAGTGCATCCGCGCCGCTGGAGGACTGAACCAGCGCGTCGA
This sequence comes from Planctellipticum variicoloris, assembly GCF_030622045.1. Classification (NCBI taxonomy): domain Bacteria; kingdom Pseudomonadati; phylum Planctomycetota; class Planctomycetia; order Planctomycetales; family Planctomycetaceae; genus Planctellipticum; species Planctellipticum variicoloris. The sequence goes on along the minus strand of NZ_CP130886.1, from coordinate 437,444 downwards.
CGATGCTGCGACGGACGGCAGGGCCGTGCGTCTTCCATTCCGCCAACAAGGCCGCCGAGGCCTGAGGACTGTTGCCGGCGGCCAGCGCCGCGACGACGGCCTGCTGGATCGCCGGAGGCGTCTGAGGAGTCAGCAGATCCGGGAACGATTCCATCAGCAGCGATTCATCGGCATTCGCCACCAGCTTGACCGCGGCCAGCCGCGTCCCTTCCGGGAGCTTTCCGTTGGAAGCCTGCTCAATCGCGGTCTTCCAGACGTCGGCCAGCGACTTCGCCGCCGTCTCGCTGGCGACGGACGAGAGCCGGACGCCGCGACGACGCAGGCCTTCGCCCAGCCCCTGCAGCACCAGCGCCTGACGGGGGGCGGGAACGCCGGCGGCAAGACTGGCGTCGAGGAGCTGCTTCGGACCGGCCGGGTCGGACTCAGCGCCCACGGAACGTGCGAGTTCCGACAAAAACGCCGTCGAGGCCTCCGGGTCGCGGAGCAGTTCGGCCGCGAGGCTGGCGGCGACTTTCGATGAAGAGCTCAGGATCGCCGGGAGGAGATCCTTGTCGGTCTTCAGATGCCGGGCCACGCGCCGCAGTCCATCGACGGCCGCCGGGCCGTCAATGGCCCCGAGCGACAGCGCGACCTGCCAGCGGACGCGTTCGACCGGATCGTCGGTCAGTGCGATCCAGCGACTGACAATTTCCGGCTGGCCGGCCGCGAAAGGCTCGGAGAGCTGCAGTCCGCATTCGCGCACGTGGGGGTCACTCGCGCCCAGGGCGACGAGCAGCTCCGCCGGCGCGAGGGCCTTCAGTCCTTCGAGCGACCAGAGTGCGTGAACCTGTCCCTGAGGCGTTTTGGCCTCTCGGACCAGTTTGCGGAGCGGTTCGACCGCGCCGGCGTCCTGGGCTTCCCAGATCAGCCGATGGGCGGTATCGCGTACCCACCCGTGTGGAGAATCGAGGTAAGCGACCAGCTCAGCCGGCTCCAGCCCCGCCAGTTTCGGCGGCGTGGCCGGCTTCGTGTCCGGCGGCAGCAGCCGATAAATCCGGCCGCGATCGTAGCCGCTTTCCAGGTCGACGTACGCCTTGATGTCGTCGGGAATCGAGAACGGATGCTCGATCGTTTCCCGATACATATCGAGGATATAGAGCGTGCCGTCGGGGGCGTTGACGAAGTTCACCGGACGGAACCAGTTGTCGGTCGACGTCAGAAACTCGACCCCTTCTTCGGTTCGTTCGGCCACGAAGCTGGCTCCCGCGGGGGTCAGCTTTTTGCGGTGGACGAGGTTGCCGCCGACGTCGCCGATGAAAACGTTCCCCTGGAACTCGGGCGGATATGCTCCCCCCCGGTAAACCGTGATTCCAGTGGCGGAGGTGAAGAACCCCGTCGCCACGAGCTCGGTCGCGGAGACGCGGGATCGAAAGGCCGGGTCGGCGGCGCGACGGGCGGTGCGGACCACGCGCCAGGGCTCGGGGCCGCTGGTGCGAAAGACCGGTCCCGCAGCGCCTTCCTTGGCGATCGACCGGAGGACGGCCGAGAACGCGAGCTGCGGGTTGCGTTCCAGGTAGTGGAGCGGGAAGACCACGTGTTCGATGTGGTTGCTGTTGTTGCAGACGAAGCGGTCGCCCCAGTCGTCGACCGTATGGCCGAACTGCTCGCCTCCCGAAACGAGCTGGAAAGTCTTCGTCGCGGGATTCAGGCGGAGATCCCGCCGGCCCGGGGAGACCTTCGTGCCGTCGGCGAGCTGGACTTCGCCGCCGGCACGGCCCGAGGCGAACCAGATGCCGTGATCGAGCCCCCAGCGGAGACCGTTGGCGAGTCCCTGCACGTTGGAAGTGCTGAAACCGGTGGCCAGGGTCTCCTGATGATCGGCCTTGCCGTCGTCGTCGGTGTCTTTGAAGTAGACCAGGCCGGCGGGACCGAGGACGAAGATGCCCCCTTTGTAGCAGCAGACCGATTGGGGCCAGCGGATCTTGTCGGCGTAGATCTCGCTCTTGTCCATCTTGCCGTCGCCGTCGGTGTCGGCCAGACGGCGAATCCGCCCCCACGTTTCCTTGCGCTGGGCAACGTACTTCTCGACGCGCTGTTCCGGGAGGAACGGGTAGTCGTTCATTTCGACGACGTACATCCGCCCGTATTCATCGAAGCAGGCGTCGATCGGGTCGACGACATCCGGTTCGTGCGCGACGAGCTGGAGCTGGAAGCCGTGCTCGATCTTGAAGCGTTTGAGCGAGTCTTCCGGAGACGTGGCCGGGATCCGTTTCATCACCTCCTCCAGCGGAGGTTCGTCGGCCAGGAGCGGTCCGGCGGCACTCAGCACGGCGGTTGCCAGCAGGCCACGGCACGCGATCGGCAGAAATCCTGCCGATCGGAAACGACTCCACAAACGCTGCAGCGCGGGCATGGCGGAAAACTCCTTCGCAAGGCAGGGGGAAACGGCGGGAGGAAAAGTACTCAGTTCAGGCGGAAGTCCTCGGCAGTTTCTAAGGGGATCGTCAGGGTGCGTCGTGCGGGGATTTCGTCGATCAGGCAGGGTCAAGCATTCGCTGAGGTCAGTCCCAGATCAGTTCGTCGGCTGTGAACACGGGACCTTCGACGCAGACGCGGCGATAGTCCCACGCTCCATCCTCCTGTTTCACGCGGGTGACGCAACTGAAACAGGCGCCGAAGCCGCAGGCCATCGGCGTCTCCAGCGAGACCAGGCAGGGGACGGACGCCGCAGCGGTCAACTTTGCGACCGCATGGAGCATCGGTTCCGGTCCGCAGCAGTAGACGGTGACCGGGCCGGATTCGGCTTTGAGGACCTCGTCCAGGAGCTGCGTTACGTAGCCTTTGCGTCCCGCCGTGCCGTCGTCGGTGGCGATGCGGACGTCGACACCCGGCAGCCGGAAGTCCTCGACGCCCGCCAGGTAGCTGGCGCTGCGGACGCCGTAGCAGAAGGTCAGCTTGTCGGGGCGCGTTTCCACCGGCCGACCGTAGTTGCGCTGGCCGAGGGCTTCGTGCAGAACCGACAGGAACGGCGTCTGCCCGATTCCGCCGGCGACGACGACCAGGTGCCCGGCGGGCGGAGGAGGGAATCCGTTTCCCAGCGGACCCCACAGCTCCACTTCGTCGCCGACTTTCAGTGAGGTCAGCAGCGACGTCAGCTTGCCGACCACGATGTAGCCGAAGTCGAGTTCGGTCACGTTGCCGCTGGCGTCGGCGTAGGTCTCGAACAGGGCGAAGGGGCGGCCGAGCAGAGGATCGCTGCGGTCGGGGGCCTTCACCATGAAGAACTGGCCGGGCAGGATCTGGCCGGCGATCTCCGGGGCATGGATCCGCATCCGCCAGGTATTGGTCGCCATCGGGCCGTGGGCAGTGATCCGGGCGCGGACCTGGCGGGCAGTCGTAACCACGCCCGGGAGTCCGAGCGGAGGAACGCAGACGCTCATCGGGAACGGCCTCCCCCTTTGGTGGAGCCCTTCGCGCCGCGCGGCGCCGGCCGATCGGATCGGCCGCCGGCGATTTTCTTCTTCATCGCTGCCGGCTTCGAAGCGGTCGGCTTCATCGAGGCCGATCTCGTCGTCGCGGTCCGGCCGGTGGGAGTCTCCGCCCGCGCCGGGCGCTTTGTGACCGGCCGGGCTGCTCCTGCGGCAGCCTTGGGGACCCGCTCCGCCGCCGCGGCACTGGCCGCCTGAATGTGCGCCGACGATTTTCTGACAACCTTCGGGCGGGCGCCCGGGGGACGGGTGGATTTGCGGGCGGGGCGGCCTTCCGCCATGCGATGCAGCTCGGCCACTTCGACGCCGTTGAGCTTGCGGTAGGCCCCGGTATCGAGGTCGGCGAGCTTCAATGGACCAAAGGCGATCCGTTTGAGATTGAGCACTTTGTGGCCGACACGGGCGAGGAGCCGGCGGACTTCGCGGTTCTGACCTTCGGTGAGCACAATCTGGAGGATCGTGCTCTGACCCTGCCGACCGAGTCGCCGGATGTCCCGCACGCGGAACTTACCCTCGGTGAAGTAGTAACCCTCTTTGAGCTTGTCGAAGACTTCCCCGGCGGGGTCGCCGGCGACCTGCACGCGGTAGACCCGTTCGACCTGAAATCGAGGATGCGCCAGCCGCTGGGCGATTTCGCCATCGTTGGTGAGAAGGAGCAGACCTTCGGTATTCTCGTCCAGACGGCCCACGGTAAACACCCGGCCCGCCTGTGGCGGGAGCAGATCGACCGCACGCGGTCGGCCGGCGGGATCGTCGTTCGTGCAGAGATAGCCCTTCGGCTTGTTGACCAGGAAGTACTGCTTCCGCTCAGGCTTGATCTTTTCGCCGTCGAGGCAGATTCGCTGCCGGTCGGGATCGACCTTAAAGCCAAGCTCTGTCACGACTTTGCCGTCGACGGAGACGCGTCCGGTGGTGATCAGTTCTTCGCAGTGGCGCCGCGAGTCGACCCCGGCCGCTGCGAGAACTTTCTGCAGTCGTTCGAGACGCGGTGCGGAGTGCTCGCCAGCCGATTCGTCGGAGGGCGGTGAGGCGGAAGGGGGTCGCATGAGATCACTTGTAAAGGCCAACGAGATTTCCTGAAGGATACCCGACTCGGGGGGCGGAATGAAGAGCCGGGGCGGCAACGGGTTTTCGCCCCGGTTTGCAGGGTGGTATGATCCGGGAGCCGGTTCGAGGCGTTCTGTGCAGCGTCGGCTGACGGACTGAGAAGCAATCTTTGACTCTCGAAAGGAGTCCTGCTCATGAGTTTCTTGCACGGTGCGCGTCCCTGGCTGGCGGCGATCGCCCTGACTGGCGGCTGGCTGGCAAGTCCTCTGGCCGCCGAGGACGAGAAGAAAGGGGCCGAGGCCCCCAAGATCGAAACGCTCGAAGTCGCCCACATCGAGCTGAAGGGAGCGCTCCGGGAAGGGGCGGCGCTGCCGGGGCTGTTCGGTGAAGTCGAGGAGACGTTTGCCGCAACCCTCAAACGACTCGACAAGGCCCGCGATGACGACGACGTCCATGCGGTCGTGCTGCACATCAACGGCCCGACGCTCGGCTGGGGCAAGCTGCACGAACTGCGTCAGGCGATCGGACAGGTCCGCGCCGGAGGCAAGAAAACCTATGCGTGGCTCGAAAGCGGCATGACGCAGGATTATCTGCTGGCGTCGGCCTGCGATCAGGTCGTGCTGCCGGAATCGGGCCTGCTGATGATGCCCGGCCTGCGGGCCGAGGTGACGTTCTACAAGAACTTGTTCGACAAGCTCGACGTGCGGGCCGATACGCTGCGGGTCGGCGAGTTCAAATCGGCGGGCGAACCCTACTCCCGGGCCGAGATGAGCCCGGAGTTCCGCAAGGAAATGGAAGAGGTTCTGGACGACTATTACCGGATGGTGATCGAGACGATCGCCGCGGATCGCAAGCTGACTCCGGAAGTCGTCAAGGAGATCGTCGATATCGGCGTCCTGACCGCGGCGAGCGCCAAAGAACGCGGGCTGGTGGACGTGCTGTCCTATGAAGACAAGATTCCGGACGCGGTCAAAGGGGATCGCCAGAATGTCGAGATCAAGCTGGTTCTGAATTACGGCAAGAAGAAAGTCGACACCGACTTCAGCGGCATGGCCGGTCTGATCAAGATGATGAACCTGATGTCGGGCGTTGATTCCCAGCCGCGGAAGTCTTCGACCGCCAAGATCGCCATCATCTACGCCCAGGGCATGATCATGGAAGGGGCGAGCTCCTCGGACTTCCTGGGCGGCGAAACGATGGGCTCGGCGACGATGATCAAGGCGATCCGCAAGGCCCGCGACGACAAGACCGTCAAGGCCGTCGTGCTGCGGGTCGACAGCCCGGGCGGCAGCGCCCTGGCCAGCGACCTGATGTGGCACGAGCTGGAAACGCTGGAAAAGCCGTTCGTCGTCAGCATGGGGAATACCGCCGCCAGCGGCGGGTACTACATCGCGATGGGGGCCGACCGGATCTTTGCGGAACCGGGAACGCTGACGGGATCAATCGGCGTGGTGAGCGTGCGGTTCGCCCTGGACGGTCTGTTCAAGAAGGTGGGCGTCAATACGGAAGTGATTCAGCGCGGGAAAAATTCCGGACTGCTGAGCACGACCTCGCCCCTGAGCGACAGCGAGCGGACGGCCCTGCAGACGCTGCTGGACGACATCTACCTGCAGTTCACCAGCAAGGCCGCCGCCGGCCGCAAGATGGAAGTCGCCACGCTGGAGAAGCTGGCGCGAGGGCGGGTCTACACCGGTTCCCAGGCCCTCAAGCTGGGCCTGGTCGACGAGCTCGGGACGCTCGCCGACGCCGTGGCCTACGCCCGCAAAGCGGCCGGTCTGGACGAGAAAGAGCGAGTCGAACAGCTCATCCTGCCCAAAGCCAGCAGCCCGCTGGAAGCCCTCTTCGGGCCGCTCGATCAGGAGACGCGCGTGCGGGGGGCGGCGCAATCGTCCGTCGCCGAAGCGCTGCCGGATTCCGCGAAGAGCGTCTGGCGCCACTGGCTGGCCCTGGAGCGCCTGGCCCGACAACCAGCCTGCACGCTGCTGCCGTTCCAGATGGAAGTCCGCTAATCCCAGGCCGAAGTCCGAGTGGACTTTTCGAAACGATCAGCGCGGGTCCGTGTTGCCGGATGGCAGCGCGGACCCATTGCATTTGGGCCACGTGCAGTTTGGAATGAATCGATCGTAGCATTTGCGCCGCACGAAGCGCCGGCGCGCAGCATGATGTGAAAAGGGAATTGAACGCGCACCCGAGCGGCATCTGACGTGCAACTGGAGCGGACTCCTCCGTTCCGTTTCTCCCCAGCGGGAGCCCTGCACCGTGATCGCAATCGCCGAACTGACCTCGATCGAACAACTTTCGTCCATGCGTCTGCTGTGGCGCGCTCTGCTGGGCAAGACACGCGGCGCCACGTTCTTCCAATCCGCCGAATGGCTCGAAGCCTGGTGGCGATATTGCGGCGAAGGCCAGACTCTCAAAGTGCTCTGCATCGGCGTCGGCGGCAAAACTATCGGCATGGTGCCGCTGACCGTCCGCCGCGAAACCACCGACGTCGGCCGCCTCCGCACCCTCACCTACCCCCTCGACGACTGGGGAACCTTCTACGGACCCGTCGGCGCCAACCCCACCGCCGCACTCTACGCAGCCATGCGCCACCTCCAGCAGTCGCCCCGCGACTGGGACCTCATCGACCTGCGACACGTCGACGAAGCCCGCCTCGACCAGGGCCGCACCGCCAACGCCTTGCGCATGTCCGGACTCTCCGCCCTCGAACAGACCTGGGCCGAGCTCCCCGCCATCCGTCTCGACCAGTGGGACGCCGGCGAAGTCTTCGCCCGACACTCACAGCTCCGACGCGCAGAACACCAGCTCTCAAATCGAGGACGCCTGATCTCCATCCGGCACCGCCCCGCGGGAAACGACGTCGGCCCGGCCGAAATGCGCCGCGATCTCCTCGACGACTGCCTGAAACTGCTCCGCGACCGGCCCGAAAACGAACGCCAGCTCATCGCCGACGCCTACCACGCCGCCGCACTGGCCGCCATGGTCGAACTGAATCTCGTCTATCTCAACGGCCGACCGGCGGCCTGCGCCATCAACTTCGTCAATCAGGGCGAGGTCGACGTCTTCGCCGCCGCCGTCGATCCGGAACTCGCACCCGCCGCAACCGACGTCCTGCGAGGTCGAATGCTCCTGGACGCAATGGACCTCGGAGATACCGTCTTCCGCTTCAGCCCGCGGACCGCCTGGCTGGCGGAGGGCTGGTCGAACGCGACGCTGACCAGCAGCCGGCACACGCACTTTGCATCGGTCGGCCTGCGGGCCCAGCTCCTGCGCCTGAACCAGTGGGGGCGTCGCCTGCTGAGCCAAAAACCCGTCACGGTCAGCGATCTGCCGGCTTGACCGGCGCCGCCGGCGGACCTTTGTCGGCCTTCGAAACACGTTCGAGTTCGGCGAGCTCCTCCCGAAAGACCTTCAGCTTCTCGCCCCCCAGGTATTCGCGAATCATGTCGCCGGTTTCGTCGCAGAGCCGGTTGATCTTGATCGCCGTGGCCCTGTCGGTCTTCGTATCGACCGCTTTCAATGCGTCCACGCGGATGCCGGTCAGCTCCTGCAGAAATGGTGCGGCCCCCGGCAACTCGCCCAGTTTCTTGCGACCGGTTTCGACGGCGTCCCACCGCTCCTGTCGGGCGAGCTTGCGGAGGCTGATCAACAACGTATTGCGCGACGCAACCGCGTCGACCAGCCGGTCCTGCAGGATCTGCAGTTGCCCTTCCACGCCGAGTCGGACGGAGTCGTCGGGAACTTCCAGCACGAGGCGCGGATGGGCGCCCGGAACCATGGGAACACGCGCCAGGCGCTGCTTGCCGCTCCAGACGGTGATCCAGCGCAGCGGAGATTCCTGCGGTTGCAGGCTCAGCCGCCCCAGCCGGTCGGTCAGCAACTCCGCCGGGGCGGGAGCCTCCTCGCCGAGTGCTTCGGCCAGCGTCACGCGGCTCCCTCCCAGCCGCCGCGGAGATTTTCCAAACGTCTGCAGGACAAGCTCGGTCTGACGATACCAGGGACGGACCAGCGCCCCCGTCTGCTGCATCCGGCCGCGGGAGCGGGCGCTCAACGCCTGTCGCAGGCCGCTATGAATCCGGCCTTGCAACGTCGCGCGGTCGACCGAGTCGATCTCGACGATCGTCCAGGGGATCTCGCGCCGCTGGCCCGGCGTCGTCCCTTGAGCGGCAAAGACGACGGCGACTTCGAGCAAGTCCCCCTCGCGGACCCAGACCACGTCGGAATCGGCCGGCGCCAGCTCGCCTGCCCGGAGCTGCAGTCGAACGTCGGAACCGTTCACCGCGTCGATGCGCGCCACCGGCCGGAAAACGCTGCGGATCGCGGCCAGCAGATGTTCGGGGAGAGTGCGATCATCCCAGGTCGTCCCCGACACCACCGGAGAGCGGCTCTCCAGCTCGGGCTGCCAGCACTGAATCTGCCAGGCTGTCTGTCCGACCGTGGTCGCGACGTGAATCCGCAACCAGACGTCGGCCGTGCCCGGCTCGGCCTCGTTCAGCAGTTTCCAGGGAGGGACGCCCTCCGCGACGGCAGGCATCCCGGGGTCTTCCGGACGGTGAATCTCAAGGCGCCAGCCGGGACCGATCACGCGATCCGTCAGCGCCGAGAGATCGGCGGCCAGCGCAGCCAGCCGGCCGTCGAGAACGGGATCGTCGCGGTCGGCCGTCAGCACCGCCTGGACCCGGTAAGGCCGCCACTCCCAGAGCGGGGCCTCGTCCTCGGCCTGGACCGGCAGAACTGCAGACAGCAGCACCAGCAGAGCGACCGGAAAGTGCAGAATCGCACTCGGCATCAGGGCGTCTCCTGCGGAAACCACGACTGCACAATCCACTTCTCCGCATTGTGATAGGGATTCAGCAGCGGCGACGGGACACCTCCCAGCCGGCGACGCGCGATCCAGAACTGCTCGACTTCCCATAGAGGAATCCAGCGGGCCTCCGCCAGCATGTCGACCTGCAGTTGCTGGATCAGATTTGTGGCCGTCGTCCAGTCGCCGGCCTGTTCGAGGCCGAGCAGACTCTGCCGCAGTCGGTCTGGAAGCGGAGCGAGACTGGCGATCTCCGTCCGTTCGGCCCCGGTCACGAGCGGCCAGAGCTCGGCCGCCGGATCGGCAAGCTGCAGCGTTCGAAACGCCAGATCCCACGGGGGCTCGCCAGGCTTGCCGCGAGGATCGACCAGCTCGACCTCAATCCCCACCCGCTTCCAGGCAAGAATCAGTTCGTCGCAGAGCCGGCGGATGTCGTCGTCTCCCGGATGCGCCAGACGCAGTCGAACCGTTTCCAGTCCCAGCTCCTTCCTGGCGGTCAGGAGCAGGGATGCCGCCAGCAGCGGGTCGTAGACCGGCTGGGCGAGAACGCGATTGTAGGCAAAGCTGCTGATCGGGAACGGGGCCGTCGTCAGCCGCCCCCAGGCGGGATCGGCGTCCTTCAGAACCACGTCCCGCAGCAATTGCTCGCGAGGGATCGCCGCGAGGAGCGCCCGCCGCAGGGGGCCGTTCTTCAGTGCAGCGCTTTCCGGATTGATCTGCAGCAGATGCGTTTCGGGAATCGCGGCGGGAACGGTGAAGAATCGCCCGTCGGACTGCAGCAGTTTCGCATCAGCCAGCCGGGCATAGGGCAGGATATCGGCGTCGCCCCGCAGCAGCGCCTGCAGCGATCGCTCCCAGGACTCGTACCGATGTTCGTCGAGATCCGTCAGATACCGCTGCTTCGACTTCCCGTTCGGCTCCCGCACGCGCAGCAGGGACTGATCGTCGTCATCCCGCCGTTCGAGCTGGAAACGGGCCGCGAGCGACGCATTTCCGCGCCCCAGGGCGCGCCGGGCGCCGGGAGTCAGATCCGCAGCCAGGTCCGAGTCCCCCGGAGGGGCCAGCAGCGGCAAAGCCAGCAGCGACTCCGGCCGCAACGGAGGCGTCCGGAAGCTGATGACCACTTCCCAAGGCGAACGGGCCTCTACCCCGGTGACCAGCGCCGCAATCCGTTCGTCGAAATCCGGACTGGCCGGATCGAGTCGGCGCTGCAGTGTCTGCTGGATTTCGAGAGCGGAAATTCCCGGACGCGACTCCCAGAGGGCGCGTCGCGCCGCCACGTTCAGACGAAGCTCGCGTCCGAGGTCGGTCGGCTCCCATTCTTCGCAGATCCCGCTCCGGTAGCGTACGCCCGATTCATCAATTCGCCCCGGTTCAAACAGCCGCAACTCGGTGAGAGAACGACTTCGCAGGTCGGCACGCGTCGGAAACGGATAAGCCGGGCTGTCGCCCGCGAACGTCAGAACGCCGACTTTGAGAAACTGCGCCGCCTCCAGCAGGCTGCGGTGAAGCTCGCGAAGCCCGGGCGTGTCCGGCCAGATCCGTGCGGCGGCATCAATGCGATGGGCGGCGGCCCGCGGATCATCCCGCGCGAGCATCGAAGCGATCTGCATCTCGGATTGCGTGCGGGACAGCAGCTCCTGCTTCCAGCGCAAGTACACCGAATGCTCCGGACGGAATCGCGCCAGTCGCGCCAGGTAATGTCGGGCGCCTCGAAAATCGCTCGCGTCGACGGCGCGCTGAACCAGGATGTTGACGGCCTCGCCAGCCCGTTCGGACATCCCCTCGTACTGCGGATTCATCGCCAGGAGCGCTTCCAGCGATCGCAAAGCGTCCTCGGGACGATCGTTGGTCAGTTGCACCCCGGCTTCCACGTAGTGAAACCGTTGAATGGCCTTGTCCGACTCCGGCCAGCCCCGCTGCCTGCGGTCGATGAGGGTCAGCAGTTCGTAGGCTCTCAGAGTGTCATTCTGATCGAGGAGAAGTTGAACTCGCTGCAGAATCAGATCTTCGAAGTAGATGATCCGCTCGATCACCCGCGTTTCGATCAGGTATTCGCTCTCACCCGGTGCATCCCAGAGCGAAATTCGCAGCCGCTGCAGCAGCGCGCGCTTTTCGGTCTGCTCCCGCTGCTCGTCCTTGTTGCGGGGTTTCGGCCACTTGAAACTGGCCTCGTACTTGGTCGCCAGATCGGTCAGCGTTCCCGGACGAGGCTGCACCGGCTCGACAAACAGAACTTTCTGCTCCGTCGTCAGCACGAACCAGTCGACCGGACGTCCGCTCAGCAGCGCCTCATACTCGGGAACCTGCAGATCCTCGAACTTCGGCAGCGGCGGTTCGACCTCCTCCTGCGCTCCGGCCGCGCCGCAAAGGCCGGCCAGCAACAGGCACAGACACGCCGTCAGCCGCCGTGCCGTTAGTGGAAAGGATCTCGAACAACCGGCAATCATGGCTGACCTCCCGGCGGAACAGTCAGGAGGTACAGACTTCCGTCGGCCGCGATCGCCACGGGGCCTGCCGCAGTCGAAATCAGTCGCGACAGTCGCTGGGGAAGTTTGAGCCGGCGGATTTCCGCCCCCGTCGCGCGATTGAGCAGCAGGACGTCGCCGCGGGTCCCCGCGAGGACAAGCTGCTCTCCCTGGACGACGGCCGCAGACAGGAGTGCGATCGGCCCGAGCTCCGCGCTCCACAGCGACGCGAGCGAATCGCCTTCGATCGGCAGCGAGTGCAGGGTTCCGGAAGTCGACTGGGCGAGGGCGATCCCCTCGACAGTGGCGAGCATGGAGACCCCCGCTTCAAACCCGCGTTCCGCCTGCAGTTCGAGGAGATCTTCCGACACGCGGATCACCCGCCCCGATCGGTCGGCGAGGAACCATTGCCCCTGGCAGCCGACGGGAGGCAGCGCCAGCGGCTCCGCCAGACTGAGAATCGCACGTTCCGCCAGGTGGGAAAGGTCCCCCCGCTTCCACTCGATGGCCCGGCATTCGCCGGAATCGTCGCACGCAAGCACCGTCGTTTCATTCAAAGCCGTGACGTGAGTCCAGTGTCTTGAGACGTCCCCCGTGATCGGAAGGATAAAATCCTGAGGCGGCGGGTCGGTGCCACGCAACGGGCGCCAGGCCAGGCTGCCGGCCAGGGGCAGAATCAATCCACCCTCCAGCGGAGCGGGCGCCACATCGAGCGGTGCAGGGGGAATGAGACTCGCATCGACAATACCGGCCGGGCTGACCACCGCGATCGACTGGGAATCGTGACCGGGGACGAGGACGGCGCAGCGGCCATCCGGCAGTGTCGTCGCCAGCAACGGACGGGCCGGGGCCACGGGCCACTCGATGTCGCGCGACCCGCGCGGATCGAGTCCTCCCTGACGCAGTCGCTCGGCGGAGATGGACACGGCTTCTCCATTTTCCGTGAGCATCGTCAGTCCGGAAGCAGTCGGAAGAACCGCCAGGGGCCCCGCGCCAAGCGTAATCCGCCAGGGGCTGCTGAGCTGATCCCGATCGACGCGCGACAGTTGCACTCCGCTCGCCCACAGCGGCCGACGGGCGACGAACAGATCGTCGCCGACCGACTGCAACGGCTGCGTCGCCAGTCCAGTGGCGACCGCATTCTGATCCATGCCGATGCTGTCGGATGTGAGCTGAAACTTGCGGAAGGCGTTACTGGCCAGCCAGAACTGTCCATCAGGCCCCAGTGACAACTGCATCGGCACGGTTCCCGTTCCGGGGACCTGGTAGCCGGCGATGGGAACGAGCCCCGGCCGCTCCGGGTCGTCGCGGACGGCAAAGGCTTCGAGACGTCCATTCGTCAGGGGGACGACGAGCTGCGGGCCGCGCACGACAGGCGGATCCCGGACGACGCCGTTCAGCGAAACCCCTTTGAGTTCCGACAGCGGCTGGCGGGGTTCGTCGGCGTTCCAGAGCCGGAGTCTGCCGGAGCTTTCCCGATCGTTTTCGCACAGCAGCAGAAGTCGACCGAGCGCAAGGGGCGGAACCACCACGCTGCCCGAAGCATGTTGCGTAAAGGTCAATGAGACCGCCGCAAACGGGTTGAGAGAGATCGCATAGATCAACGAATGCTCCCCTGGGACGAACAGCGTCGCTTCGTCGCGGGACAGGCAGGGAGTCGTCACCGGACGTTGTGAAAGCGTCAGCGCTCCGGAGAGGCGGCCGGAGTCGATTTCAATCCGGGCCAGCCGACGGTCCTCCAGCGGCAGGTAAACCTGTCCGCCGTGGATCAGCGGCGCGTCCGTCGGCTGCGAATGAAGTTCCTGGCGCCAGACATCCAGGCCGTCCTCTTCGCGGAGCAGCCGCACGGACTGATCGATCTGAAAGTAGGCAATGATCCCCCGAGCTCCGCCGGGGACGCGGATCGGAAAGAAAACCGCGCGATCACCCAGATTGCGCCGCCAGGCAGGCTCGCCCGTGATGGAGTCGACGGCATACAGAACCCCTTTCGACACCACGAGAACTCGGCGACCTTCCGAAGCTTCGTCGGTGCGAGCGCGAGCCAGCGGAGTCGGGACGAGCGGTTGAGGCGACGGATCCGCGACGGCGGGTATTGCGGCGATCGGTTCGGCCAGTTCCGCAACGGTCGACAGCTCCTGCTCGAGAGCCGTCTTCACATGCTGCTGGACCGCCCCCTGAGTCGCCAGGTCAGGATAGCGCTGGAGCAGCTCGGCGCGGGCGCGCAATGCATCGAGCGGCTTCTTCGCCTCGATCGCGGCGGTCATCGCCGCCAGCGCCGTGTCGAGACTCTGCTGTTTGACAATGGCCCGGCGCGCCTGGTCAGTGGCGACTCGAATCCGTTCCAGTGAAGTGACGGGCGGCTGCTGCGGATCGGAGTGCCTTTCCAACAGCAATTGCGCATCGGCAGACCAGGCAAGGGGCTGCTCGTCGCGTGTGGCTTCCGCGGTTTTGGCGGCGCCGACAGCGATCTGCTCGGCGTACTCGCAAATCGTCGGTTCCAGCTCGGAAAACTCGGGTGAGTTCCGATTCTGTTTGACGAATTCCTGAAGTTGTTCGAGCCCCCGTTCCCAGCTCGGCGCCGCGCCGCCGATCTCCTGCAGAATCCGGGCCTTACCCGAGCCGATCATGGCCTTCGAAACCAGCCCGTTTCGCGGGTAACGTTCGACAAACTGGTCGAAAGCCTGGATGGCCTGCGCAAACTGACCGTCTCCCAGCGCCGTCACGCCGCGATCGTAGAGTCGGTTGGCGACTTCACGGCCCATCAAAAACCAGATGGCCGCCGTGGCGAGCAGCAGCACGAGTGCGCCGCCGCCGAGCCCCAGCACGAGGGGCGACCGCAGAGCGTCCTGTTCCCCCGGCCTGGCGGACCGGACGTTCTTGACTTTGAGCTTGGCCGGCAGATCGGCGCCGCGCGCCGTGTTGATGCGCGAACCCTGGAAGCGAGGATTCTCGGCGAGCGCCGGCAGTTCGACCGATTCGGGAACATCGGGACCGTCGTCCAGAACAGGGGCGGGGCGGGCTTTCGGGCTGTGACGCGCTTCGCGCGCCGGCGGCTCCGCCACCCTGGGCTCGCGCGGCGCTTTCGCCGGCTCTTTGTGAACCGGCGCCGCCGCCGGGTATGCCGCCGGTTGTTCCGCCTGGAAAACCAGCGTGCAGGTCCCGACCTGAATCAGGTCGCCCGTCGACAGGCGAGCCTGCGCGACGAGGTGCCCGTTGACGCTGACACCCTGCGGATTCGCCGAAGTCGCCTCAAATCCGGACTTGCTCCAGCCGATGCGGCAGACGATCGGCGCAACGTCGTTTTCGTCAATGCGGATTGTGCTGTATTCCAGTCGGCCGACCAGGACGGGTTCGCTGCGCGACAGTTCCTGTCGTTGCGACGGCTGGCCCGGTCGGAGGATTTCGAGGAATGCCATGAACGGTCGGTTTCCTGCGGAAGTACGCCTGCTGCTGCGGATTCACGATGATCGAGTGCTGCTGCGGTCGACTATCCCTTGCGCGAGCCGAGTCGGATTTTCTGGATGCCGGCTTCATTCGCCGCGTCGATCACGGTTACGACAGTACGGTGCAGCGCCGCCGAATCGGCCGTGATGATCACTTCGGTTTTCTGTTCCCGGCGCATCTTGTCTCGAAGCGCCTCCGCAAGCCGCCCCAGATCGGGCCAGGGCTCGTCGTCGAGCGTGAGGGTGTTGGCGGCGTCGATCTTCACCAGAATCGACGTCCCCTGCAGGTCTTCCAGATTCAGCAGGCTCTGGGCCGCCCCCTGCTGATCCGGCTGCGGCGTCGGCGTCTCGATGCTCTTCTGCAGACTGAATGACGCCGTCACCATGAAGAAGATCAGCAGCAGAAAGGTCACGTCGACCATCGGCGTGAGATCCATCTCCTCGTCCTCTTCGACCAGACGCCGCGAGTTGAACTGGAATGGTTGCTCCGCTTCTTCGGGGTCGGACCACTCACGCTCGACCGGCCGCGCTGCGGCCGGGTGAGATGCAGCGGCAATCGGAACAGTCACGACGGCCGGGACGACTGGAGCGGAAACCTGGACCGGCGGCTCCGCCGCGGCGGGCGGCGGCTCGTCGTCGTACGAGCCGAACACGATGTCGTCTTCGGGTTCCGACCGCATCTCGACTTCGGGCTCGGCAGCGGGAGGGAACTCCAGGTCCGGCTCCACTTCCGGAACGGGAGCTTCAAACGCATCCTCCAGCGGCACGAGAGTTTCCTGGTCACACGTCGGACACGTCACCAGCGATCCGGCCTTGCGACTGCTGATGCTGAGCAGACCGTTGCAGTGTGAGCAGCGAAACCGGATTGCCATGCACGCCCCCGCTTTCCAAGACCATCAGCGCGATGGCTGATCTCCGACGCCGACGTACAGTTTGACCCCTTCGACTTCGCCGATCGCGCGAGAAAGCTGATTCACGACTCCGTGCGGAACGTCTCCTTCAGCCTTGAGCACCACGTTCGTCTTGCCGGCGCGAGCGGCGTCCGCCACGTAGCGTTTGACATCGTCCAGGCTCCCTTCGTCCCCGGCGCCATCGCCCAGCACAATCCGCTCCGCGCCGCGCGCCGAGGCGGCGAAGATCGTGACCACCACGGCATTATTGGCTTCCACCCCCAGACTGTGGGCGGCGGGAGGCACGTCGATTTCCGGCGTCCCCTGCATCGTCGAAGCAACCATGAAGAAGATGAGTAGCAGGAATACCACGTCGATCATCGGCGTGATGTCCATGTCGCCCGTCGTCACCCGGCGGGTCCGCTTCCAGCCCGAGGCTTCGACGTCGGCAAACATGCGATGGCGGGCCGCCATGCTCAGGCCTTCCTCGTCGTGGCTTCGAAGTCGTCCAGAAACTCGCCGACGTCGCTCTGAACCGAGTCCTGCAGTTTGGCGATCCGGACGTTAATCGACGCCAGAATCATCACCAGCGGAATGGCAATCATCAGCCCGATCGCGGTCGTGAACAGGGCGAAACTGATGTCGTCAGCAAGCTGGGAAGGGTCGACGCCGGTCTTCTGGCTGGACGCAATTTTGCCGAAGGCGGCGATCATGCCGACGACCGTACCAAGCAGCCCGAGCATCGGGGCCGTCTTGATCACGGTATTGATCCAGGCGACGCGGTACTCCAGGTCGGCGAGCACATCGCGTTCGAACTTCTCGCCAAGAAGTTGTTTGAGCTTCGCGAGCGGAAGACCCCGATTCCCGAGTGCGATGAGAATCAACTGCGGAGACGCCTTGCTCCAGTAAGGCGGGGAATCGCAGATCTGAGCCGCTTCGTCGTAGTTGCGTTCTTTGAGCCGCTGCCGGATCTCCCCCAGGAACTCCTGCGAGGCCGCGGGAGTGCCGAATCGTTTCTGAGCGATCCGGCGGAAGACGAGAATCACCAGGAAGGCTCCTTGGATGGCCGTCAGAGCCTGCAGGGCGTAGATCAGATTGCCGATGACGTCGAGAACGGGCGTGAGATTCATGAAGGTTTTTCTGCGCTGACGGAACGTCGACGGAACGGAAGGGATCGTCTTGCAGCAGGGCTGAACGCCCGCAATTCAGAATAGCCGTCCGGCACAGCGTCGGAAATGGTCCGTGCGCAATTCTCCATGAACCGTGTCACGGAATAACAGAACGGCCGGCATCCGCAGGGTGCAGACGCCGACCGTTCGCGATCCGAGGTCTCGAGCGTTGACAACCGGTTCTCAGCCCGCAGCGGCAACCGCAGGACTGGCGGACGCCTGAAGGGCTTCAGCCCCCTGACGGGCGCAGAAGTCGCCGAACGATTCGCCCGGCAGCCGGTCCGATTTGAAGAATTCCAGCAGCGGGACCAGCGACGGAATCAGCTCTTCGTAAGGAACCAGATCCTTGTAGATAAATGCCAGCCGCGAGCCGATCGAGTTCCCCCCTACGAACAGCGTATATTTCCCCAGCGTCTTGCCCACGATCCCCACGTCGGGGGTGTAGGGCCGGCCGCAGCCGTTCGGGCAGCCGGTGATGTGGACGGCGAACAACTCCCGCTCCAGCCCCAGCCGGGTCAACTCCGCCTCCAGCCGGGTGATCACGTCCGGAAGCACCCGCTCCGATTCCGCCACGGCAAGACCGCAGGTAGGAAACGCGGTGCAGGAGATCGCAAAGCGGCGGACCGGCGTCAATTCCTCCGCCGGCACGATCCCGTGATCGCGCATCATCTGCTCGATGACCGGCTTTTCGCTCGGCGGAATGTCGCAGAGAATCACCGCCTGCATACAGGTCAGCCGGGTCTCCATGCCGTATTTCCCCAGCACCGCGCGGAAGAACGACTTGATCCGCAGATCGCCGTCGTCCTTGATGCGGCCGCCGGAGATGTTGATGCCGACAAACAGATTCCCATCCCCCTGCTCGTGCCACCCCATATGGTCCTCGGCCTTGAGGATCGGGATCGGGCGCGGGGGGGCGAGCGGCTGGCCGTAGTATTCCTCGACCTTGGCCTTGAACGCCTCCAGCCCGAGGTTGGCGATGGTGTACTTCAGGCGGGCGACCTTGCGGTCTTCCCGGTTGCCGAAGTCCCGCTGGACCTTGATGATCGCCTCGGCGACCAGGTCGACCTGCTCCGGCGAAATGTACGCCAGCGGCTGGGCGACTGCCGCGAAGGTTTTCTCGGCGCTGGGGGTGCGGCCCATGCCGCCGCCGACCATGACGTTGAAGCCGACGATCCGGTCGTCCTCGACGACGGCGAGGAGGCCGAGGTCGTTGGCGAAGATGTCGACGCAGTTGTCGTCGGGGAGGGCGATGGCAACTTTGAACTTGCGGGGGAGATAGGCTTTGCCGTACAGCGGTTCGTCGACCGGCTGGAACTCGGCCAAGTTCTCGGTCAGCCCGCTGTCGTCCGTCAGCCAGATTTCGTGGTAGGCGGTCGATCGCGGTTTCAGGTGTTCGGCCAGGTGATAAGCCAGGGCCTGCATCTGAGCGCGCACGCCGTTGTTCTTGAACGGCGCCGGGCAGGTAATCACATTCCTGTTCACGTCGCCGCAGGCTGCGAGGGTCGTCAGCAAGTTCGCGTTAATTGCGGCGATCGTCGCCTTGAGGTCGTTTTTCAGCACGCCGTGAAACTGAAATCCCTGCCGCGTCGTGATCTTCAGAGTGCCGTTGGCGTACTTTTCGCAAAGATCGAGGTGCCCCAGGAACTGTTTGGCCGTGACTTTGCCGCCGGGAACCCGGGTACGGACCATCACACGGTACTCTTTGGCCTTGGGAGTCCCGTCGGGATTCTTGGCCTTCCGCTCGTCGCGGTTGCCTTGCTGATAGCAGCCGTGAAACTTGAGCAGGGATTCGGCTTCTCCGCTGAAATGCTGGTCGAGTACCGTCAGTTCGCGGGCGAGCGGGCCGCGGAGCTGTCGACTTTCTTCTTTCAGGACTTCGGCTTTGCTGCGTTTGGCTTCGTCAGCCATCGGTCGATGCTCCAAGGTCAGGGCCGGCAACACGTTGGAAGGAGAGCCGGGCCGATGAGTATGTCGATTTTCCGAACTATATCGGTCATCCGGAGATTTGAGTAGCGGAACCTCGCCCCGGTTCGCCCGGAAGCGCCTCGAAATGGCTCCTGACGCCGGAAGATTAGACCTTGCCAGCACTTGGGCAGTGTGAGAGACTGGGGATTCGTCGGGAAGTCTCCCGACGGTCGCACCATTCCGGACCCGGGTTTCAAGGACTTCCCTTTCATGATGGCGCGCATCACCGCGGTGGCCGGGCTGTGTCTGGCGTGTTTGTGGAGCGGCACGGCCGCAGCGCAGGTCGGCGTGTTCGAACTCCCCCCGGACGGCACCTGGGTCCGCTACGAAGGAACCTACACGCAGGTCGAAATCCGCCCGGATTCCACGCTCGGGAAGCTGGAAATCCCCCCGTGGATCGAGCACGTCTGGATCAAGTCGGTCGGCGCAGAACAGGGGATGTACCAAGGGAAAGAAGTCCCCTGTCGATGGCTCGAGATCAAGATCGAACGGGGTCGGGAGCGGGACGGCAAGCTCGACACCGGCGTGACCGGAACCGAAATCTACAAAGTGCTGGTCCCCGACTCGGGAGTGATCGAGAATCCCAAAGACGAGAAGGGCGTGCCCGTCTCATTCCTGCCGGTGATCAAGGGATTCCGGAAAATCGGACAGGGAGAGCCGACTTCGATCGCTCAACCCGCCCTGCAGCTCTACCCCGTCGGGCTCGTGCTGGGTTACTACCGGAACTGGGAGACCGCCGAAAAGGACGTCGATCCCGAAGTGGGGCTTGGGGCGGTCAAGGCCGATCAGCTCGATGGAAAAGTGAACATCGAAAGCCCAGGCGGCCGGACCATTCAGGAAACGTCGATCTGGCGGAGTCGCGATGTCCCGTTTGGGCTGGCCCGCTGGAAGGCCACGATCACCCGTGAAACCAAAGATGCCCGCCAGCCGCGGGCGGAATACAAACCTGTCAGCGAAATCAATGTCGAAGTGCGGGCTCGCGAAAAAGGCGAAGACGCTCAGAGCGAGCTGATGGTTCCGTAGTGCTGCGGAACTGGTAGAATTGCGGAGCTGGGAGGACTGCATCTTGTCTCCCGATCGCTGGATTCGCGTCTGCCGGCGGCGACTGCTGGGTCGGGAGCTGATGCTGAGGGCTCTCGGCCCGCTGGCAGCCGCTGCGTGGTGCTGGGCAGGATTGCTGCTGGCGGCCAAGCTCTGGTGGCCGGTGGCCGTCCCGGCGACGCTGTGGTCCGGCGCCCTGCTGGTCCCGGCCGCACTGTTCTGGCGGTGGACGGAGCGGCGTCCGGCGATCTCGCGAAGCGACGCGGCCGTGTGGCTCGATCATGAGCTCGAAGCCGGGGGGCTGATCGTCGCCCTGGAAGAGGCTCCGGACGAGCGTTGGGCGGCTCTGTTGCCGCAGGCCCATCAGCGCTGGCGGGAAAGTCTCCCGCGCAGGCCCTGGAACCGCGTGCTGCAGGCGCTCGGCTGGCCGGCGCTGTTTCTGGCAGGAACGATGATCATCCCGGCCAGGCAGCCGGCGGTAGCGGCGGTGGTCGAAACGACGCTGGGGCAGGAGACCGCCCGTGAGCTGGCGGATATGTCGGCGGCGCTCGACTCCTTGCCTTTGTTCGATCCCGCCGAAAAGGCGCGGCTCAAGTCAGAAATCGCCGCGCTTTCCGAGGAGGTGAAACGGGCTCCGCTGACCCATGAAAAATGGGAAACGGTCGACGCATTGCGTCAGCGGCTGAAGTTCCGCGTCGATCAGGCGGGGAGCGAGCTGGGTCAGGCAGGACAGATCCTGTCGCTGCTGACGGCGGCGATGGAGGCCGGCGGCGGACCGATTCCGGCCGATCAGCAGCGGCAACTGGAGGAGCAGGCGCTCGGCGTCGTGCAAAAGTTTGCCACGCCGGAGAACCTCTCCCAGTTGCAGAGCCTGGTCGAGCAGCCGGCCGTTCGAGAAATGCTGCAGCAGGGAGTCACCAGTCTCCCCAGCGATCCCGCACAGCGTCAGCAACTGTTGCAGGGGCTGCAACAGGCCGTCTCGGGCGAAGCCCGCGAGCTGCAGTCGTTGCAGAATCTGCTGCCGATGGGAGGCGCGCCGAAATCGCTTGCCGCCGCGGCGATGGGTGGAGCGATCTCGTCGCTGCGGGGGGGGAGTCCGCGGCCGACGCTCCCGGGAACGTCGACGTCCCAAGTTCCTGCAAAGCCGCTGTTCGGCGATGCGGGCCTGCCGCGGGTCGAGCGATTTCGGCCGCAGCCGTCGATGATGCGCCCTGCAACCGATCCCGCGACCGCCCGTACGGCGACGCCGAGTCCGCAGACGGGGCCGCCCACGGCGCGGCCGGGGCAGGTGGTTGCCGGAGCGAGCCCCACGGGGGAAGCCTGGACGCGGCAAGTTTCGCCGCGACATCGGGCGGCGGTCAAACAGTATTTCGGGAACTCGCCGGCACGTTTTCCCGCGAAGAATTGAAGAGCAGGCGCGGCGGTCGAATTGTCCGCGCCGGCTGGAATGGTTAATTTTCAATGACTGCTGCCGTCTCATCGCTCGATCCGGCCGAATTGAGCCGCCGGGTCAAGCTGGCGGCGACGGACTCCGGTTTCGAACTGTGCGGGATCGCCCCGGCGGTGTCGCCAGTCGGCCTGTCGCGGCTGGACGACTGGCTGGAGCAGGGCTTTGCCGGCGAGATGGGTTACATCGCCCGACGCCGGGAGGCTTATTCGCACCCGGAGAATGTCCAGCGCGGCGTGCGGAGCCTGATCGTGTGCGCGATGAACTATCGCGGCGCTGAGCCGGCAACGTGCGGTCCCGGAGAAGCCCGTGTGGCGCGATATGCGTGGTCCGGGGCAGATTACCACGATTTTCTGAGGGCGCGGCTTCATCAGGTTGCTGACACTCTTCACGCATTGGGACCCGGTACGAAGACGCGAGTGGTTGTCGACACGGCTCCGCTGCTGGAACGGGACTTCGCCCGGCTCGCAGGGATGGGCTGGTTCGGCAAGAATACGATGCTGATCCACAAGCGGATGGGGAGCCGGCTGCTGCTGGGGGCGATACTGACCGATGCCGAACTGGCGTACGACCAGCCGCATGAGACGAGCCACTGCGGCACGTGCACACGATGTCTGGAAGCCTGTCCGACGGATGCGTTTCCGGAACCGGGAGTGCTGGATGCCCGAAAGTGCATTTCGTACCTGACGATCGAGCTGCGGTCGCCCATTCCCGCCGAGGCGCGTCCAGGGATCGGGGGCTGGCTGTTCGGCTGCGACGTCTGCCAGGACGTCTGCCCGTGGAATCACAAGCCGCCACGGACGGCTGCGGTGGAGTTCATACCGCGCGGCGATCTGAATCCGGCCGGCGCTGCCGAAATCCTGAACCTGTCCGAGTCAGAGTTTCACGCCCGCTTTGACGGCTCGCCCCTCGACCGGCCGGGGTATGACGGACTGCGGCGCAATGCCGCAATCGTTCTCGGAAATACGAGCGGCACTGCGTCGATTGCCGATCTGGCTCCGCACCTCGGCGACCCCTCTTCACTGGTTCGCGGAGCCGTCGCCTGGGCGCTGGGCCGGATCGGCGGCCATGCGGCCTATGCGGCACTTAACGAACGCATCGCGATTGAAACGGATGAAACGGTTCTGAATGAGCTGCACGCCGCTCTCGGTCAGGCATCAATTCCGCCGCCGAATTCCTCAATTTCCTCCGAAATCTCTTCGTCGGTGACCGCTGGGGGCGGTTCCGCAGAGGCTGCGGCCTCGCCGCGGAGCAGGTCGTGATCGGCGGCGTGCTGCAGGGCGTGTTCGGTGCTCTGCGGATCGACGGCCCGGCAGGATTCGGTCAGTTGATTGGCCAGGTCGCGGAGCTCCGCACGCCAGACCTCCGGATCGACCTCGGGAGGCGTGAACTGCGAGAATTCCCCCAGCAGCAGCACCGTTCGCAGGACGTGGCGGAAGATCAAACCTTCCTGCTTGGCGAGATCCCGGCCGCTGATGAACTTGGTGAAGTCGCCGCTGAAATTGAGCAGATCGCCGATTGCCCACACGGCCTGAATCCGAACATCCCGGACCTCGGAATATTCGTGCTCGAACAGCATCCGCACCTTTTCGGCGAGAGCCGGCGGATACTTGCGCTCCTCGAACGGGACGTCCGGATCGAAGTCGGGGTAGAGATCGCCGGCGGGCATCAGGCCCCGCTGCACGATCTCCAGATCGACGCGCGTCGTCGCAAGCGGGCCGGGCGGCATAATCCGCGGCGGGGGGACGCGGACGTAACGCAGCAGGTTGCCCGGCAGTTCGAGCGTGCTTTCCCAGAGCTGCAGGCGTTCTTCCGGAGACGCGACCCCCATGAGTTGCACCAGGAACAATCCGTAGAGGGGATTGATGCTGCGGAAGCCGAACAGCAGTTCCAGGGTCTCCGTCGCGTGAGCCATCTTCGGGTGGTATTGCGGTACCGCAGTTCGCTGATCGGCGGTTTCAACTTTCTTGCCGGTCTTTGCCGCGTGCTGCGAATCGATGGCGGCCTGCAACTGCTGCGACAGCCAGGAGGGCTGGGCAGTTTCCGGTTCGGTCTGAGCGACTTGAGCGCCGGGTTCCGGCGGGGCAGGGGGCTCCGGTTCGAGCCGGACGAAGCCGCCCGTGTGCAGCGCCAGCAGCATCCGCTCGAGGTGGCGTTCGTTGGCTTCCAGTTGTTTGGGGTCGACCAGCCGTTTGCGAATCAGGCTGCGCAGCCGGTCGACGTCCGGCGAGAGTTGCAGCAGATAGGCGAGCAACCGCCAGGGGAGATGGCCCCGGCTTACGAGATCGCCGGCGGGAGCCGCTCGCAATTTGTCAAACTGCTGCTCGTTCCAGTACTGCTTCTCGGGATTCCGCGTCGGCTGCTTTTTCTTGAGCGACTTCTTGGCGCGGATCAGCATCGGATCCTTGGTGTCCTCGGGGATCTGGTCGTATTTTTCCTTCCAGCGCAGGATCTTGACGTCGTCTTCGTGCGGCAGGACGAAGACGAAGCCTTCTTTGTCGAACTGGGGGCGGCCGGCCCGGCCGAAAATCTGATGGGCGGAGCTGGGGTCGATCAGCTTCTGCTGACCGGGTTTGCCCTTCATCAGCGACGGCAGCACGACGGAGCGCGCGGGCAAGTTGATTCCCGCGGCGAGCGTTTCGGTGCAGACGCAGACTGAGAGCAGCTTCTTCTGAAACAGATCTTCGACGATCCGCTTGTAACGGGGCAGCAGTCCGGCGTGATGGACGCCGACGCCGCGCATCAGAATCTGTTTCAGCTTAGGGCCGGCGCCCTTTGTCAGGTCGTACTCGGCGAGCTGCGCCACCAGCAGCTTCTGCTGACCGTCGGCCAGCATCGAGCGTCCCTTGAGTTCCTCGGCGATGCTCCAGCATTCGTCGCGATTGAAACAGAAGACGAGTGCGGGCGTGCGGCGGGTCTCGGCGTCGCCGTCGGCCATTTCTTCCAGATGCTCGATCAGCGTCTTGTCCGGGATCCAGCGGTAGTTGAGGGGCACCTTGCGTTCGGTGCCGACGACCAGTTCCAGCCGGCGGCCGTGGCACTGGTGGAGCCAGGAGACGAACGGATTGGCGTTGCCGATCGTGGCGGAGAGGAGCATCAGCCGGACGTGATCGGGGAGCAGCGAGAGCGAGAACTCCCAGACGATCCCGCGTTCCAGGTCGCTGAAGTTATGAAATTCGTCCATGACCACCGCGGTCACGTTGTCGAATGGGAACTCCGTCGGGTGGAGCAGCCGGTTGAGCAGAATTTCCGCCACGACGACCAGGACGCGAGCCCCAGGGTTGACCCGCCGGTTCCCGGTGACCAGGCCGACCTCCTCGGCGGCAAAGCCCCAGCCGACGGCGGCGGCCTGAATCTCGCGGAACTTCTGTTCCGACAGGGCGATCAGGGGCGTGGTGTAGTAGACAGTCTTGCCGGTATGGAGGGCTTCGAAGACGGCCGCCTCGGCGATGAGCGTCTTGCCTGTGCCTGTCGGGGCGCTGACCAGAACGCCGGTGTTGGTGTCGAACCAGGCCAGCAGGGCTTCTTCCTGCACGGGATAGGGCGTGTAGGGAAGTTGTTCGAGGTATTTCAGTGCGAGTTCGTCGCGGCTGGGCGGGGGGACGTCAGACGGCATGCCGGCTCCGGAGGCGGGGACTGTTTGCCCCTACCATACCCGCCGCGCCGCGGCTCCCCCAGTCGTCCGCGAGAATTGGTCGACGCTACGGCAGCTTCAGATCGACCCAGACCAGCCGGTGGTCGCTGGCAAGCCAGGCGTTCTCCGCTCCCGGCTCACCCTGCGCCGGCCAGTAGACTCCCGTTCCGCCGACCGCGAGGCCCTTGGACGGCAGAACGTAGTCCAGACGGCCGAAGTTGGAAGTCTTGTACGGCAGGTAGTCGCTCAGATTTTGCGGGTTGCTCTGCTCGGCCGCGCCAGGGCTGGTCGGCTGGAGGTCCTTGACGCGTGCGTCCTTCAGCACCCACTCGATCGGGCGACGCCCGTAATCCGCTTCGCTGCGCACGGGGTCGGAGTTCAGATCGCCCAGGAGGACAAACTCCGCGTCGGCGGCGAGCCCCCCCCGCCGACCGCGGTCATCGACGATCCACTCGGATTTCGGATTGCCGGCCAGGTAGTCGCTCCAGAACCGCAGTTCGTCGTGGTTGCGACGTCCGTTGGCATCTTCCGGGCCGTCAAAGATCGGCGGCGTCGGATGGGAGCAGAGCAGGTGAATCGCGCGTCCCCCGATGGTCACCGGGACGTCCCAATGGCTTTTGCTGGAGAGCCGGAAGACATTCATCGACTGCGGCGAATAGAACGCCGGTTTGCCAGCGGTCCCGTCGGGGAGCAGGTTGCCCGGCATCTCTTTCCAGAGCAGCTTTCGAAAGGTGCGAGCTTCGGCGGCATCCAGCGGGAAACGACTCAGCAGCACCATTGCGTATTCGCCGGGGTAGCGGCCGAACCCGTAGGCATCGTTGGGGCCGTCGAGCTTGGAATCCCCGTTGAGGTCGATGTTCGACGGCGTTCCGGTATTCGACGGAGCGTAGAACCGGTAAGGATAGGCAAGGGGCTCCAGACCCGCGCGGGGAACTGCCAGATACCTGCGGAGGAATTCCGCCGCGGCATCTTTCCCGGCCGGCGGTTCGCCGTCGGCGTCGACCGGGCCGGTGTAGTCGATTTCGTTGATCAGCACGATGTCGGGGCGAATCTGCTGCAGAATTGTCGCGGCGGCGACCAGTTGCGGATGGCTGCCCCGTCCCGTCTCATCGACCTGCTGCAGTTTCGGCCAGCTCAATTCCTGAATGTTGAACGTGGCAAAGCGGATCGCTGGGGCCGGTTCCGCCGCCAGGCAATGCGACGATGCACAGTACGCAAGATAGAGGACCAGCAGACGGACCGTGACATCTGACGACATTGGCACTCCTGGCCGGCAGCGCCGGCTCACTGGATCTCGGGAACTTTCACCTGTGAGTTCAGTTTGCGGGCCTCAGCCAGCGCCTCATCAGCCTGCGCCTGATCGTTCTGCTTCATGGCCAGGCGATAGCGTAGAAGATGAATCTCCGACATGTCAGCCGCCTCCTGACTCAGTTCTGAAATTCCAGAGGCGGCTTCGTCGAATCTTTCGAGTCCGATCCACGCCTGAATCCGACCGACGCGCGCTGCTTCGAGCTGATCCGGATTCAATCCGCCGCTCAACGCCGCCGCGAACTTCGTTTCGGCGTTCTGAAAGTCGCCCCCGGCGAGCGCCTCCTTCGCCGCGTCCAGTTCCGCTTGCGCCGATTGTACCGTCGTCGGAGGGACCTGGGATCGATCGCAACCGCAGATCGACAGCCCCGCGGACGCGGCGATGATCAACGTCGCGAGGCATGAGAAACGCATCGGCATTGCCCGCACCCTGAAAACAGAACTGTAGGAGGTTCGCGCGGACTGCAGGCAGTCCGTCGATTGTGGAGGAGGTCGTCTCGACCGGCGATCAGAAGTCGCTGACGACTTCGCCGCCAGCCCGCGTCCCCAGCGCCCGCCAGATTCCGCGATCGATGTTGCTGCTGACGAAGCGAACGGATCCGTCCGCCAACTGGGCATGCACGCCGCCCGTGTGATAGCTGCGGGCAGAAATGATGGCATGCTCCCCGGGAGTGTCGGCGATCGCGCTCCAGTTACCGCAGTCTTTGCCGGTCCAGTTCGGCGGAGCGACGTGGTTGAACATTGTTCCGCTGTAGGCCGCGAACGGCCAGCCGTTGGAGTAGTCGCTGCCCGCCTGCCAGCTTCCGAAGGAGTTGAAGCTGAACGAGTCGATCGTGGCGTAGTTCGCGCAGGCGTTGAACATGACGTCGGGGTCGAGCATGGAGTTCGTCCGTCCGGGCATGGTGACGACGTCGAAGGGCGACGGACGTTCAACGGCCAGATTCTTACCGCTCCCTTTCGCCCGTTCCGAAAACATGACCGTGTTCGACATTCCGTCGGTGAAGTCCCGCTCGGCCAGGGATCGGCCGGCTGTGAACGCGCCGTTGCCGAGGCAACTGAAACTTCCCAGCATCGCCGTATTATTGGTCTGCTGAGTGGTGCTGCTGGCCCCGGCATACGGCGTACTGCCGCCAAAGTTGTAGACGTAGTTGTTTTCCGAAATGACCCGCCCGGAATTGCCTTCCGATGGGCACAGGAACAGCCCGGCGGCGTTGGCGTAGGCCTGGTAGTTTGGATTCGTCGGCGTTCCGCTGGTGGTCAACCGCTGCGAGTGGCGACCGCTGAAGTTGATCAGATTGTAGATATTCGCCTGGTCCATGTAGGGGAGAATGAAGACGTGGACCGAGCGAGTTCCCGTCCAGGAGGTCAGCGCGTCCGACGCGTTGTAGTTGGTGTAGCTGGTTGCCGGCACCCCGTTGGTGACGAGATCCGGCAGCAGCCGTCCGGGCGGAAACTTCGAATGCGACGATGCGTAGTTGTGCAGGGCCAGGCCGATCTGCTTCAGGTTGTTCCGGCACTGCGTCCGTCGGGCGGCTTCGCGGGCCTGCTGGACGGCCGGCAGCAGCAGTGCAATCAGAATCGCGATGATCGCAATGACGACGAGGAGCTCGATGAGCGTGAAAGCTCGTCGACGCGGCGTCGCTCCCCGCTGAAAGTCTCGTGATCGCGTCATGAAAGTTGCTCCGGAATGAAAGAAAGAGTGACCGCGTCGTCGACGATGGACGGACAAAGACCCCTGCGGGTCTACTTGCGACGGGAGGAGTATTCCAAGTCGCGATGAAGATGCCGTTAGCCGGACGTGAAAAGTGCACTAACAGATGAATTACGAGACGTCTCCACATGCGGCGGCCATTGCGAGTCGACCGGGCCGTTGCGGCCTGCAAGTCGAGGCTGAAATCCGGCCTGCGATTTTCGATGAGAACAGCCGGGGAAATTCCAGGCGGAAGAGGATGGGGTGAGCCGGCCGGGAGAATCGCAGCGGCGGGCTTCACGGTGTCATCAAGGGCGTTAGAATCGTCGGGCCATTGCGCGAACGACTGTTTTCAAGGAACCGCCCGTGTCTGTCGAATCCACATCCGTGACCGTTTCGCTGGGAGAGCGGAGCTATGACATTGAAATCGGAAGCGGAATTCTTGCCGACAGCGGCCGTCGGTTTCGGGGCTGGCTGCAGAGCCGGTCGGGAAGCGTACCGGCATCACCGACGGCGTTGATCGTGACTGATGCTCACGTCGGACCGCTGTATGCGGCGACGGTCGCGGCAAGTCTGTCAGCGGACGGCTGGACGTGTCAGACGATCGAATTGCCTGCGGGGGAAACTTCCAAGTCGCTGGAAGTTGTTGCGCAGGTCTACGACCGGCTGATCGCGATGCAGGCGGACCGGCGGACGGTCATCGTCGCCGTCGGCGGGGGGGTGATGGGGGACCTGGCGGGGTTTGTTGCGGCGAGCTGGGTTCGCGGCGTGCCATTTATCCAGGCGCCGACCACGCTGCTGGCTGCGGTGGACAGTTCGGTGGGGGGGAAAACGGGGGTCAATCACCCGCGAGCCAAGAACATGATCGGGGCCTTTTATCAGCCGTGGGGCGTGGCGATCGATCTCGACGCGTTTCAGACGTTGCCGGAGCGGGAGTACCGGGCGGGTCTGGCGGAGGTGGTCAAGTACGGCGTTATTCTGGATGAGAACTTTTTTGCGGAGCTGGAAGCGGGGGTCGAGCGGATCCAGGCTCGCGAGCCGGCGATGTTGCAGCGGATTGTTGCGGCGAGCTGCCAGTTTAAGGCGGATGTCGTCGAGCAGGACGAGTTTGAGCGGACCGGTCTGCGGGCGATGCTCAACTACGGCCACACGTTCGCGCATGCTTTCGAGACGCTTTGCGGATATGGCACGCTGCTGCATGGTGAAGCGGTGTCGATTGGCATGCTCTACGCCAGCCGGCTGGCGGAGCGACGGGGCCTGATCGACGCGGACGTCACACGGCGCCAGCGGTTGCTGCTGGAGCGGCTGGGGATGCCGATTTCGCTGCCTGCAGGTGTCGACCTGTCGAACGAGGCCATTCTCGGGCGGATGCGGCTTGATAAGAAGACGGTCGCCGGCAGTCTGCGATTCATCCTGCCGACGAAACTCGGTCGCGTCGAGACATTCACCGATGTGCCGGAGAGCGACGTTTGCGCGGTGCTGGATGAAATGCGTCCGCGGTAAGCGTTCGCGTCCGGCTCAGCAGACTTCGACGTCGTTGCGGATCGAAGCTTCCTCGGCGGCGTCGAGGGCGGCGTGGCTGATGAGCTGCTTGTGATAGTAGCTGGATGTGCGGCCGGAAATGACGAGCTGGCCGTCTTGGACCTGGACCCGTAGACCGTAGATCACGCTGTTTGTCCGCTGGCGGACATTTTGTTCGACGAGTCTGGCCAGGCGTTCGAGCGAAGGGAGCGGAGCAGCGATCGGCATAACAATCCTCCTTGCACAGTGACTCTTGATGCAGCCCGTGTCAGTGAGTCCGGTACGGACTCAATAGCCCGGAAATCGCATCCGACCTGTCAGGACGACCGCAACGGGCCATCTCTCCTGGCCGGCTGGTCCCTGATGAGCTGCAGAAACGTCGCTGTTTCCGCCTGCGCACCTCCTTGTGGCACCCACAGACCTGATCGGCGAACCGATCTTGCCGATGAAGTCATTCACCGACACCCTTTGCGGCAGTGATTCCACCGCGTGCCGACAGCAGGCCAAGCTGGCCCCGGGCAGGTGACTTCACTGTAGGCCCACGACTTCAATCGGTCAAACGAAAACCGTTCAGATGACGTCAAATTTAGCGAGTTCCGGCAGGATGCAGCGGACGAGGGTTTCCCCGTTCGACGTCAAGTTACCCAGCTTCCAAGCTCCGGAAATCGACGATCCACGGATGTCGTCGTTTGTGGGCGCACGTCACCAGCGGAGGTCGGCGACGCTGGATTTCGTCGCCGCCAACGGATAATCAATTCTTCACAGACGAAATCACTTTCTCAGGACGCCGACGATGCTGACCGACGCGGAATCCCAGTTTCTCAAAGACCTCCTCCACGCACCCAGCCCGTCGGGATTCGAGCGTCCGGTGCAGAATGTCGTGCGGGAGTATGCGCGGTCATTCGGGGCGGAAGTTCGAACGGACTGGCACGGCAACGTCATCGTCGTCGTCAATCCGGGGGGATCGCCCCGGATTATGCTGGCGGGGCATTGCGACCAGATCGGCCTGCTGGTCAAACACGTCGACGACCGGGGCTTTCTCTGGGTTCATGCGATTGGCGGCTGGGATCCGCAGGTGCTGATCGGCCAGGCGGTTCAGGTCTGGACCCGCCAGGGGCCGATCAGCGGCGTCATCGCCCGTAAGCCGATCCATCTGCTCTCACCCGAGGAACGGAAAGTTGTCCCGGAAATCAAGAACCTGTGGGTCGACATTGCCGTCCGCGACGGCGAGGAAGCCCGGTCGCTGGTCGAGATCGGCGATCCGATCACCGTCCAGCTTGGCTTCCGCCCGTTGCGGAACAATCTGGTCTGCGGACCGGCCATGGACAACAAAGTCGGCGTCTGGACGGTGATCACCGCGGCTCGGCGCGTCGCCGAGGGGAACCCGCAAGCGGCAGTCTATGCGGTCTCGACCGTGCAGGAAGAAATCGGTCTGCGAGGGGTGCAGACGAGTGCGTTTCAGATCGATCCGCAGCTCGGCATTGTCGTGGACGTGACGCACGCCACCGACTGCCCGACGGTTGAGGAGTCGCAGTTCGGCCGCGTGAAGGTCGGCCAGGGGCCGGTCCTCTACCGCGGCCCGAATGTGAACCCGGTCGTCCTGGAGCGACTGCAGCAACAGGCCGGGGCGTCGGGAATCCCGACGCAGCTCAATGGTCTGGCGGTTCCCGCCAGCAACGACGCCGCCCAGTTGCAGCTATCCCGGGGCGGGGTGGCAACCGGCCTGGTCTGCATTCCGAACCGCTACATGCACAGCCCGGTGGAAGTCGTCTCGCTGGACGACCTCGACCACGCGGCGACGCTGATCGCGAAGTTCTGCCTGTCGGTGACGCCGGTGTGCGATTTTACGCCGTGAGTGAGTCGTTGATGGTTGATCGTCTATGGTTGATCGTTGATGGTCGGAGAAGAGCATCCTTCGTTCGATCGACTATCAACGATCAACGAATTCGCTCCGCCGGATCCTGCCGGTAATAGCCCCGGTACAGCTCGTAGAGCCGCGGGTGTTTTTCGGCCATCTCGCGGGGACGCTCAAAGAATGTCTCGCAGGTGACGGCGAAGAATTCGGCCTCGTTGGTCGCGCCGTAGGCGTCGAACAGGGTTCGGCGACCTTGTTCGGTCAGTCGCTGCAGCTTGCGGAATTCGAGAGGCACGATTTCGGCCCAGGCGTTCGCCTGCTCCGGCGTGGACAACGCAGGGGCGCCGTCGACGTTGTGGTCGGCCATATCCAGCAGGTGGGCGAATTCGTGAATCACGACGTTGCGCCCCGCGGGGGCCTCGAAGCAGTCGCGAGCAACTTCGCGCCAGGAGAACAGCACCGGCCCCTGGTAGGCGGCCTGTCCGAGCAGCGGCAGATCCTGATCCATCGGTCCCCAGGGAGTTCGCCGGGGCTGCCGGGCGACGAATGTGTCCGGGTAGATCAGCACCGACAGCAGACGTTCAAAGGGGATCTCCGGGAAGCCGAGCCCCATCAGGGCCGCGTGCGAGGCGATCGTGACCTGCATTTCCGCCGTCACGACGACGCCATTGCAGCCTTCCCATTGCTTCTCATCGATAAACAGCAGCGTTCGCTCCCGCAGAAGCTGGCGCTCGGCGTCGGAGAGTCCGTGAAAGTGCCGGCAGCGGGTCTGCACCAGTTGCTCGCACTCCTCCGGAAACGGCTGCGCCAGACGCTTCTTCCGTCGCCACGCTTTCCACCAGCCCAGCACGCATGTCTCCCCGAACTCACGTTATCCGATGCCTTTTTTCGCCACGGCTCGGCGCTGCCTCTGCAGAACGCACACAGTCTCCCGCCGGATCACGTCGTCGTAAAGCCAGTCGCGCGGCTTGCCTCCCCGGTGGCGGCTTGGTCCAATCGGTTCCTGCGGCCGCGCTTTCGCACGGCTCGGATGTCCGGCTTTTGGTTTGAAGGATCCCCGAGATGGTCTTACGCGGCGTGCTGGCGGTAATTCTGGCCGGGGGAGTGAGTACGTCGATGGCGGATGAATTCAAATATCCCGCAACGAAGACCGTCGATCAGGTGGACGAGTTCCACGGCAAGTCGGTCGCCGATCCTTACCGGTGGCTCGAGGACGACGTGCGAGAAAGCGCCGACGTCAAAGCCTGGGTCGAGGCGCAGAACAAACTGACGTTCGGATTTCTGGAGCAGATCGCCGAGCGGAACGTGATCCGCGAGCGGCTGACGAAACTCTGGAACTACGAAAAGTTCTCCGCGCCCTCGCGGAAGGGACCGCGCTACGTCTTCAGCAAGAACAACGGCCTGCAGAACCAGTTCGTCCTCTACACTCAAGACACGCTCGACGCCGAACCGGCAGTCCTGATCGACCCCAATACCTGGTCGAAGGACGGCACCGTCGCCCTGGCGGGGACCGCTTTCAGCAAGGACGGCAAGTACCTGGCTTATGGCGTGCAGGACGCCGGTTCGGACTGGCGCGTCTGGCGCGTGATGGAAGTGGCGACCCGCAAGCTGCTCGACGACGAGTTGCGCTGGGTCAAGTTCAACGAACCGAGCTGGCTGAAGGATGGCAGCGGATTCTTCTATGCCCGCTACCCGGAGCCGGAATCCGGAGCGGCCTTCCAGACGCTGAACCTCAACCAGAAGATCTACTTCCACAAACTCGGCACGAAGCAATCGGAAGATGTCCTCGTCTTCGAGCGGCCCGACGAACCGAAGTGGGGTTTCCAGGCTTCGGTGAGCGACGACGGCAAGTACGTGGTGATCACCACCTGGATCGGCACCGACGACAAGTACCGGATCTTCTACAAGCCCGTGGCAGACCTCGCCGCCCCGGCGGTCGAACTGATCGACAACTTCGACCACGAATACACATTCCTCGGCAACGACGGCAGCACGTTCTACTTCCGGACGGACCTCGACGCCCCCCGGAAGCGCGTGATCGCCATCGACATCGAGAAGCCGAAGCCCGCCGACTGGCGCGAGCTGATCCCGCAGGCCGAAAATGTCCTGTCGGGCGTCTCGCTGGTCGGGAACACGTTCATCGCCGAGTACCTCAAAGACGCTGTCTCGCAGATCAAGCTGTTTGACACCGCGGGCAAGTTCGTCCGCGACCTTTCGCTCGAAGGGATCGGCTCGGCGGGCGGCTTCACCGGCGACCGGGAAGACACCGAAACATTCTATACGTTCTCCAGCTTCGCGACGCCCCCCAGCATCTACCGCCATGATCTGCAGACCGGCGAGACGAAGCTGATCCGACGGGCCAACGTCGATGTCAATCCGGAGAACTACGTCGTCCGGCAGGTCTTCGCCACCAGCAAGGACGGCACCCGCGTGCCGATGTTCATCGCTCACAAGAAGGGGCTGCCGCTGGACGGCAATCAGCCGACGCTCCTCTACGGCTACGGCGGCTTCAATATTCCTCTCACACCCGGCTTCAGCGTCTCTCGCGTCCTCTGGATGCAGATGGGGGGCGTGATGGCGGTCGCCAACCTCCGCGGCGGCGGCGAGTATGGCGAAGACTGGCACAAGGCCGGCACCAAGCTCAAGAAGCAGAACGTCTTCGACGATTTCATCGCCTCCGCCGAGTGGCTGATTGCGAACAAGTATACGAGCCCGAAAAAGCTCGCCATTCAGGGAGGGAGCAACGGCGGTCTGCTGGTCGGCGCCTGCATCACGCAGCGGCCCGACCTGTTCGCAGCCGCCCTGCCCGCCGTCGGCGTGATGGACATGCTCCGCTTCCACCGCTTCACCGCGGGACGGTTCTGGGTCGACGACTACGGCTCGGCCGACGATCCCGACGAATTTCAGGCCCTGTACGCCTACTCGCCCTATCACAATCTCAAGCCGGGGACGGCCTACCCCGCGACTCTGGTGACGACTGCGGACACCGATGACCGCGTGGTTCCGGGCCACAGTTTCAAATTCGCCGCCCGTCTGCAGGCGTCGCATGAAGGACCGAATCCGGTGCTGATCCGGATCGAAACCCGCGCCGGACATGGTTCGGGCAAGCCGACCGCCAAGATCATTGAGGAGGCCGCCGACCAATGGGCCTTCCTGGTCCGAGTCCTCGGCATGAAGCTGCCGGAATAGCCATCGCGTCGCGCCATCCCGATTGACTAACTCCGGAGTCTGCCGACATGCGACTGCTGCTGAGTCTCTGCCTTCTGTCGCTGGTGGTCCCCGTCGCCGGGGCCGCGGAGGCCACGTCAAAACGGCCGAACATCGTCCTGATCCTCACTGACGATCAGCGGTTTGACACGCTCGGGTGCCTGGGGCATCCCGTCCTCAAAACGCCTCACCTCGACGCTTTGGCGAACCGCGGCACAATCTTCCGCAACTCGTTCGTGACGACATCGATCTGTGCGATCAGCCGGGCCTGCCTGATCACAGGCCAGTATGCCTCCCGACACGGCATTCAGAACTTCGCCAAACCGCTGACTGCCGAGCAGCTCGCCAGCTCGTTCCCCGTTCGTCTCCGGCAGGCCGGCTATCGGACGGGCCTGGTCGGTAAATGGGGGCTGGGAGGCCAGCTTCCCAAAGACTCCTGGGATTATTTCACGGGCTACAGCGGTCAGGGGCAGTATTTCAAGCCGGGCGAAAAGGGGACCGGCGAACATCTGACCGATACCCAGCGGGACGAAGCGCTGCAGTTCCTCGCAGGCTGCAATGCCGACCAGCCCTTCCTGCTGCAGGTCTACACCAAAGCCGCCCACTGCCAGGACGGCGATGCGTGGCAATACCAGCCCGCTCCGCGCTACAAGACCCTCTACGAAGACGTCACCTATCCACGTCCCGTGACAGCCACAGAAACCGACTTCCAGGCGCAACCGCACTTCCTGCAGACCTCCGAAGCCCATAACCGCTGGAAGCTGCGGTTCACCGAAGAGCTGTTTCAGCCGACTGTCCGGGACTACTTCCGGTTGGTCCAGGGGATCGACGACCTCGCGGGGGCTCTGACGGCGCGACTCAAGGAGCAGGGGCTCGCGGAAAACACCGTCTTCATCTTCACCTCGGACAACGGGCACTACCTCGGCGAACACGGCCTCGCCGGCAAGTGGTTCATGCACGAGGAGTCGATTCGGGTGCCGCTGTTCGTCTCCGATCCCCGCGTCGCGACCGGCGCCCGGGGTCAGAATCGCCAGGAATTCGCCCTGACCATCGATATCGCCCCGACGATCTTCGATCTCGCCGGCGTTGCCCCCTCCCCTGGCCTGCAGGGCCGGAGCCTGGCGCCCATCGTGCGGGGAGAGCAGCCCGCCAACTGGCGACCGGAATACTACTACGAGCATCGGTTCGTCCATCCGCACATCGCGCAGACCGAAGGGATTCGCACTGCGCGCTGGAAATACACCCGCTACATTTCCGAAACGCCGGTTTACGAAGAACTGTTCGATCTCGCCGCCGATCCCTATGAGCGGAAGAATCTGGCGAATCAGCCCGAGTCGACAGCCGTTCTGGCGGAGCTGCGTCAGAAAACGGATGCCGCGTACGCGGAAATCAAGTAACGTCTCCCCGTCTCGCTGCTGCTGCTGAATCGATTGACGTCACCGACGGAGAAATCCCCCATGTCGCGCTGCATTCTGGCTCTCGATCAGGGAACGACCTCCAGTCGGGCCATTGCGTTTGGCGAACAGGCGCAGGTGCTGTCGGTCGCGCAGCGGGAGTTTCCGCAGCTCTATCCGTCGCCCGGCCACGTTGAGCACGATCCAGAGGCGATCTGGGAATCGCAGCTTGCCACGGCGAAGCAGGCGCTGCATCAGGCCGGCTGCTCCGCCACGAAAGTCGCTGCGATCGGCGTGACGAACCAGCGGGAAACGACGGTCCTGTGGGACCGCCAGACCGGCAAGCCCGTTTCCAACGCCATCGTCTGGCAGAGCCGGATCACTGCCGACATCTGTGCCCGACACAAGGCCAACGGTGAAGAAGAAGTCGTCCGGCAGAAAACTGGCCTGGTGCTCGATCCCTACTTCTCCGGTACGAAGATCGAATACCTGCTCGCGCAGAGCCCTGACCTGCGCGCCCGGGCCGAACGGGGCGACATCCTCTTCGGGACAATTGACAGTTTTCTCTTCTGGCGACTCTCTGGCGGCAAACTCCATATTACGGATGCAAGCAACGCCAGCCGGACGCTGCTGTTCAATCTGCAGACAGGCGACTGGGACGACGAACTGCTGAAGCTGTTCGGCGTTCCGCGGGCCATGCTGCCCCAGGTGCGGGCCTCGAGCGAGGTCTACGGCGAGACCGATTCGTCTCTCTTCGGCCGTCCGATTCCGCTGGCCGGTTGTGCCGGCGATCAGCAGGCGGCGACCTTCGGTCAGACCTGCTTTGCTCCCGGCAGCGCCAAGAACACCTATGGGACCGGCTGCTTCCTGCTGCTCAACACGGGAAATACTCCGGTGCATTCGCAGCACGGATTGCTGACGACGGTCGCCTGGAAGATCGGCGACGTGACGACCTATGCTCTCGAAGGGGCCGTCTTCGTTGCGGGGGCCGCGGTTCAGTGGCTGCGGGACGGGCTCAACGTGATCGCCTCGGCCGGCGAAACGGAGGCTCTGGCGGCGTCGCTGACTCAGAATGACGGCGTCTATCTGGTCCCTGCCTTCGTGGGTCTCGGCGCCCCCTACTGGGATCCTCAGGCCCGCGGCATCCTTGTCGGACTGACGCGCGGCACCAGCCGCGCCCACCTGGCCCGCGCCGCCCTCGAAGCGATGGCCTATCAGACCTGCGACGTCCTGCAGGCCATGCAGCAGGACCTCGCCGCTCAACCACAGGGGGGTTCCAGCGCTTTGACCGTTCTGCAGGTTGACGGCGGCGCCACCGCGAACTCGTGGCTGATGCAGTTCCAGGCAGACTTGCTCGGACTGCCGGTTCGTCGGCCCGTCGTGCAGGAAACCACGGCTCTTGGAGCGGCCTATCTGGCCGGCCTGGCTGTCGGCGTCTGGCAGAATCAGGACGAACTTCGCAAGCACTGGGCTCTCGACCGGGAGTTTCGACCGGAGATTGCCGCCGAGTCGCGCGCCAGCCTCTACGCCGGCTGGCGGCGCGCGGTGGAACGCTCGCGCGGCTGGGCCGTCGAAGGTTAACGTCTCTCGCTCCCAGGCTCTCTGCATCTCTCCGAGCGTCGCGCCTTCGGTCCGTCGCCCGGATTTCATGCTTCGGATTTCGGATTTCCGTTCTCTCTGATTACCATGCGTTTTTAGTGCCGCGTTTCAAGCCGATGGGATCCTCCTCAGGGTGGCTGGGGTCGGCTGCTTTGGGCCGCCCCCAGCGAGATGGTACGAAGCTGGAGCTCGAAGACTCGACCCCAGCCACCCGCCGCTTCTGAAGAGGATCCCGCAATTCGGCAGCATGACACGAGCATCCCGACGACCCTTGACCCCGCGAGACATCCATGCCGGGCGCTTTGCTCGCTGCTGACCTCTGGATCAGCGAATACCTCACTCCCTGCGACGTCTGGCAGCATGGCGTCACGCGTTTACTCGCGCACCGTCAAACGTCTTTTCAGGAAATGTCCATCGTCGAGTCGGGTCCGTATGGCAAAGCCCTCGTTCTCGACGGCAAGTGGCAGACTTGCACTGGCGACGAATTCCTCTATCACGAGCCGATCGTCCACGTTCCCTGTTCGCTGCACGGCGCACCGAAGACGGTTCTGATTGCCGGCGGGGCCGACGGCGGCGCCCTCCGCGAAGCCCTGAAGTGGAAGTCGGTCGAGCGGGTTGTCGTCGCCGATATTGACGGCGAAGTCATTCAGGCCTGCCGGGAGCTCCTCCCCGAAATCCACCAGGGAGCGTTCGACGACCCGCGGGCCGAGATCGCTGTCGGCGACGCCTGGGACTATGTCGCCTCCACGCCGAACACCTGGGACGTGATCATCGCGGACCTGACCGATCCGATCGAAGAAGGCCCTGCCTTCAAGCTCTTTACCCGCGAGTTCTTCGCCCTCTGCCGAAATGCGCTGCGGCCGGGGGGCCTGTTCGTCAACCAGGCCGGTTCGATGTCTCCGCCGCTGTCGCATCTGCTCAGCCGGGTCGTCAAGACGATCGGCTCCGTCTTCCCCCAGACGTCGCTGATCTCGGCGAACGTCCCGACTTACGGCTCGCAGTGGGGCTTGGCGCTGGCCAGCGATCGGCTGCTCAACACCCGGCCGGATCCCGCTGTAATTGACGAACTGCTGGCGACGTCGCTGCAGGGGCAGCCGCTGCGAATGTTCGACGGTCAGACGCTGCTGGGGCTGCTGCAGTGGCCCAAGTATCTCCGCGACGCGGTCGCCGCAGAGACCTGCATCTACACCGTCGATGCTCCGCCGAAGTTCTTCGGTCAGTCGCTCGGCACGGGGAAATCCTGAATTGCCGGAGCCGGGCAGCGCTTCGCGTCAGGGGCAATTGCAGGAGTAGGCGTTGATCCGGATGAGCTGCGGATTGCCGCTGAAACAGACGTACCGGGCGTAGGACTCGGCGGTCACATTGTAGGGGCCGAAGGTCTGGCCGAGCAGGTTGCCGGTGATGCTGGGCACCTGGATCGTCTTGCGGGCGCGGACGCCGAACGCCTGGCCGGACGACGAAATCGTCGCGTCGAAAAAGACGGTCGAACGATTCGCATTGACGCGCGTCAGCGTGCCGACCAGCGTCTGACCGCTGACGACGATTCGAACTGTCGCACCGGTGGTCGTAAACGGATTGGAGCTGGCCGCGTTGCTTGCGTCCGTCCCGAATTCGCCGCCAAAATCCTGGACCGCGGAACCTACGCCACCGCCTGAGCCGATGTTTCCGCCTACGTTGTCGGTGTCGGTTCCCCAGAAGAAGCGATTTGTGCCCGGTGTCGAGGGGGGCAATCCACTGCCAAGGGTGACTCGCATGACTCGCGGTTCTGTGGCGGCGCCGCCCGAAAAGCTGAATGTCGGACTGACACCGGCGTCATTGACGGCAATCAGGCTGTTGCCAGGACCGGGGGGAGTCCCGATTCCGCGGTTGTTGTCCGAGTTCGACTGAGCTGTCTTCAGATCGAAAAAGCCGTCATCCATTGCGGGTGTACCACCGACGGACGAGGCGATCCGCAGATCGCGAAGGTCCAGCTCCACACTGTTGAGCACCAACGGCGAGGCTCCGCTGGTCTGAGTGAATTGTTCAATGCGGAATGTTCGATTCGCTACCGTCGCGGATCCGGGGCCGGTCTGGATTTGAAAGGTATCCCCGTTAGGATCGGTCTCGACGGCAAAGAGTGCCGTGAAGGTTCCCGTCACGCACCCGGGAACCTGAGCGCAGTCAAATGCGTAGTTGCTGGCGCCGATGTCCGAGATGGCTCCGAGGACGATCTCGCCATCGCTCGAAACGTTGCCGTTATTGCAGCCGCCCGAGGTTGCGTCCAGAGACCAGACTGTACCGCGTACGGTATTGCTCACGAACGCCGCTTGTGCGTCGAGCCGCGCCAGACCGGTGCTGTTCCCTTCACCCCACGTCTTCACGCCGGACAACGCCGCGGCGTCCAGGGCATTCTTCAGCTCGATGTGACTCAACCACAGATTGGCGACGTCGGTCAGCACGACCATGCCCAGCGCGAGCGCCGGCAGCAATCCGATCACCCACATCGTGGAGATTCCACGGCGGATCGATGACTGACGGGGGAGTGGAGAAGAAGATCGCAACATATTCGGCCAGAGTCCCGTCAGAGGCGGACCAGACGGAAGGTGATGAAGGCGGCCTGTGAGCGTCCGCAGCGGTCGGTCACCGTCAGAGTCACTATTCGATCTTGCGATCCGGGAGAGTTTGGTATCGGGAGCGTCGCGGTCGTTGTCGTGCCGGAAGAGCTGCTCAGCGATGCCGCCGAAGCCCACTGAAAGACCAGGCTTCCGAACGGATCCTCGGCGTCGCTCGACGCCAGCGAGTTCAGATTGACCGAGACGACGGTATTCGCCGGCGCGTTGTCCGGCGCCGTGATCGTTACGAGCGTTGAAGCTGGCGGGGAAGTCACGATCTGGCTGCCGCCGGGCGACTCGAAGTTCGGCTCTGCCACCAGATCGACGCTCATCGGATCGATCGACTGCACCGGGACCGTCATAATCGGCGTGGGCGGGCTGTTGACCGGTTCGTAGCGGAACGTCGTCGAGTGCCGCAGCGTGGCGTCCTTCAGGGCGAAGCCGAACGTGTCGAGCAGATCCGGGACATTCCCGGCGACCCGCACGCAGACGGTGACCCGCACAAATTCGGGGTGCGCCTGGCTGCCGGGATAGGGCGAAGGTTCCAGTGGGCGCACCGGGGATTGCACCGGCGCACAACGACATCCCGCCGGGATCGACGGCGGGCTCTGCTGCACGAACGGATGACCC
Source organism: Planctellipticum variicoloris (assembly GCF_030622045.1). Classification (NCBI taxonomy): domain Bacteria; kingdom Pseudomonadati; phylum Planctomycetota; class Planctomycetia; order Planctomycetales; family Planctomycetaceae; genus Planctellipticum; species Planctellipticum variicoloris. The sequence continues at coordinate 396,271 of NZ_CP130886.1, read as the reverse complement.
GAGCAGACGTTGTGTTCCAGAAAGACTTCGCAACTGGGCCCCAGTCCGACGGTGGCGAGGTAGCTGTCGATCTGAGATTTCAGCAGCGACGGATTGCCCGTATTCAGCGTGCGCAGATTGATTCGCGACTGTTCGGAGGCGATCTTCGCCCCGAACCGGCTGGCGTAGGCCACCTGCTTGTCGACCTGGTACAGAATGGCGAATTCGATCAGTGCGGCCAGGAAGATCATCAGCACGGGCAGCCAGAGGATCAGTTCCAGCACCACGATGGCGCGACGCGACCACCCGCGGCGGTGATCGCCGTGGCGAAAGCGGGCGGCAATCGATTTCCCGACCTGCATGCTGATCTTTCCCTCCAGGTCCCTCGCGCCGGAATGCGCACTCTGACCCGAATTCCTCGAATTGCAGATGATGTGCCGAACTTGTGCTCCCGACCTCGGAAACTCGCGGACAGTTCGTACGTTTCGAATTCGTTCAGCCGGCGTCATCCTCTGTGCGACTACGCTGGAAGCCTACCTCATGCCGACGGCGCTCCATTCGTTGAACAAATCGCTAACATCCGGAAACGTGACGCCGGTCCGCGGCAGTGCTGCGATTCCGGGAAAACGTTGGCTTGCCGCCACCCGGTTGCACCCCATGTTGCTCACAGGCATCGTTCCGCTGGCTTGACGCATCCCGTGGAGAAAGAATGAGTTTCGTGCCGCATGAATTGACTGGCGGAGACCGGCGGGAGCGATTGTGCTGGTCGTGCCTGGCCTGGCTGAGCACCCTGCTCTATCTGTGCGGCCTGTCGATCGCCGATCCGGACCTCTGGGGCCACACACTTTACGGTCTGCGGGCGCTTGAACAAGGTGTCGCTGCGGAACCGACCGATCCGTTCTCGTGGTCCGCTCCAAATGCCGTGTGGATCAATCACGAATGGCTGTCGGAAGACAGCATGGCCTGGGCCTACCGGCGGTGGGGAGACGGCGGACTCGTACTGTGGCGCAACCTTTGGCTGCTCCTGCTCTGGCTGGCGGTCGCCGATGCCTTCTGGCATCGCTCCGCGTCACTCTCCGGGCAACTTGTCTGCCTGGGGTTCGGGGCGCTCTGTCTCTCGGATTTCCTGGTGTTCATCCGCCCGCAACTCGCGACTTACGCCTTGCTGGCGTGGAACTTACGTCTGCTCGACCGGATGCGCGACCCGGGGCGGCAATGGCTCGGCTGGCTGATACCGCTGGTGATGATCCCCTGGGTGAACCTGCACGGCGGCTTTCTCGCGGGAGTCGGCGTCACGACCGCAGGCTGTGCGGCTATCGCGTGGGAGACCCACTCCGAGATTCGCAGTCGCCACTGGCGGTTCGCCTGTCTGGCGGTGATCCCCGTTCTGACAATCGAGGCGACGTTCTGCAATCCCTACGGCTCCCGACTACACTCGATGCTCTGGACGCATCTCGTGACCTACCAGCCGGTTCGGGAGTGGCAGCCGCTGTGGGCCACGACTCCGTCGGTGGTCTACGGCGTCCCCTTTCTGCTGCTCGGGCTGGCTCTCGTCGGATGGCGGCAATGGAGACCGCTAGAGGTCGTGACGGTGCTGGTCGTCGGCTGGCAGGCGGTGAACCATTTGCGGCACATTGGCCTGCTGACCGTGACCAGTCTCGTTCTGCTGCCGGGGGCAATCTCGGCCGGTTTGTTCCAGCTCTTCCCCCTGCTGCACGAACAATGGAGCGGCACCGCAGGGCGGCGGATCCGCTGGGCCGGCTTATTGCTGTTCTGCGGTGCCCTGTGGCTGTTTCACCAGAGTGGTGCGGAACGCCTTTCTGCATCAGGGCTTACCCCCTGGCAGGTGGCGGTCGAAGTCCGCAGCGATGTCCCCGGCGTACCGGCGCGCGCGGTCCAGTGGCTGGCAGACCGCAAGGTTCAAGGGCGTCTGCTGACGCAATACGGCTGGGGGCAATACGTCCTGTGGCATCTTTACCCAGACTGCACCGTCGGTTTCGACGGCCGATATCGGACGATCTATCCGGCCGAAATCGAGGCACAATTCCTGGCGTTTCAAGAACTTGAGCCCGGCGACGATCCGCCCGAGCTGCTGGATCAGGCCGAGATCGTCCTCTGGCCGGTCGAGCACCGCCCTCTCCCTTTTCTAGTCGGCCGGCCAGAGTGGGTCGAGGTCTACCGGGATGATCAGGCCAGCGTGTGGCTCCGCGATCAGCCTGCCTGGGCCGCCACTCTCGTCGATCGATCGAAGCTGCCGGAAACATCGTCGGACCAGCGGCGCTGGCTCCGTTTTCCGGGCGGGCCGCAGAACGGCATACCAGTTGCGACCAGTCGGAACCGTTAAGCCGGTTCGCGTCCCATGAGGGGTACGTGGCCGGCGAAGGAACCGATTCACAGGTCAGCGGCGGGCCGCTCCCGCGAAGGTGGCGTTATGTGGCAGCGTGGTAAGCAGTTGCGTCGGCAGGGGTCAGGGCGACGGAAGGGCACGATCTTCGTCGAGTACGTCCTGCTCGTGACGCTGGTCGGCCTGGGCGTCATCGTCGGACTGGCCGTCGTCCGGTCGGCGCTCGTCAATGAGCTGATCGACTTGTCGAACGCGATCAACGCGATCAACGCCTGATTGCTGACGTAGGTTAACTTCGGGAAGCGCTGTGTCAGCGAAAAGTGACGCAGCGTCTGATCCCGTTGACGCCCGTCGGATCGCCGAGCGATCTTCAGCCTTCCCTCGCGACGTCCCGCCGGGCGTTTCATTTCCTGAACGCGGTTGACAATGCGTGTTGCCTTTCGACACCTCCGACGTCTGCGAAATCGCCGCCCGGGCCAGAGTTCTCGGCGAGGTGCGATCTATCTGGAATTCCTGCTGGTCTTTCCGATTCTGTTCATCGCAACGCTGGCGCTGTTCGAGTTCCTGTTCGTGGCGCTGATCATGCAGGCTGTGACAGCGACGACGCTGGAGGCCGCGCGGGAAGCGGCCAAAGTGGGAGCGACCCCTTCGGAAGTGGAACAAGTAGTCGCCGGGTATCTGGGAATCCACAATCTGGCCGCGGGCGGAACGCTCGATTCGACCTCCAACGGTCTCGTTCACGTCTTCGTCGAACGCCCCGTCTCCGGGGACTACAACCTCGGCAACACGGCGATTCCGTGCTTTCCCCAAGGAGGCGTCTTGCCGCCCAGCCAGACCCGGGTGACGGTCAGCGTCCGCCTGACCGATGCCCAGGGAAAACGCCCGGTCCCCAACATGTTGCGATCGTTCGGATTCGACCTCGGTTCCAGCCGTTTTGAGCTGAGCTCGAAAGAGACGCTGGAATAAGCGGTTGAGTGCGAGGTAGGCTCCCCTCAGAGAGTTTCGCCGTCCGGGGCGCTGCCGAAGTCGTTTCGGTCGCGGCTTCGATCGCCTGACTCTGACGAGGGCAGTTGCGTGTCGCGCGTCTGGGAACAGTTCTGTTCGCAATTTGCCGCGGAGCTGGAGGCCGATGCGCCCTGGAATGACGCATTCCGCCTGGCGCTGGAGACCTCGCCCGGAGTTCCGAGACTTTCGACCGTTCCGACCGAACCGGCCGAACTGGCTGCCTGGCTGAATCGAGTTACATCGCCCCCCTGGCCGATGACCCTGCTGGCCGATGCGATAGAGATCGCTCCCGATCGTCCGCAGCTCTGGGCGGTCGCCGCCCGACGGGTTGTCGTCCTGCTTGACGCTCAAGACGAACTGTCGGACGAATGGCAGCGGCAGGTCCGACCGGTCCGCCGGTCCGCCTGGCTCTGGCTGGCGGGCGTGCCGACGCTAGCCGTTGGCGGGGTCGTACAGGGATGGTCAATTCTCAGCGGCGGTCTCGGGCAGCACGGTTCGCCCGTCGTTGCCGTCCTGTCGGGATCCTTGGCCGTGGCTGCGGCCGTCTGGTGGTGGCTGCTGCTGACTGAGGCTGACCGGCAACTTCCCCGCAAATCGCTGCGGACCCTTGCGACGGACCATCATGGTTCCCAGCCGTCGGCCGCGTTATCTGTGATTCGCTGACCGGAGTCCGTCGACAACCATTTCGGATTCGGAATGCACGATCTCTTTTCCCAGTTTCTGGCGTGGTTTGTCCGCTTCGCGATTGTTGCGGGGGGGGCATTGCTCGTCGTTCACTTGGCCGTCGGGCGAGCAGATCGGACGACCGGAGCCGCTCGAGTTGATCGCGATCCGCTGCTGCGCCGGCGCGTTCGCGGGGCGTTGACCTGCGTCGCGGCCGGTGCATTCGTTGCGTTCCTGTCATTGCGAGCGCCGGCCGGTCTGCCAGGCTGGGCGCTGGCGGGAATCGTACTGGCTGGCGGGCTGGCGGGGCTGGTGGTGTTTGGTCGAAAGCCGCCTGTTACTCAAGAACAGACTCCGGGGCTGGCCAGCATTCTGGAGCGGACCGCCATCCGGCTGGCGGCAGGTTGGGAGTTGGAACCGGCTCTTGCCGACGCTTGCAGCAAAGCGGGAGTGCCGACCCCGGACAGTCTGATCGGCCCGCGCTGGCTGGCCTGGCTGCGCGACGTGGATGCCGACCGCACGGGGCCGCCGGAATTGCGGGATGGGTTCGATTTCCCGGCGGAGGTAGACCGGGCAGCCATCGTCTGGCGTTGCGCAGTCGCCGTTCGCCAGCGCGATGCGGAGGCCGTTCTGGCGCGAGCAAAGCAACTCTCGGCCGAAGCCCGCCGTCCCTGGTTGTGGTGCGTGGCGCCCGCCGTCTATGTCTGGTTCCTCGGGCCGGCCATCATCGAGCTGGCCGGCTTTTGGCAGCGAGTTCCGGCGGCGGCCGTGCGCGCCGGCGATGTGGACCTCGATCACTCGGCAGGCGGATCAGCGCCGCCTCCCGGCTGTGCGACCTGTCAGACTGGCCCGGCGCAGCCCTGACCTGGAATCCGGTTCCGCGACCGCTGGTTGCGGAGCGGAGTCGCGGTATGCTCAAATGCTGGCTGATGGGTGGCCCCTCCGTGCGCCACTCCGCGAAACAGTCCAGCGACGGCAACCGGGAATTCACAGGAGAGTGCGATGCGGCTTCGATTGACCCCCTGGCTGAGCATAGCTCTGCTGTGTGCGCCGGCCTGGTTCACGCCAGCGACCGCCCAGGCCCAAGACGACGGCGTCTCGATTTTCGACGGGAAGACCCTCAATGGCTGGGACGGCAACCCGGAATTCTGGCGCGTGGAAGATGGCACGATTACCGGGCAGACGACCGCCGAGAAGCCGACCAAGGGGAACACGTTCATCATCTGGCGGGGCGGCGAGGTCGGCGACTTCGAGCTGACGCTGGACTATAAACTCGTCGGCGGCAACTCGGGCATTCAGTATCGCAGCTTCGAAGTGCCGAATGAGAAATGGGTGATCGGCGGCTACCAGGCCGACTTCGAAGCGGGAGACACTTACTCCGGCATCAATTACGGCGAACGCTTCCGCGGCATCCTGGCCAACCGCGGCCAGAAGACGATCGTCAAGAAGGGGGCCGACGGTAAAGTGCAGGTCGAGGTCGTCGGCAGCGTTGGCGATACGAAGGAAATCCAGTCGAAGATCAAGAAGGAAGACTGGAACAGCTACCGGATCACCGCGAAGGGTTACACCTTCGAGCACCGGATCAATGGCGTGCTGACGTCCGTCTGCACCGATGAACATCCAGACCGCCGGGCGACTGGAGTCCTGGCGCTGCAGCTCCATGCCGGTCCGCCGATGAAGGTGCAGTTCAAGAACATCAAGCTGAAGAAGCTCGACGCCGCGAAGACCTCGGCGGTCGGCAAGAAGCAGATCCTGCTGCTGGCCGGTCGCAAGAGCCACGGTTTCGGGGCGCACGATCACACTGCGGGCTGCCATCTGCTGGCGAACCTGCTCAATGCGAGCGGGCTGCCGGTCGAGGCGAAAGTCCACGAGCTGGAGCAGGCCGGCTGGCCGAGTCAGGCCGACCTTGAAGCCGCCAACACGATCGTGATCTACTCCGACGGCGGAGGAGGACACCCTTTCAATCCGCACCTCGATCAGCTCAAGACCCTGACCGACAAGGGGACCGGCATCGTCTGCATTCACTACGGCGTGGAAGTCCCGCAGGGACCGAGCGGCGAAGCGTTCCTCGGCTGGACCGGCGGCTACTTCGAGCCGAACTGGTCGGTCAATCCTCACTGGGTCGCCAGCTACCAAAAGTTCCCGGCTCATGCCGTCGCCAACGGCGTGAAGCCGTTCAAGACGAACGACGAGTGGTACTACCACATGCGGTTTCGGGAGAACATGGAAGGGGTCACGCCGATCCTGACCGACCTGCCGCCGAAGGAAAGCCTGAGCCGGCCGGACGGTCCGCACAGCGGCAACCCGGCGGTGCGTGAAGCGATCGCTAAGGGGGAATCGCAGCACATGGCCTGGGCCCGGCAGCGACCGGACGGCGGCCGGGGCTTCGGCTGCTCCGGCGGTCACGTCCACTGGAACTGGGGCAACGACCAGTTCCGCAAGCTGATTCTCAACGCAATTGTCTGGACCAGCGGTGCTGATGTCCCGGCCGATGGAGTCAACGCCGGGAAGGTGTCGGTCGATGATCTGCTGCAGAACCATGACGAACCGATTCCGGCCGACTTCAACAAGGCCAGGATCGAGGCGATGCTGCAGGAGTGGAATGCGCTGGCGGCGCGCTGAATGAAGCCGTAGTACGACCGTCGGTCTTTCGTACGACGGACGTCCAAGTCCGTCGCTCTCTGTGTAGCGAGAGTTCCGATAAGGAGGCCGACGGACGAGGACGTCCGTCGTACACGGGAATCGAAGGATTGGTGAATGGACCCAGCCGAGAGACTGAACTCTCGGCTGTTTCATTTTAAGCCGGGTGCCTTATGCAGAACGTCGACGTCGCGGCCCTGTTTACCGAACTGGCCGACCTGCTGGAAATTCAGGGGGCCAATCCCTTTCGCGTCCGGGCTTACCGGAATGCGGCCCGGACGATCGAGAACCTGTCCGAATCCGTCGCCGGAATTGTCGCCGACCCGGACCACGATCTGAGCACGCTGGAAGGGATCGGCAAGGATCTCGCCGAGAAGATCGAGACCATCGTCAAGACCGGGCATCTGCCGCAGCTCGAAGAGCAGCGGGCGGAGATCCCCGCCGACGTCCGCGAGATGCTGCGGATTCCCGGCCTCGGTCCCAAGAAGGTGGCGGCCCTCTTTCACGAACTCAACGTCCGCACGCTCGGGGATCTGCGGGCAGCCGCCGAGGGGGGCAAAATTGCCGAGCTGAAGGGATTTGGCAAGAAGACCGCCCAGACGATTCTGGAAGGACTCGCACTGCTGGAAGAAGTCGGCAAGCGGGTTTATCTGGCGGTGGCCAAGCCGGCTGCGGATGAAATCGTGGCCGACCTGCTGGCCTCCGGAACCGTCGAGCAGGCTTCTGTCGCGGGGAGCTGCCGCCGCCGGAAGGAGAGTTGCGGCGATCTGGATCTGCTCGCCGTCGCTTCCGATTCCAAGGGGGCGATGGACTGCCTCGCCGCTCATCCGCTCGTAACAAAAGTCCTGGCCCGCGGCGAAACCAAGCAGCGCGTGCGACTCCACAGCGGGCTGGAACTCGATCTGCGCGTCGTGCCGGCGGAGTCGTATGGGGCGGCCCTGCAGTACTTCACCGGATCGAAGGAGCACAACATCGTCGTCCGGCGCAGGGCGCAGGAACGGGGCCTGAAGATCAACGAGTACGGCGTCTTCCGCGGCGAAGAGTCGATTGCGGGTCAATCTGAGGAAGAGGTCTATGCGGCGGTCGAACTGCCGTGGATTCCTCCTGAATTGCGAGAGAACCGGGGCGAGATTGAGCTGGCGGAACAGCACAGGCTGCCAAAGCTGCTGGAACTATCCAACATGCGCGGCGACCTGCACATGCACACGACAGCCACGGACGGGACGGCCTCGATCGAGGAGATGATCGAAGCCGCCAAGGCCCGCGGGCTGGAGTACATCGCCATTACCGATCACTCGAAGCGGGTGACGATGGCGAATGGCCTCGACGCCGATCGGTTGCGCGAACACTGGCGGAATATCGACGCGGTCCGCAAGAAGACAAAGGGCATTCACGTCCTGTGCGGCATCGAGTGCGACATCCTCGAAGACGCCACCATGGATCTGCCGGACGACGTCCTCGCCGAGGCCGACTGGGTGCTTGCCGTTCTGCACTACGGCTTGAAGCAGCCGCGTGCCAAAATCCAGGAGCGGCTGCTGATGGCGCTGCGGAATCCGTACGTCCACGCCATCGGCCATCCGTCGGGCCGGATTATCGGCCAGCGTCCAGGGGCGGACATCGATTTCGACGAGCTGTTCCACGTCGCAAAGGAAGAGGGGAAGTTTCTGGAGATCAATGCCGACCCGTCCCGGCTGGATCTGGACGACGTCCATGCGGCGGCGGCGAAGGCCCGCGGCATCCCAATCGTGATCAGCACCGACGCCCACAGCACCAGGGGCTTTGCGTCGATGGAGTGGGGTGTCTACCAGGCGCGACGCGCAGGCCTGACGGCGGCCGATGTGATCAACACGCTGCCGTGGAAGGAGTTTTCGAAGAGAATTGCTCGGCGGTGAAAATTGCCACTGGTGCCCAGGCTCTGCCTGGGCGCCCGCCTTTGCGAGGCTCTGCCTCGCTTCTCTCACCCGCCGGCGCATGGTCAGATGCGACGCACAGCGTCGCTGCCAGACGCTCCCAGACAGTGACTGGGAGCGAGAGACTGGCCTGTTCAGTCCAGCGGAATCGGCCAGTTCATCCCCGCCGTGAAGCCGCCATCCACGTAGATCGTCTGGCCCGTCAGGAACGCGGCGCCAGGACTGGCGAGGAAGACTGCCGTGCCGACCATGTCTTCCGGGTTTCCGAGTCGTCCGAGGGGGGAATTCGCCGCGTTCCAGGCCTGCATGTTCGGATCGGACCAGAGCTTCTGCGTCAGGTCGGTCAGAATGAATCCCGGAGCGAGGCCATTGACGCGGACTTTGTGCCGGCCCCATTCGTTCGCCATGCCGCGGGTCATCATGCTGAGCCCTCCCTTGCTCATCGCATAGGGGAGCACGCCCGTGAGCGGCGAGCTGGTGTTGAGCGAGTCGATGTTCGTGATCCAGCCGCCAGTTCCCTGGGCGATGAACTGCCGGCCGACGTGCTGGGCGACGAAGAACGCTCCGCGCAGGTTGATGTCGACGATGAAGTCGAACTCCTCGGGCGTGTAGTTTTCGACCCGCTTGCGCTTGTTGACGCCGGCCACGTTCAGCAGTCCGTCGATCCGACCGGCTTCGCTGACCACCGATTGGACCATTGAGGCGACGTCGTCTATCCGCGAAACATCGCAGACGACGGTTTTGACCGGATAGCGCCCCGTCGAGATTTCGCCCGCCGTCGTTTCGAGCGTATCGGCTTCCCGCCCGGCGATGAAGACCATCGCATCGCGAGCTGCGAACGCGGCGGCCAGCTCGCGACCGATCCCCCGGCTCCCTCCGGAAACGAGAACGACCTGATCAGCGATGTTGAACAGCGGGTCGGTCATGGACGGTGTTCCTGAGCGGGAAGCGGCGGCGGAAGGACGTTCGAGCATCGTACTCGCCTCCGGTGATTTGCGGGAGTTTCACGGCGATTGATCGGCAGACCTTGCCGGAAACGCCGGCGGATGCAGACTTTTTCGGCACGGAAGGTCGCCGGGACCGGCAGAGCGGACGACCTGGCGTTGAGGGATCTGGCGTCCTGCGGTAACACGCACGAATCCCGTCCTGAATTCATTGATTCCCGCCGATCCCGTCGGCGGCAGCACCTCCCGTATGGAAGGTCTTCTGATGCTTGCGCGGTCCCTCAGTTTCACCCGGCTGTGGATGGCGGCCCTGACCGTTTCGTGCCTGGCTTGCCCCTCGCAGGCTCAGGATCTGCGGGTCTATACCGTAATCCGCAATGGCGCGGACGAAGGAGTGCTCGGCCGGAATCTGACGCTGTTCCACGCCGGAAAAGTCTACGACTACACCGAACCCGCCCGCGAACTGACCGTCTACGATGCGGCTCACAAGCAGTTCGAAGTCCTGAATCTCGGACGCCGCGTGGCGACGAGCATCTCGCAGGAGCAGATGCGGTACTTCCTGAAACTGGTGGAGACGGACGCCAACAAGGTTCTGGATCAGGTCCACGAACAGTCCGATCCGGATCAACTGGCGGCGGCGCAAATGCTGGAATTTCAACTGCATCCGCTGTTCCGGTCGCAGTTCGATCGCGACAAACAACTGCTGACCATGCACAGCAAGGTCATGCAGTACAAGGTCGAGTGCACGACAGACGCGATTCCCGAAGCTGTCGCGCGCTACCTCGACTATGCGGACTCGATCGCCCAGCTCAACTCGGTCCTGCATCCCCAGGCGCCTCTTCCCGCGGCCCGGCTGCGCGTCAACGACCAGTTGCGCGAGATCAAGCAGTTGCCGGTGAAAGTGGAAATGACCGTCAATCCGGGAAAGACTCCGGTCAGATTGAAGGCCGAGCATCAGTGGATGTGGAAGCTGACGACTGCGGACCGCAGCAAGATTCACGAGTGGGAGACGCAGTTGAAGGAGGAGGGGCTTCGTCGCCTGGAGTTCGCGGAGTACCAGAAGGAAGTCCTGAGCAATCCGGGCGTTGCCCGGCTCGGCCCCAGGAAGAACTAGTCGAACTGGACTCGGGGCCTGATCGACATCGCGTCGGCGCTCCGCTGCGCACTGCTGTTGCCCTTGATGCGGGTTTCTAGCTAGGATTCCGCGGATTCGGGCCAGAAGCCGAAGTCCGCGCCGCGATCGCATTGAGGCTCACTTGCCGTGGCGCGCTGGAAAGGGAGTCCCACAGTGCGCTGCAACCCGACCATTCGATGGCTGTCCCGGGGATTCTGCGGACTCCTGCTGTGCGGCCGCTTGGCCGCCGCCGACGTCGATCCGGGCGTGCGGGTTCCCGAAGGCTTCGAGGTCGTGCAGGTCGCCGGCGATGAACTGGCTCACGACATCTACTGCCTGACCGTCGACAGCCAGGGGCGGCCGGTCGTCAGCGGCCCCGGCTACATCCGGACGTTGATCGACGCCGATGGCGACGGCGTCGCCGAGCGGGCCGAGGAGTTCGCCAGCGGGCCGAAGTCGGGCGCGATGGGACTGTTCTTTCACGGCCGCAACTGCCTGTGCGTCGGCGACGGCGGCGTGCTGATCTATCGCGATCAGGACGGCGACGGCAAGGCCGACGGTCCTCCCGAGCGACTGCTCCGCTGCCGGACGGGGGGCGAGCACGACACGCACTCGATTCAGCACGGCCCCGACGGCTGGTGGTACATTATTGCCGGGAATACCGCGGAGATCACCGCGGCCTACGCCACGCTGCCGACTTCCCCGATCCGTCAGCCGAGGGCCGGCGTGCTGATGCGGCTGAAGCCCGACTTTTCGGGCGGCGAACTGATCGGCGACGGCTTTCGCAACGCGTACGACTTCGCCTTCGGTCCGTACGGCGACATCTTCACCTACGACAGCGACGACGAGCGCGATATCTCGCTTCCCTGGTATCGACCGACACGGGTCTTCCAGACGTTGACGGCCGCCGATCACGGCTGGATCAGCAAGAGCTGGAAGCGTCCCGACGAGTACATGGATATGCCTCCCGTCGTCGCCTCGATGGGCCGCGGCTCTCCGACCGGCATGGCCTGCTACGAGCATTCGCAGTTTCCCGAGCAGTACCACGGCGGGCTGTTCGTGCTCGACTGGACCTACGGCCGCGTGAATTTCCTGCGGCTGCAGCGTGACGGGGCGGCTTACACCAGCAAAGTCGAGCTGTTCATGTCCGGCGCCGGCGGGAACGGCTTTGCTCCGACCGATGTCGAGGTCGCTCCCGACGGCAGCCTGCTGGTCTGCGTCGGCGGCCGTGGGACACGCGGAGGAGTCTACCGCGTGAAGGCCAGAACGACTGCCAAACCTGCCGAGATCGAGGCCCCCCTCGAAGCCTGTCTGCGGGCGCCTCAACCGCTGAGTGCCTGGAGTCGAGCAAAATGGTTGCCGACGGCTCGCGACCTGGGACGCGACAAGCTGCTGGCCGCGGCTCAGGACGGCGAACGTCCGGTTCGCGAACGGACGCGTGCCATCGAGATCGTGACCGAAGTGTTCGGCGGACTGACCGCCGAGGAATTGAAGGCCTTTCGCACCGACAACCGCTTCCTGGTGCGAGCCCGCGCCGTCTGGTCGCATGGCCGACGGCCCGCGGCGGAATGGGATCTGAGCGAGATCGCGGCCTTTGTCGCGGACGAGGACCCGCTGGTCGCACGCTGCGCCCTCGAAGTCCTGGCGGGGCTGCCGACGATCGATGATGCCGCGCCACTGATGGATTCGCTGGCGAAGCAGCTTGGATCCGACGATCGATTCACTCGCTGGCAGGCGGCGCTGGTCGTCCGACGGTTGCCGGAATCGGCGTTGAAGGATCTCTCGGCTGCAGCCGGAAAGCAGGGATCGCGGGCAGTCACCACGTATGCCGCCGGCTGGCTGGACCGGATGCCCGATCTGATGACGCGCGCCCGGAGCACGGTTCCGACGCTCGCCACGGCGCTCGTTCAAGGCAACTACTCGGCGGACATTCGCCTGGACGCCGTGCGGCTGCTGCAGAACTCGCTCGGAGACATGGGACCGCGGGACGGAGTGCCCCCCGCCTTCGACGGCTACAATGGCGCCGTCGATCCCCAGCAGGAGGAGCCGCTCCTGCAGCCGCTCCTGATTGCATTGTCGGAAGCCTATCCCACTGGCAACGCTCAGTTGGACGACGAACTGGCCCGACTGCTGGCCATGCTGCACCCGTACAACCAGACGCTGCTCGAAAAGGTTCTCGCACCCATCAACGCAGACTCCGACGCCGTGCATGACATCCATCAACTGCTCGTCGCCGCGCAGTTCCCGGTGCCGCGATCGGCGACACAGCGCCAGCGGATCGCCGCCGGCCTGGTCGGACTGGACGTCAAGTTCGCGAAGCACAAGTTGCCCCAGGACACCAACTGGAACGACCGGATCAAAGAGTTGTATACGCGGCTGGCGTCGCGCGACGAGGACTATCTGGCCACTGCGGTCCTGGACGAACCAGAATTCGGCCGTCCCGGCCACGTGCTGTTTCTGAGCGAAATTCCGGGCGACCTGCTCCCCGGGGCCATCGATGCATTCGTCAAGAACATTGAGAAGCACGGCGAAGACTATCCCTGGAACAACGACGTCGTCTTCCTGCTGGGGGAATCGAAGGAGCCGGCTCATCGCACGCTGATCCGCGAGCAGTTCGAACGTTTCAACGTCCGCGGCGCCGTGCTGATGACGCTGGCGGGCGAACCCGATCCGCGCGACCGGCCCCTGTTTCTCCAGGGGCTGGAGATGTCCCAGGTGGAAGTCGTCGAAGCCTGCGCCCAGGCTCTGCTGAAACTCCCCGCCGGTCAGTCCGCCGCCGAACAGTTCGCCCTGCTGCGGGCTTTCCGCCGGCTGGGACAGGACGCCCGCGAGTACGCCGTCCGCGAACAGGTTCTGCGACTGCTCGAACGAAACAACGGCGTCGCATTCCCGTTTGTCTCGGGCGAAGTCGGCTATCAGCCGCAGCCGGTGGCGACACAAAAGTGGACCGACTGGTTGCAGCAGAAATGGCCCCAGGAAGCCGCCGGGCAACTCGGCGGGAACGAAACCGACCTGGCGCTCCTCAAGCAGATTCTCGCCCACGCGTCCAACTCAACCGGCGACGTCGGCCGGGGAGAGAAGCTCTATCAGACACGCCAATGCGCCCAATGCCACGGCGGACGGAGTGGCCTCGGCCCCGACCTTGCCGGCGCCGCCGGGCGATTCTCCAAGAACGACCTCTGGACTGCCATCGTCCTCCCCAGCCGGGATGTCTCGGCCCGGTATCAGACGACGATTCTGCAGACGCATGGCGGAAAGACTTATTCCGGACTGATCGTCTACGAATCTGTCGACGGTCTGCTGCTGCGCGACGGGCAGAATCAGACGTTCCGAATCGAAACGTCAGACGTCGCGATCCGCAGGAAGTCCCCCGTTTCCTTGATGCCCAGCGGTCTGCTCAAAGATCTGAGCCTGCAGGACTGCACGGACCTGTACGCCTACCTGCAGACCCTTTCCAAACCGGCCGTGGCCGAAAAGCCCCGCCCCTCGCCCTCTGAGTAGACAATGTCCGCAACCGCAGAGGCGCCTGCCCCGACGAATTCACGTCGCGATCCCCGGCGTCGCTTCGTCGCGTGCCTCCCCTGGCTGCTGCTGGTCGGCGTGGTGATCGGCAACGGCGCGGATCGGACGCCGGCTGATGCAACCGTTCCCATCGCCTGGAATGGACCTGCGCCTGTTGCCGGCAACGGCGACATTCTCAGAATCGCCACGTTCAATATCCACGGCGGACGGGGCGCCGACGGCCGACTCGACCTTGAACGGACGACCGCACAACTTGGAGAATTCGACGTCGCCTGGCTGCAGGAAGTCCACGGCGGCGGCTGGACGGGTGGGATGGATCAGGCCGGGGAACTCGGACAGCGACTGCAGATTGCTTCGGCGTTCCTCCCGACGGAACGGCGCTGGTGGACCGACCACTTCGGCAACGGTCTGTTGACCCGCCTCCCGGTCGAGCTGGTCCAGCGGTGCCCGCTACCCGGAACCCGCGGCAAAGCGTTTCGTCAGGCGGTCCTGACGGAGGTCACGCTGCAGAGCCGGCGGGTGCGCATTCTCGGCGTCCATGTCGACCGTCAGGACGATCGTCTCCGACAGCTTGAGATCGTGTCCCGGATGTTCCTGGCGCTGCAGCCCCCGGCGATTCTCCTGGGAGACCTCAACACGCAGCCCGACGACCCGGCCCTCTCAGCGCTGCTGGCTGCGCCAGATGTCGTCGATCCGCTGGGCGGCATCACCGCAGCCCGCGGCCACATCGACTGGATCCTCGCCCGCGGTCTCGAATGCCGGACCATTGAGTACGTAACGGGAGACGCTTCCGATCATCCCGCCGTCAGGGCCGAATTCAGCCTGCCGTCTGCTCGCTGAGCAGACTCTCTCCGCGAATCCCTGTGGGAATTCGTCCGAGATTCCGGTGTGCAATCAGCTCGGCGACGATGCTGATCGCGATCTCCGGCACCGTCTGCGACCCGATCTCGAAACCGACGGGCGCGTAGACCCGCTGCAAAGCGTCACGAGCAATCCCTTCCCGCAGCAGGTCTTGAAAGATCAGCCGGATCTTCCGACGGCTTCCAATCATGCCCACATACCGCGCCCGTGTTTCGGCCAGGTGATATAACGCCTCTTCGTCGTGGTTGTGCCCGCGGGTCACGATGATGCAGTACGTGCTGGAATCGACATCGAGCCCGCTCAGCGCCTGGTCGATCGGTGCGACGATCAGCCGCTTCGCTGTCGGAAACCGCTGCGACTGACAATACTCTTCGCGATCGTCGATGACCCAGACGTCGAAGTCAGCCTCCGCGGCGAGCTGAGCCACCTTCTGCCCGACATGTCCTGCCCCGACGATCACCAGCCGGCAGCGCGACAGGCACGGCAGATACGAGATCCCCCCCGCGACATACGGCCGGGGACGTTCTTCCAGCGACCGCAATCGTTCGCGAACGCCGGCCAGTTCCTTCGTCCCCGCGGTTCGCTGCGCAATCACCGTGCCGTGTTCATCGAGCAGATAACGATCGGCCTCGGCGCCTGCCCCGGCGGCTTCCGCGTCGAGTACCACCGCCTCCGTGCAACCCGTCCCCGTCAGGAGCCGATCGAACCACGTCCGGTAATAACTGCTGTCGTCGCCGGGACGGATCGGATCGACGAGCATCTTCATCCGCCCGCCGCAGATCAGGCCGTCATCCCAGCCGTAGTCGCTATCGAGCTGAAAGGTCAGCAGGCCCGCGGTTCCTTCATCAAGGAGCTGCAGCGCCCGGCGTTTGACTTCCGCCTCGACACAGCCGCCTCCCAGCGTCCCGACCTGCGACCCGTCCGGAAAGACGAGCATCATCGCCCCGGCCTTCTGCGGCGTCGATCCCCGCGTCTCGACCAGCGCGCAGTAGCAGACCGGACGTCCCGTCCGCAGAGCGACTTCCAGCTCACGCAGCACAAGTTGCATGTTCGACTCTCTCCCGCAGGCCGCGACCGGGTGATCCCCGACCAGGCTCCATCATAGCGGAGGATCGTGATCAAAGGGCATCGCGCCGGACAGGAGAAGAAGACGATTGACCGCGAAGTGTTGCGAGAATGCCTCCGGTTCAAACGGATGTTCGGGCTGATGCGAACATGCCGACGACGATCCAGCTCCATGGCAGACTTGTCGGCCTCAGGCACGATCGATCGGCGCCGGCCGCGGCGGAGTGGATGGATTCAACAGACAAGACACGGAGGACGCGGAGAAACAGTGAAACGAGAAAGGCGCGAAGCGAGTTGCAAATGGCCGGTGCGGACTGGACGTGTCCCCGGACTAACCGATAAAAGGGAGTTGGAGAGACATTGCAGGGCCGGGCGGCGCTTCTGCCGGTCGGGCGTTCTGGATGCGATCTTCCGAATGGCGGCGACCGGCCGTCTCCTCACATGGCTGACAATGAGCTTCGCGAACGGATTGCCGCCGAGGCGGCCCGTCTCATTCTGCGCGGCAAGGAACAGGACTTCTCGGCCGCCAAACGCCGCGCCCAGCGCTGGCTGAAACAGCGGAATGTTCACCGGGACGACATTCCGTCGCATGCCGAAATCCAGGTGCAGATGTACGCCCTCTCCGGCGTATTCGCATCGGAGGTCGACGCGGGCATTCTGATCCGCATGCGTGAAGCCGCTCTGCAGGTCATGCTGCTGCTCGAGCACTTTGAGCCTCGCTGCCGGGGAGCAGTGATTACTGGCCAGGTCGCCCGCGGAGCCGAACTGGAGATCACCGTCCGCAACGCCCGCCGCGAACTGGTCCGCGAACGCCTCCGTCAGGCAGGCTACCAGGTCGAGTCTCGCCGGCCGGACGAGCCGGCCCTGTCCGATGACGACGCCCCCTGGTCACTCACCTTTCAGGCCTCGTTCCCCGGCATCATCCGGAGCGGCGAATCCCGTGAAGACTTCGCCTGGTCGATCGAAGATCTCGTCGAAGCCATGGGACCGGACGACGATTCCGCGGAGTCTGCGGAATCGGAACTCGACGCCATCGAAGTCTTCGCGGCCCTCCGACTCCTCGTCGAGCCGCTGTCGCGCGTGATGCAGGATCCCGCCGATCATCCCGAAGGAGACGCCCTCTATCATTCGCTCCAGGTCTTCGAGCTGGGTCTCGCCGAGCGGCCGTGGGACGAAGAATTCCTGTTGGCCTGCCTGTTGCACGATGTCGGCCTGGCCATCGACCGCCGCCGACCGGTGGAAGCCGGCCTCGAAGTCCTCGGTGACCTGATCACCGACCGCACTCGCAACCTGATTGAACAGCGTCCCCTGGCAGGCGAGTACATTCGCACGGGCAAAGTCTCCCGCGGCGTCCGAACTCACGAAGACTTCGAAGACGCCTGCCTCCTGGCCCGCCTCGATCGCGCCGGCCGCGTCGCGGGAGAACAAGTCTGTACCCTCGACGAAGCCTTCGAGACCCTGCTGCGACTGCAGGAGGAGTGCGAGGGAGAGGGAAGCGAATAGGTAGAAGCCAGAGAAAGCGGGCGTATCGCTTATCGTGGATCGCTTATCGCCGGCGAAGAAGAGACCTGCGATTGTGCAGCACAATGCCTCTTTCAGCGGATGATCTGCGCGCCCCTCGACCAAGGGCGATCCGTATCTGGCGATCCGCGATAAGCGATCTGCGATAAGCCCGCGTTCTCTGGCTACTCGCTATTCCCTACTCGCTACTCGCTCCCCTCTTGACCTCCATACCTCAAGCGTCTAGGCTTATACCCAGCACGCCTGGGTATCGTTTGTCTCGGGAGCACCGTCATGGACTCGCGTTTCCTCTGGGGCATGGTTGAGACGCTGATTCTCGAAGTCGTCTCACGCGGCCCTTCGTACGGCTACGAAATCGTCCAGCGCGTCTTCAGCCAGTCGGGAGGCTACTTCGATCTCAAAGAGGGCAGCCTCTACCCGGCCCTGCATCGCCTCGAACAGCAGAAGCTGCTCACCTCGTTCTGGAAAGAAGTCGACGGACGCCGCCGCAAATACTACGAATTGAGCGCCGCCGGGAAGAAAGCCCTCTCGGCCCGCAGAGTCGAGTGGAAAGCCTTCTCCCGCGGCGTCGAAGGGATTCTCGACGCGCCGCTGGTCGTGCCGGCACTCTGAAGTTCCAAACACCAAATCTCAAATCTCAAATCTCAAACACCAAATCTCAGACAAAACGGCAACATCGGGACTCACAAACCACGTCGTTGCGTCTTTGCGTGAATTCTTGTGTCTTCGTCGTTCTGGCTCTCGACTCTGGACCCTCGTCTCTCGACTTCCCCGCGTGAAATCGTCTCTTCCGGACACGTGCCATGTCCCCCGAAGACCTGCTCGCCGACCTGCCTCCCATGCGCGATGACGAACCGTCGTCGCTGCGGCAGGACATCGTCGACGAGCTGGCCGATCACCTGGAATGCGCCGTCCGTCGCGAGCAGGTGAAGTCGAACGGAGCGGACGACGTCGAACGCCGGGTGCTCGAACGCTTCGGCAACCCCCGTCAGATCGCCCGCCGCCTCTGGTGGCTGGCCATGTGGAGTCGCATCATGTCTCAACGGGTTCTCCTCGGCTTCAGTCTGGCCGGCAATGTGCTCGCTATCCTGCTCAGCGTGGCGGTGTTCTGGCAGTTTGAGCGGGAGAGAATGTCGATCGCGCACGAACGACAGGCGCTGATGCTGCACATCATGGAGATGACAACCCGGATTAACGAAATCCAGAACCGCCCCGCACCCGCCCCCCTGCAACCTCTCGGCGAACCGACTCTCAAAGTCCGACTCGAAGGGCCGGAGCCCGGCTCGCCGCCGCCGGAGTCGGCCAAGGTTTCGATTCAAGGACTTCAACTACGGAATCAGGCGCTCGAACGGACGAACGGCGTGAAATTGGAACGGCCGGAAGTCGACTTTGGCAGGGTCGTATCGGGGGGATACGCAATTCAAGTCGGTGTCGGACCGTACAAATACTCGGAAGAGATCTCGCTGGCGGACGGGGAGAACCGCGAACTGCTGATCCGCTGCCCCGGATTTGGTCCCGGCGTCCGGCCGAAGCTCGATCGCGAGCTTCCCGAGGATCTCCAGGCGCGCGGAATTGTGCCGTATGCCGAGTACGAACTGCTGCCCGTCGAAGTTGCCGGAAACCTCTGGGAGCGCACTCTTCCCGAACGCGGTCGCAGCCAGGGTTTCAATCGCAATCGAAGCCCGTTTCTCACGTTTTTGGGAATCGAGGCCAGATCCGTGGTCGAGGGCCAACGTAACTCCAGCCGGATGACCCCCTGGTCCGACCAGGACAACCAACCATTCGGACCGTTTGATCCATTTCTTGCCGCCGTAATGCGATTTGCAGGAGAGGAGGCCACACCCGATGCCAGCAGCGAGAATGTTTGCCGCGGCATGCGCGTGCAACTCACGCGACTGGTCCTGGTGGATGACGTGTATCCCCTGAGCGACGACAAATTGCAGTCGTCGCGCGGGCTCCGCGTGGGGGACGGAGAGCCGCAGCAGAGGTGGTCGCCGGCGGTGCTCGTTTTCGACGCCGATCGACTGCAGCAGTTCCCTTCGATCGTCGAACCCGTCGTCCTCTCCGACGAACCGGTCCAGCTTGCGCTGCCCCAGGAACTATTGAATCTCATCCGCACGACGCTGAACCGGGTCGACGCCGCGGATGCAGCAATCCCCGCGAATTTCCTGCGGTCGTCCACCTACCGCAGAGAGGATATTCGCTCGATGCTCTCGGCCCGTCGAAAAGTTCTCCGCCCCTGAGTTCTTCGCGTCTCTGACAGAGATAGGCCGGCCGCTCAAGCCGTCACGTTCAGCAGCAGGCCGGTTGCCGGCGCTTGCGAACCGGTCTGCGTCGCCAGTCCCTCCGGATTCCCCAGCAGCGACTTGAGCACCGACAGCACCAGCGCCCGCTGATCCTCGACGCTTTGCGCGCCGCCGCCGTCGCTCGCACCCGCGGCTTCTGTCGCGTCGCCCGGCGGTCTGGCCTCGGACGCCTTGTCAGTCTCGATCCCGTTCTTCTTCAGGATCGCTTCGATCGCCTTCCTCAGAGCGTCCAGGGGATCGTCTTCTTCATCATCCGACGAATCGACGCCACTCAGAACCTCGTTGATCGCCTGCTTGAGCTGCTCGGCCAGCGATGCTTCTTTGCTCCCCGAGGCCGCGCCCGTGGAAGTCGCTGCGGCGCTGCCTGGGCTGGCGGTCGCCGTCTGGCTCTGCAACCAGAGCTGATACGAATTCGAACTGGAGATCGAGGAAACGGACATAACGGCGCCTTACCTGCAGCGGCAGGCATTTGACCGACCGGGCGGCATCCTTTCCGTCCTGACCGCAAACGCTCTTGCTCCACCGCCGTTTCCAAAGATCGACCGCCAGTCCGCCGTCACATAATCAGCGTAACCCGCAGATTCTGCAGGAGGCCTCCAGACAACGCTCCTGTTCCCGCAAACTCAACGCAGATTGCGGCAGCAAGTCGGCGAAAAGCCTCCGCGATGCGACTGCGGCGGATTCCAGCTTGCTCCGTCGCGGGATTGGCACTCGTTATGAATATCGAGCAACGCGACATCGCGCAGACGGAGGAAAGCCGATCCTGCCACTTCGCCCATATTGATCGCCGGTATACGTGAAGGGCTTTGCAACGGCGCCTTGCCGAGTGTCCGTGGAAAGGCACTCGCAACTCGGTCGATCAGGAGTCACCCCGCCCGGAGAACTCAATCGCCCTCGTCGGGCATTTGAGTCAGGGAATGGGGCGAGAAGAACTGCGTGCTCATGCCCGCAGGCGTGCTGCCCAGCCAGCACTCGACATTCGAGATTCTGCAACCCTCCGACGTTATGAACGGCTCGACTTTGCGGTTGTCAGAGGGGCGTTGCGGACGACGAAGATGCCTTCGAGTGACCAGTCCTTGACCAGCCCCCGCAGCGAATCGAACTGCCGCTGTATGTTAGCGTCTCCAGACCGGAATAGCGCATGTCTCACTCGACGCAAATTGTCAGCCGTTCCCCGGCTCAGTGTCATTGCTGCGACACTGAGATCCATCCTGGAGAAGATTGCTGCTCTCGGTGCGGCTTCTATCGCCGGGGGCGCCCCTGGCGCATCAAGGCCCTCGATCTCGCGCTGGCGATGGTGCCCTGGTTGATCTTGGGCGCTACGCTATTATTCATCGCCTATCTTGCGCTGACGTGGATTGGTGCCATCGGTGGAGCGGCATTTGTGATGTAGACGCAGAAAGCCCCCTCCACTCTCATCGGCTGGCGTTCTCCTTGCACCGTGCGGCCTGCGATGTTCGACATTGAGCCCCCGTCGCGCCGTGGCGTGAGATCTCCTCTTGATCGTGGCGCTTCGCAAGGTCTTCGATTTTCAGCGGGGGAGCCAGAGCTGCGGACTGACCGCGTCCTCTTGCGTCGAACGCCGGACCCGGCGGGCCTTCATCCGGACGTACGGCGCGACGAAGCGGCCGCGGTAGCCGAAGTGGTCGACCTTGGCGGTCGGGTCGGCGCGCTTCGGTTCGCGGAGGTCTTCAATGACGAAGCCGGCTCGGCAGAGCCCTCCGACGAGCTGGTCCCAGCGGTGGAGGTACTCGACGGCGCCCGTTTCGCGATAGGAAGTGTCTTCGACCTTCGGGAGCGGGCCGGTGTGGTAGTACTCGACGCCGATGACGAACCGGTTGCAGTCGTCGCGGTGGGCGATCTGCAGGCTGGTGGGGACTTTGTGCTGGCTGATGTAGAGTCCGTCGTCCCGGCTGACGCGGGCGATTTCCGCATAGACCTTCTCCAGGTCGGGGACGTAGCAGGTGCTGACCGGCTGATGGACGATGTCGAAGGTAGCGTCGCCGAGCATCGGCAGGTCGTCCATGGACGCCTCGATCGTCGTGACCGACAGGCCCCGGCGTCTGGCCTCCTTCCGGTCGAGCTCCAGCATGCCTGGGCTGAGGTCGACGACGGTGACGCGGGCGCCGGCCGCAGCGTAGAGGATCGACTGCCAGCCGCCCCCCGAAGCGAGGCAGAGAACATTCAGCCCGGCGACGCTCTGCGGCAGCCAGCCGCGGCTGTCGAGGGCTTTGAGGGGCTGCCGGCATTCTTCATCGCTGGCGACTTTGGCGAACTGGCTGCCGTCGGAGAGGCGGTTCCAGGCCGATTGATTCTGCCGCTGGTAGTCGGACATGGGGGGGATCGTTGATCGTTGATGGTTGATCGTTGATGGTTGGTAGAGAAGAGTTTATTGGATTCGAGTCGGCTGCGAGTCTTAACGATCAACGATCAACCATAAACGATCGACGATCTCACGATTTCAGCACCGGCAGCCGGATCTGCACAGGGCGGTCGCCTTGCTCCGGCTCTGTCGGAGCAGGTTGGAGCGGAGCGGGGTCAGGGTCGATGGTGGTGCGGCCGGGGCCGAAGAGGGTGGTCCAGGCGACGCGGGCGAAGCCTTTCCAGGTGTTGAAGGTTTCGGCGACGGCGGTGGGTTCGTAGCCGCAGTGGACCATGCAGTCGGCGCACTTGGAGTTGCCGCTGGCCTTGCCGTAACTGGGCCAGTCGGTGGTTTCCATGAGCTCCTGGAAGGTCTCGCAGGTGCCTTCGTTGAGGAGGTAGCAGGGTTTCTGCCAGCCGAAGAGGTTGTAGGTGGGGGTGCCCCAGGGGGTGCATTCGAGGTCCCACTTCCCCTGCAGGAACTCCATGAAGAGAGGGGAGAGGTTGAACTTCCAGCGGCGTTTCGGGTTGCCGAGCATCTTTTGAAACAGACGCGTCGTCTGCTTGTGCTGGAGGAAGAGGTCCTGGTCGGGGGCTTTCTCGTAGGCGTAGCCGGGAGAGACCATCATCCCTTCGACGCCGAGGTCCATGAGGGTGTCGAACATCTTCCGCATCGATTCGGGGTCGCCGTTGTTATAGACGGTGGTGTTGGTGGTGACGCGGAAGCCTTTGCTGACGGCGGTTTTGATCGCGGAGATGGCGATGTCATAGACCCCTTCGCGGCAGACGGCGAAGTCGTGTTCTTCGCGGGGGCCGTCGAGGTGGATCGAGAATGAGAGGTACTTAGAGGGCTTGAAGCGGTGGATGTGCTTTTCGAGGAGGATGGCGTTGGTGCAGAGGTAGATGAACTTTTTGCGGGCGACGAGGCCTGCGACGATTTCGTCGATCTGGGGGTGGAGGAGCGGTTCGCCGCCCGGGATGGAGACCATCGGGGCGCCGCACTCGTCGACGGCTTTGAAACACTGTTCGGGTGTAAGGTTTTTGCGGAGGATGTCGGCGGGGTACTGGATTTTTCCGCAGCCTGCGCAGGCGAGATTGCAGCGGAAGAGGGGTTCGAGCATCAGGACGAGGGGGTAGCGTTTCCGGCCCTGGAGGCGTTGTCGAAGGACGTACGACGCCACGGTCCACATCTGCGAAATCGGCACTGCCATCCCGTCGCTCCCTCCCCGGCTTGAATTTGCGGGGTGTAGAGATATCAGGTTCTGCGGCGTGTGTCAGCGCTCAAACGGGTTCCCGGCGTGGCCTGGGGTGCGGCGAGGAAGTGATCTTTGCCCTTGCGGCTGCCGGGCGGCTACACTGGCGGCATCTCGTCTTTCCCATCTTTTGCCGGGTTGCCGACATGATCTGCATTTCAGTTACGCCGGAATCGCGTCAGCTTGCCAAGGTCGACATCCTGAACGCATCGCGACAATGCGATCTGATCGAAGTTTGTCTGGACCGGCTGATCAAGGAGCCGGACGTCAAGGAGATGCTGGAGGGGGCGAAGAAGCCGGTGCTGGTTTCGTGCCGCCGGGCGGCGGACGGGGGGCAGTTCCAGGGGACGGAAGACGAGCGGCAGGGGCTGTTGCGGCAGGCGATTCTGGCGGGGCCGGCGTACGTGGAACTGGATCTGGACATTGCCCGGCGGATTCCGCGGTTCGGCAAGACGCAGCGGGTCATCAGCTATACGAGTCTCGGTCGACCGCTGGGAAACGTGGACGAGGTGTTCGACGAGGCGGTGTCGGCGCAGGCGGACGTAATCAAGTTCACGTGGCCGACGGAGACGCTGGAAGCGGCATGGCCGTTATTGGCGGCGGTGAGCCAGAAGCGGTCTGTGCCGATCGTGGGCCTGGGGCTGGGCCGATGCGGGCTGAGTTTTTCGCTGCTGGGTCGGAAATACGGTTCGCCGTGGATTTATGCGGCGCTGGAAAAGGGGATGGAGGCGTTTCCCGGACAGCCGACGGTGGGTGAGCTGGACGATATTTACCGTTGGCGGGAGGTCGGGCCGAAGACGCGGTTCATTGGTCTGGCGGGTTTCGGCGAAGCCGAGGTGATGACGGCGAAGGTGTTCAATGCGGGGTTTGATGCGCTGAAGCTCAATACGCGCTGCCTGCCGTTTGATGTCCGATCGCTGGACCAGCTTCCCAAGATGCTGGAGATTTTGAAGATCCCGGCGGTCGTCGCCACGGGCGATACGGGGCGAAAGCTGGCGGGGCTGGCCGTGCAGCGGGACGAGATCGGGACGCAGGCGAACTTCACGGATCTGCTGGTCAAGCAGGCGGATGGCTGGCACGGGCACAACCTGATCTGGAAGACGGCGTTGCGTGCGCTGGAGGAGCGGCTGGGGAAGACGACGTCGGGGGAGCGGCCGTTGGATCGACGGAATGCAGTAATTGTTGGCGGCGGCGGACTGGCGCATTCGATTGCGTTGGGGATTCAGAAGCGGAGCGGGATGGTCAGCGTGTGCGCCGGGGACGAGCAGGAGGGGCAGGCGATCGCCCGCCAGACGGGGACGCGTTTCATTCCGCCCGCCCAGCTCTACGACACGCTGTTTGACGTGGTGGTCCTGACGACGGGGAGTCTCGATCACGCCAGCCGGCGGCAGCCGGTCAATCCGTCGCTGTTGCGTCCGGACATGACGGTGCTGGATCTGATTCAGTTTCCGGCGGATTCGCCGCTGACGTCGGAGGCGCGCGACCGAAGCTGTCGGCTGATTGAGCCGTCGGCGGTGTTTGCGGACTATCTGGGGGACCTGTTCAAGTCGCTCAGCGGACAGGATCTGCCGGTGGAGGCGTTTGCGAAGGGGCTGGCGGAGTAGGGGAGGCTTTCGCCAACTGATGGTCCGCGGACCTGTTTGCGAACGATTCTCTTCCCGTGAGGCGGGGCGATCGTGCATCTTTCAGGGCGAGATTCCTCCGTCCCTCCGGGACGGCTCGAGGAGACGTGTGGTTTCCCCGGTGGCGGTTGACCACGGGTTGCGCTTCGCCCGCGGGACGCGGGCTGCGCTCCACCCGTGGCTACAACCCGACGCCCCTCCGGGGCTGAGACTGCGGCGGATCTTCGAAGATGTCCACGAAGGGGCGCCTTCCGCCATCCGATGGCGACCGTACGGGAAGAGAGAGTTCTGGCTGGCTTTCCGCTTTCCGCTTTTGGCATTCCGCTCATCAGTCCCTCCACTTCGGCAACAAATCGACTACAATTGATCCGTTAAGTCCGCCCGAGGGGGGTGGGCGTCCGTTATTCAGGAGTGGATCGGTATGAAGACTCTGACCTGTCTGTTGCTTGTCGGCGTGTGCGCCGCGCTGTCTGCCAATGCCGGGGCCGCTGAAAAGGAAACGCCCAAGCTGCTGCAGCACAAGATGAAGACGCTGACGGGCAAGGAAGTGGACCTCGGCAAATACGAGGGGAAGGTGCTGCTGGTGGTGAATGTCGCCAGCAAGTGCGGGGCGACGCCGCAGTACAAGC
Organism: Planctellipticum variicoloris; assembly: GCF_030622045.1. Taxonomy (NCBI): domain Bacteria; kingdom Pseudomonadati; phylum Planctomycetota; class Planctomycetia; order Planctomycetales; family Planctomycetaceae; genus Planctellipticum; species Planctellipticum variicoloris. Next base: position 370,532 of record NZ_CP130886.1, on the reverse strand, counting down.
CGCTGGAAGGTCTGCACGAGAAGTACAAGGATCAGGGCCTGGCCGTGCTGGGCTTCCCGTGCAATCAGTTCGGCAAGCAGGAACCGGGCTCGGCGAGCGAGATTGGCGAGTTCTGCGAGAAGAACTACGGTGTGAAGTTCGATCTGTTCGAGAAGATTGACGTCAACGGCCCGGAAGCGGCGGCGCTCTACAAAGAGCTGACCAGCACGCCGGGGATGGACGGGGCCGTGAAGTGGAATTTTGAAAAGTTCCTCATCGGTCGGGACGGAAAGGTTGTGGCGCGGTTCAAGACGGGCGTGCAGCCGGACTCTGAGGAAGTTGTGAAGGCGATCGAGACGGAACTGGCGAAGAAGTAACTCAGCGTCCATACTCGGACACAGCGTCAGCCTGCCGGAGGCGTCTCCTGCAGGCTGTTTTTGTGCGCCCCCAGCGTGTGGAATCCTGAGTGACTCTGCTGTACGGACTGCTGACTCTGGCTCTCTCCGCCGGTTTCGCCAAGTTGACGGCGGTCGTGGTGAACTGGTTTGAGGCCCACCCGCTGCACAAGTTCGTCTTCTGGCTGACCAAGCTTTCCGGCGTCCTCGCGTTTCCGGCGGGGATCGTCTGGTTTGGCCTCGGACTCTGCACGGCGCAGTTGTCCGCTCCGGATCTGCGGTCTCAATGGGTCGCGAGCTGCACTGCAGCAATGATCGGGCTGGTGTGGCTGGCGGGGGATGCAATTCGCTTTCAACGCTATCGTCCGCCGGCGTGTGTGACCGACTACCGCTGTACCCGACACGACCTGCGCGTCGAAGTCGGTCCGCAGGTCCAGGGACGGCATCGATCGGGCTGGATGCTGAGACTGCCGGGGAATCAGCAGTTCCTGCTCGACTGCGTCGAGTTCACGGCTCACGTGCCGGATCTGCCTGCGGCCTGGGACGGCGTGACAATCGCGCACTTCAGCGACAGCCACTTCCGGGGGAGCGTTTCGGAAGAGTGGTTCGCGGCGGTTGCGGACCACATCGCCGCGGGCACGCCGGATCTGATCGTGTTCAGCGGGGATCTGCTCGACGATCCGCGGACGCGGGCCTGGGTTCCTGCGACGTTCGGCAAGCTATCGGCCCCGTGGGGCTGCTGGTACATCCTGGGGAACCATGACTGGCTGCAGGAAGCTGAAGCGTCCCGCGCGGCGCTGGAAGCGGCGGGCTGGCAGCCCCTCGCCGGTCGGGTTGTCGAGCTGCGTCGAGAAGGAGCGGGGTTGCTGCTGGCAGGATCAGAAGCGCCCTGGATGCCGCCCCGTCCGGAGGTCGACGGCCTGCCGCCGGGGGGATTTCGGATTCTCGTCAGCCACTCGCCGGACGAGATCGGCTGGGCGCGGCGGCAAGGGTTTCAATTGATGTTCGCCGGCCATACGCACGGGGGGCAGATCCGGCTGCCGCTGCTGGGGCCGGTCTTTTCGCCGAGTCGCTACGGCGTCCGGTTTTCGGCGGGTGAATTCTTTGTCGATCCGACGCTGCTGGTTGTCAGTCGGGGGCTGTCGGGGCGGGATCCGTTGCGGTACGGGTGCCCGCCGCAGATCAGTCGAGTCACGCTACGACGCGATACTCCGGCGCAGCATGCGTGACTACTGTTTGAATTCACCGGTCGCCTGCGGCGACTTCAGACTCTCGCGCAACTCGAACAGCGGCTGATCGGCGGCGTCGAGGCGGATGAAGCCCCTGCGGGGAAATTCGAGGTCGAAGGTCACCAGCACCGTCAGCGACAGCATGGCGGCGAATCCGGTCATATGCAGCCAGTTGCGTCCTTCCGGGATGGCCATCGCGGACCCAGCCAGAATCGAACAGAGGATGGCGAGCGCGCAGAGCAGCAGCAGGATAATATTGGGCACGTGCATCTGCGTCGCCGTTGTGCGCGCCGTGGCGATATCGAACATTTCGTTGAGAGCGGGGGTGACGAGGGTGGCGACGTGCGTTCGTCCATCTTCGGCAATCCCTGCCTGGGCCCGTTTCCAGATCATGTCCTGGAGCTCCGCCTGGCGCACCAGTCCGGCCCGGGCGGACTCGTCGAGGAGTCCCCGGCGGAACAGGTCGATTCTCAGGTCCAGGTATTCGCGGAAGAAATCGCGCAAGGGGGGCTGAACGTCGGCCGGAAGCAGATCCAGTCGCAACCAGGCCGTTCCGATGGAGTTGGCCTCGTCGACGATCTGCACGCGGCGGGCGTCATAGCGCCCCGCCGCTCCGCTGAAGGTAAAGGCGACCAGCAGACCGAGCAGACCGAAGACCGCTCCTTCGACAATCCCGGTTCCCTGACGGGACTTTTCGGGATCGAGCAAGGAGCGGTGCAGCCAGATCCGCCGACCGGCCTCCATACCGGCCAGCATCGCCAGAAACAGACCGCCGGCCAGCAGCAGAGACTCGACTGCGAAATTCAAGATTCTCTCCGTTTCCCGGACCGTTGGGCGCCTGCCGTGGATCGTGCCGAGTCTCGACGAAGCCTGCAACAATCGCAGCGTGGATCGAATCGCTGGAGAGCCGCGCGGCGACCGTGCCGTCGGACACGTCACGGCTTCGGCAGCGCCGTCCGGAACGGCGTCGCGGGCAGGCCGGCCTTGTTGAACAGAACCGCAGTCGGATTGTTCGACCAGGCGTAGCGGGCGGCGTGCGGCTGTGGGACGTCCAGGCTGGAGAGCGTCAGAGTATCACTTTCGACGCGAGCTTCGGCCGTTTTCCAGACGCCATCCGTTCCGGCGACTTCGAAGCCCGCATGCTCGCCGCGCAGTTCCAGGCCGCCGTCAGCGTGCTTGAAGCGGACCTCCAGGCTCCGGCCCTCCAGCGTCGTCTCAGTCGGAATCGGACCGGACGACGGGATGTCGCGACCGTAGACGTCGTGGAGAGCCCACAGGGCCAGTCGTCGGCCGATCTCCTGTTTGTTCTTCGGGTGAATGTCCTTCGGATCGCCGACGTCGATCGCGATCGCCATCCCGGTGTGGGGCTGCTCCAGGGTCTGCAGCATCCCTTCGCGGACCGACGGCCAGTCGCGGGTTTCCGGGGCGATGAAGTTCGGAAGCTGCACCCAGGCGAACGGCAGCTCCGGCTGGCCCCAGCGGATCCGCCAGTCGGTGATCAGCAGCGTCAACTGCCGGTGGTACAGCGTCGCGGTTTCCGGGCGGGTGTTATGCTCGCCCTGATACCAGACCATCCCGCGCACGGCGTACGGGATCAGGGGGGCGATTTTGCCGTTGAACAGATTGCCCGGATGGTTGCGATCCTGCCGCGGTTCCACCGGGACCTGCGGCCGACGGGGCAGGAGCTTGCCTGCGGCCCGAGCCGCCTCGGCCTTCGTCTTCCAGGCCGCAAGCGCCCTCTCGTACTGCTGCCTGGCCCGACCCGCATTGTACGCGGCAATGCGATCTTCCCACTCGCCCAGGATCGGCTTCAACTCCGGGTCGCGCTGCTGGACTTCGAGATCGGTCCAGGCCTCGATCCCAGTTCCACCGACCGAAGAGTTGATCAGCCCGACCGGGACCTGCAGTTCCCGATGAATTTCGCGCCCGAAGAAATACGCCGTCGCGGAGAAGTTGCCGACCGTTTCAGGCGAGCAGACGACCCATTGCCCCTTGCACTCATCTTGCGGCGAAGTCGCCGGTCCGGAGGTGACCGTGAACATCCGCAGATTCGGCAGCCGGGCGGCCTGCTGTTCTTCCGCAACGCTGTTGCAACGGGAGACCGTCATCGCCATGTTCGACTGGCCCGATCCGAGCCAGACTTCGCCCACCAGGACGTCCTTGACGGTCAGCGAATTCTTGCCTGCGACTTTCAATTCCAGCCCTTCGGCCACTTCGAGCGGCTGGAGCGCGACGCGCCACTTCCCGTCGTCGCCGGTAGTGGCCCGGACCGACTGACCGGCGACGGAAACCGTCACCGCTTCGCCGGCATCGGCCCAGCCCCAGACGGAAACAGGCTGCCCCTGCTGCAGAACCATGTGATCGGAAAAGAGTGCGGGCAGTCGGACATCGGCCCGAGCGATGGCCGGGATCGCCGTCAAGGCGATCAGACAAAACGCACTCAGAATTCGACGCATCATTTCCGGCTCCCTGCTGTACGCCACATTGTGAACGAGATGTGCCGGTATTGAACCAGACGCTCGCTGGCGACGCGAGCGGAAAGGGAATTGCGCCAGTGCCGGTAGGAATACTTCAACGGACTGGCGCCCGGATGAACCGGACATTGGCGATCCCTGGATCGCCTTCGGTCACCAGGATGCTTCCGATTGCTCGGAGACATGAGCGATCGGAAGCCGGAGATAAGTTCCGGTTTATCTGCGTCTTTGAGCGGAGATGAGGCGGGTTTTAAGTTCGCTTCAGCACGACTTTATCGCTCGCTGCGATCGTTCCTGCAGATTGCTCGTTCATCGCAAAGACGCAGGAGAAAATCATGACGCACGTCGCATTCCTTTTCCAATCGGCTGCAGCCGTTACCGCGGCCATCTTGCTGTTTCTCTGCCTGGCATGCTATCTGCGAAGCCGAACCGACTGTCACGCCAGCGACCGCGCTGCCAAGTCGAGCTGAGTTTGGCCGGGAGCCTCATGCCCGGCGACGGCCCCCGTTGCGCCGCGTTCCGCCATCCCGGCGCGTACAAAAGCCCTCCCCGATCGCTGTGTCGACCTGGTGACGAGATGACAACAGACCGCGTCGGGCGACGGCGGCAGATTTGCACAACTGAGAGGCATGATCCGCCGACCGGCCGCTACTTCGGCTTCGTCTGGTGGTGCGTCCCGTCAAAGGAGATCACCGCAGGCTGGTCGTCGATGATAGTCTCGATGTGCACAGGCCGGGCCCAGAGCTTCTGCAGATTCGTCAGCGTATCCTGCGCGTAGTCCTGCCGCAGTTCGACTCCCTGGTCGCGATGAGCCAGGTAGAGCTCGCCCCGGTTGCGGTGGTTGGCGTCGACGACGTAGATGAAGGGCCGGCCGTGATTGGTCAGACTGTTCAGAAGCTGCTGCTTAATCTCGACGAATTCCCGGGACGCGATTTCGTAGTTCTCGCTGTCGTCATTGTAGGCGAACGAGAACATCTTGTGCTTCTCGCAGAACTCGGCGGTCAGATAGGTGTCGATGAACGTCACGTCGTTGTGGACCTTGCGGATTTCAAAGATCTTCTCCCGTCCCAGCCCGAGTTGCTTGTCCCACTTGCGTTTGGTTTCGCGGTCGTCGCAGTGGTCGTATTCGGCGCCGAAGCGTCCGGTGTTCCAGCGTTCTTCGATGTCGCGAAACAGCTCCAGCCCGATCTTGTAGGGGTTGATCCGCTGCGGGCTCATCGCCACGGTACCGCTGTGGTGGTCGGCGTAGTCGATCACCTCGGCGTCGGTCAGCCCGTGCCGGGTCATCAGCGTCGTATGCCAGAAGCAGGCCCAGCCCTCGTTCATGATCTTCGTCTGGCCCTGCGGGGCGAAGTAATAGGCCTCGTCGCGGATGATCGACAGAATGTCGTGCTGCCAGTCTTTGAGCGGCGCGTGCTGCAGCAGAAACAGGAGCACGTCCCGCTGCGGTTCGTCGGGAAAGGATCGCTTGCGTTCCCGTTCTTCCTCGGCCTTGTGGCGGTCCTCGGCTTCCTTCTGAAGCACTTCGGGCGGATTGATGAACGGCTGCAGATAGCCCTTGGCGGGGAGCCGGGATTCCTGTTGCAGGTACTCGAAGTCGTCCTCACGCAGCAGCGCGGCATGGGGCACCGGAGAAATTTCGGGCTGCCGGCGGATGTGGACCGAATGAGGATCGATGAGGTCTTCGAGCGACAGACAGGCGTCGATGAATTCTTCGACCTTTTCGTAGCCGACGCGTTCCACGTAGCGCGTGATCCGGGTGGCGTGGTTGGCCATCTGATTGAGCATCTTCCGGTTCGTGTGGGAGAACCAGGCGTTATTCTTGAAGAAATCGCAGTGGCCGTAGACGTGGGCGATGACCAGCTTCTGGTCCGACAGTTCGTTGGTGTTGAGGAGGTAGGCGTAGCAGGGATCGTTGTTGATCACCATTTCGTAAATCCGCTGGAGACCGTACATGTGGGTCTTCAGCAGCTCGTCGTACTCGGCCCCGAAGCGCCAGTGGGGGTAGCGCGTGGGGAAGCCGCCGTACGCGGCGAACATGCAGAGTTCTTCGAGGTTGAGCATCTCGAAGATCGTTTCGAAGCAGTCGAGGCCGTAAGCCCTGGCGTGGGCCTCCATTTCGGCCTGGATGTCCTGGATTTCCGGCGGCAGCGCGCGATAGGTGGAGATGGACATGGCGGAGTTCCTTCAGCATACAGCAACAGCAGATTTCTTCGGACTCAGCCGAATTCCGTCCAGCGAACGGACTGCCGTCCCCGTCATTTCCCCTTCCCCAGAAACGTCCGGATCGACTCGTAGATCCCGTCTCGATCTTTGATCTCGCTGAGGATCAGGTTGTCCCACTTCCCCTGAATCTTCTTCAGCTCTTTCAGATAGTCCCCGGAGCCGTAGGGGCTTTCGACCTGGCCGTAGCAGAAGAGGTTCGCGGACGGAATGAGCGGATCCTGCAGGAGCTTCATGCAGTTCGAATTGTCTTCGCCCCAGTTGTCGCCGTCCGAAAACTGAAAGATGTAGATGTTCCACTGGGCGACGGGGAAGTCCCGTTCGATGATCTGCTGCGCTTTCACGTAGGCGCTGGAGATGCGGGTGCCGCCGCTTTCGCGGGTGCGGTAGAAGGTGTCCTCGTCAACTTCGTGGGCGACGGCGTCGTGGACGATGTATCGCCGCTGCAGGCCGTCGTACTGGCTCTGCAGCCAGGTGTCGATCCAGAAGGCTTCGGTCCGGACGATCGCCTTCTGCTCGTCCGTCATCGAGCCAGAGACGTCCATAATGTAGAGGATCGCCGCGTTCGCTTCGGGGAGCGACTCGTCGGTCCAGGAGCGGAAGCGTTCGTCTTCGCGGGTGGGGATGATAATCGGTTTGCGGGGATCGTACTCGTCGGAGGCGATCATCCGGCGGAGCGCACGCTTGTAGGTCCGCTTGAAGTGGCGGAGGGATTTGGGGCCGGTGGGGCTGATGCTGTTATAGCGGGTGCGGATGGTCCGGAGGTTTTCGTCCCCCTTGGGCTGGATCCGGGGCAGGTGCAGTTCTTCGCCGAGCATCTGGGCGAGTTCTTCGAGGGTCAGTTCGGCCTCGCGGACGTGCCGGCCCGCTTCATCCCCCGCCTGGCCCTGGCCGTCTCCTTCGTCCTGTCCCTTACCAATCGGCTGGCCGACTTCCCCTTCGCCCTGGCCGACGCCGCCCGAGCCTTTTTTGCCGTGGCGGAAGTGGGGGATGTCGATGCTGGGAACGGGGATGGAGACGACTTCGCGACCTTTGCGGCCGAGCATTTCGCTATGGGTGATGTATTTTTTGAGCCCCTGGCGCACCTTGCCCCGCACGATTTCTTTGAACCGTTGGGAATCGCGATCGATGGAGCGGGTCATGAAAACACCAGAGTGGCTAGTGGTGAGTGGTTCGTGGCTGGTGAAAGACTGTTGATGGTGTCTGCTTTGCCATGGCTCAGCCCTTTCCTGCCGCGAAGCAGGCCGTGACATCCACCACAAAGCCGGGCAGCAGGATCGAGGCAGCCACGTCCCCCGCCTTGGATTCACTCGACACCTCGTACTCGGTTGCCCCCTTGAGCAGTGTCAGAACCGTAATCGTTTCGGTCTCCGGGTCGACGATCCAGTATTCGGGGATACCCGATTCAGCGTATTCAACTCGCTTCTCCTCGAAGTCTCGTTTCCGACTCTGGGCGTCGGGACTGACGATCTCTATCACCAGGTCTGCGCCGTCAGGCACATCGGCGGTCCGCGGATGACCTGTTCTCAGAAAGAACACGTCCGGCTCCCGCAGTTTGCCGGACCGCAACCTCACGCTGACCGGCGCCCAGAAGACTTCGCCGAGCTGCCGCGTCTCCACGTGGCGACGGAGCAGATCCGACACGAATCGCGAAATCCGGGCATGGGACAGCTTCGGCATCGGCAGGAACTCCAGGATCCCGTCGGTGAACTCGATCAGCCGGTTGCTGTCGAGCGCCAGATAATCCTCCTCCGTCCACGCGCCTTGTCGGGGCGCATCGACCCCCAGTTCCCATGTCGGCTCGCCGCGCCGCGAGGGGCGGCGGCGGGGGGCGAGTTCGGGTTCTGGATGGATTGTTGACACGGTTTCATGCCTTCTGAGAATCGATGGGCGGGAGCCCACCCTACGAGAGTCGTTGCGGTGAATCTTTCTGCTACTCCCGCTTCGCGTCGCCGCGGGCGAAGATGCTGGCCACGTACTGCAGCACGTCGGAGGCCGATTCTTCGTTGTAGCCGAAGTCGCGGATCAGACGCGATTTGACGATGTCGATTTTCTCCTGCGTGTCCTTGTCGACCACGTTCGACACCAGCGTCGTCAGCTTGATCGTGTCTTTCTGATCTTCGAACAGCTTCAGTTCGAGCGCCTTGTGCAGCCGCTCGTTCGTCTTGTAATCAAACTTCTTGCCGTCCAGCGACAGCGCGCCGATGTAGTTCATGATCTCCCGGCGGAAGTCGTCCTTCCGCGTTTCCGGGATGTCGATCCGCTCCTCGATCGAGCGCATCAGCCGTTCGTCCGGCTGCTCGTCCTGGCCCGTGAACTTGTTCCGGACCTTCTCACGCTGCGTATACGCCTTGACGTTGTCGATGTAATTTCCACACAGCCGCGAGAGCGCCTCTTCGTCGGCGGCAATCGCCCGCTGGACTTCGTTCTTGACCACGTCCGTGTACTCGTCTTTGACGACCGAGATCAGCCGGCGGTACGCGTCGCGGACTTCTTCGCTCTGGATCAGGGAGTGATGCCGGAGGCCGGCCTCCAGTTCGTTGAGGACCATGAAGGGGTTGATGCAGGTCGCGTCGGCGTTGTTGACCAGCGCGTTCGAAATCTTGTCCTGCACATAGCGCGGGGAAATCCCCAGCATCCCTTCCTGCCGGGCTTCCCGGCGGAGCTGTTCGACGTTCTCCGTCGTGAAGCCCGGCAGGCTCTTGCCGTTGTAGAGCTTCAGTTTCTGCAGCAGGGTCAGGCCGTGATGCTTCGGCTCTTCCAGCCGGGTCAGCACGGCCCAGATCGCGGCGACCTCCAGCGTATGCGGGGCGATGTGTTTGCCTTTGACGCGGCGCGGGTTGTAGTCCTTTTCGTAGATCCGCAGTTCGTAGGCGAGTTTGGTGACGTAGGGGACGTCGATTTTCACGGTCCGGTCGCGGAGGGCCTCCATGAACTCGTTGGACTGCAGCTTGCGGTACTCGGGCTCGTTCGTGTGTCCCAGGATCACCGTGTCGATGTCGGTCTGGGCGAACTTCTTCGGCTTGATCTTGTGTTCCTGCGAGGCGCCCAGCAGGTCGTAGAGGAAGGCGACGTCGAGCTTCAGGACTTCGATGAACTCGATCATGCCGCGGTTGGCGACGTTGAATTCGCCGTCGAAGTTGAACGCCCGCGGATCGGATTCGCTGCCGAACTCGGCGATCTTGCGGTAGTTGATGTCGCCCGTCAGTTCCGTCGAGTCCTGATTCTTTTCGTCCTTGGGCTGGAAGGTGCCGACGCCGATGCGGTCGGCTTCGGAGAGGAAGAATCGGCGGACGACGATGGAGTCGAGGACCTTGATCCAGTCTCCGCCGGTCTCGGCGAGTTTTTCGCGGAAGTAGAAGCGGGAGAGGGGACAGACGTCGCCGGCGATTTCGACGCAGTAGTCTTTGTCGGGATTGCGACCCTCGTTGAGGATGGCGCAGAACTTTTCCCGCTGGTCGTGCGGGACAAGCTGCAGCGGTTCGCTGTTCATCGGATCCCAGATGACGCTGCCATCGTCCTGCTTCCAGCCGAACGAATACAACGCCCCTTCGGGCTTCCGGCTGTAGCGTTCCAGCCCCCGTTTCAGCAGGCGGGCGATCGTGCTCTTGGAGCTGCCGACCGGGCCGTGCAGCAGCAGAACGCGGCGTTCGCTGCCGTACTTGAGGGCGGCGCTGCGGAAGACGCTGACCAGTTGCGAGAGCGGTTCGGTCAGTCCGAAGATCGCGTCTTCGCCGTTGTGGTCCGGGTCGTCAAAGAATCGATACCGGAGCAAACCGTCCCGGCGGCCTTCTTCGATGGGGTACGACCCGTAGGAGACGACCATGTCGTACATCCGCTGGTGGGCGGAGCGGGTGACCTGGGGGTGCTGCCGGACGATGTCGAGGTACTCGTCGAACGAGCCCTGCCAGTGCTCGTGCCGGTAGGCCTCGGCGTCCTGGTCGGCCGCAATTTTTTCCAGCAATTCACGTCCTGTGGCCATGATTCTCTCCTGACGTTCTGGCCCGCGCACAGGCGGCCTGTGCTATCCCGCGAGCGGGTGGTGTTCGACATCAACAGGACGCGATCCCGGCGAATTTCCCCACCGGGATTCGCGGCTCGACCTCGACTCGGTCAACAGGGGCAAGTCTGCGGAAGAATTCGGAAACGATGTGGCAAGCTCATCGGTGTGCGACGGCCCTCCGCCGTCGGATTCAACGCCGTCCAGACCTTTGGGTCGGCGGGGCTCCTGCGGCAGCGACTGCTTCGCAGGCTTCCTGCGGGTGGCAAGGGGAATGCACCCCGAGGAAGAGAGCCGACCTTCCTGGTCCCGGCATCAGGGGTGCGAAAGAACAACGGTCCCGGAGCGTCGCGCGGACGCGTTCGACAGGCTGAGCCGTCATCCCAGCGGATCAAACTCCGCCTGTACCGGAATTATCGCATCCGGAAGACTCTCGACAAGACCAACTTCGCGAATGCAAATAATCTCGGGCGAACATCTGTCGGGCGGGCGGGCCGGCGGGTGGCCGACGCACCTCCGTGTGCCACGGCCGTGTCGGCCGTGCTCTTTACCAATCTCCGGTCATGCTGCTCGTCCGCGTAAAGGAAGAACCCGCCGCCGCGTTCTACCGCCAACACGGCTTCGAGCCGGTCCTCGACGACCCGCTCAAACTCTTCCTGCCCGTTCCACTGTCTTCGTGACGGGTGGCGACGAGGTCCTGATTGCATCTCCGGCATTCCATGTAGCGGCTGCTCGTCTTGTACAGTATTCTCGTGAGAGGATCTTCAGATCGAACGAGCAAGTCCGGTTGGAGTTCGGGAGTGTCGGCTGCTTGATGAATCGAGAAGAGCACTGCTGGCCCGCGGACGGTCCAGCAGTGGCACCCGCGCGAGTTTTCGGAGAAGAGAAGATGTCGACGTACAGGATTCGTGGCGCCTTTACAGTCGGAATGATCCTGGCATTCGCCGCCGCTGCGGTGGCGCAGGAGGGCGCTGACCTCAGCGAGACTCCCCGGTCGCCGGATTACAGCTCCAGTGGATCGACTCTGATCAACCTGCTTGCAAACCCGCGAGTTCAGACGGAGCTGGGGCTAGCCGAACCCGAGTCGAAAAGGTTGCTGGATTTGCTGCGCGAGATTGACCCGACACACCCCGCGTTTCGCACGCCGGAGGACAAGCAGCAGGAATTCGCCCGCGAAATGGCAATTCAGGAGGAGGTCAAGCGGAAGTCTGAAGCAACCATACAGAAGTCTCTCAGCGAGGAACAATTCCAACGTCTTCAGCAACTGGAGCTGCAGGACCGGGGTGGAGTCGCGTTGTTGAATCCTGAGATCGCCCGGCGATTGGCGTTGACTGCCGAACAGCAGAAAACGCTGGAGACGATCAAAGAGGAATTTCGGCGGGCGGGTCCGACGAGCCGCAGCGGTTTCGCGGGGGGCACGCCACGACCGGGCGATGAAGCGGCAGCGACTCGACTGGACAAATACAAGGCCGATCTGCTGGCTATTCTGACGCCGGATCAGGCGAGACAATGGCAAGCGATGACCGGCGCTCCGATCGAGGTTCCGAAGTTTATGAAACGCTTTCCCTTTCATCTGGTCATTGCGACGGAAGTTCAAAAGGAACTGGGTATGGCGGAAGACGAAGCCGCAGCGCTCGTGCAATCGCTGGAAGCAATCGAGCGGGAAGGGAACAAGAGCCGAGGCGAGACGTTCCGTTTAATGTGGGAGGCCAGCTCTCCGGAAGATCGGAGGCGGCAATCCCGACAAATCGTTGACACGGTCAAATCTTCGCTGACGGTCTCGCAATGGAATCGGCTGCAGGAGGTCATTCTCCAGCAGAGGGGAATGAGTGTGCTCGCTCATCCGGACGTGGCAAACGGACTGGGTCTCAGCCGGGAGCAGCGAACCCGAGTCCGCGAGACGATGGACGAATATCGGCGGGAATCCATCGGCAATCGAAGTCTGCTGCCGAAGCCGGGAGAATCTGAGACTCACAGGCAAAAGGAACAATCCGACTTGCTCGAAATCCTGACCCCGGAGCAGAAAACAAAGTGGGAAGCGATGCACGGAGCACAAGCCGATCTGGGGAACCCGTTGGGCATACGCTGACTCTCGCCGGCCGAAGGTTTCCAAGGGACTTGGAGCGCTCTCACGGCTGACACAGCCGTGGCACACGTGACTTCAACCGACTGATCGTTCGCGGACGCCGTCATCCCGGTGCGTGTTTCCTCCGAGGAGCCGATCATGGAATGGAAGCCGCTGGAGTCGGCGAGTTTTGACGCCGGGCGTCTCATCCGCGACTCTCCGCCGCGAATGGGACACAAGAACAAGCGGGTGGTCTACGAGATCGCCTGTTCCACCGGATTCCCCTTCGAAGGGGAGGTGAACTATGCCCGCTGGCCGACGCAACAGCCGCTCGGCGTACTCCAGGCCCGGCCGCCGTTTTCGATCCGTCAGGGAGTGTTCGCGTACGAGCGACCCGCGGATTCGACAACAGCCAGTTGGCACGTGAACTTCGCCGACCCCCTCCTGTTCGTCGCCTACGATTCGCCTCTGCTGGCGCAGGACGAACTGCAGGTGGCCGAACACCCGGTGCTCGGATCCTTGCGGGACGCACTGGTTGCCGCGGGGAACGAGCCGCGGACCGTCGACCGTCAAGGGAGCCCCACGCCGATCACGATCACCGGCGTGCAGCGCCGGTGCGTCATCGAGACGCGGCCGGATGCAGCAGCGGGACGCCGCCACGGTCTCTACGGAAACGCGTTCGCCCGAGCCCCCGCCGAGCTGGTGGCGGCCGCCACGCAAGCGCTCGCGCCGCCGACGGTCAGCAACATCCTGGCGATGGCCGCGCCGGACGGGGGAAGCGGCGCCTACCGTCGCGGAGAACTGGACGACATTCTGAGCACGGCGTTCACAGGTTTCTCAGCGGCCCGGCAGGAGAGTGAACGGATCGTCTCCGGCGGCCCGCGGACGACGATCCACACCGGTTTCTGGGGGTGCGGCGCCTTCGGAGGCAACCGCACGCTCATGACGATCCTGCAGTCGCTCGCCGCCGACCTGGCCGGCGTGGAGACCGTCTTCTGGGCGTTCGATGAGTCCGGGGTCGAACTGGTCGAGGCCGCCCGCCGGCAGTACGAGCAACTCCGCGACGCGACGTCGAACGTGTCGGAACTCCTGGATCGGCTCGTACAGCGGGGATTCGAGTGGGGGGTGTCGGATGGGAATTGATGGCCCGTCTTGCCCAGCTCACGCCGTTCCTGTTTGATCTGCCGGACCCGCCCTTCTTTGACTCGGAATCGCTGAGCCACCGCCATTGTCCTGCCGCCCGTATCACACGCCGCCAGCACCTTGCGCCGGTACTCCATCGAATGCGCTCTACGACTGCAGCGGCAAGTAGATCACTCGATTCCTGAGTTCATCCGCTGCACAGCAGGTCAGACAGAGTTCGAGATCGGTTGCCATCCGCCCGATTGGCTGACCCTGACGGGCAAAGAACAGGCCGGGGAACTCCCGGCCGGATTGCAGCCATCGGGAGGCAATCTCAAGGAAGTCCTCGTCCTGAGTCATCAGTAACCGGTCCAGAGAGACGGCGCGCAACAGCAGCGTTTCGTCGTCGACGTCTCGAGTCCCGTCATCTTGGCTCGTCAGAACGTCGATGGACCTGCTGCGAAGCGTCCGTGTCAGACTCGCGGGGACATGGACATCCACGTAGAGCTTGAGGGCCATCACGCCCCCTGCGCTGCTCGACGCTTCAGTAGCTCTTCCCGCGACAACGCCTGAGCGATCGGGACGCGGTCATGGTCACTGGCTGTTTGCTCGATCGACGCCACGAGCTCGTCGTAATGGTCGTGAAAGTAAGTCAGAGCGGCATAGACCTCGGCTGGACGCAGATCGGGATGCTGCCGCAGCAGTTCCTCAGCCGACCATCCATAGAAGTACTGTTCGGCCGCCAGATGACGTACTTTGTAGCGAGTCTCGGCGATCCGGACCGTTCCGTCTGGATCATTGGTCAGATGAGGGTAGCTGATGGTCGCGGACATGGAACGCAGATCCTCGCGTGGCTCAGGCCGGCGACAAATCCAGCCTTTCTCGACGGTCAAGTCACTCGTCTGATATTCTGTCGACTGCTCCGCTCGCGAAGCAACCCCGATCGAAGCCTGCCCATCAGATCTCACAGGCGGGCGATGATTGTCCGTCCGCACCCTGTCGCGGCGGCAATGCCACACGAAGTTGAATCGCCGCAGACGGGTCGCCGCTCAGCAACCGCCTGCCGTTCAATCTCACCCCAACCCCCGAATCACCCGTCCCTCCGACAATCGCCGCGGGACTCGCTGAAACTGGTCGTGGTACTCCCGCTCCGGATCGATCCCCAGATGACTCAACACCGTCGCCGAGAGGTCCGCGGGGGTGACCGGCTTGTCTTCCACAAACGCCCCGTGGCGGTTCGTCGAGCCGTAGATCTGACCGCCCCGCACGCCGCCGCCGGCGAGCAGGACTGTGAACGCGTGCGGCCAGTGATCCCGGCCCGTCGCCTCCGTCATGCCGTTCTGGGTGATCAGGCCGATCCGCGGCGTCCGCCCGAACTCTCCCGAGGCGACGACCAGCGTGCTCTCCAGCAAGCCGCGTTGATCCAGGTCCGCCAGAAACGTCGACAGCGCTCGATCGAACGGCGGGCAGAGATTGTCTTTCAGCCGGGCGAAATTGTTGTGGTGCGTGTCCCAGTGGGGCGAGACCTTGTCGCTGCGCGAGTCGTCGTCCCAGTTGACGGTGACCAGCGGAATGCCAGCCTCCACCAGCCGCCGGGCTGCCAGCAGGCTCTGGCCGAATTTCGACGGACCGTAGGCGTCCCGTTGAGACTGCGGTTCGCGCTGCAGATCGAATGCCCCCGCCGAGCTGGCCCGCTCGATGGTCGTGAACGCCGCGGCGTAATGCCGGTCAGACAGATCCCCCAGCGCGGTTCCGTCGGCGATCCGTTCCAGGCGGGTCAGTTCTGTGCGGAGTTTCCGCCGGCGGTCGAAGCGGGTGCTGGAGACGTCGGGAGGAAGTTCGAGCCCCTGCACGCGGAAATCGGGGCGCGTCGGGTCTCCCTCCATCAGGAAGGGGTTGAACTCGTTTCCCATCCGTCCGCCGGTCTGGCCGGCGATCCGCTTGTCCTGGCCGACGAACTGCGCGTACCACGGCAGGACGACGGCGGGGGGAAGGCCGGCGGGGGACTGGCCGTAGCGGGTGACGAGGGCGCTGAGCGAGGGCCAGTCCTCGGGGGTCGCCTGATCGGTGACCGGCGGCCCGAAATATTCCCGTCCGGTCGTAATCTCGCTGCAGGCCGGCCCGTGCACGGGCATCTTGTGGGTCATCGATCGCAGCAGACAGAGGTGGTGCGTCTGCCGCGCGAGGAGCGGCAGGTGCTCGCAGAGAGGGATGCCCGGCGTCGACGTGGCGATCGACCGGAACTCGCCGCGGATCTCCGCGGGGGCGTGGGGTTTCATGTCCCACAGATCGATGTGGCTGGGGCCGCCGAAGAGAAAGAGGAAGACGCAGGATTTTGCGCG
Source organism: Planctellipticum variicoloris (assembly GCF_030622045.1). Classification (NCBI taxonomy): domain Bacteria; kingdom Pseudomonadati; phylum Planctomycetota; class Planctomycetia; order Planctomycetales; family Planctomycetaceae; genus Planctellipticum; species Planctellipticum variicoloris. The sequence goes on along the minus strand of NZ_CP130886.1, from coordinate 354,703 downwards.
GGGGGCGACGTCGGCGCGCAATTGCGACAGCCGGGCCAGGTCGAGCCCGCAGATCCCGACGCTGCCCGCGACCAGCGCCTGCCGTCGGGTGAGCGCGCTGCGATGCATCATGCCGCCTCCGGTCCGGGGCTGGGATGGAACGGATCAATTGTGCCTGATGAATGGCGTGGAGTCCAGAGGGAGTCGGGGGCCGGGCGCGCCCGGCCCCCGTACGGTGGACGTCCTCGTCCGCCGACGGTCCCACGGCCGCCGTGCCCGGCCGTCATCGCGGATCACCGTCGCCGATGCCAGAACTACTTCGCGCCCGACGTCGCTCGCGGCCGAACGGAAACAATCAGTTCGGCGTTGATCGCATTCGCCAGGCGCTCCAGCGTTTCCACCGTAGGATTCCCCTGGCCTCGCTCCAGCCGCGAGTAGTTGCCGCTGTTCATGGGCATGGCGTCGGCGACTTCTTTCGCCGACTTGCCGGAAGAGACGCGCAGTTCCCGCAAAAACTTCAGGACGTCGATATCCAACGGATCCCAGTAGACGGGAAGAAAAGACACCCAATCCCTATCCCTCGCCCGCGTTCGAATGCTCGAGAGGGAACAAGACAATGACTCGCTGTTTTAGAATCGATTTCGGTGATTCAGTGCGGCTGACACGGGGTCAGATTTCTCACACTCGCACACCATCCCCAACGCCGGGAGAGTCGTATGGACTCACGGCTCTGCCTTCAGCCGCCCCTCCAGCGCATCGAACTTCTGCTGCAGCTCCGGCGGGCTCTGCCGCCGGTAGAGCAGGGCGGTGACTTTGAACAGTTTCCCCGCTTCCGGGGTCTGGCCGGAATCGAGCATCGCTTCGATGCGACCCAGACGTGCGGCGATCCAGTCGGAAGAGCCCGGCTTCGACGTCGCCTCCTGTCGCGACCAGGTGAGCTCGCGCACCGCGTCGGCTTCCGGCGTCTTGACATCGGCCAGCAGCTTGACCGCGAGCCGGGCCAGTTCGAGATCCTGCGGATTGGCTCGAACCAGATCTTCCAGCACGCGCGACGCCCGGTGAAACTGTCCCGACGCCAGATGGGCGTCCACCAGCGCCAGATCCCACTCCCGCCTTCGCTCCGGGGGAACCGTCTTCCGTGCATCGGCAACCCGCTCGATGGTTTTCAGCAGCAGGCTTGTCAGGCGGGGCTGCAGTTCGGCGCGGACTGACTGCCGGACTTCGACCAGCGTCTTCATCAGCGTCAGCAATTTGTCGGGCGGAGCGGAATCCCACTGCGTCGCCAGAGCCTCGGCGGCGCTGCCGCGTCCTTCGCCCGCCAGGGCGACGATCTGCACCGGAACGGCTTCGGCCTTGAGGAGATCCCAGCGGCTGCGCTGCACGGCGGTCAGATCGGCGACCGGCCGGGCTTCTTGAAATGTCGCCAGGAGTGCAGCGGCCCGGGCGTAGCGGGGCGGCTCGACGGCCAGCCAGAGCCGGGCCGCCTGAATCGCAAATTCCGCCTGCGAGACCGTCCAGCCGGGGCCATCCGATTTCAGCGCCGCCAGCGGCTCCGCGAGTTCGGACAGCGCGACTTCGGCAGTCACACCCGCTTCCGCTGGATTCCCGGCGACGGCCTGCAGAAAGCAGCGGGCCGCGAGCGCGATGCAGTCCTCATGCTGCGGGTGATCGACGGGGACTTTCAGAAAACTGCGGGCCGCGTCCGCGAATCGCCCCTCGCGTTCCAGCAGTCGAGCCCGCATCAGCCAGCCTTCTCCCGTCGTGCTGTCCGACGGCCAGGCGGCGAGATGTCGGTCGAGATCGGCGAAGAGCGCCGCCCGATGCTCGGGCGTTGGAGACCGATCGAACCGTCGCGCGAGCGCGTAGGCCGACATCAGGCTGGCGGAAGAGGCTTGCGGATGCTCTTTCAGCTCGCGGGCGAGCGTCGCGAATTCGGCGGAGGCGTCATCCCAGCGGGACTGTTGCAGAAAGACCGACGCCAGACCCCAGCCGGCTTCCATCCTGGCATCATCATTCGCCCGATCGCGTGCCAGTCGCAAGGCGGCCCGGTAGGCGGTTTCCGCTTCGGTCCAGCGCTGCGCCGTCCGGGCCGAGCGGCCGGCGCGGAGCAGGCGATCCAGTTCGGGGCCGTTCTTTCGGGCGTTTTCGGCCAGCTCCCACAACTGCCGACAGCGCTGACCCCAGACGCCCCCCAGTTGCTGGTCGGCCCGCGCGACGAGTTGTTCGCCGGCCGATTGAAACTCCTGTGCGAGATCGGCCCCCTGCCGCTCGGCGGCGATGTTGCGAAGCTGAATGAGGCCGGCAAGCTGCCACCAGGCCAGTTCGCCCGGCCAGCGCTGCGTCCGACTGCGATAGGACACCGCCGCCTGGACGGCGTCATCGGGCCGCTGCTGATCGAGCGCCAGGCGGACTCGTTCGACCGCAATGGCATCGGCCGCGACGGCGGACGGCGGCGGATCGGCGGTTTCGAGAGCTTTGAGCATCTCCGCCGCACGAGCCGGATCTCCGCGGAGGCGTTGACAACTCGCCAGCATCACTCGGGCCGTGACGGATAGGTCGTCGTCATCGCCGGCGACTCGGCGCGCCGCCGCCTCGGCGTCGAGGATATCCGAACTTCGGTTCTGCCCCGTGGTCAGCTCGGCGCGCCAGAGGAGCAGCCTGGCCAGCCACCAGCGGATCTCCGCCAGCCAGCCGCGGACTTCGGCCGGGGTCATGCGCGTCGGGCGACTCGCGGCGGTGTTCCAGGCGGCGACGCGTGCTTCCTGGTGCTTCAGCTCGTCGATCGCGGGCTTGAGCGTGTCGAGGGCCTGCTGAAGGAGCGACGCTTCGTCCGCGAAGGTGCGAGCCGGCCAGCAGCGAGATTCGGCGCGCAGCCCAAGCACGACCGTTCGCTGGCCTTCGAGCAGCGCGGGGCGTTCAGGCGGAGGCGATCGGCCGAGCTCGTCAACCAGCAACTGCTCGGCGCGGGCAAACAGGTCCGCCTGTTCGTCTCCGGCCGCCAGAAAAGCGTGGTCGGCCAATGTCCGGGCGAGTTCGATGACCACGTCCGACCGGATCTCGGCGTTCAACTGCGGATCGGCGAGCCGGTGCAGGGCATAGCCTTCAGCGACGCTGAACAGCCCTCGTCCGCGCAATTGCTCGAAGAACACTCGTAGCTCAGGATCATCCCCCCCCTGTGCAGCGCCGACTCCGAAGAGCACGCAACACGCGCCGATCACGATCGACCCTGCGCGAAACACTGCCACAAGAGCCTCCAGCGGGGGAATCAGGCCCGTTCTCCTCCGCCGGGCGATCGGAGTCGTTTGCCGACATTCAATTCGAGCGGCCCGAAGGCCTGTTCGTGCTGCTGAACCGCCATCGCCAGCGTCGTCAACAGCCGCTTGGCGGTGAAGTGATTCATGATGACCCGCTGCGAGACCTTGACCACCATTCCGTTCCCGTTCGGCGGATTGGGATTCAGCCCCAGGTCCAGGATCAGTTCTTCCGCGGTGCTGAGCACCCGGCAGAAGTTGGCGTAACCCTCCGCGACGGCCGAATCGTCGACGAGCAGTTGTCCCGGGGGAAGTTCGTTCGGGCCGGCGGCAGGCCGCCCCTGTGGTCCCGGCGGCGGACCGGGACGGGCGGCGCTACCGGGCTGGCCGGGGCGACCTGGACCGGGAGGGAACTGACCCTTCGCTTGCGGCATCGGATGATCCTGCAGAGAGACCGGCCCGTCCGGCGATCTGCCGGGCGGAAGTTTGGCGGCCCATCGGTTCAGTATTGCACTCCTGAACGATGGCGCAAAGAGGGAAACCCCGCTCTCAGCAGGCGGAGCGGGACGGCTACTTCTGGACCGAGAATTTGTGAACGGTCGTCTGACGGTAGGTTTCGCCGGGGTTTAACCGGGTCGTGGGGAAGTCGGGATGATTCGGCGAATCCGGATAGTGCTGAGCTTCCAGGCAGAACGCACCATTCTTCGGGGCCATGGCGGTCGCGGGCGTCCCGTCCAGGAAGTTGCCGGTGTAGAGCTGAATGGCGGGCTCCGTCGTCGAGATCTCCAGCACGCGGCCGGACTTCGGCTCGACGATTTTTGCCGCCGGCCGCAGCGTTCCCGCGGCGCCGTTGATGATGTAGCAGTGGTCGTAGCCGCCGCCCCCGTTGACGGTTTCGCCGATCCGCTCGCCGATCTTGTGAGGTGTGGTGAAGTCCATCACGGTCCCTGCCACTGGAGCGAGTTCGCCGGTCGGAATCGCCCCTTCGTCGACTGGCAGATATTTGTCGCAGATCAGCGTCAGATCGTGATCGAGAATCGTTCCCTCGCCCGCCAGGTTCCAGTAGCAGTGGTTGGTCAGGTTCAGGACAGTCGGCTTGTCGGTCGTGGCGGTGTAGTCGATCGACAGTTCATTCTGGGGATTGAGGCTGTAGACGACGACCATCTTCAAGGCGCCGGGGTAGCCTTCTTCTCCGTCCGGACTCGTATACGTGAAGCGAACGGACGCGGAATCGGCGGTCTGTTCGGGTTCGGACTTCCAGACTTTCCGGTTGAAGCCGATCAGCCCGCCGTGCAGATGGTGCCCGCTGTTATTGGTCGCCAGCGTGTACTCCGTGCCGTCGAGCGAGAACTTGCCGTTGGCGATCCGGTTTGCGTAGCGCCCGCAGATGCCGCCGAAATACGGCGCGTTGACCAGATAGGCTTCCAGGTCCGGATGACGCAGATTGACGTTTGCCAGCTTGCCGTCGCGGTCGGGCACGTCGACGTTGACGACGGTCGCTCCGAAGTCGATCAGCGACACCTGCATGCCGGTGCCGTTCTGCAGCGTGTACTGAGTAATCTCCTCCCCGTCGGGCGTCGTCCCGAATGGTTCCTTCTGAACGGTCAGCATCGGCGCTTCTTTCTGTGCAGCCGCTTCGGGTGAACCGGGCGCCGGTCCGGCGGGGGCTCCCGGTCCGGCGGCCTCGTCGGGCTTCGTACCGGTGCAACCGGCAGCGCATAGAATCATTGCCAGGCACCAGCCGGCCAGTGTCCGCATCGGCATCAGATTCTCCCTCGAAGCGATCAGGCTGTGAAATGAATGGGGGGTCGCTGCTGGTATCTTGTTTCTGCGGACGCGGACACGCAAGGGCCGGAGCGTTTTCGCAAGACCGGTCGACAACGGACATCGACCGTCCGCCGGACGAATCGCGTGGACTTCCGTCATCGAATCAGCCTATACTGATGAATGCGGCGCTCGATGCCGAAATTCATCGAGCCGCCGGGTCGCCCCGCCTGCTGTTCCTCCCCCCATGACGTTCCCGCACAGTTCTGCCCCGAGGATTCTGCCGATGGCTCGTTGGATAGGCGCCTTCGTTCTGCTGAGCGGCAGCCCGTTCGCCGGCCTGCTCGCCGCCGAGGATCGGCCGATCAGCTACAATCGCGACATCCGTCCGATTCTCTCGAACAACTGCTACCAGTGTCACGGCCCCGATCCGAAGCATCGGGAAGGGGGGCTGCGTCTGGACGTTCGCGACGCCGCGACGGCGGCCGTCGAATCGGGCAAGACGGCGATCGTCGCCGGCAAGCTCGAAGCCAGCGAGCTGATCGCCCGCATTGTCTCGTCAGATGCGAATCTGAAAATGCCGCCGGAAGCGAGCGGCAAATCGCTGACCGCGGAACAGATCGACCTGCTGAAGCGCTGGGTCGCTTCGGGGGCGGAATACCAGGGGCACTGGGCCTTCATCGCCCCGAGCAGCCCCGAACCGCCCGCCGTCCAGCATGCAGCGGCGGTTCGCAATCCCATCGATCGTTTCGCCCTTGCGCGGCTGGAACAGGCGGGACTGGAGCCCTCCCCGGAAGCGGACCGCGTCACGCTGATTCGCCGGCTGACGTTCGACCTGATCGGCCTGCCGCCGACTCCCGCCGAAGTCGACGCCTTCCTCGCGGACACCTCCCCCAACGCCTATGAGCACCTGGTCGACCGGCTGCTGCAGTCCCCCCGGTACGGCGAGCACATGGCCCGCTACTGGCTCGACGCCGCCCGCTACGGCGACACCCACGGGCTGCACCTCGACAACGAGCGTTCGCTCTGGCCCTATCGCGAGTGGGTCATCGACGCTCTCAACAGCAACATGCCGTTCGATCGCTTTACGATCGAGCAGCTCGCCGGCGACCTGCTCCCCAGTCCCACCGTCGCACAGAAGGTCGCCAGTGGATTTAACCGTTGCAACGTAACGACCAGCGAAGGGGGCTCGATCAACGACGAGGTCCTTGTCCGGTACGCCGTCGACCGGACCGAAGCCATCGGCACGATCTTCATGGGCCTGACGCTCAACTGCACCGTCTGCCACAGCCACAAATTCGATCCGATTTCGCAAAAGGAGTTCTATTCGCTGTACTCCTTTTTCTACAGTCTCTCCGACCAGGCGATGGACGGGAACGCCCTGCTGCCGCCCCCGACAATGAAGCTCCCCACCGCCGAGCAGACGAAACAACTGCAGGATTACGACCGACAGATCAATGAGACCCAGCAGCAGATCGGGCAGGCTCTGACGGCGATCAAGTACAGCGATCCCAGCCTGGAAGACCGGCCCGCCGACGCGCTGACCGCCGTCCGACAGGAGTTTGTCTGGATCGACGACGAACTTCCCTCCGGGGCCAATCCGCAGCAGAGCGGGCACGAATGGCGCTGGGTCACCAAAGATCAGGGACCGGTCTACAGCGGTCACCGGTCCCATACTCGGACCGGAGACGGCCTGATCCAGCACTTCTTCAACGGAGCGAAGCCCGAGTTGAAGATCGGCCAGGGGGACCGGCTGTTCGCCTGGGTCTATCTCGATCCGCAGAATCCGCCCAAGTCGATCATGCTCCAGTTCCACGACGGCCAGTGGGAACACCGCATGTACTGGGGCGAAGACGTCATCCCGTGGGGACAGTCCAACACGCCCGCCCGCCGGCATGGCGGCCCGCTTCCTCCAACAGGGCAGTGGGTTCGGCTGGAAGTCGACGCCGAGCTGGTCGGACTGCCGGCCGGAAAGTCGCTCAACGGCTGGGCCTTCACGCAGCAGGGCGGCACCGTCCACTGGGATCGGGCCGGACTGCTGACGACCACGGCTCAGGGCCTGTCGAAGTTCGACTCGCTGCTCGTCTGGGAAGAGTCGGTCCGCAAGAACGCCAATGGCGTCCCCGGAAACATCGTCGAACTGATCAAGCTCGAAGGGGACAAGCGAAACGATTCGCAAAAGGCCGAGATCCTCAACTACTTCCTGCAATACGTCTACTCGGGCTCGCGGCCGACGTTCGACCCGCTCAACAAGCAGATCGCCGATCTCAAGAAGTCCCGGACCGATCTCGACAACCTGATCCCCGCCACGATGATCAGCGAAGACCTGCCTCAACCCCGGCAGGCGTTCGTCCTCATCCGCGGCGCGTACGACAAGAAGGGAGACCCTGTCGAGCGCGGCGTGCCGGCCGTCTTCCCGCCGCTCCCCGAAGGAGCCCCCTCGAACCGGCTGGGGCTCGCCCAGTGGCTGGTTTCGCCTGCCCATCCGCTCACCGCCCGAGTCACGGTCAACCGCTACTGGCAGCAGTTTTTCGGCACCGGGATCGTGAAGACGGCCGAAGACTTCGGTTCTCAGGGAGAATGGCCCAGCCATCCCGAACTGCTCGACTGGCTGGCGACGGAGTTCGTCGCCACCGGCTGGGACGTCAAAAAGATGCACAAGCGGATGGTGATGTCCGGCACGTATCGCCAGGCGTCGCGAGTGACGCCGGACGTCCTGGCGAAAGATCCCGACAACCGCCTGCTGGCGCATGGCCCGCGATTCCGGCTGGACGCCGAAGTCATCCGGGATTCCCTGCTGGCCATCAGCGGCCTGCTCGTCGAACGCGAAGGGGGCAAAAGCGTCAAGCCGCCCCAGCCCGAAGGGATCTGGGAAGCGGTCGCGTTCGTCGGCAGCAATACGCGCGACTTCAAAGCCGACGAGGGCGAAAAGATCTATCGCCGCAGCCTCTACACGTTCTGGAAACGGACCAGCCCGCCGCCGACCATGCTGACCTTCGACGCCCCCAGCCGCGAAAACTGCACGGTCCGCCGTCCGCGGACCAATACGCCGCTGCAGGCGCTGGCTTTGATGAACGAGCGCCAGTCAGTCGACGCCGCCCGCAAATTCGCCGGACGACTGATCGCCGAAGGAGGTGCGACCCCCGCCGAACGGATCGACCTCGCCTTCCGCCTGGCAGTCTCGCGCAAGCCGACGCCCCGGGAGCTGGAAGTCGTCGAGCGAGTCCTCGAACGTCAGCGGACCAGCTTCACCGCCGATCCCCAGGCTGCCGAGCAACTCGCCAGCTACGGCGACGCTCCGAAGCAGTCGACGGCAGAGATCGTGGATTTCGCGGCCTGGACGATGGTCGCCAATCTGATTCTGAATCTGGATGAGACGATTACGAAGGAGTAGGAAGCGAGCGTTACCGATGTCAGAAGTCGTTGGAATGGGGTACGAAGTCCTCGATCGAATGGTCCGCGCCGTGGAGCTCGTGCGAGAACGATTGCTGCGAACGGCTTCGGCACTGGAAGGCGCCGGCATTCCGTATTGCGTGATCGGCGGGAATGCCGTGGCCGCCTGGGTCGCACAAGTGAATCCACGCGCCGTTCGCAACACAGTCGATGTCGACATTCTGCTCCGCCGCGAAGATCTGCCGGCTGCCGCAGAGGCCATGACCGCTGCCGGATTTCGCTATCGACATGCGGCGGGGATCGATTTCTTTCTCGACGGCCCGAATGGCGGTTTCGAAGAGGGGGTTCACGTCGTTAAGGCCGGTGAACTCGTTCGTAAGGACTATCTACTTCCAGCTCCGGAGCTGAGCGACGCCGTCGAAGGTGATGAGTATCGATTTCTATCTCTGGAAGCGCTCGTCCGGATGAAGCTGACATCCTTTCGCAAGAAAGATCAGGTGCATCTGGAAGACCTGCTGTCCGCGAAATTGATTGACGCAACTTGGGTCAATCGCGTTCCTCCAGAACTTTCGGCTCGTTTGAGAACCGTCATCGAGGAGATGGAACTGCCTCCAGACCTCGATGAGCTGTCGAGCGACACGTAACGAACCGTTTCCCTGAAGACTCCTGCACAAAAAAAGACCGGCCATCATGTTCAACTTCGACCAGCTCCGCACCCAGATCTCCCGCCGGTATTTCTTCGGCCAGTCGGCGACCGGACTCGGGGCGGCCGCCCTGGGCTCCGTCCTCAACCCCCAGCTCTTCGGGGCGACGCCGAACGCCAACGACGGCCCGGGCGCCCTGCCGGCGCTCCACCATGCCCCCAAAGCCAAGCGCGTGATCTGGCTGTTCATGGCCGACGGACCGTCGCAGCTCGACATGTGGGACTACAAGCCGGGGCTCAAGGACTGGTTCGACAAGGACCTGCCGGAATCGGTCCGGAACGGTCAGCGGATCACCACCATGACCAGCGGGCAGGCCCGCTTTCCGATCGCCCCCTCCGTCTTCAACTTCAGCCAGCACGGACAGAACGGGGCCTGGGTCAGCGAACTGCTGCCCCACATGGCCGGCGTCGTCGATGACATCGCCATCGTCAAATCGATGCACACCGAAGCCATCAACCACGACCCCGCCATCACCTTCATCACCACCGGCAGCGAAATTCCCGGCCGCCCCTCGCTCGGCGCCTGGCTGTCGTACGGCATCGGCAGCCCAAACCAGGACCTCCCCTCCTTCGTGGTCCTGATCTCCCGGATCGCGACCGGCTCGCAGACGCAGGCGCTCTTTTCGCGTCTCTGGGGCTCGGGGTTTCTGCCCACCAAGCACGCCGGCGTTTCCCTCCGTTCCTCGGGCGATCCGGTGTTGTATCTCTCCAATCCCCCCGGCGTGAACGCGCAAGTCCGCCGGCAAATGCTCGACGGCCTCGTCGAACTCAACCAGGAACGCCTCGGAACGGTCGGCGATCCGGAAATCTCCGCCCGCATCGCCCAGTACGAAATGGCGTTCCGCATGCAGACCTCCGTGCCGGAGCTGGTCAACATCAACGACGAGCCGAAGCACGTGCTCGACATGTACGGCCCGGAAGTCACCCAGCCCGGCTCGTTCGCCTACAACTGCCTCCTCGCCCGCCGGATGGCGGAGCGGGGCGTCCGCTTCACGCAGGTCTTCCTCCGCGGCTGGGATCACCACGGCGGACTGCCGGGGAGCATCCGCCAGCTCACGAAAGCCGCCGATCAGCCGTGCGCGGCGCTCATCAAAGATCTCAAGCAGCGCGGCATGCTGGACGACACGCTCGTCGTCTGGGGGGGCGAGTTCGGCCGGACAGTCTACAGCCAGGGGACGTTGACCAAGGAAAACTACGGCCGCGACCACCACCCGCGCTGTTTCACGATGTGGTTCGCCGGCGGCGGCACGAAGCCGGGGATCACTTACGGCGAAACGGACGATTTCAGCTACAACGTGACCCAGAATCCGGTGCACGTACACGATCTTAACGCGACGCTGCTGCATCTGCTGGGGATCAACCACGAGAAGCTGACCTACCGGTTCCAAGGCCGGGATTTCCGCCTGACCGACGTGGAAGGCAACGTCATCAAGGATCTCCTGACTTAGCCGTTTTCTGAAGAATCTGGCGACAGGCGGGAGTGTCTGTCCCACTTAAAAATGGCTTCGCCGACCAGGGCGGCCCGGACACTCCCGTCCGGGCCGCTCGACGGAATTCTTCAACACCCTGTCTGTCTGCGGCGAATTTCGCTGTGCATGGATCATGCGAAAGCCGGCGGATCAGGAAGATTCTCGCGGTTGGGATTCCGAGTCGCGTTGTGACTCCGGGAATGCCCTCACATCCCCGTTCGCCGGAATCCGTTGCAATCTTTCGAGATTCTCGTGACGGATTCGTCGGGCGGTCGTTAGTGTGAATAGCTGGAGCTTTTTGATCGAGGAATTGGTTCTGGACTCGGGATCCGCTTCCCGGGGAGGTGTTCTGTGAACACGACGCAACGCATGGATGGACCTTTGACGGAAGGCAGGAGCGGTCCGCACACGACCGAAATGCTGGTGCAGAGCCATCTGCTGGAGCATCCGAAACTCCGCTTTTCCGATCTGCGGGTCCACCGCGGTCCCAACGGGATCTGCCTGGAAGGGTTTGTCGAGACTTGCGATCAGGATGTTGACATCGCAGCGGTCGTGCGAGAAATCGTCGGCGCGGTGCCCGTCCTGAACCGCCTGCACTGCGGCTGCCGCATTCCGGCGCCGCACGAGCGCAAGGGGCCGACCGGCGCCGAGCGGATCGAGTAATTACGGAATCTCGAAGCCCAGCCCGGTCAGGACCTGCGTCAGCTTCAGAAGCGGCAGGCCGATGATCGCGGTCTGGTCGTCGGTATGAATCCGCTCGAACAGCGCGACGCCGCGGCACTCCAGCTTGTAACTACCGGCGCAATCCCAGGGGTTGTCGGCCTCCACGTACCGTCGCATGGCGTCGACAGGAAGCGTTCGCATTGCCATCTCCGAGACGTTCTCCCAGTCGATCCAGCCCGCAGGCGACGCGACGGCGACGGCGGTGATGAGACGATGGGTGCGACCTGCGAGGCGCTGCAATTGCCGGACGGCCGCTTCGGCGGAACCGGGCTTGTCGAGCCGTTCCCCTTCCAGATCCAGAACTTGATCGCTGCCGATGACTACCGCGTGCGGAAAACGGTCGCAAACGCTATGCACCTTCTGTCGTGCCAGCCTCCGCGCGACGACCAGAGGCGGTAATCCCGCACTCTTGACGGCGTCCTCGTCGCAGTCCGGCGCGATGGCGGTAAAGGGGACGCCGAGACGTTCGAGCAGCGCCCGGCGGTAGGGCGAGGTGCTGGCGAGGATCAGTTCCATCGCGGGGGTTCCCGGCGCGAGGAGATCAATTGCACGTAGCGCGTGTCGCCCCCCAGGCGGCCGATGTTTTTCAACCAGAGCGTAATTCCGAGCCCCGCCGCGAATCCGCCGACGTGAGCCCAGAAAGCGACGCCTCCGACGCCGGTCTCCGAAAAGGCCGCAAAGACGAGCTGAAACAGAAACCAGATCCCCAGGAACAGGGGTGCCGGCAGGACGACGAACTGAAGGAAAATAAAAATCGGAATCAGCGTCAGCACCTGAGCCCGCGGGAACATGATGAAGTACGCCCCCATTACGCCGGCGATCGCGCCGCTTGCGCCGATGGTCGGAATCGGCGAGAAGGGGCTGGCGATGAGTTGCAGCACCGACGCCGCGAGGCCGCACCCGAGATAAAACAGAAGGTAACCCAAGTGGCCGAAGCGATCTTCCACGTTGTCGCCGAAGACCACCAGAAACCACATGTTGCCGATGATGTGCATCCAGCCGCCGTGCAGAAACATGCACGTCAGCAACGTCAGGACCGGGGAGATCGGCGTGGGCGCGAGCTCCCGCTCGGTCTCGCGGACCTCCATCCCCCCCGGCGTCCGGACCAGTTCGCGGTGCGGAATCACCAGCGGCCTGCCGGGTTGGGTCAGACGGGCAGGTACGAAGCCATACTCCTCGGCCATCCGCTCGCCGCCGTCCCCGCCGGCGAACTGCAGCAGGAAGACCAGCGAGCAGATGACGACGATGGCGGTATTGACCACCGGCACGCGGGTCGAAGGGACGTCGTCGCGAATCGGAAACATGCAGCACATTCTCCGCCGGCAGTCAGCGCCGACGCGGAAATTCTAGCGAGAACGGCCGGGTGAGAAACGCCGAGCGAGAACATCTCTCGCTGAGATGTTGGAAGAAATGTCGAATGTCGAAGGCGGAATGTCGAAACGAAGATTCATTCGCTCCACAGTATCGTGACCCATCGATTTAGGCGGCGACTCTATCAGCAGCTTCCGGTCTGGCTCTCGACTCTCGACACTGGACTCTCCGCTTCTTCCCTTCGACATTCATGCCGCGCGGGCGACCGAGTTGTCCGCATGCAGCGTCGCGGCGATCGCTTGCTGGAAATCGGTCGATGGCGCGTAACCGAGTTCCCGTTTCGCCTTCTCGATGGAGTAGTCGAGGTTCAGGCCCAGGAACTTGATTCGCGCCTGCGACAGCAGCGGAGCTTCCGTCTTTCCGAGCAGCTTCCAGACCGACTCCAAGACCCGTGCCAGGGGACGGGCAATGCCCAGCGGCACGACTTTTTTCGGGGCCGGCAGATTCGACAACCGGCAGATCGTCTCGACGAACTCCCGTTTCGAGACCAGCCGGCCGTCGGTGATGTTGTAGACCTGTCCGATCGAACGGTCCGAGTCGAGCGCCAGCAGAATCGCCTCGACCAGGTTGCCGACGTACGTGTTATTCATCAGCAGGTCGGGGGAACCGAGATAGGCGAACTTGCCATCCCGCAGTCGACCGATCAGCCGGGGCAGGACCGAACGATCCCGCGGGCCATAGATGAAGCCCGGCCGCAGCACCACGGCGGGCAGGCCGTGATCTCGGACGTGCTGCAGCACCAGTTGCTCGGATTCGACTTTAGTCAGCGTGTAGCCGTCGATGCCGGTGCTGGAGGGCGGCGTGGTTTCGTCCGTGCCGTAGTGATCGCGGGCGGGATAGACCCCCAGCGAACTGATGTGGACGAAGCGTCGGAGCGTTCCCTGCTGCTGAGTCGCCAGCAGGAGCTGTTCCAGTCCGCGGACGTTGATCTGCCGGTATTCGTCGATCGGCCCCCAGTCGCCGACCTTTGCGGCGCAGTGCACGATGACGGTCGCGCCGCGCACGGCTGCTGTCAGCGACTCCGGTCGGGAGAGATCGCCCACAGCCAGCTCGGCCCCCGCAGCCGCAGCCAGCTTTGCGGCGGCGGGATCTCGCACCAGAGCCCGGACCCGCAGTCCTTGCCGGCGGAGCGTTTCGACGAAGTGACTCCCCACCAGACCTGTGGCCCCGGTCACCAGAATCAGATCTTGCGCCGACAATGACATTCCAGCATCCCTTCTGTGTCGTTCAATTCGTTCGACCCTATTGTCCTGCGCCGGCCAGCAGCAGGTCAACGACAGTCTGGGCGGCGTTTGGGCGGGCCAGCGCGCGAGCGGCGTCTGCCAGACGCCGACGGCGGTCCGGATCGCCAAACAGCGGCGTGAGCACCTCCGCCAGCCGACGGACCGTGTCCTCGGCGTTGGTTGCGTGTTCAACGACTTCGGCGGCCCCCGCGTGGACCAGTGAAGCGGCGTTCGCCCGTTGATGGTCGTCGGCCGCGTGGGGGTAGGGGAGCAGCACCATCGGTTTGCCGGCGCACAATAACTCCGCGATTGTCGTCGCCCCGGCGCGAGAAATCACCAGCCCGGCTGCGGCGTACCGCCCGGGCAGATCCGTCCAGAAGGGGGAAACTTCCGCCGGAATTCCCAGCCGGGCGTACTCGGTCGCGATCTCCGCCTGCTGACGCGGTCCCGTCTGATGCCAGATCGTCCAGCCTGCGAGCAGTTCGCGGTGAGCGGCGACCCAGGAGCGCACCGCCTGATTGAGCGACTCGGCTCCCTGGCTGCCGCCCAGCACCAGCAGGACGCGGCCTTCAGGTTCCCCCTGCGACTGCGCGAGCCTGGCGATCGACTGTCGCACGGGATTCCCTGTCTCCCGGCACGCCGCTCCCCGCAGTCGTTGTGCTGACTCTGGAAACGTCAGACAGACCGCCAGCGCCTGGCGCGCCTGCCAGCGCGTCACTCGGCCGGGAATGGCATTCTGTTCCAGCAGGAGGAAGGGAATGTGCCGCCATTGAGCCTGCAGCAGCAGGGGAAAACTTGCGAAACCTCCCAGTCCGAGAACCGACCGCGGCCGATGATCGCCCAGCAGCCGCCCCGCGGCGCAGATCGCTCTCACGTTGTCGACGAGAAACCGCCAGGGATGCGATTTCAGGTCGGTGGACGAGCGAATCGGGAGCGAAACGTGCTCCTCACCGGCCTGGGCCAGAATCTCCGCTTCAATCGGCCGCTCGGAGCCGACGAAGACGATTCGACAGCCCGGCCGCCGTTCCCGCAGTTCCTCGGCGACGGCGAGTCCCGGAAACAGATGGCCTCCCGTCCCTCCACCGGCAAACAGAAACGTGTCGGTGGTCGTCATTGAGGCACAGCCGCAGGTTGAACCGGAACGTCGCGGGCCAGGCTGAGGACGATTCCCAGCGACAGTAGGCTTACGAGCAGGTTGCTGCCGCCATAGCTGACCAGCGGCAGGGAGATTCCTTTGGGAGGCACCATCGCCGTGACGACTGCGATGTTCAACGCCGCCTGGGCGACAAGTTGAGTTAGCAGCGTGAATCCGGCGATCATGCCAAAGCTGCGAGGTTTGAGAGGGGAGAGGAGTCGGAGCCCGGACAGATAGAGTCCGCACCAGAGAGCGATCAGGCTCAGCGTCCCCACCAGCCCCAGTTCTTCGCCAACGACCGCAAAAACGAAGTCCGTATTCGCCTCCGGCAGAAAACTCAGCTTCTGCCAGCCCCGACCCAGCCCCTCGCCAAACAGCCCTCCCGAACCCAGGGTCACCAGCGACTGCTTAATCTGATACGGGGCCGAGTCGAAGTCGCTCCAGGTCTCCAGAAATCCGACGATCCGTTGTCGTTGATAGGGTTTGAGGACAAGCACCCCCAGCAGGGCCGGGACGACCGCTCCCAGGCTGAGGATGAAATTCCGGAGCGGCCAGCCCGCCGCCAGCAGGACAATCCCCGTCCCGCCGAGCAGGAACGCCGCCGTCCCCAGGTCGGGCTGGACCAGGACCAGCGGCACGACCAGCACGGTCGGCCACAGGACCGGAATGGTCCCGCTCCACCAGTGACCGAGGCGATCCCTGCGAAAATCGATCAGCGTGCACAGCATCAGGGGCAGCGTGATTTTCGCCAGTTCCGACGGTTGCAGCGAATATCCCAGGATCCGGATCCAGCGCTGAGCCCCTTTCACCCGGCTGCCGATCCCCGGCACGAGGACTGCGACGAGCAGAATCACCGTCGCCAGAAAGAGCCACGGCGCCGCGGCCTTCCAGAATGTCGGCGGCAACCACGCCGCAACCGTCGCTGCGACCAGTCCCACGGCCAGGAACAGCAGGTGCTTCGAGAGATAGACCTGCTCGAATTCCGTCGGCCACGACGTGATGCTGGCGCTATGGACCATCAGCAGGCCGAAACCGAGCAGCAGACCTGCCAGCGCCAGAAACAGCTTGTGCGGCAGGTCCACGGGAGTAGTCACCTTGCGGGCCGGCGCCCCGTCAGCGGATTTTCAGACTGGCCACGGCAATCAGCGCCAGCAGCGCCGAACTGATCCAGAATCGCACGACAATCTTGATCTCGTGTTCGCCACGAAACACGAAGTGGTTGTGGAGCGGACTGCAGGCGATCAGCCGCCGTCCGGTCAGCTTGAACCAGGCCACCTGCAGGATCACGCTCAGGGTTTCGACGACGAACACCCCTCCGACGATCGCCAGCAGCACTTCCTGGCGGATAACCAGTGCGCCCAGCCCCAGCAGGGCTCCGGTCGGGAGCGAGCCGGTGTCTCCCATGAAGACCTGAGCGGGATAGCAGTTGTACCACAGGAATCCGAGGAGCGCGCCGACCATCGCGCCGAACAGCACGCTCAGTTCCCCCGCGCCGGCGAAGTACGGTGCGGCCAGGTATTCCGCCATGCCGTGGTGCCCCGCGACATAACAGAGAACGGTAAATGCAGTTCCGGCGATGATCAGGCAGCCGGTCGCCAGGCCATCGAGACCGTCGGTCAGGTTGACGCCGTTCGAGCTGCCAACCATCACGAACGCCGCCCAAACCACAAACAGCGGGCCCAGCGAAATCGCCAGCTTGCCGATCGGCCAGACGATCTCCAGTCCGTGCGGTTTGTCGTGTTGCACGGAGTACAGCCAGCCGGATACGAGAAGTGCTAAGACAAACTGCAGCAGGAACTTCTGTCGCGCGGTGAGCCCTCGTTTGTGCGTCCGGATTTTGATCCAGTCGTCCGCTGCTCCGAGCAATCCGAAGGTCGCGGTCACGAACAGGCCCTGCTGCACGTACGGGCTCGACAGATCCCCGCACAGAAGTCCCGCGACCAGAATGGCGCCAACGATGAAGAGCCCGCCCATGGTCGGAGTCGCGGCTTTGGCGGCATGCAACTCATTGAGTCGGTCGGAGGCGCTCTTGATCGGCTCGCGAAATCGCGACTTCAGCCAGCGAATGGCCATGGGACCAAATAACCAGGCCACGATGAATGACGTCATCGCCGCCAGGGCGGTGCGCGCCGTGAGGAAGACGCGCGAGTCCCCGGACGCGGCGTCTTCCAGCCGCTGCAGGAACGGAGCAAAGTGGTGCATCAGCCAGACGAGCATGGCGTCGGTCAGGGACGGAGAGAGATTGGCAGGTCGGCAGAATCTGCCGGTTTGCGCGGAGTTGTAGCAGGGAAAGCGAATCGGAGAGAAGGGGAGTCTGCCCCGTTTGAATCGTGTATATTCGGATAGACCCCTGGCGAGGACCTGCGATTTCTACCGACAATCGATCGGGGTGCTTCGGTGAAACCACCAGATGGCCTGTCTGCGCCAGATATCGCAATCCGACCGCGCGGGCGTGCCTGTGTCATAACCGGACTCCCGCTGCGGCAATTCACCAAACCCACATCGAGCCGGGGTTGCGACCTCCCAACTCCGTTCGCATGATGCGCAGATAAGTTGAGTTGGCTTTACGGTTTCCATCGGAACATGCAGATGCGAGTGCTGATTACGGGCGGAGCGGGATTCATCGGCAGCCACATTGTGGATGCCTGTCTGGCAGCCGGTCATGAACCGTTTGTCGTCGATAATCTCTCCAGCGGATCGCGCGAAAACGTCGCCGCGGGAGTCCCGCTGTTCGAAGTCGACGTCTGCGACCAGCCCCGGCTGGTCCAGGTCTTTGACGAAGTTCGTCCGGACGCGGTCTGCCACCAGGCGGCGCAGATGTCGGTCAGCCGCTCGGTCCGCGAACCGGCGTTCGACGCGCAAGTCAACATCATGGGCCTGATCCACGTCTTCGATCAGGCCGTCCGGGTCGGGGCGAAACGGATCGTCTTCGCGTCGTCGGGGGGCGTGCTGTACGGGGACGTGACCGAACCGGCCCCGGAAAACACCCCGGCCGCGCCGATTTCTCCCTACGGTATCAGCAAATGGGCCGGCGAAAAATACCTGGAATTCTACACCCGCGAGCACGGCATCCAGGGGGTTGCGCTGCGGTATGCCAACGTCTACGGTCCGCGGCAGAATCCACACGGCGAAGCCGGCGTCGTTGCCATCTTCAGCAAGAAGATGCTCGCCGGGGAGCCGGCGACGGTGAACGGCGACGGAAAGTACGACCGCGACTACGTCTTCGGGCCGGATGTCGCCAAGGCGAATCTGGCGGCTTTGACGGCTCCTCTTTCCGTGCCGTTTCTGGCGCTCAACGTGGGGACCGGAATCAAATCCGACGTGAACGTCCTGGCCGACCGCGTCCGGGCTGAAGTCCTTAAGCTCAACCCTGCGGCCAGCGTGCCGGTGGCACTTCACGGCCCGTCGCGCGCCGGCGATTTGCGGTCCAGCGTTGTCGACGCGCGCCTGGCCGGCGAAACTCTCGGCTGGAAGCCGGCGGTCAGTCTCGAAGCCGGCCTCGCTCAGACAGTGCAGTGGTTCGCGAAGCGATCCGGTTGAAACCGGTCGCGTCTGGCGAGCCGCGATAAAGGGGGCAACGAGCATGTGGCGCGTGCTGCTGACCGATCGGGCCTGGCCGGATACGGAGATTGAACGCGAAATCCTCAGTCGCGTGGGGGCCGAACTGATCGAGCCCCCCGCGACCGATGAGGAAACACTGGCGGCCATTGCGGCCGATGTCGATGCCATTGCCACGAACTGGGCGAAGGTGACCGCCAAGGTCATTCGCTCGGCGAAGAAGTGCCGGATGATCGCCCGGACGGGAATCGGCGTCGACAACATTGATGTCGCCTGCGCGACCGAGCTGGGGTTGCCGGTGACGAACTGCCCCGACTACTGCGTTCCCGAAGTCGCCGACCACACTCTCGGCCTGCTGCTCGCGATGTCGCGAAACATCGGATTTTTCCATGCCCGCACCAAGGCGGGCGAATACCAGCTCGCGGCGGGCGGTCCGATGCAGCGGCTGTCGGGACAGACACTGGGGTTGTTCGGCCTCGGTCGGATCGGGCAGGCGGTGGCCTCCCGCGCCCGTGCGTTCGGACTCCGGGTCATTGCGACGACATCCTCGGGGAGCGATCACGGCGTCGGCTGCGAGATGGTGAGCCTGGAGGACCTGCTGCGGCAGAGCGACTATCTGTCGCTGCACGCTCCCGCCACACCCACGACGCGCAAGATCATCAATGAAAACCAGTTACGGCTGATGAAGCCCACGGCGTATCTCATCAACACATCGCGGGGCGCCCTCGTCGATGAGCCGGCGCTGCTGGAGGCCCTGAAGCAGAACCGCCTGGCCGGAGCGGCGCTGGATGTATTCGACCCGGAGCCGCCAGACTTGTCACAGCCCCTGTTCCGCCACGAACGGGTGATCGTGACGCCGCACGCGGCATTCGTGTCGCAGCAGTCGCTGCAACAGATGCGGACGCAGGCGATGGAACAGGTGGCCGCAGTGCTCACCGGCAAACGCCCGCAAAACGTGGTCAACCCGCAGTTCGAGCATAATCGGACCTGATTCGGAACCGACCAGTCATGTTGTCGCGAGTCATCATGGCATGCTGCGAATTGGCGACGTAGGCTTCCCCAGCCTTGACCGGATGTGTTGACCGGCGGGTCGGGCCAATCCACAAACAAACGCACCACGGGGATGCCCGGCATCCCCGCCCCGCTGCAGGCGGCGTCTGCGGCGATTGATCAACGAGGGACGTTGCAGGTATGGCCGACGATCTCAGAAAAGGGCCGGCCTCGTCTTCCATGGTCGCCGCAACCGGCCTGGTCGCCGAGCGTGCCGCCCGCCTGGAACGTCAGCTCGCCGAGCGCGACCAGCTCGTGCAGGCGCTGACAGATCAGCTCGAACTGGCTGCCGAGCAACTCGACCGCATGCAGCGTTCCGGAACCGCCAGCCGACGGGGGGGAGCGGGGGGCAGCGGGCTGCCTTCCGACCTCGTCGCCGACCACCGGCAGATGGTGGAGGATCTGCAGCGGGTCGCCCAGCAATGGGAAGACATGCAGGCCGGGCTGACGCTGGGCCGGATCGAAGTTCAACTGACGGAACTGCGCGACTTCGTCGGCCAGCGACTGACTCCGGGCGCCTACGTTTCCGGCGTGAACGGGGCCGCCTCTCGATATGCGATTCCGGTTGACGACGCTCAGAAATCTGAGGGGGGGGAGTCGGAACAGGCCGGTACGGAGTCGGTCTGGGAATCGCTCAAGTCCGAAATGCTGGGGGAGACGGGTGCGCCGGCCGGCAGCTCGTCGGGGAAGACCCAGGAACCGATCGTACCGGCTGACGCTCCGTCGGCGATCGACATCAAGACGGCGACACCGGAAGAGATGGCGGATGCGATCTCCGAGCGGGAATCGTATATCTGCTATCTGCTGCAACTGTTGCGAACCCGGACGGAAGTCTCGATTCCTCCGGACTGGTCGGCGCTCAACAACGCTCCGGAGGAGCTGACGGCCCGTCTCGAACGAATGGCGGCGGAACTTCAGGACAACTTGCGTCGGGCGGACGTCGAAATCTCGATCGAACGAGCCCGGCTGGCGCGCGAGCAGGCGCAGCTTGCCATGCGCGAAGAGCAGCTCAAGCGACAGATGCGGGAGCTGGGAATCGAGCAGGAAGCGGCGACCAGCCACGAAAAACGGGGCGGCAAGGGGAACGCCCCCGACCGCCGCTGGTCGCGATTCCTGGGTATCAACCGCGAATCGTGATCACTCGGCCCTGAACTCGCGGCTCAGGGCAGCCGCTGCTGCGGCGGCGGTGCGGGCGCCTGGAACAGCGCGGACGCGACCTGTCCTGGCCCGCCAGTTCCCACGGCGTGCTCGACGGCGCTGGCGCGAACGATGCCGGTTCCCTCGCCGGGTTGCAACTGCCCGGCAGGCGGCTGGACGGCGGCCAGTTCTGTCGGGAATGACGCCAGCGCGGTGACGACTTCCTTTTCCTGGGCCACCTGGGTCCCATCGGGGAGCGTGACCAGCATGCTGACGCGGCGTTCGATGTGCGATTTTGTCGGCAGGCCTGTGCGGCGGTCGAACTGGCACTGCCCGGTCGCATGCCCTTCACGGATCGCCACGGACATCGTCCCGGGAATGGGGCTCGTCGCCGCCCCGGGAGTGATCTTGCCAAACAGGCTGACTTCGGCGGCCTCCGGCGAGAGCTGCTTGACGATGCAATGCGCCTGTTCGACCATCGGTGCCGGGGACTGGTACTGGCGGGGCGCCAATTGCCACGCCGAACCGATTCTCAGCCCGGCCGAGGCACGGGCGCCGTCGGCTTCCGCAGGCAACATGCCGACGCTGTCGTCCACGAAGCTGGCCACGCCTTGTCCCGACTGGAACTGAGCCAGTTGCGTGAGGACCTGCTGACGATTTTCGGGGGTCGTCCGGCCCGCGCAGCGCTGCAGAAACTCCGAAAAGCCAACCAAATCGCCGACGCGGCCGTCGGTGGTCAGCCAGAACGAGAAGCCATCATTGATCATTCCTGCGTAGGCCAGAGCCGCCGGGGGAGGCGCCGCGGTGCTGCTGCCGGAATCGTAGTCGAACGTTTCGCCGGCCATTTCGCGGACCAGCCGGACGCGATGGTATCGGACGCCGAACCGCGCCCGTTCGGACGAGACTTCTTCAACAGTCAGCGACAGCAGGAGCTGCAGGCGTTCGGACCCTGCAGAGGGCGTTCCCAAACCGACCTGCGTGACCTTCTGAAAGACGGTTTTTTCAAGGGGAAAGCGGTCGCCGAGGCGCCAGCGCGGCGGTGCAGGCGTCATGGTGGCCGGTGCGGCGCCCGCCGCACCGGCGTCTGCGGGGGGAGCCGCGGACGCGGCAGGAGCGTCGCCGTTGGCCCCCAGATCGTCCAGTTCGGCGAACAGATCTTCGTCCGCGTCCGTCGCCGCTCCTTGAAACGGATTGCAGCCGGGGATTGCTCCGCCGAGCATGCAGCAGATCAGTCCTGTCAGCCACCATCGGCATTGCATCGGGTCGGCCTTCCCTGGACGACGTTTTCTTCTTTGGAACACCCGCAGCCCTCGAAAACTAGCAGAAACAGCCGGTTCGGAGAAGACGAGGTCGGGTGCGGATGGCTGAGCCTGCGGGGGGAATTTCGGAGCGACAGGGCTTTCGGCGAATTTCATTGCGTGAGATCCGGGATTGCTGGAGGAGTGCAACCTGGGAATTCGCAATGAATTGCGTTCGACTCGCTCGAACGACGCGTCATACAGTACAAGGCGAGGAGTCGGCTGACGTGGTCGCAGTCGGCGGGATTGGTTTGGCGAAATGCTCGCGGGAGATCTTATGGACAGATCGAAGTCGGTCGTTCCAGTCCGGGTCGGGGTTGTGGGGCTGGGCCGGTTCGGTCGGCTGCATGCCCTGACGCTGGCAGGGCTTGGCGACGTCGAACTGGTCGGACTTGTGGCCCGGCGGCGGGGCAGCCTGGAAGCCCTTCAGCAGGAGCTGCCGGGCATTCCGGGCTGGACGGATCTGGAACAGGCGGTCGCAGTGTCGGGAGCCGAAGCGTGGGTGGTGGCCTGCTCGACGGACCAGCATGTTGCGGTGACGAGAACGCTGCTGCGGGCAGGCCGAACCGTCCTGCTGGAGAAGCCGATTTCCGCATCACTGGCGGATGCCGAGAGCCTGGCTCCGTGGGTTGCGGCGGAATCGGCGAATCTGATGCTGGGGCATATTGTGCTTTTCAACAGCGAGTTCCGGCAGCTTCGCGACGAGGTTTCCCGGCGCGGGCGACCGGCCTACATCGACTGCGTCAGGCATCGACCGGCGACGATCGTCCGGGACTTTCCGGGGGAGAACCCGCTGCAGGCGGCGATGATTCACGATCTGTACGCGGTGCAGGTCCTGCTGGGCGGCGAGGAGCCGCGGAGATTCGCCGCGCAGTTTCATCGAACGGCCGGCGGCGACGTCGATCTGGCGCTGGCTCAGCTCGAATGGAGCAGCGGTACGCTGGCCTCGTTCGCGGCCTCGTATCTGACGCCGGGCGGCATGCCGCCGCGGGGGTTCGACCGCATGGAAGTCTTTGGCGAGGGGTGGGCGGCGCGGATCACGCCGAATCCGCGTCCGCTGGAGGTCTGGGACGAGCGTGCTCAATGGCCGCTGGCGCTGGAGATCCGGACGGAGGCCTCGGGTCCGACCGGCATGATGGCGGAGGAGTTGCGGACGTTCTGCCGCGTGGTGCGCGGGCTGGAGAGCGTCCCCGCCGGGGCGACGTACGAGGCCGCCTTGCAGACTCAGCGATGGATGCACCGATTGGAGCTGGCTGCTGAAGAGGGCCGGATTTAGTCCCTCTCCGGAGCCTGTCGCGTTATCGTGGGTCGGACGTCACAGTCCGAAAATGGCCTTCCCGTCGATCGAGGCACCGATGAAACGTCGCACCTTTCTGCAGTGTGGATTTGCCGGCGCCATTGGCGCACCGTTGCTGGCGGCGCTTCGGGACGACCGTCTCGATGACGCCGTGGAGGTGCTGGCGAAAGCAACCGCCAGCGGTCAGGTCGCTTCGGCCGTGCTGCATGCGGCGCAGCGTCAGGCGACATTGACGAAGCACTTTGGCAAAGCGTCGTCCGGGGAGGCGATGTTCCTGCTGGGGTCGATTTCGAAGCCGATCTGCGTCACGGCTCTGATGCGACTGTTCGATCAGGGAGAGTTCCGGCTCGACGATCGGCTGCAGAAGTTTCTGCCGAAGTTCGCGGGGAATGGTCGGGAGCAGGTGACGCTGCGGCAGGTCCTGACTCACGTGTCGGGGCTGCCGGATCAACTGGCCGCCAACGCGATGTTGAGGAAGAATCACGCCGGTCTGGCGGAGTTCGTCGAGCACGCGATTCGGACGCCGGTGGAGTTTGTGCCGGGCTCGAAGTCCCAGTATTCGAGCATGGGGATTCTGCTGGCGACGCACGTTGCGGAGTTGATCAGCGGAACGGGAATTCTGGAACTTGTCGAAGGGACGGTGATGCGGCCGCTGGGGATGCAGCATTCGGCTCAGGGACTCGGTCGGTTTTCGCTGCAGGATGTCGTCCCCTGTCAGACCGAGTTCGGCGCGCCGGAATCCGGGGCGGGGGATCCGACCGCCAAAGACTGGGACTGGAACAGTCTTTACTGGCGCAAGCTGGGGGCCCCCTGGGGCGGCACACATGCCTCTGCGCCGGACGTGGGGCGATTCCTGGCGGAGTTTCTTTCCCGTCAGGGGGTCGTCGTTAAACCGGAGACGGCGCAGCTCATGACCAGCAATCAGAACGGGCCGGGTCTGACGCCGCGCGGCCTGGGCTTCAACGTCAGCGCGGCGGCCGGCAGTCCCGGATGTTCCGCGAAGACATTCGGGCATACGGGATCAACAGGAACGCTGGCGTGGGCCGACCCGAGCACGGAGACGATCTGCGTCGTGCTGACGTCGCTGCCCGGCACAGCGGCTCACCCGCATCCGAGAGCGCTGGCCGGTGCGGAGGTGGCGGCGGCCGCCGCCCGGTGATGGCTCCCGGATGGAGCTCCGCTATTCGAGCAGGAAAAAGATGCCGAAGGTGGGACTCGAACCCACACGAGGGGTGAACCTCGGCGGATTTTGAATCCGCTGCGTCTGCCATTCCGCCACTTCGGCTCAAAGAGGGAGTTCCGCATGATCCGCGGACGGCCCCGTCACGTCAAGCAAACAGCTCGCGAATCGGCTGTCCGCCGTCGGTAATCGGCACGGGACGATCGCCCGCGTACAATTCTTCGTGCGGATTGATGCCCATTGCGGCGTAGACCGTGGCGTGCAGGTCCGGCACGGAAACCGGTCGCGAGAGCGGATTCATCGCCAGCTCGTCGGTTTCGCCGATCACCTGGCCGGTTTTCAGGCCGCCGCCTGCGAGGACAACGCTGAAGCATTTGCCGTGGTGGCCTCGGCCGCCGCCGCCATCGAACTGAGCCGGTCGGCCGAACTCCGTCGCGACGAGAATGAGCGTTTTGTCGAGCATTTTGCAGCGTTCGAGGTCGACGACCAGCGCCGAGACGGCCTGATCCAGTTCCTGAATCAGCCGGTGCTGCTGCTCGATCCCCTCGTTGTGGACGTCCCAGCCGGTGCCGTTGAGGAAGTTCAGGTTGTGCGAGACTTCGACAAAGCGGACGCCGCGCTCCAGCAGCCGGCGGGTCAGCAGGCAGCGCTGGCCGAACTCGCCGCCGTAGCGGTTCCGCAGTTCGGCGGGCTCGCGGTCGAGCTGGAAGGTCTGCATGAACTGCGGCCCCGACAGGCGCTGCAGCTCGGTGACGGCGCGGTCATAGTCCTGGGCCAGCGGATTGCCGGAGGCCCGACGGCGGTAGTCGCCACGGACTTCCGCGAGCAATGCTTCGCGGCGGCGGACGCGTTCCGGCGTGAGATCGGCCGGTCGCGAGAGGCCCTGCGGCCCCGATTCGGTATCGGTCAGGTACAGATAGCCGGACTGGGATCCCAGGAAGCCGGGACCGCGGGTCGTGCTCGGGTATCCGATGAGGACGTAGGCGGGCACCCCTTCGTCGGCCGGGCCGCGGCGGTAGGAGACGACCGAACCGATCGACGGATAGGTGACCGTCTCGCTGACGGGGCGGCCGGTGTGCAGGCGGTTCACCGCGGCGGCATGCTCATCGATCACGTCGTGGTGCAGCGTGCGGATGGGGGCAAAGCGGTCGAGGATCTTGGCGCACTCGGGGAGGTGCTCGCAGACCTTGGCGCCGGAGATCGCGGTGTCGATGGACGGATAATACGAGCCGGCCTTCTTACCCTTCGGGTCGCCAAGCTGTTTGGGGTCCCAGGTGTCAATCTGCCCGGCTCCGCCGCCGAGCCAGACCATGACGCAGTGTTCGGCCTTTCCGAGGGAGACGGGGGCCGCGGACTCTTCGGCGCGGAGTTGCGAGCCGGACATCAGGGCGGCAGCGGCAAAGCTGCCGGCCTGGAGAAAGTCGCGTCGACTGGCGTGAAGCGTCATCAGTTGCTCCGTGGAAATTTTCCGGCAGCCATCGTCAGGGAGGAAAGGGGGCGGGGCTATTTCAGGTCGGAACCTTTGATCGGCTGGTCCCTGGAGATCGTCTGCGGACCCTTGCCGCAGCGTTTTTCGTAGATGCCGTTGCCGGCCTTCACGTACTTGGTGAAACCCTGCTTTTCCAGCTTCTTGTCGTCGGAGACGCTCTTGTGCATGGAGTGCTCGGACCACTGCCCGCCGATGAACGGCGGGGTGATGAGCCGCTCGACCGGCTGCCCGGTTTCCGGATGCCGGGTCAACGGTTCGTCCTTGATCTGCTGAAAGACCTCAAACGTGCCGGCCGGCTCGCCATCGTCGTCCAGAATTTCATAAACATAGATCGGCATCTGCAGCAGTTCCCCCCGGGGAATGACCGTCGGAATCACCATCCGTCATTTTCGACGAACGGGGACGAGAAGTCCATTCCCAATCCAGAATCACCGATCAGTTCCGTGGGGGGGGGGCAAGTGAGACACGAAAGCGGCGAGGAGGATCCCGAGTGGGACCTCCCCGCCGCCCAACATCCGTCACAAACGGCAGAGCCCGTTACGAACCGGCTGCCGCGGTCTCGCAGCAGAGGCACTCGCAGTCGTCGCCGCAGAGGCAGGGTTCGCCGCTGCAGCAGGCGCAGCCCGCGACGCAGTCACAGGCGCAGGTCTCGCACAAGCCGCAAGCGTTGTCGGAGCAGCACGCTCCGGCAGCTCTGGCGACCGATGCCGTCGTGGTCGACGACTTCGCGAGAATCGCCCGCAGATCAACGGAACACTTTCCGTCCGCGGCACAGCAGGCCGGCTTTCCAGCCGAGGTTGCTGTCGTCGCAGCAAACTTCGCGGTGAGGTCGCAGCACTTGCAGGTGCAGGCGTCTCCGCAGAGGCAAGGTTCGCCTTCGCAGCACCGGCAGCCGTCGACACAGGCGCAGGTGCAGTTCTCACACAATCCACAAGCGTTACTGGAGCAGCAGCCCTGGGCCGTGGCGGCTTTCGCACCGGTCCCGGAGACGGTCATCACGAGTCCGAATCCGGACAGAGCGGTGAGAGTCACAAAGGTCAGAAGTTTGGCTAGCATGATGGAAGTTCCTTTGCCAGAAACACACGCAAAACGGGAATCGCAGGCGCAGAACAGCGCCGGCGAGCGTGGATTGAGCAGCAGAAGAGGCGCAGAGATCGTCAGATCCTGCACGCAGCGCTGCCCGGGCGAGGACTCATTTCTGCCAGCGGCAGTTGAGCACCATCAGCGTGGGTGGCGGAGAATGCCCCGCTTCGGAAAGGGAGGCGAGGCTGGCATGGCAAATGATCGGCCGGGCCGGCAATTCGATCCGTGCGACGACCAACAGCGGCGCATCGCTGCTGACAACCCGCTCGGATCCTGCAGTGGCGGGGACGGAGCCCTGGCGGAGCTGGCACTTGGGGCACTCATGGCAGGGATCCGATGTCGGACCTGCGGGGGGCTCGCAGCAGTCGGGGCGCTGCGGCGGCTGACAATGCTCGCAACTGCCGGCGTGCGTCGCAACTTTGGCTGTCGGCTGGCAACATCCGCAGTCCAACGCGGCGAGGGCCGGCGAGACCATCAGGACCGCCGCAATCCACGCCGAGCAGATCAGATGCAGCAGGCTGCGAAACATGACGACCAAGTCCCACCGAAAAGAGGACTGCACAACTCCAGTGACAGTATTCGTCAACCGGCGACGGGGTCAATAGGTCTTTCCGCGGTCGTCGTCCGATGGACGTCATTCCCGTCGGCGGGCTTGCGATCGCTCTGCACCAGAAAGACGGCGACTGCGATCAGTCCGAAGGCGAGAATGTGGTTCCAGCGGATGGATTCGCCGAGATAGGTCACGGCTACGACGCCAAACACAATCAAGGTAATGACTTCCTGCAGGACCTTGAGCTGGACGGCGGTCAGGACGCCGGAGCCGATCCGGTTAGCAGGGACCTGGAAGCAGTATTCGAAAAGGGCGATCAGCCAGCTTGCGAGGATCGCCAGCCAGAGGGGGGACTGCTTGAACTTCAGGTGTCCGTACCAGGCGAACGTCATGAAAACATTGGAGATTGTCAGCAGCAGCACCGTCAGGATCTGGGTCCGGAGCATGTTTGGCGTCTTCGGATTCGAGGGGAGAAGGCGAGGCCCGCGCTGGGGGCGCAGTCACAGTAGCGTCGCGGCGTTGTTTCGCAAGTCTGACACGGCGGCTCACAATGCCGTAACTTGTTTCAGCATAAACCGTTGAGACGCAATCACGAAATCTGCGCTGGTCGGATGGCGGTTGATCGAGGCCGGGCAGCACTGGTCTGACGCTCGAACGGCGGTCGGCTGGCGCACTTTTTTCAAAGTCGGTAAGTTCTCGCCGGAACGCAAGTTATGGGGGACCTTGCGGGTCGGCCCCCCAGAGTTTGTGTGAGCAATTCTTGACAATCCAGATTGGGGGCTTATAGTGGGGACGCGTTGCCGATTCACTATATCTAGGGCTTTGCAGACACGTCGGCCCTACTGGTTGTGTCTTCCGCCAGCCACACACTCTTCGCAAAGCCCCCAAGTTTCGCCATCAGGCGACTCTGCACGTACCGTGGACTGCTATGAGGCGGTCCGTTTTCTCTGCCCGCACGGAATCCAGGAGTGCATGATGCACCAGTCCAAAGGAATGTCCCCCTCTGATTCCCCGGTCGCGGTTGCGAACGGGCATCAGGCGAACGGCCACAGTCACCGCAATCTTCCGGAGTTGCGGCCGATGAGCGTCGACCCGAACTTCTGTCCCCCGAATCAAGATCCATTCGATACGGTCGAGTGGGATCGGCGGACGGCGGCCATTAAAGACGAGAACGGCAAGGTTCTGTTCGAGCAGACGGACTGCGAAATCCCCGTGCAGTGGAGCGGGCTCGCGACGAACGTGGTCGTCAGCAAGTATTTTTACGGCGAGCACGGGACGGCGGAACGGGAGCGCAGCGTCCGCCAGGTGATCCATCGCGTGGCGCGGACGATCGCCGACTGGGGGATCGCCGACGGGTACTTTGCCAGCGTCGAGGACGGCGAGAACTTCTACAAGGATCTGGCCTGGCTCTGCCTGCATCAGTACGGGTCGTTCAATTCTCCGGTCTGGTTCAACGTCGGACTGTTCCATCAGTACGGCGTGAAGGGGAGCCGCGGGAACTATCACTGGAATGTGAAATCCCGCGAGGTCGAGCGTCCGGACAGTTCCTACGAGGTGCCTCAGGCCTCCGCCTGTTTCATCCAGGCGGTCGACGACAACATGGAAGACATCATGCGTCTCGCGACCAGCGAGGCCATGCTGTTCAAGTTCGGCTCCGGCACCGGGACCGACCTTTCCAGCATCCGCAGTTCCAAGGAGAAGCTGTCGGGCGGCGGAACGCCATCCGGTCCCCTCTCGTTCATGCGGGTCTACGATCAGATTGCCGCAGTGGTCAAGTCGGGCGGCAAGACCCGCCGGGCGGCCAAGATGCAGTCGCTGAAGGACTGGCATCCGGACATTCTCGAATTCATCGAGTGCAAATCGAAAGAAGAGAAGAAGGCTCACACGCTGATTGAGTCGGGCGAATACGACTCGAACTTCAACGGCGAAGCCTACAGCTCGATCATGTTCCAGAACGCGAACCTGTCGGTTCGCCTCAGCGACGAGTTCATGCGGGCGGTCGAAGAGGGGAAGCCCTGGAAGACGCGCTGGGTGACCGATCCGAACCGGTTCGGGCCGCAGTACGACGCCCGCGAACTGCTGCACAAGATGGCCGAGAGCGCCTGGTTCTGCGGCGACCCCGGGGTCCAGTACGACACGACGATCAATCGCTGGCACACGTGCCCGAATTCCGGCCGGATCAATGCCTCGAATCCATGCTCGGAATACATGTTCCTCGACGATACGGCGTGCAACCTGGCGAGCCTGAACCTGCGGAAGTACCAGCGGGCGGACGGCCAGTTCGACGTCGACCGCTTCCGCAAGGCCGTCGCGATCTTCTTCACGGCTCAGGAGATTCTGGTCGATCACGCCAGCTATCCGACGCCGGATATTGCGACCAACAGCCATATGTATCGGCCGCTGGGGCTGGGGTTTGCGAACATCGGCAGTCTGCTGATGTCGATGGGCATTCCCTACGACAGCGATTCGGGTCGGGGGATCTGCGGTGCGATCACTGCGATCATGACCGGCCAGGCCTACACGACGTCGTCGCGGATCGCGGCCCACATGGGTCCCTTCGAGGGCTACCCGCCGAACGCGGATGCGATGCTCCGCGTGATGCGGATGCACCGCGACGCGGTCGACCGGATCGACTACTCCTGCCCGGATTATCTGCGCGAGTCGGCGGGGCAGGTCTGGGACGAATGCGTCGATATGGGGCGTCAGTATGGTTATCGCAACGCGCAGGCGACGGTGCTGGCGCCGACCGGGACGATCGCCTTCATGATGGATTGCGATACGACGGGCATCGAGCCGGACATCGCCCTTGTGAAGTACAAGCAGCTTGCCGGCGGAGGGATGATGAAGATCGTCAACCGGACGGTGCCGATGGCTCTGAAGTCGCTGGGTTACGATGTGCCGACGACCGATGCGATCATCAAGTCGATCGAAGAGAAGGGGATGATCGAAGGGGCGCCGGGGCTGGCCAGCGAGCACCTGCCGGTCTTCGACTGTGCGTTCAAGGCGGCGGGCGGGCAGCGGACGATCCACTGGAAGGCCCACATCAAGATGATGGCGGCGGCTCAGCCGTTCCTTTCGGGAGCGATCTCGAAGACGGTCAACATGCCGGCCGACTCGACGGTCGAAGACATCCAGAAGGCGTACCACGAAGGCTGGCGGCTGGGGCTGAAGGCCCTTGCGATCTATCGCGACGGCTCCAAGCAGAGTCAGCCCCTCAATACGTCGAAGGACTCCAGCGGCGGCAAGAAGGCTCAGCCGGGCCAGCCGTTGCGTCGTCGCCTGCCTGCTACGCGAAATTCGATCACTCACAAGTTCTCGGTGGGCGGTCACGACGGCTACATCACCGTCGGGCTGTTCGAAGATGGTGCTCCGGGCGAGCTGTTTATCAGCATGGCGAAGGAAGGGAGCACGATTGGCGGCCTGATGGATGTCATCGGCACCGAGACGTCGATGTGTCTGCAGTACGGCGTGCCGCTGCAGGTGCTCGTCGAGAAATTCTCGCACATGCGGTTCGAGCCGTCCGGCTGGACGCAGAACCCGGATATTCCGAACGCCAAGAGCGTGGTTGACTACATCTTCCGCTTCCTGGGGATGCAGTTCATCGCGGGCTATCGCGAAGCCAATGCTCCGAAACGCCATGCCCCGTCAGGGGTCGAGGAGGGTGGCGACGCCGAGGAAACTCATCCCGCGGCCGGGACCGCTCCCCGCACGGAGCCCGCGGTCTCGGCCACGAAGACGAAGTCGCTCCCGCTGGCGATCGCCAACCGGTTGCAGAGTTCCACGACGGCGTCCGCGAACTCGGCTGCGGCCGTCGAGCTGGCCAACCAGCTCCTGAGCCAGCAGTTTTCCAAGTTCCAGTCGGATGCTCCCGCCTGCAGCAATTGCGGCGCGATCACCGTCCGGAACGGAGCCTGCTACCTCTGCCACAACTGCGGCACCAGCCAGGGCTGCAGCTAGGTGATGCCAGCCGCACGGGGGGGCGCGGACTCGCATGGGTTAGACCATGCGAGTCGCCGGCCGCGGGATGCCGTCAGGAATTGAAGACCGACGGTCGCGTGACGTGCGAATGGAAATGTGAACTGCCTCGCCGACTCGCTGAAGGATTGGCGACCTGCGGGGTTTTCGGCGGCCCGGTCTTCGGAAGGACCGGGCCGCTCTGTTTTTTTGAGGGGTGTCATCGCCCCTCTGGCACCGGTTACCGGCGGCTGAAATGATGCCGCGGCCCTGCCGCCAACCGGGTGATGAAACGTGAATTGCTGGTCCGCCGGCCTTCACCAACCACTACCCACGATCCACCACCCACTGCTTTTCGCCCTATTCCGGCATCACGCCGAAGTCGTCTTCGGGTTCGGGGGGCGAAGGGGGGGGCGATGGCTGCGGGGGAGATGAGTCCGCAGCCAATCCTGGCGGCGCTTGTTGTTGCACCGGGGCTTCCCCTTCCGTTCGAGGCTCCTCATTCCGTCGCGGCGGACGGGGTCTGGGGGGACGACCGCCGGCGCGATCGCGCTGGCCTTCGGGGCCTGGCGGCCGCGGGCCGTCGCCATTCTCGCGGCGCGGCGGTCGAGCCTCGCGCGGCTCGGAGGGCTGATCACCGGAGCGTTCGCCTTCACCGGCCTGACGCGGCGGATTCTGCGAACCGCCCGACCGGGTGCTGACGACCGTGATTACGTCGTCGAAACTGGTGAGGATGTAGCGGGACCCTTCGTAGGCGACCATCAGCTTTTTCGCGAGTAGTTCCTGGCCGACCACGCGACCGGTTCCCTGCTTGGTGAGCACGGTCGCGCCGACGGGGGGCAATTCCTTGCGATGATCTTCGTAGGTGTCGTATTCGTAGCGCAGGCAGCATTTCAGGCGGCCGCAGCGGCCGGAGATCTTGTTCGGGTCGAGCGTGGCCTTCTGCAGCTTGGCCATTTTCATCGAGACAGGCGGCATTTCGCGCAGGAAGGTATTGCAGCAGACCGGTTTGCCGCAGTCCCCGTAGTCGGCGAGCAGTTTGGCTTCGTCGCGGACGCCCATCTGCCGCATTTCAATCCGAATCTGCAGAGTCTTGGCCAGAGCCTTCACGAGCTCGCGGAAGTCGATGCGTTGTTCGGCAACGTAGTAAAAGACCAGCCGTTCGCCGCCGAAGATATGTTCGACGTCGACGAGCTGCATCTGCAGGTTGCGTTCTTTGACGAGGTCGCGGCAGGCCGCGAATTCGTCCCGTTCGAGATCGGCGACGCGATCCCGCTGAACTTCGTCCTCGGGCGTGGCAATGCGCAGGACGCGACCGTGTTCGAATTTGCCCCCCAGATACGTTCGCGTCTGCTCGGTCGCGGGGCAGAGGACCGTGCCCCATTCGGCGCCGCGATCGCTGCGAATGATGACGGACGCACCGCGGGGGAGCATCCCCAGACCGCGGGCTGCAAATTCTCCGACAATCCGGGTATTGCCGTAGCGCACAACGTAGGACTGTTCAGACGCGGGTGTATCCATGCGGCGGGGCAGAGTCCTGGAGAATGAGGGCAACGGGGGGACCTGGCCAACCTTGGATTATAGACACTCCGGCGGGAGAAACGCCAATTGGTCGAATGGTGCGGCGATTCGCCGATTGATTGATCGACCGGCCCCGACTACAACTCGTCGCCATGACGAAATACGACCCCCACCGGTGGACCGACCATCTGTTTGACGTCGAAGGCTCGATGGTCCGGGAGATCCTCGGCCGGGTAAGCCTGTGCGTGCTCTGGTCTGTGATCGTCGTCAGCCTGCATATGCTGCTGCCGGAGGGGTGGTTCGACCTGGCGGTGCCGGAGACGGCCCACGCGCTGATCGGAGCGGCTCTGGGATTGCTGCTGGTTTTCCGCACGAATGCGTCGTACGACCGGTTCTGGGAGGGTCGTAAGTTCTGGGGCGGAATCGTCAACGAGACCCGCAATCTTGCCCGCCTCTCCTCGACCTGGATCGTCGGACGGCCCGATCTCGCCCGCCAGATCCTGCTGTGGACGATCGCATTTCCCTGGTCTGCCATGTACCGGTTGCGAGGAAGTCGCGAACTGGGGAATCTGCGGGACGAATTGCCGCCCGATCAAGTCGCCGCAGTTGTTGCGGCCGATCACGTGCCGCTGGCAGTCGCCCGTCGGATCACCGCACTGATCGAAGACGCTCGGGCGGATGGTGCGATCAGCGATATCCAGCAGTCGCAGATCGATCAGAACGTCCAACTGCTGATCGACTATCTGGGGGGGTGTGAGCGAATCCGGTCCACCCCGCTGCCGTTTGCTTACGCGGTGCATCTCCGTCGGGCGTTGATGGCGTATTGTTTTACGTTGCCGCTGGCGCTCGTCAGCCAGTTTGGCTGGGATACGATCATTGTAACGCTGCTTCTGGCCTACGTGCTGTTTGGAATCGAAGAGATCGGCGTGGAAATTGAGGATCCGTTCGGCACGGACGACAACGATCTGCCGCTCGACGAGATTTGTCGGAATATCGAGGGGAATCTGCGGGACATTCTTCCTCGGACGTGAGACTTCCACCCTCGGACGTGGGATTTCCGCGCCGAATTCTTGCCGGATGAACAGTGGTTCCTGCGGGGCGCCCACTTCGGAATGGTGAAAACCCCACGTTCCAGCAGTTGCGTCTGCTCGTCAATTTGCGGACGCTATGGATTCCGGAGCTCCGTCGAGCCGACCGGGGGATCCCATCCGCCAGCAGCAAGGATTGAGCGTGTCGGACGCGCACTCGTTGATCGCAGCGTTGGAACGCAATATCAGCTCGGCGGTTCTGGGAAAGCCGGAACCCATTCAACTGACGCTGGTCGCACTGCTCGCCGAGGGGCACATTCTGGTTGAGGACGTCCCGGGGGTGGGGAAAACGTCGCTGGCCAAATCGATCGCCCGGAGCATCAACTGCGATTTCAAGCGGCTGCAGTTCACGCCGGACATGCTCCCCAGCGACATTCTGGGATCGAGCGTCTACCTGCCGAATCTGGGGGACTTTGAGTTTCGCCGGGGACCGATCTTCACCCACGTCCTGCTGGCGGACGAGATCAATCGGACGACTCCGCGAACCCAGAGCGCTCTGCTGGAGGCGATGAGCGAAGGGCAGGTCTCCATCGAAGGGCAGACGCACCAGCTCGAGGCCCCGTTCTTCGTGCTGGCGACGCAGAACCCGTTCGAATATGAGGGGACGTATCCGCTGCCCGAGAATCAGCTCGATCGATTCATGCTCTGCGTCGAACTGGGATACCCGGCTCGCGACGTCGAGCGAGCGGTACTTACTCAGCACCGCTCGGGCGAGCCTGTCGACAAGCTGCAGCCGGTGATCAGTCTGGAGCAGTTGCGCGGTCTGCAGCAGCAGGCGCGCGAGGTTCGCGTTGACGATTCCATCAACGACTATCTGCTCGACATTGTCGCCGCCACACGATCGCACGAGCAGTTGCAGCTTGGCGTCAGCACCCGCGGCGCCCTGACGCTGTATCGCGCCTGCCAGAGCCTGGCCCTGATTCTCGGGCGGAATTTTGTCGTCCCGGATGATGTGAAACGTCTGGCGGTGCCGGTCCTCGCGCACCGCGTCGTCTGTCGGGGCGTGCTGCGTGAAGGGCAGCGGCAGCGGGCTCAGCTCGCGATCCGCCAGATCCTGGGTAAGATTCCGGTCCCTGCATAGCAGTCTATCGTAGCCAGCCCCCCAGACAGGAAGTCCGGGCCACCAGCCCTGACGACTCTTCGGGCGGTCCAGACAGACAAGTCTGCCTGGAGCCTGATCACGTGCGGGGGCGCGGTGAACTCCAGCTCGCGACACCAGAGCTGGTCATTCAACGCCGCCGAACGGGGCATCCACGCCCAACCCATCTCTGAGTCGGCACCCGTGCCGCGTCCGGCGGCAAAAAAGACCCGCCCGTCGAGGGGGGCGCGACGGGCGGGCAAACCACTGCAGCGAAGGGGGGCGCAGCGGTTATCTCACGCGGGGGGTGGCCATGAGCTGGGGTTGCGGATCGAAGATCCATGCCTGCTGTCGTCCGTCGGCAAGCTTGAGCGTCAGGACTTCGGCGATCATGCCTTCATTGCCGGTCGCGGGGTCCGTGCCGGGTTTGGCTCCGAGCTGCGCGGCGATGCGGCGGATCTGCGGATCATCCGGCGAATCGAAGCCCCCGACGGTCACGATCGATTGAAAGCGGTCGTGGTAGACGTAGGCTTCGAACTGCCGGGCGCGGAGTGCGTGGGCCAGTTGGGTGGCGTCCTCGCCGGCCCGGTTCAGGTCGTAGGAATCGGCGTCGCGGGGCTTGGCCAGTTTTGCGTCGAAGCGTTCTTCGTTGCTGGCGAACATGCTGTTGCCGAGCGGCGTGACCGAGCGTCCCGAGAACGTCGCGACTTTGACCGTGTACGGTTTCTTGAGGCTGACCAGCGCATTGTCGATTCCGGAGTTCAACGCCAGAACTTCGGGGTCGGGCTTCCGCTGCAGCACGTCGCTCGGCTTCAGCAGCGGATTGATCGTCAGGAAGGCTCCGCTGAGAGGACCTTTCCGACCGGGCGTCAGACGAAAGATCCCGCCGCTCTTCTCTTCCTTCAGGAACTTGGGGAAGTACGCCTTGACGTAGCGCAGCGTGTCGTCGGCGATTTTGTCGTCCTTCTTGTTCTTCAGGCTGGCAGACTGTCGGCCGCTGTCGGCGAATGACTCTGTTGCTGAGAGATCGTAGTTTCCCGCGAGAACGCAGATCATGTCGCGCTGCGAGGCATAGATCCGCTGGTCGGGGCGATTCAGGCGATCGATCGTGTCGATCTTCTCGACCTTGCCATCCTGGGCGAAGGTGTAGGCCGGAATGCCGTTGGAACGCAGCTCAAAAACGAGCTCGGCGGCGGCCTCTGCCGCGCTCAGCCCCTTTTCCTTGCGATCTTCGTCTTTCACGTCGCGAAAGCTCGTGACCATGATCATCCATGGTCCGTGCTTGGGGGTCAACTTGTACTCTTTGCCGCGGACGGCCTCGATGGCCGACGCCGGCGAGGCCGCTGCGACCGCCAGGCAAATCGCCAGGCACCGGACCAGGGGGGACAAAGTTCGCACGACAGACTCCATTCCGGAGGCGAACAGAATACGGGGGCGAACGCGATTCGTCCGGAATCGCCGCCGACCCGCAGAATTGACTCAAGTTTTTGACGGGAGATGACGGAACGGCGGGGAAATTAGCAGCAGTCCCCGAGCATGTCCAGCCCCAGTTTCCGGTCTAAAGAGCGCCGATTTCAAACGGCCACTCCGCTCCCAGCACGTCCTGTTGCAGCCGCGTCAGGCGCGCGATCCCGATCTCTGCGAGATCGAGCTGCTGCTGCAGTTTCTCCCGCGAGAACGGCCGGCCCTCGGCGGTCCCCTGGACTTCGATAAATTCTCCAGTCCCGGTCATGACCACGTTCAGGTCGACTTCGGCCTGCGAATCTTCGATGTAATCGAGGTCCAGCACGGCTTCGCCCGCACACACGCCGACGCTCACCGCGGCGATGCTGGAACAGAGGACTTTCTGTTCGGGCGGAAGTTCGCCACGGAGCGTCGCCACGGCGTCGCACAGGGCAATAAAGCCGCCTGTGATGCTCAGCGTCCGAGTGCCGCCATCGGCTTCGAGAACGTCGCAATCGACCGTGATGGTCCGGGCTCCGAGAGCCTTGAAATCGACGGCCGCCCGCAGGCTCCGTCCAATCAGCCGCTGAATCTCGCTCGATCGCCCGTCGAGCTTTTCCCGCTCCCGGCGTTTCCGCGGCGCCGTGCTGCCCGGCAGCATCGAATACTCAGCCGTCAGCCAGCCGGTCGCCAGCGCCGGATCGGCGACTTTTTTCCAGGGAGGCAGTGCGTTTTCGACGCTGGCGGTGCAAAGCACGGTTGTCCGCCCCGCCTGAATCAGCACACTCCCCGGAGCCGCTCCCGTAAAGTGCCGCTGTACGCGAATTCGGCGTAATTCATCAGCCTGTCGTCCGTCGTGTCGCATCGCCTGCCCTGTCCGCTGCTCGTGTCATTGCCGGAATCTTCCGACGGGGCACGGTACCGTGGCCAGGGGGCTTCGCCAACCTTGAATCAAGCGCAGGAGGGCGATCAGATTTCTTCGACGGTTCCGTCGGCCCGGACGCGGAGCGCGGGCAGGGCATCGCGGGGAGGGCGGGAGTAGAGCTTCACGCAGACCGGTTCCGGTCCGACCAGCCCGCGAACCGTGAGAAATGAACCTCCCCCTTCGCCTTCGCTGGAGGAGACATTCCAGCTCACGGCGTCGACGAGATCGAAGCAGCCCTGCAGATTGACGAGATCGAGTTCGAAGCCGGTCGTGCGGGACTGGCCGTCGTGCTTGCCGCCGACGATTTCGGCAAGGCCGAGAAACAGGCGGGCTTCCCAGCCAATTTCCGTCAGTTCGCATTCGCAGCCGACCCGGCCGACGCCGGTGAGGGGTTCGAATAATTCCGCGACGCGCTGGACGAGTCCGGTCAGCCACTCCGGGCGCGGGTCGCGTTCTTCGCGGTCGAGAGCGAAGAGTTCGAGTTGCTTCAGGAGGTGCTGGACAATCAGATGCGAATGGGCCAAGGCAACCGACTCCGACGGGGCGTCCACGCGGGGACGGACAACATGTGAATTCTCTGAGTGGGGAATATCGGGCTGTTCGCTGACATCCGCGGAGCAAAAAGCCGGCTGAACACGCGGCTCGTTCAAATTTCTCCGCCCGGTGCAACGGGAATGCGGGAGGGAGGAAACGCCCCGGTCGTGCCCGCCGCAGCGATCCTGCCCGCGGCGGCGTCCGGGGCGGTCTGGGGAAAAAGGATCATGCGCCGCACCTCCGCCAATCGGAAGAAATGACTGCCAACTCCTTGTACTTCTTACAAATTCCGGCCATCCCAAAGTCTCGCCCGGACTTCGGCACAGCCGGAAAGATCTCCCGCAAGTCTTTTCAATTCCAATGGTTGCAGCCCGACGACGAGGCTCCCGTTGCGTCATTCTGGCCGGCTGGTGCAGATTTTGCTGCAGATTCTGCCGGTCCCGGCGATGGCTGGATGCCTGGCTGGACCGCCGCCTCTCACCAATGACTCCAGACCCGGACTCCGCATGGACGCGCTCTTCCGTGGCATCGTACTCGTCGGCGCCCTGTCCTCCCTGGGAGCCAGCTACACCACCACGAACTTTCACGTGGAGGCTCCGACCCGGGAGTTTGCGCAGCAGGTCGGCCAGGCGGCGGAATACTACCGCCGGGAACTGTCGATCGCCTGGACCGGCAAAGTCATGCGAGACTGGGGCGCCCGCTGCCCCGTCACCGTGCAGGTCGGCAACATGGGGGCAGGCGGAGCGACGACATTCAGCTTCGACCGCGGCGAGGTTTACGGCTGGAAAATGCGAGTCCAGGGGTCCGAGGAACGGATTCTCGACTCGGTGCTGCCGCACGAAATCAATCACACGATTTTCGCCTGCTATTTCCGTCGCCCGCTCCCCCGCTGGGCCGACGAAGGGGCCGCATCGCTGATCGAGCACGAATCCGAACGACTGCGGCTGCAGGCCATTTCGGACCAGGTGCGCGGGACGACGCGGAAGATTCCGCTCCGCAAACTTCTACCGATGAAGGAGTATCCGACCGACCAGCAGGACGTGCTGACGCTGTACGCCGAAGGATATTCGCTGGTGGATTACCTGATGCAGCACGGCGATAAACCGAAGTACCTGCGGTTTCTGAAGTCCGCGTTTTCGGGGAGCTGGGAGACAGCTCTCGAAGAGCACTATGGATTTGCGAGCATCGACCAGCTCGAAGCCCAGTGGGACCAGTGGACGATCGCCGGCAGCCCCCGACTGAACCTGCTGAAGGGAACCGAAGTGGCCGCCGTCGAGCCGTCGACCAGCGCTGCCCCCGAACGACGAATGGCCGCCAGCCCGGCTCAGAAAGAGGCTCCGCCGACAATCCGGGCTCAAACGCCGGAGGGCCAGCCGATTGCCCGCAGCGACGAACCGGCGTCGCGACCCGCCGGCCCGTTGAGCCGCGCCGCGTTGCTGGAACCGCTGCTGCGGCAATCGTTCACGACGGTTTCGCGTCCGTCGCAACCGGCCTTCGGCGCGGTGGCCGATCGGAGCCGAGGAGTGCGATTCGACCCGTAACGTCGGGAGTTCGGAGCGAATCCGAAAAAAAGAAGAGCCGAGTCCCTTCCCAGCGAGCGAACGGCGGTTATACTTCGCAGACCGACGCGGCCAATGGTCGAGTCGTCTTTGTCGCGGGGTGGAGCAGCCCGGTAGCTCGCGAGGCTCATAACCTCGAGGTCGTAGGTTCAAATCCTGCCCCCGCTACTTTTCGATGGTCGCGAAATATGCGTTCCATCCATGGAAGTCAAAAAAAGGTCGACGTCTCCGGACGTCGACCTTTTTGCTCTAACACTAGTTTCTGCCAACACTTCAGGCATCGTCCCAAACCTGGAGGGCTGACGGCGCGGCCGGTCGCCTACTTACCGACCTTGGCCTTCGCCTCCGCCAGTCGCATTTCGCAGTCCTTGCGATATGCCTCAATGTTCGTCTTCGCAATCGCCTGCTCGTATTGCGGAATGGCGAGGACGAAGTCGCCACAGTCGAAGAAGACATCGGCCAGGCCCCGGTGCCAGAAGTGCTCCAGCAGTTCGCCCCGCTGTTCCGGGTCGGCCGCTTCGGAAGCCTTGGCGGATGCCAGGGCTCGCTCCTTGTCGCCGGCTTTCAGCCAGGCCGTCGCAGCTTCTTTCAAGTGCCAGGCCGCGAGACTGGTGTCACGCGGCGCCGTGGCTTCGTAGAGTTCAGCCGCCTGCTTGAACTTCTTCTGCTTGACGTATTCTCCGGCCAGTTGCGCGGCTTCCGAGACTTTCATTTCCTCCCCGGATTTCTTCTTCAATTCACTCCATTGTTCGAGGAGGACCGCCGCTCGACGGGGGTCGTCTTTGAGTCGCGAGTAGACTTCGATCAGGATGTAGATCGTCGCCTCGTCATTGGGCGACAGCTTCAGTCGTTCCTCATAGCGCTTCGTCGCGTCGTTCGTCTTGCCGCGGGCGCGGAGGAAGCCCATCAGCTCCGTGCGGGCCAGCGAACGCTCGGCGGCCTGCTTCGAGCGGGCGATGATGAACTCCAGCGCCGCGGCACAGGGGAGCCAGTTGGAGTCCTGGCGGTAGGCGGCCAGGAGCGCCCGGTAAACCTTGACCCGATACTCGTCGTCGGGGGCGAGCTTCAAGGCCGCTTCGAATGGTTCTCGCGTCTTTGCGTACTCTTTCAACGAGTAGTAGGCGTTGCCGACCCGCATGGCTTCTTCTGCTGATCCGTACTTCGCATCAATTTCGTCCTTAGCTTCGTTAGCCGCTTCATCGGCTTCAGCCACCAGCCGCGGTCCGCGGTCCGATTCGTTCGGAGCTGCCTCCGCTTTGGCCGCCACATCCGGCTGAGGCTGGGGAGCGCCCAGGAGGCCGCTCATCAGCAAGCCAACCGCCAATGCTGTCATTGAGACCATGAATACACCTCCAGAAACCAGAAACACGGGCCAGAGCGAGCGAAGCGATGTTGCTTCGTCATTGACGTCGTCGAGCAGTTCCGCGGGCAGCGCGTAATCCGATGGTTGCTGCACGTGCCGCAGACATTGCTCCAGGAGATCGGCGGCTTCGGCGGCGCTTTGCAGACGGAAGCTCGGCGACTTTTCATGCAGCCGCTCGACCACGCTGGCGAACCAGTCGGGCGTCTCCGGGCGAATGTCGTCCATCGGCCGCGGAGAATGTTCGCACAGGCGACGCAAAACGCCGAACGCGGTCTCTGCCCGAAACGGCGGCCGGCCTGTCCAGAGGGCGTAGAGCACGCTGCCGAGGCTGAACAGGTCGCTACGATGATCAATCCGGTCGCCGCGGGCCTGCTCGGGCGACATGTACTGCGGCGTACCGGCCACCTGACCGGACTGAGTGACGGAGGCATCGTCAACAGCGCGCGCCAGGCCGAAGTCGGCGAGCAGCACGCGTTGCCCCGCCTTTTCGACGAGAATATTGGCCGGTTTGACATCGCGATGGACCAGCCCCTGAGCGTGAGCCGCGTCGAGCGCCTGAGCCGCCTGAACTCCAATTCGCAGCACATCAACCAGTTCGAAGGGGCCGTCGCGATCGAGCTGGTGCTGCAGAGATTCGCACGCCAGATAAGGCATTACCAGATAGGGCAACCGGCCTTCGGCACGCACGGCATGGATCGGCATCACATGCGGATGGACCACGGCCGCCGCCGCGCGGGCTTCGCGGATGAATCGCTTCCGTGCGGCCCCGCTGCCGCACAAATCGGGCCGCAGCACCTTCACGGCCACCAGTCGCTGCAATTCAGGCTGCCACCCCTTCAGAACGACTCC
The DNA here is from genome assembly GCF_030622045.1 of Planctellipticum variicoloris. NCBI lineage: Bacteria > Pseudomonadati > Planctomycetota > Planctomycetia > Planctomycetales > Planctomycetaceae > Planctellipticum > Planctellipticum variicoloris. The sequence continues at coordinate 312,736 of NZ_CP130886.1, read as the reverse complement.
CATCGCTCCATGACCGATCACTTCCTGAATTTCGAGATCATCCAACCGACCGATCGCCCCCTCAGTCTGAGCCGGCAGCAGCACATCGACGATGAAATCACTGGCCTGGAATACCTGCGGGTCGGCGATGACGGGCGGCACGCTGGCTGCAGAATGGGGCGGGCTTTGTGATGGCAGCTCGCGCAGCCATGCTCCCGCCGTCGACCAGTTCTGCGGCGGGGCGGCCAGCCGTTCCAGTTCGTCGCGGCAGGTCGCGCAGATGGAAAGATGCTGCTCCAGTTGCTGCTCTTCCGCGGGCGTCAGCGCGTCATGCAGACACCGGTCGAGCAGTTCGGCGGAACAGACAGGGGGCTGGGGAATCACAGCGAGTCCTCGATCATGACGGTTGTCGATTCCGGTTCAGACGGTCGCGTCGTCCGGGTCGAACTCTTTGGATTTCTCGCGCAGCCGGGCCATCACTCGACTGCGCGCCATGTAGACGGCGCCAGCACTGAGCCCCAGCTCCGCGCAGACGTCTTCAACGGGGCGAGCCTGCATCGCCGTTTCCCGGAATGCCGCCCAGGACGATGGCCGGAATTCGTCGCGAATCTGCTCCAGCGCCCATGCCAGCGCCTGCTGGCGATACTCCAGCTCGGCCGACGCCTGATCCCCCGCCGCGGGGACGCGCCCCACGGCGCCGAGATCCACCTGCGGGCGACGGGTTTTTCTCGCGAGGAACTTCACCGCGGCGTTGCGGGCAATCGTCGTCAGCCAGCGTCGAAACGACGCCGGAAGCCCGTCCGGCTGCCATTCGGAGACGCGCCCGGCCACCGACATCAGCACCTGCTGGGCCACGTCGCGGACGTCGGCCTCCTGCAGCCCGCGCCGACGGAACAAATTCAACAGAAACGGCTCATACTCGGCCAGAAACTGCGTCCATGCCTCTCCGTCGGCCGGATCCCGCAGGCGAACGACGAGGTTCAGTCGAGTCTCGGGAACCTGCATCGTCGCTGCCTCTGCCCGGGGGGTGTCAAATTCGGACGCACGCAGTCCGCATCACCCCTTATAATCCGGTCGGGCGGAGAATCTCACAGAAGATTTTCTGTTCGGCGCTGCGACCGGCTCGCGGTAAAGGACATTGCAGCCTTCGTAACACCGTCAGGGCACCAGAACATGAATTCGTTCTCCGTCCGCTGCATCTTTCGCTGGGACTCCCTGCCAGACCGTCAGGCTGCGCACGTTTACGAGGAACGCATTACGCTGTGGCGAGCCGACAACGCATCTGCCGCAATCGAACTGGCCGATCAGGAGGCGGATCGATACTCCAGCGAGAGCGGGGCAGAGTTCCTCAACTGTTTGCAGGCTTATGAGCTTGCAGAACCCTTCGACGCGCACGGCGTTGAGGTTTTCTCGCTGCTTCGAGACAGCGATCTGGAGCCGCCCGCGTATATCGGCACGTTCTTTGACACGGGCTTTGAACGACAACGGCCCGCGTAACGGCTTTTCGTCGAGCCCCCAACGAGGTCGCGATACGCCACTCCGCGGCGCAAACACGGTCTTCCGATTACAACACATGCAGATCGTCCAGTTCGATCTCCCACCGGTCGTCCTTGCGGACCATCGTCAGCGAAAGCGTCAGATCGGATTCTCCATCTTCCAGCGTCCAGAGTGGAGCGTTGATCGACCACGCGGGCCGTTCCGTTTCGCCCACAGAAACAGCGTCGAGCTTCCAGCCGACATTCGGCGGTGCGACGAGCCTGCGGCCGAAATCCCGGATGATCTCGTCGAGGTCGGCGGCCGTCAGCCAGGATTTTGCGCAGTACCGGACAGCGCCGGGATAGTCTCCTTGGACCAGCAGATTCGCGAGGGAACGGACGACCGGTTCCAATGGTCAGCGTGACATTCGCGTGTCCCCGGAGACGCTGACGATTTCTGCGGATTCGCCCACGCTCACAACCCAGACGACGGACGCCTGAATCTGGCGACTCACGAATTGCCTGTTTGTAAGCATTCCGACTAACATCGTCTTCCTCACATCGGCTTCCGTCAAGCACCTCTGTCGACGCTTCTGCAGATTCGGAAGGGCAGCATGCTTTCGCACTTGCGTCTGTCACGCCGGCATCCCGTTTCCGTCACGACTGTGGCAATTTCTGCGGATGGCAGTCGCTATCTCTGGGGGGGCGGCGATCTTTCCACGACCGGCGTCATCACCGTTTACGACACGGCCACCGACAAAGTGCTGCAATCGCTGAAGGGACATAAGAAGCCGCTGATTCGCGCCCGTTTTCTCAAGGACGACTCGATCGTCTCCTGCAGTTTCGATTCGCACGTCTGCTGGTGGACGGCGGACGGTGACCTGGCGGCCTCGAACTCGGTCCGTCTCGACTACCGCGCCGATGGCTTTGCTCTCGCGAGCAAGGGGCCGGTGGCGATTGTCGGCGACTACCGCGGCAACATTTCGGGCTGGAATCTGAAAGATCCCGCGAAGTCGTTCGCGTTCAAAGCAAACGCAGCCGGCCCGCAGATCTGGGCCGTGGCGCTGGATCCCGCCGGGAAGCAACTGCTCACCGGCGGCGCGGAGGGAAAGCTTCGGCTCTGGGACCTCGCCAGGCAGCGCTTGAAGTGGGAGCTGGACTTCGGCGTGGGGCGCCATATTCAGGGGCTCGACTGGAGCGCGGACGGCAAGCACTTTGCCGCTGCGATCGCACCGGATGGCCTGGCGCCGAAGGAGGCCCGAAGCCGGGTCGTCGTCTTCAAGGGCTCCACGTGCGAGGAGGCCCACTCGCTTTTGATGCAGGGCCATCAGCCCCTGTGCTGCGCGTTCAGCCCCGATGGGAGACTCATTGCCGTGGGGGGCGGCGGCACGGATCGGGGAGGGAATGAAACCAAGAAGAATTGCGTCATTCACCTGTGGGACGTTGCATCGGGAGAGCCACTGGAGGATCTGGCCGGCCATACGGGGCAGGTCCGCGATCTGGCGTTCTCACCCGATTCCCGCTGGCTGCTGTCGGGCGGCTGGGATCAGACAGTTCGAGCGTGGTCGCTGAGCGATGAGGAGTGATCGCGGGCGAGCCGGTCAACGCGATCGATACGGCCCGGGGACGATTTCCGGCAGTCGATCTTCGGAGCTGGCGACAGGGGGCTCCGGCTGCTCGTCGGCGTTCCCCAATTCGACGGCCTGCTGAATGCCTCGGTCCACGAAATCGCGAACCGCGTCTGCGATTTGCGGGAGTCGGCCGGAGCTCGCCGCACCCGCGACGAACAGGAGCACGAGGGGGAGGACAACGGGGATTCGCCACTTCGGGCGAAAACGTCGGACCGGAGCTGGCGACCAGGCGTCAGCATACGCCACACCCCGGGCCGCCCGCTGGACCGGGGGAACATCTGGAATCGAGGCCGGGGGTGAGGAAGCAGGTTTCATGGCAGGAACGGCGGAGGTTACGACGAATTCAACCGGCGCGGGGCGTCTGGCTGGCGGTGGCGCCGATTTGGCGGGCGCAGGGCGTTCAAGGGGTGGCGGCGTGTATGGGATTGGCGCCGGACGCTCGGCGAGTGCTGCGAATTTGCCCGGCGCAATTTTTATGATTTCGTCACGCGCCCAGTCGCAGGCCCGGATGTATGTCTCCAATTGGCCCAGCAACCATCTTCTCCCCGGCTCGTGGACAAGCCGATTCCGCGTTCTCGCGATTGATTTCAGCTTTCTGAACAGTTCGGGCGGCAGCAGGCGCCTGACGCTGACGGCCTTTTCAAACAGCCCGCGCCCGCGGGCTCCAAGTTGCTCCAGCAACTGCTCGAGTTCCTTACAACGGGTGATCGCGATCTCATACGGATTCATAGAGCCCAGACCTCCTTGACCAGATGGACCGCGGGATCTCTGAAAGCCAGCGTGACCGGCATTCCAGCGGACGGGGAACGCCTGACAGGTTGTATCGTGAAGTGTGCGTTCTGGTTCAGAAGAGGCAAGCGGACTCGGGTCGGCCCGGGGAAGATTTCCGGAGAGTCCGGTTCTGGTCTTCGTGTCCCGAGTGGACGATCCGACGGCGGCTGAGCACCGCCAAGATCCACAAGCCTATTCCATCAAAGGCTGTCGATGGGTTATCCTCTGCCTCTCCCGTTTCACATCCACGAGTTTCAGCGAGACAGGGAATGGACGCTGGCGACGAACGCCTGAGATCCACGAGTGCCACTGCATTGCCGACGGGGCTGGAGCTCTCCACGCCCGCCCTGACGCTGCGCCGCCGGTCGTTCCTGCAGGTCGGTGCGCTCGGTCTGGCCGGACTGGGAGTCGGCGGATGGTCGCTCGATCAACTTCTCCGCACCGAAGCTTGTGCGGCGGCGCTCGACCCGGCGGTCGTCCGAGGCAAGTCGGTCGTTTTCCTGTTCCTGCATGGCGGCCCGAGCCAGATTGAAACCTTCGATCCCAAAGGGGACGCGCCGGTCGAGATCCGCAGTGCGACGGGCGAAGTCTCCACCCGACTGCCCGGCATCACCTTCGGAGGCACGCTTCCCAAACTGGCCGGTCTCGCCGACCGGTTGACCGTCGTCCGCTCGTTTGTCGCCGGGAACGGCAATCACGACATCAAGCCGATCGTCGGTCCCGCCACTGGGCAGGCGAACCTGGGATCGATCTACGCCCGCCTCGCGGGTGGGAATAATCCCAACAGCGGCATGCCGACGAACGTCGCCCTCTTTCCGCGCGCCGTCGATCCCGACGCCGGGCCGGAACAGAACAACTTCGGCCGGTTCGACGCGACCGGGCTGCTCGGATCGGCGGTAGCGCCGTTCGTTCCCGGCGGCAACGGCGAGCTGCAGAAGGCGATGAAGCTGGCGCTGCCGCGCGAGCGGTTCGACGATCGCCGATCGCTCATGACGGCGCTCGACGGCGCCCGGCGCAGTTTCGAATCCAACGATGCTCAGTCGGCTCTCGATGCCTATCAGCGGCAGGCGTTTGAAACGATTCTCGGGGGAGTTTCCGAGGCCTTCGACCTGCAGCGGGAAGATCCGCGATTGATCGCCCGTTACGACACCGCGCCGCTGGTCCGCCCGGATCAGATCGACAAGAAATGGACGAATTACAAACACTACGTCGACCACAACCGGACGCTCGGCAAGCTGATGCTGATGGCCCGCCGGCTGTGCGAAGCCGGCACGCGGTTCGTCACCGTCACGACGAACTTCGTCTGGGACAATCACGCCGATCAGAACAACGCGGGTGCGGTCGAAGGGATGCGATATTGCAGCGTAGCGCTGGATCATGCGGTCTCGGCGTTTCTGGAAGACGTCAACGATCGCGGATTGAGCGACAAGATTCTGCTGGTCGTCGTCGGCGAAATGGGCCGAACGCCCCGCATCAACGCGCGCGGCGGAAGGGATCACTGGGGCGGCCTGGCCCCGCTGCTGCTGGCGGGCGGAGGGCTGCCGATGGGCCGGGTCGTCGGCCAGTCGACCCGCGACGGGGGCGGCCCGCTCAGCGAACCGATCACAATTCCGCACCTGGTCTCGACCATCTTTCACACGTTATTCGACATTCCCCGGCTGCGGCTGCGGGCCAATATCCCGGCCGAAGCGGCCCGCGTAATTTTTGCCTCCGATCCGATTCCGGGACTCTGATCGTTCCCTCCGTCTTCAGGAAGACGCCGCCATGTCCAGCCTCAATCGACGAGTCTTTCTGGGAGCGGCGACGGCCGCCGCGCTGTCGGCGAGCCGCCTGCAGGCCGCCCCGTCCGAGTCGTTTCGCGTCGCGCTCATCGGCTGCGGCGGGATGGGGAACAACCATCTGGGCCTGCTGGCGCAGCGCTCGGATCTGAAAGTTGCGTGGCTGTGCGACGTCGACTCACAACGCCTGGCGGAGTCGGCGAAAAAGGTGGAGGCCGCCGGCAAACCGGCCCCCCAATTGACGGGAGATCTCCGGAAGGTCCTGGATGACAGGACGCTGGATGCCGTCTGGATCGCCACGCCCGATCATTGGCACACTCCCGCAGCGTTGCTGGCTATGGCGGCCGGAAAACATGTCTACGTCGAGAAACCGTGCTCGCACAACGTGCGCGAGGGGCGGCTGCTGGTCGAGGGCGCCCGCAAGCATAGTCGCATCGTGCAGGTCGGCACGCAGAGCCGGAGCACGGCGGCCGTCCGCGAAGCGATTGATCTGGTCCAGGGGGGAGCGGTCGGCGACGTCCTGTCGGTCAAGGCCTGGAACAGCCAGCGACGCGGGAATATCGGGCACAAGCAACCCTCCGCGCCTCCCTCCAACCTCGACTTCGACACATGGCTCGGACCGGCTCCGGAGCGTCCCTATCAGGCGAACCTACTACACGGCATCTGGCGGTTCTGGTACGACTACGGCGCGGGAGATATCGGCAACGACGGCGTGCATGAGATCGATATTGCCCGCTGGGGACTCGGCGTCACGGCAGCGCCAAGCCGGGTGGTGGGACTGGGGGCCAAATACTACTTTGACGACGACCAGGAGTTCCCGGACACGCAGAACTGCATCTTCGAATGGCCCGGCGACGGCGCGATCGGTCATCGGCGGCAGCTCGTCTTCGAACAGCGCGACTGGTCTCCGTACGTGCAGGAAGGCCACGAAAACGGCGTCGCGTTCTACGGCACGAAGGGCTATGTCATTGTCGGGAAAGGGAAGGGCTGGGCGCACTATGCCGAGCGGAACAAACTCGTCGCCGAGCGTCCATCATCCCCCGATCTGGCGGCCCATCACCAGAACTTCCTCGACAGCATCCGCGGAACGGCGAAGCCGAATGCCTCAGCGGAAATCGGCCACCAGTCGGCCGTGCTGGTCCATCTGGGAAATATCGCCTGCCGGACGGGACGTTCGTTGAACGTCAATCCGGACGCCGAGCAGATCGTCGGCGATCCGGAATCCGCAAAGATGCTGACTCGCGCGTATCGTCCCGGTCACTGGGGAACGCCCGCGGTCTGACGGGTCACGGAAAGACTTCTACCTGGGCGATTCCCGCCAGTTCCGAGGCGGCCATCCAGCGATTCTCCAAAGCCGTCAGATATCCCAGGCTCGATTCGACCAGCGCCCGCTGCGACTGCAGCAGCCGGAGAAAGTCGAACTGGCCCTGCTGGAATCCCTGCTGGGAGACGCTGACGCTCTCGCGGGCCTGCGGCAGGATCCGATCTTCGAAGCGATGAACCTGCTGGTCGGCCTGCCGAAAGCGACCGGTGGCGTCGGCCATCTGTCGGGCGATGTCGTTCTGGACCTGCTGGACAGTTTCCATCGCCCGGCCGACGGCCGCCTGGGCGGCGTATCGATTTCCCTGGTTCTTGTTCCAAAGGGGCAGCGGAACGGAGATCTGCAGGATGCCGTAGTTGTGGAGCGGTTCCACCTGGTACATGTATCCCGACTGAACGGACACGTTGGGAAACGGTTCGACATCGGCCCGGCGGGCCAGGAATCGCGTGCGACTGATTTCCTGCTCGGCGATCTGCACTTCGGCGTTGTAGGGGACGTAGTCGTCAACGGCGATCTGCGTGGCGAACTCGTCGAGCGAGACCGTCAGCAGCCCGGAGACTCCGTCGATTCGCAACCCGCGCTGGCCGATCACCGCGGAGAGCTGGCGCCGCCAGGCCAGGAGCGCCGTCTCCGCATTTTCGAGGGCGACTTCCGCCTTCTCCAGCTCGATGCTCAACAGCAGCGTATCGCCTTTGGTTCCTTCGCCGGCGTCCTGCAGTTTCTGGGCGGCGGCTTGAGACTTGCGGGCGATCTCGACGAGACGGCTGAGGACGTCGACCCGCTTCTGGGCGGCCAGTGTTGCGTAGTAAGACTGCCGGACCGTCGTCAACAGGTTGAACCGGACCCGCAAGAACTGCAGTTCCGCCTGGAAGATCTCGCGTTCCGCCGCGCATTGCTGAAGATCCAGTTTGTGCTTGGTGACGATTTCCTGGCTGATCGTCGCCACATATTGCGACTGGCCGGCGTTCATCTGCTGCGTACCGGACATGAGAATGGGATTCGGATAGCGGCCCGCCTGATCGGTCCGTCCGCGAGCCATCTCAATGTCTGCCGTCGCCTGCCGGAGATTGGGGCTGGAGGACTCGGCGATTCCGATCAGGTCCGCGAGAGACAGGCCCGTGCCGACCAGGAGATCCTCGGTCCGCTCCGCCATCGGGCTGGGAGGTATCGCCGCGGTTTGCGCCTGGGTCAATCCGGAGGACGCCAGAACTGCGGCAAGCACAAAGGCTCGACCAAACGCCTCCGCGACAGCCCCGAACCGGAACTTGAATGCCGGGCCGCGACGCCCGAGCCAATGCAGACCGCGAATTGTCATGTCACCTCCCTGAGACCTGCCTTGGCGGCATCCTGCCGAATGGGTTGGTCATTTTCCCTATCGACGGGCGCAATCCCGTACTTCCATAAGTCAGGCATGCCCGAGACAACCGCAGCAGCCCGAAGACTCCGCCTCGCCGGAAAACTCCGCGACCGGCGGCGGCGGGGACCAATACTTTTGCGCAGATCGCATTTGGCCATCGACGCGGCCAAACCCCTCTTTTCAGGCCCGATCGAGGCTGGTATGACTCTCGGCATGCGGGACTGCCCGCTGAGAGAGGAGCGTTTCGATCATGGGTAAACGACTGGCGGCGTGCACAGGCGTCCTGATTCTCTCCGTAACTGGTTGCGCAGTTTCGGGTAAGAGTTTTTCCATGGACAGTGTGTCGCGAACGCCCTTCTTCGGTCTGTCCCTGCAACCCAAAGGACCGGAGAAGTCGGACTCGATCCACAGGTCGATCAGTCGCGACGCAGAGACGCCGGTTCCGACCGAGAACGCAGACCGGAAGTCGCGAACGGCCTCCGGCTGGAAGGGCTGGTGGCCTGGAACAGCACCGGACAAGTCGGAGTCGGAGCTGCCAATGCAGACGATTCCGCTGCCCCGGACCGATATCGGCCCTGTTTCGGAAAGCACTTCCGGCCTGGTTACCGAAGGCGGCGCCGACTCTTCGGGCTCGCCATTCTAACCGCGTGCTTCGCTCATGACGCTGCCCCCGAACCGCAGGACCATTGCCTGCCGGATTCAATGATTGCGGCATGGATTCATTCCCGATCCAGACCGGCGTGGCAGCGTTTCTTGCCGGGAATTCCTGTCGGTGACGACAGGCGGCAGGTGTCTGATGCCGCCGAAAGCTGCTAAACTGCCGCCGTTGCATCATGGATTCGCCGCCGGCCGTCTCGGGGACTGACCGTGCGAGGCAACTCCCTGTCGGGATTCGCCTTGCATTGACCTCCGGGACCGGTGCCGTAGAATCGTGCTGTTTGATAATGGCCCCTCCGGCAGCAGCCGGGGCTCAAACTCCAGGAGTTTTTCGCAGTGCAGGTGGCAATTACCTCGCGGCATGGCACACTCAGCCCCAGCGCGCACGATTACATTTCAGGCAAAGCTGAAAAAATTCTGACGTTTCACGACCGGATCACCGCGATTGGGATTACTGTCGATTTCACCGGCGGTCGATCCAAAGTGGAACTGCTCGTTGATGCGGAGCACAAGCACAATTTTGTGGCGTCTGAGCAGGCGGACGATGCTGTCGCCGCCTTCGACCTGGCACTGCATAAGATGGAACAGCAGATCCGGAAGTACAAAGAGCGGATCCAGGATCACAAACACACTCCGCCTGTAAGCGAAATCACGCGCGACCCCAATAGCTGAAGTTGAACGATTTGTACGAATGGCTGCTGGTTGATCGGGATTATTGCCGGCGGCACTCGGCTTGCAGATATGATGCGGAATCGGCAGTCCGGCATGCCGGCGGCTGGTCCCGAGGGAATTCTCGCACACTCACGAGCGACGTGCTGAGGTCACCATTCCGGGCCTGGCGTCGAATCAGAGGGACGAAAAGATGAAGCTGACGGATTTTGTCGTCAAGGACGCCGTTGTTGCAGACCTTCAGGCGACCACGAAAGAAGCGGCGATTCGAGCGATGGTCGGCAAGCTTCGCGAAGCCGGCGCCATTGGTGCCGACGACGAAGACGGCATTGTTGCTGCCATTCTGAAGCGAGAAGAACTGGGATCCACCGGCATCGGCAACGGCGTCGCCGTGCCTCATACCAAGCACCCCTCCGTCGACAAGCTGGTGGCCACGGTCGCGCTGGCCCATGACGGGGTCGATTTTTCGAGTCTCGACGGCGAGCCGGTCTACATTCTGTTCCTGCTGGTCTCTCCGCCCGATCGGCCAGGCGACCATTTGCGGGGGCTGGAAAACATTTCGCGACACTTGCGGAATCAGAACTTCTGCAAGTTCCTGAAGCAGTCGAAGCAGCAGGCGGCGGTTTGGGATCTGCTTCTGGAGGCGGACAATAACGAGATTTAATCCCGAGCCTGTCGGGCCGGAAGGTGTCCTGTCGGTCGGGAGACTTTCGCCCGAAACAGGTTCAGTTCGTAGCGGTGGCGTCAAATCATGGTGGATGCAGCCATTATTCGCAGGGTGGTGACGGTCAATACCGAGCACGGCCTGCACATTCGCCCGTGTTCCCTGATCGCCAAGGCGGCTCAGCGATACTCCAGTCAAGTCTGGGTTCAGAAAGATCAGACACGCGTCGACGCTCGACGCGTGCTGGAGTTGCTGACTCTGGCCGCTGGTCCCGGAGCCGAACTGGAGCTGCAGGCGGCAGGGAGCGATGCTGAAGCCGTGATCGACGAGCTGAGCCGGTTGTTTGAAACCAATTTCATCGATGCCGAGCCCTCGCCGGTCCCTTCGGCCTGATCCAGGGGGAACGCCTCGGCCGGGAACGCTTGAATCTGTTTCTCCCGTCCTGTCAGGGGGTTTCCCCGTTCACGTGGCCGATTCGCAATCCCACCGATTGCGGCTGAAGCGGAAGTGGCGACATGCTTGTGAAGCGCGGGATTGCCGTTTCTCCAGGCGTGGCCATCGGCCCGGCCATGGTGTTCGGCACGGAGAACTTCCGGATCCCGCGCCGGGTTGTCTCTCGAGATGCCGTCGAACTGGAGCTGCAGCGGTTCGAGACGGCCCTGGCGGCGGTTTGTCACGAGATCGAACTGAACGAGAAACTGGCAGCCGATCGTCTCGGGGCTCAGTACGCCGCAATTTTCGGCGCACATCTGATGATGCTGCGTGACGGCGAATTGATCGCTCAGATCGAAGCCCTGATCCGGCAGAAGAGTTTCTCGCCCGAGTTTGCCGTCAGTCGGATTTTGCGGCAGTACGCTCATCGATTCCAGAATCTGGGCGGACAGTATCTGGCAGAACGGGCTGCGGATATCTACGACCTGGAGAAGCGAATTCTCCGGCACCTGCTGGGAGAGGCCCGCGAAGAGCTGCAGCACCTGATGGCTCCGGTTGTCATCCTCGCCCACAACCTGACGCCAAGCGAAACGGCAAATCTCGACCGGAAATTCGTGCTGGGATTTGCGACCGAAGTCGGCGGACATACCAGCCACACGGCGATCCTGGCCGGCGCTCTGGAGATTCCGGCAGTCGTCGGCGTGGGTTCGTTTCTGAACGATGTTTCCGGCGCCGAGACGATCATTATCGACGGCACGTCGGGCGAAGTGATTCTCGATCCCGACGAAGACACGCTGATGCGGTATCGCGCCTCTGAGGCCCGATATCGCAGCTTCACAAAACGGCTGGAAACGCTGCGGCATCTGCCCGCGGAGACGCGGGACGACGTTTCGATCGAGCTGCTGGGGAACATCGAGTTTCCCGCGGAAGCCGAGCACGCCAGGCAGCGGGGCGCGGAGGGGATTGGTCTGTATCGGACCGAGTTCCTCTATCTCGAGTCCAATCGCGAGCCGACTGAGGAGGATCATTACCAGGCCTATTGCGAGGTCCTGCGAGCCTTCCCGAAGGAACCGGTCATCATCCGGACTCTCGATCTGGGGGCGGACAAGATGCCGGGGAGCCTGCGCTCAAGCTACCCCGACAGCGTCAATCCCGCCCTGAGCGTCCGCAGCATCCGGTTGAGCCTGCTGCATCTGGAGCTGTTCAAGACGCAACTGCGGGCGATCCTGCGGGCGGGAGTGCACGGCGATCTGCGAGTGATGTTCCCTCTGATCGCCAGTCTGCTGGAATTCCGGCAGGCGCGAATGATCCTGGGTGACGTGATGGAAGACCTTGATGAGCAAGGAGTTCCGTTCCGCAGAGACATGCCGGTCGGCATGATGGTCGAGGTCCCCTCGGCGGCGCTCCTGGCGGAGGAATTCGCGCGCGAGGTCGATTTTTTCTCCATTGGGACCAACGACCTGATCCAGTACACTCTGGCGGTCGACCGGGCCGATCCGGCGGTTTCCAAACTGTATCAGGCGGGCGATCCCTCGATTCTGCGCCTGATTCAGATGGTGGTCGCTGCTGGCCGCAGGCGAGGCGTACCGGTCTCGATCTGCGGACAGATGAGTTCCGACCCGCTCTACCTGCCGTTGTTAATCGGCATGGGAGTCCGCAAGTTCAGCGTGACGCCGCATGCCATTCCGGAATTGAAAGAAGTCATTCGCAGTCTGACCATCGCTCGTGCGGAGAAGATCGCTTCCCGCGTGGAAGCGATGGAAGTCGCCAGGGACGTGGAGAGCTTTCTGCGTGGCGAGTTGAGTCGAAGATTCGGGGACTCCGTCAGAGGGGTTCCCCAGCAGTCAGAGAGTGAACTGGATGCCGGCGCTGCGTCGGCATCGGTGTGATCGAGAAAACCGTTTTTCAGGTTTTGGACAGAGTGCGTCGCCGCGATTCCCAATTTCTGACCACGTCGTGGTCCGCCTGTCGGCCCGTTGCCGATTTTCACGCCGTCGTCGCTGACGACGGCGACAGGGCGGATATCGGCGTGTCCGGGGAATCCGACCAGCACCTGCCCGGGTTTCGGAACGGGACCAGTCCTCCCACTGCGTTGCGTGCCGCCGGTCTCCGGCCCTGCAGCAACCCGGGAGGGACGGTAACCCGGATGATCAGGCTCTGTATCCCCGAACGGTCCGGCCGGCAGCCGGCCTTCCGGGATCTCTCTTGCGAGGCAACGACATTTCCGTCGCACCCCGGAGCGCACAGCTTCGCGACGGTCAGCCTTGCACCTCCTGATGACGAACTCCGGCAGGCTCGCGGTCTGGAGCGGGCGTTTCCCCTGGTGGGGAACTCCGCCACGGCAGGACTCGTTGCATCCCTGAGCAGACATCGAACATTTTTCCCGCGGGATCCGGATCGGACGAGCTCGCTCGCCGGCCCGTGGCCTGCGAAACACCGACCGGCGCGCCTGCCTGCGCTTCGGCTCCGGGAGAATGCTCCGCCTGTCCGCCCGGCGATCGACGATTCGCGCATGGTCCCCAGAAGGGTGCGTGATGACGAACGAAATGCTGATGAATGTCCTCCAGCCGGAGGAGAGCCGGATCGCCATCGTTGAAGACGGCGTTCTGGAAGAGCTTTACGTCGAGCGAAACAGTCTCGAAAACTACGTCGGGAACATCTACAAAGGCCGCGTCGTCAACCTGGAGCCCAGCATCCAGGCCGCGTTCGTCGACTTCGGCGTTGGCCGCAACGGCTTCCTCCACGTCAGCGACGTCGAGTACCAGTACTACAAGCACCTCGTCGACGGCAAACCGGACGAGTTCGACGACGACGATGAGGACGAGGAAGAAGAGCGTCCGCCCCGTCGCGGAGCGCCGCGCGGCCGCGCCAACGAGCGCAACGCCCGCAGCAAGCCGCCGATTCAAGAGATCTTCAAACGCGGCAGCGAAGTCCTGGTGCAGGTCATCAAGGAAGGGATCGGCAGCAAAGGGCCGACCCTCTCGACCTACATCAGCATCCCGGGCCGCTATCTGGTCCTGATGCCCGGCCTGCAGCGCGTCGGCGTGAGCCGCAAAATTGCCGACGACGTGACCCGCCGCAAGCTGCGCCAGGCGCTGACGGAGCTGAACCCGCCGCCTGGTCTGGGATTCATCATTCGGACGGCGGGGATCGATCGTTCGCAGAAAGACCTGCAGCGGGATCTCAACTACTTGCTGCGGCTGTGGTCGCTGATCGTCGGCCGGATCAAGAAGTTCCCGGCGCCGGTCGACATCTACGAAGAAAGCGACATGATCATTCGGACGATCCGGGACATCTACACCGGTGACATCGACTCGATCCTGATCGACGAGCCGCGGGCCTACGAGCGAGCCCGCGAGTTCATGAAGATCGTGCTGCCGCGCCACGTCGACCGGATTCAACTGTTCGACGGACGCGAGCCACTCTTCAACAAGTACGGCATCGAGGACGAGATCGCCCGCATCCAGAACCGGCACGTGCCGCTGAAGGGTGGCGGATCGATCGTCATCGACCAGACTGAAGCCCTCGTCGCCATCGACGTCAACAGCGGCAACTACCGCGCCGACGAAAACGCCGAGGAGAACGCCTACCAGGTCAACCTGCGGGCGGCCGAGGAGATCAGCCGGCAGATCCGCCTGCGGGATCTGGGCGGCGTGATCGTCAACGACTTCATCGACATGCGCGACGAGCGACATCGTCGCGGCGTCGAGCGGGCGCTGATGAACGCCGTCCGCCGGGACCGGGCCCGGACGAAGATCATGCGGATCAGCCCGTTCGGGCTGATCGAGATGACCCGTCAGCGGATCCGGCCGTCGCTCCGCCGAAGCGTCTACGAGGACTGCCCCTGCTGTCACGGGACGGGCCAGGTCAAGACCGGCGAGAGCATGGCGATCGAGGTCATGCGGCTGCTGATGACCCACTCCAACCACCCGGACGTGGTGAAAGTGAATGTGGAAGTCCACGATCGCGTCGCGGCGTTCCTGAACAACCGGAAGCGGCGGGACATCATGCAGCTCGAAGAGTCGTATGACGTGACGATCAGCATCAACGCCCTCCCGAACGCCGCGCCGGAACACCTCAAGTTCCATTGCACCAATGAGTTGGGGAACGAGATTAAAATTCCGATGCGGGAAGACTCGAAATCCCGCCGGTAAACCGTTAGATTACCGGACTCTCCGTTTCCGGCCTTGCGCCGGAGGTATGCGGGGCGTTAATCTTCGTCTGTCTGGTTTTCGTCGCCTGCGGGCGGCGTGCTCTTGGATCTGGATTCAGGCTCATGTTCGCGATTTTTGAAGATGGCAGCCGGCAGTACAAAGTTCAGCCGGGCGAAAAAGTGGTCGTCGATTACCGGGTTGACGCCCAAGTCGGCGACACGATCACCTTCGAGAAGGTGCTGCTCGCCAACGGCGGCGGCGCCAGCGTGATCGGCCTCCCCGCCATTGAGGGGGCGACCATCACCGGCGAAGTGACGAACAATCTGTTCAAGGGACCGAAGCTGGAGATTCAGAAACTCCGCCGTCGGCACGCCTCGAAGCGTCACACCGGTCACCGCCAGAAGCACACTCAGGTCCAGATTACCGGGATCACAATCCCCGGCCTGCAGGTGGTCGAAGCGGAAGCCGCCGCCAACTGAGCGATGGCGACAACTGTCGAGAATTTCCAGACGCACGGCTTGAGTTCGCTCAGGCCGTGCGTCTGTTTGTTTTGGGGGCGTTGGAGAAACGGGTTTCGGGATTCGGGCTTCGCAGAGACATTGAAGCTGCCGACTGCTGCTCGGACCGGGCCGACGCTCAACGTGCGGCCTGGTAATCGGCTGCTTGAACTCGGTCGATACGCCTTCCGTGTGTTCAGCCTGATGCGGAGATCTGCTTGAGGTCGGCGCGCGTGTCGGCGTAGGTTTCGCTGAACTCGATGGCGGCCGGATCGGGCGCGACGCCCCAGCGGGCGCAGGCCTGACGATACAGGTCGGGCCACCAGTTGCGGTGATCGGTCAGGCCGCGGTCGCGGTAGTCGCGCCAGTGGCTCATCACCTGCGTCCAGCAGCGGTCGCCGTAGTCGAGAGCCGACTTGAGGTCGGGGAAGTCCTTGACGTACCACTCCCGACCGAGCTGGGCGTGGAGCACTTCGTCGGCCCAGTCGAAGTCCTGGAACAGAGCCGTCAGCGGCAGACCGGAAGCCTGGGCCACTTCCCATTCGTAGCGCTTGCCGGTCCGCGGCATCAGCCCCTGTTCGATGAAGAACAGGACGGCGTGCCGTTCCTGGGGGGTGAGCTGCGTGTTAAGGTTCAGCGACCAGGTGAAGTTGATCGGGATCTGCGACCAGTCGAGCCCCAGGCTGCGGAAGCCGGCCTCGCCCAGCAGGGAGTGCCGGGCTTCGTCCCAGAGCTGGCGGGACATGTCGGCGTAGAACTTCCAGGGCTTGCCAGCAGTTTCGTGAATGATCCCGGCCATCATCTCGGGGACATCGAGCTCGCGGAGCCGCTTGTAGTAGAGCATCAGCACCTTGTCGCGGGGCTGAAAGCGCTCGTCGTAGAGGAAGGCCTCGGGGTTCACGCCGGCGTTGTAGGAGTCGTGAAAGCGGGCATCCCGACGGGGAACGCGGTCGTAGACGTAGGGCGTCGCTGAGAACTGCGGGGAGGGCAGGGGGCCACACTCCGGTTGCCGACCGCTCAGTCCGCCGGCGGCCGAGAGTGCCTGACGCAGGGTGTCGAGCCAGGGCTGCAGTGCAGCTCGGAATTCGTCGTCGACGAGAGCGACCACCGCTTGCCGCCCGAAATGGTCGATGTCTTCCAGTTCGAGCTGGCAGAAGCGGGCGATGCGGATGCTGGGGGAGTCGGCCAGCGGGTTGGTCGTCGCCTGATAGTCCCGGACTGAATCGAGCAGAGCCGGGACCAGAATCTCATACAGCCCCAGCACGAGCTCCTTTGCCGACGGCGCGGCCAGGATTTCGTCGCAGCAGAACTGCAGGCCGCGGTGGGGGATGACTTCCAGCCCGAGTGGCGGCTCGCGAAGCTCGTTGACCCGCTTGCGGATGGCAGAGGCGTGCTCGGCGCAGAGATAGGCATGCAGGCTGAAGGCGGTTTTGAGTTCGTAGAGCGGCTCGGCGGTGATGCGGGCGGTGCAGATCTGATGGAGCCGCTGGAGGACATAGTGATGCCGCTTCATCCACGCAACGCACTCTTCGACGCTGAGCCCGGGACGGAGGGCGTCTGCGGGGGAGCAGAGTCCGGCGAAGGGGGGGAGGCCCTCGTTCATCTGGGTGGCTCACAGGGTATTGGAAGTCGGCTTCGGCTATGGTTGACGTGGTAGAGGTATATATACCTCTACCACGCCAGCTACAACGCCGTCAATTGGATTCCGCAAATCGTTTCAACGATGCTCTTTATGTCTGGCGAATGGATCCGCATTGCCCCCATGCAGCGAAGTATATATACTTCGCTGCACGATGCCTCCTACGTCAGATCGAATTCACTCGAATAACCATGGCAACTCGACTCGACATCGCCTGGAAGGACATTCAGTCCTATTTCGATTCACTCCCGACGACAATCCAGTCCCGACCAGACATCGAAAAGGTTCTTCGAGAACACCGAGAGTTCTGGAGGCTCGCCCAAAGCACGACCGCAGCCAAGTTTATCGCCTTTTTGCAGGCCAAAGGACGCCTTCAAGAGTTTCGCATTGAGTTGCCCTATCGTCCTACGACCCGATTCGTCTGGGGAACGGCGACGGCTTTCGAGATCGTCCAGTCGCTGAACCGAGAGGGCTATCTCTCGCATTACTCCGGCATTCTCCTACATGGCCTCACCGAACAGCACCCAAAGACGATCTACTTCAACGTCGAACAGCCCTCGAAGGGAACCGGCGGGCAACTCACCCAGGAGGGGATCGACCGGGCGTTTCGCGGCAACTGCCGCACATCCCAGAATATTACCCAGATCATGGGATTCGAGGTCTGCGTGCTGAACGGTCGAAATACCGAGCATCTTGGAGTCGTCTCGGTCGAAACGCCTCACGGCCGTTCGCTCAGAGTTACGAACATTGAACGGACGCTGATCGACATCGCTGTGAGGCCGATTTACTCAGGCGGAGTCTTCGAAGTCGCCAAGGCTTATCGCGAAGCGCGGGGGAAGTATTCCCTGAACAAGCTGGCCGCGTATCTCCACAAGCTCCAATACGGCTATCCAATTCACCAGGCGATCGGCTTCTACCTGGAGCGGTCAGAGGCATACTCCAGAGCCCAACTCATGGAGATTCTCGACTTTGATCGTCGGTTCGATTTTTACCTGACGTACGGAATGAAGGAGATGGATTACGTCCCGGAGTGGCGGCTATACATCCCAAAGGGGTTCTAACGAACGACAGATTTCGACGACTCGGTTGAAGCAATCGTCGTAATCCACTCCAGGACGATCTTCTGGCGGAATTGACGTCAGAACGCTCACGAAATCGACGCGATGCACCTCGCGCTGCTCTTCAATTCTTGAGAGCAAGGATAGCGGAACCCGCTTGGCTTGAAAGAGTTTGACGACAAGCTCGGAGAACTCGACGCTCGGTACACCAATCTGCCGCTGCTGAAGAATTGAGGCGATGTCGATGAAGTCCCGCGCCCTGCCAGCGCCAGGTCGCTGCCGACGGACGATTGGCCCGTACTCCGGCATCTGCTGGCAGATCGCTCGCAGCTTCTCGCCAACGATCTGCTCCAGCGAATACACGTAGATCGTGAAATCGTCGAGCTTGTAGCGTCTCCGATCTCCGCAGTACTCATGTCGGCTCAAATCGATTGAGTACTGAGTCGAGCCAGTTGGACTAAGAGGCAGAGCGCGACGACGCAATTCCTCGGGGTTACTCCCGATTTGCTCAGCTTCGCTGAAGCTGATGAGTTTGAATCGAATCTCGTAGCCACCCCAGAATTCCTGCAGCTCTTCAGAGATCTCTGGCGGCCGGCCTTCGATCTTGACGTCGAAGACTCGCAAACCAATTTCGCCGAAAGACGAGTCGAGGACGCCGGTTATGATGTGCTGAAGCTCGTCAAAATCTGCGAAGTCACCATCGATCGAGAAATCGAGATCGAACGACGACCGTCGCCCCAGACCATAGACGATTTGGAGAGCGTTCCCACCTTTGAGCGTCAGCCGTTCGAAGAGCAAATCGTGGGAGAACATCGCCACGATTGCTCTCCGTTTGATCGCCTCGACGTCAACGTTTTGGGGAGGTTTTCGTTTTGCCAACTCTCAACCCTCCAAATACAAGCGATCAAGTATTGACTCCTACCCGAACACCTCCGGCTTCAGCAGCGGGAAGAAGATCACGTCGCGGATGCTCGTCGTGTTGGTCAGCAGCATCACCAGGCGGTCGATGCCGATCCCCATCCCGCCGGCGGCGGGCATGCCGACCTTGAGAGCCCGGACGAAGTCGTGGTCCATCTTGGCCATCGAGTCTTCTTCCGCCAGGCCCGCGAGCTGTGTGCGGAACAGCTCTTCCTGCAGCCGGGGGTCATTCAGTTCGGTGTAGGCGTTCGCCAGTTCCAGGCCGTGAACGAAGAGCTCGAACCGCTCTGCGACCGCGGGGTCTGACTGCTTGCGCTTGGTCAGCGGGCACATGGAAGCCGGGTAGTCGATCACGAAGACCGGGTCGGTCAGGGCGTCTTCAACGGTCGCTTCAAAGACGTCGTTGACGATGACATCCGGATGCCGGCCCGCCGTCGGGATGCCGAGCTGCGTGGCCTTTGCGGCGACTGCCGTCGCGTCGCGCATGTCGCAGCCGGCGTGTTCCAGGAACAGGTCGGCGTACTTCCGACGGGGATAGGGGGGCGTGAAATCGATCGACTTCTCGCCCCACAGCACCTTGAACTGCCCATCGTTCGCGGCGGCGCAGGCGCTGGAGATCAGCTTCTCGGCGAGGTCCATCATGGTCTCGTAATTGCCGTACGCCTGGTACAGCTCGATCATGGTGAACTCGGGGTTGTGCGTGCTGTCGACCCCTTCGTTGCGGAAGACCCGGCTCATTTCATAAACGCGTTCGATGCCGCCGACCATCAGCCGCTTGAGGTGCAGCTCCAGGGCGATCCGCAGGAAGAGCGGGATGTCGAGAGCGTTGTGGTGGGTCTCGAAGGGGCGGGCTGCCGCTCCGCCAGCGATGGCGTGGAGGACGGGCGTTTCAACCTCGAAGAACTCTTCGCCCTTGAGCGTCTGGCGGAAGGAGTCGATGATCCGCAGCCGGCGAAACATGCGGTCGAGCACCCCTTCCGTATAAATCAGATCGGTGTAGCGCTGGCGGAGACGGGTTTCCATGTCTTCCAGCCCGTGCCACTTCTCGGGGGGCTGGGCCAGGCTCTTGCAGAGGCAGGTCAGCTTTTCGACGAAGATCGTCTTCTCGCCGGTCCGGGTGACCCGCAGCCGGCCGTCGATGCCGACGAGATCCCCCCGTTCCAGGCACTCCATGACGGTCCAGACCTCTTCCGGGACGTCGGCCTTGGAGATCATGACCTGGATGCGGCCGGTGTAATCCTGGATATGGCCGAAGCGGAGCTTGCCGGAATCGCTCCAGCGCATGATACGGCCGGCGACGCGGACGGTGTCGCCGTCGACCCCCTGCTCAGCCGGACAGAGGTCGCGAGCTTTTTCGATGTGGATATGGCCGTCGAAGCGCTGCCCCCAAGGGTCGAGGCCCAGCGATTCCAGCTTGTGGAGCTTTTCGAGGCGGAAGGCTTCCAGACGATCGGGGTTTTCGGACATGCGCGGGCCGTTTCAGCAGAATTCGGAACAGAGGGACAGACGCGTCAATATCTGAAAGGTTCGGCGGAACGTCAACCGGGGGCGTCACATCCGGCGAGCCGAGAGTTTTCCGCAGCCTGGCGGACTTCCGGTCGCGACGGATCAATATTCACTGTTGAGTCACTCCGGAGCACGGGGTAGAGTGCGGGATCACGTCAATCCATCGCGGGCACGACAACCGGGAGATCTCCTCATGCGTTGGCACTTCTGTCGACTCTTTCTAGCCGGCGTCTGGTTGCTGGTTTCGAGTTCCGCGTTTCTCCAGGCTCAGACAGACGAAGAGATTTCCGCCGCCCGATTGAAAGGGGTGGAATATCTGAAGTTCACGCAGGGGAAAGACGGAAGCTGGGAGTACGAGAATCATGCCGTGGGCATCACGGCCCTCTGCACGCTGGCGCTGATTGAAAACGGCACGCCGATCTACGACCCGGTGGTCGAAAAGGGGTATCGCTTTGTCCGCAAGAACTGCGCGGGGGAAAAGCAGACCTATGATCTGGCGTTGAGCATTCTGCTGTTGTCGCGTGTCGGCGACCGGCAGGACCGCGGACAGATCCGGACGATGGGGGCCAGGCTGCTCGCCGGTCAGACGAAGTCTGGCGGCTGGAGCTATTCCAACCCGGAAGTCGATGCGAGCATTTTCTCCGACCTGCGCAAGATCGAGAAGAAAGACGGCGCGGGGGACAACAGCAACACGCAGTTTGCGGTGCTGGGACTGTGGGTCTCCTCCCGATACGGCGTGCCGATCGACGATGCGATGATTGAAGTCGCCGCGCGGTTTGTGGGGGAGCAGAAGGACGACGGGGGCTGGCCGTATACTTCGAAGGACGAAGGGAGCCGGAATACGATGACTTCGGCCGGCCTGTTCTGCCTGACGGTGGCCCGCGCGAACCGCATTCGGAAGGACCAGAAATCCTCCGGCGGGACGATCCGGGGCCAGAAGGAGACACTGCTGTCCGATCCGGTCTACGCCAAGGGGCTGGAGCGGGTCAACGCCTATGCAAAGGGGATGTCGCCGGGATCCGCGCGGTACTTCATCTGGTCGATTGAACGGCTGGGGGTGCTGCTGGGGGTTGAGAAACTGGGGGACACCGACTGGTTCCGCCAGGGGGCAGCGGCGCTGCTGAAGACGCAGAAGGCGGATGGCTCGTGGCCCGATTCGAAGGAGAGCCCGAGCGACACGTGCTTTGCGGTGCTGTTTCTGCGGAAGGCGAACCTGGGGAGCGATATTTCGCGGCTGCTGGCGGGGGAGCCGGATCAGGTTTTTCTGCTGGCGAATCGCGAGGACAAGCCGCGGTTTGACACGCTTCAGGAGGCGCTCGCCGGGGCGAAAGCCGGCGATGTGATTCGAGTCGACGGGAACGGTCCCTACAAGCTGCTGCACGACGTCATCGACAAGGATCTCACCATTCAGGCGGGCTACGGCTACGAGCCAGTGTTCGAGTATCAGGTGGGCAAGTCGGACAAAGGCCTGATTCTTCGGCCCGAGCGAGACGTGGATGCCCAGCACATGCTCAAGATTGCGGGGGGGACGGTGACGCTGGAAGGGCTCCGGCTGCAGTTCGACCCGCCCGTGACATCGAATCCGGTTCCCTGGAAGGGAATTCACGTTACAGGCGGCGCCTTGCGACTGCTCAACTGCCAGATTTCCGAGGGAAATAAGCGGGGAATGACGGGAGTCGTCATCGCGGCTCCCGGCCGGCACGTCATCAGGAACAGCCTGCTGATCGGCGGGAACTCCGCGCTGGAGATCGTCAGCGCCGGGGAGCAGAACGTGCTGGTCGAGAACTCGATCCTCTACTCCGGAGCGTGTATCAGTTTTTCGAACAGTCCGGAAAAGGGAGTGGCCGGGGACGTGAAGCTGATGCTGTCGCAGAATGTTTTCCAGGGAAAAGACGCCTTTACCGCTTCGAAGTGGGACGGCAAGCTGGCGATCGGCAGCACGCTGTGCGCGTACAAATGCGACAACCTGGGGACCTCGCTGCTGAAGACCTCGACCAGTGCGGAAGGTCGCTCGTGGTCAGGCGACAGCAATATTTACAACCTGACCTCCTGGCTGGGCGGGGGCGGCAAGCGGACGTCGACGGTCAGTGATCCGAAGTCGTTCAGCAAGTTCTTCGGAGAGGCGGATCGGGACGGAGGCAAGCTGCCCCTGGTGTTTGTGGTGCCGCGCCGCGTCGGCAGCTACGCGCACGTCATGGCGGCCCAGGACTGGGACATTTCCGAAAAGTCGGAGCTCTCGTTCCTCGCCCGCCGGCCGGGCGTCCGTCCGGTGACGATCGGTCCAGGCGAGGGCTACAGCCGGTATCGGGAGGATTTTCAGTACAACGAATGGCGGAGCGGAAACGTGCAGCCGCTCGCGGCGGTGGATCTGAAGCCGGTGAAGTAGAGTTTCCCATCGGGTTCGTGCGTTGAATTGAGCGCGCAGTCACTCGCTGGCGGCGGACGCGATCGATCATTCTTTGAGATCGGCGGCGAGGCGTTCGTTCTCGATACGACGGAAGTACGGTCGCACCGCAATTGTGATCAGATAGCTCGCCGCCGCGCCGATGAGTCCCCAGAGAAGTCGCTCAATCAGGCCGACTTGCTTGCCGGGACCTGCTCTCAGCTTCGCCTGCGGCACGGTCATGAAGACGCTCGACAGCAGAGTCCCAAAGGCCGCCTGAACCGTGTGAAATTCTGTGATGACAACCCTTCGTCGTTCAATTTTGACCTAATCAAGCGGGATGCCGCGCCGCCGCAAGAGCAATTCAACCTCACGCGGGTCGTCCGCCTGCCAGCACGAGCAAGTATCACGTTCTTTGCACCGCCTGGAGCCGCAGAACAGGCGCCTCTGGCAGTCCGGACAGAATTGCCCGAAGAGGGGAGCCGGCATTTCGCAGCCGGGACACCGGATGAACTCCGAATTCTCCGGGCCCGTCTGCAAGTTCTCCAGGACGTCGCCACTTCCTGGCACTATTCTGCTCGGGCTGATGCTGCGATCGCGCGCGGAGCGCGACTCAGCGCGACAATTCCTTTCGACGTTGCGCCATTTTTGACGCTGACGGCGAGAACACGAAATTGGAGCTCTCCGGCGAAGGACTACCGACGGGCGGATGGGCAGCGGCCTCCACCGCATGCTGTCTGGCTCCGAGGATCGTCGCCAGCAGCGATTCCAGCGTGAGCCGGTCGTCGTCGAAATCGCCGTGATGCGTCGCTCCCGAGGCGGCGCCGGGAGCCTGCCCCGCGCCCGTCGGTGACGCGATCCACTCCACGGTTCCCTGTTTTGCGAGGGTCTGCAGCCGCTCGAGCGCCTGCCGCAGTTCGGTCACTTGCCCGGGCTCGACGAGTGGCAAACCGTAGCCATCGAGCAGGTCTTTCGGCTTGATTCCAAACGACTTTGCAAGCCCCAGCAGCGCCTCGCCGTGAGGTCGGAACCACGGCAGGCGGACAAATTCCTCAAATGCGTTGGAAACGAGATACAGCAGGGATTTGTTGTAGATTTTCGCGCAGTTGTCATCCTGTTCGACCTCGTCAGACAGCGTGAAAACGCGGCAGCGGCCGATCTTACCCGCCTCGAGACAGGGGGCGTACATCTCTGCAAACAGCCGGACGGTGCAGGCCGGCGCCCAGAGAGTCAGCGTCTTGACATTCAATCCCAGGCCGTTCACGGCCGCTCCCTGCGAATCTTTCCAGACCTCGCCCGAACTGCACAAGTAGCGAATCAGGGGAGCGTTGAAAATGCCTCCGGCGCTGTGGCCGGCGACATGGACTTCGAGTTGGGGAATCTGGTTCAACAGTTCCGCCACTTTGTCGGCGACGAAACGCGCTGCGCCGTCATCGGCCTGGCTTGCCAGCAGGGCGTTCTGTTTCATTTCCTCCCAGACCGTCATTCCGGAGAGCTGGCGGGCCAGGGGTTCCAGTCCGTCGTCGACACGGTCCAGCAGGAAATTCTTGGCCGCCGAGATGGCCCCGCCCGCCGTGCGCCGCTTGAACGCATCCGTGAGAACGTTGGTGATCGTCGTCCAATAATCCGTTTTCCAGGAGAACATCAGGGGGTAGATCTCGTGGTCGCGCAGGAACTGGCGGTAATCGGCGACCCGCTGCACTGCCGACGATTCCGGGGTCAGGCCGCCGTGGGTATAGAGCAGCAGTCGCGGTTTCTTCCAGGACTTCAGAACTTTGGGGATCTCCTGGTCGATCAGTTCCGCGACCTCCTCGCGACTGGTTCCGTAAGTCCCGCTCGTCCGGAACGATCCGTTATTCCCGACGCTGACAATGTGCGGTCGGACGATGTGGGAGATATTGCCGAGCGCGTTGCCTGCCGCATCCGAATTGGCCGCGGCAACGCCTGCCGTTTGCCGGAGCTGAACCGGCACTCCGAGGCGCGCCACCCAGGCGTCGGTTCCCGCAACGAGCCAGTCGTCGTAGGAAATCCGGGCAAACCCTCCATTTCCCCAGTCGACACCCCAGGAATTCTGCAGCCAGAACCCCCGGTCGTCGTACGCGACCAGGGCAAAGGCATGGCCGCCGATCCATTTGGGGTCTTCGTCGAACGGGATCGATCCCTCGGAGTCGATGGCGTCCCATCCCTGGTGGACGTTGGCGGTGACATACAGAACCCCGACTTCGGCAATCGCCGCGTGCATTGCGGTCAGATCGAGATGATTGACTCGCAGATAGGCCCCGAGCGGTCGCTCTGCCGCATTCCGGGCCCGGTCCGCGGTGAGAGGTTCGGACACGGCTCCGGCGCGGTACGGCCACAGCGGTTCCGCACAGACCCCATGCTTGTGCCACCCTTTAATGGCGCCTCGGGCACTGGAGCCGTCGTATTTCTCGCCCGGCCACTCGTCGTAACGCCGAGCCATTTCATAAAGCATCCGCGGGCTGACGCGGCGGCTGTCGGGGCGGACCTTGCGTTTCCGAAGCAGGTAGTGAACGACGGTGGCCAGCCCGAATCCGGTGCAGGCGCCCTCCTGGCCCTGATCCAGAATCGGCACTTTCAGCTTTTGATACGCCTTGAGCGAGACTTCCTGCGGAACTTCAATCAACGTCGGTTCGTAGAGCCGGTCGCGAAAATCGATCGGGTCGGGGCGAGCGTCAAAGCGTCTCCCGGTAATGCCGACGGATCCCGCTGCCGAACCCGCTTTGCGACGAGTCCCGGATGAGCGTTTGCCCGATACCGATTTCGCACGGAGGCGAACACTTTTCCCGGGTGAGTGCTTCTTGACCATGCAATGCCCCCTCCACGATATGTACTTCGTTCAGCGATTCGAGCTGAATGATATTTCTCGAACAGAGTACATGCAACCAGTTCCTTCCAGAGAACTGAAGAAGCCCCGGCCGGCCTTATTGCAGATTCCGGAAGTACGGCGCCCGGCCTCAACACGAAGCGCGAAATCTGGCACAATATCGAACGGTGTGATTTCATCCCCCGAGTACCGCACAGTGTCACGTCGTCCCAGCCGGAAGATTCGCGTTGATTTTCAGAAGAACCGCGGCCGGAGGGCGCGCGCCAACGACATGACGCGCGACGTTCAGGCCGAAGGGGTCGATCACGATCAGGGACTGCGCGACGAACGGATCTCGGGGAAAGGGGACCTGTCGCGCCGGCGGACGATTGTCGGGGCCGAAGTCTCGGGCGATCAAATCGTCCGGGCGGTCGACGAATCGCTGTGCCGGCCGGGACGGGTGGTCTCGGCGATCGGCGCCACGCAGTGCACGGTCAAGCTGGACGACGGCCGCGTGCTGTCCTGCACCATCCGTCGAGTCGTCCGGACGCTGACGCGGGACGCCCGCAACGCCGTCGTCACAGGCGACCGGGTTCTGGTGCAGACGGCGACCGATACGACCGGCGTGATTGAGCGGGTTGAGCCGCGGCAGGGGGTGCTGGCTCGCGGGCAGCAGTACCGCCAGCACATTCTGGTGGCGAACATTTCGCAGGTGGCGATCGTGGCCAGCGCCGACGATCCTCCGCTGAAACCGGCGTTGATCGACCGTTTCGTCGTGAGCGCCGGCAAAGGGGGCGTGCGCGCCGTGATCTGCATTAACAAGGCGGACCTGATCGAACCGGCGGATCTGCAGCCGATGATCGGGCTCTACTCCCGGCTCGGCTGTCCCGCGGTGCTGACGAGCGTGCAGTCGGGGCGCGGCATCGCGGCGCTGAAGCGATTGCTCGTGGGGCAGGAGACGGTATTTACCGGTCAGAGCGGCGTCGGGAAGTCTTCGCTGCTGAACGCGATTCAGCCGGATCTGGGGCTGCGGACGGGGGAGATCAGCGAGGTCACTCAAAAGGGACGGCATACCACGCGGTATGCCCGGCTGATTGAACTCGGCTGCGGCGGCTGGGTGGTGGATACGCCGGGCATCCGGCAACTGGAGATCTGGGACGTGCACCCGGCCGAGGTGGAGGGGTACTTCCGCGAGTTTCACCCGTTCGTGCCGTACTGTCGGTTTCCGAGCTGCATGCACCTGTATGAAGAGGGGTGCGCCGTCAAGCGGGCGGTCAAGGACGACCTGATCTCCATGACCCGCTACGAGAGCTACGTCCGGATCGTGACAGCGGATACGTGATCCCGTCATGTCGGCGCGCAGCCCATTCCTACGCCCGGGTCTTGATGATCGGATTGGTGAGCGTGCCGATGCCGCTGATCTCGATGGAGACCGAATCTCCGTCTTCCAGCGTGAAGTCGTCCGGCGGCACGACGCCGGTGCCGGTCAGCAGAAACGCGCCCGTGGCCAGTTCGTTTTCCCGTCCGAGCCAGGCGATGAGTTCGTCGAATTGCCGCTTCATCTGATCGACGTCGGTCGCGCCGGTGAAGGCGACTGCTCCGCTGCGATGAATTGTCAGCGTGATCTTCGTGGCGGCGCGCGGGAGCGATCCGTCAGGCAGCAGAACGCAGGGGCCAAGGCCGCAGCACTGGTTGTAGACTTTGGCCTGCGGCAGGTAGAGGGGGTTTTCGCCTTCAATGTCGCGGGCGGACATGTCGTTGCCGACGGTGAAGCCGACGAGCTGCAATTGCGGATTGATGACCAGTGCCAGTTCGGGTTCGGGGACCGACCAGCGGCTGTCGGAGCGGACTCGCAACGGCTGGCCGGGACCGGCGACGCGATTCGGCGTCGCTTTGAAGAAAATCTCCGGGCGGGGAGCGGTGTAGACCTTGTCGTAGTGCGAGGCGGCCGACTCCGACTCCTGCATCCGGGCGACCTGGCTCCGCTTATAGGTGACGCCCGCGGCCCAGACTTCCTGGTGGTCGATCGGGGCCAGGAGGCTGACTGCCGCGGAGTCGACCGATTGTGAGGTCCGGTCGGCCAGGCGCAAGGCGAGACCCTGCGGATCAGCGGCGTGGAGGATGTCGGCAAGAGTCTGGCAGCGGTCGTCGGGGATGAATTCGATCAGGCGCACCCCGGAGTCTTCCAGGATTCCCACGCGGATCGAACCATCGGCGAGTCGGACTTTGGCGAGGAGCATCTGAGATTTCCCGTTCCGGTGATCGTTCGACGGCATCATACCGGAGAGGCGCGCCGAGCCCAAACCAGCGCCACCGGTTGGCAAGGGAACCGCCGGCGCATTCGGAATTTTCGAACTCATCGTATTCGACGACCCAAATTGGGCGTCGATCTCCGGAATTGCGATGCCGTTCGACCGGCAAGGTTCTCACAATGCGAACGGAATCTGGGAAGAAGAACGGAAATTGCAGAAATTCTCTGATGCTGCGGAAATTCTATCGCCGGCTTCCGAAATCGTGACCTAGGGTTCGAAATGAGTTGGTCTGAAAACACGAACCTGCGGGCCGGTCGGGAGCGATTGGTGGGAAACATGTTGCCGCAACGAGCGATTCGTCGACGGCCGTCGCGGGGCGGGGCGCTGACCGTGGAGACGGCGCTGGTGCTGCCCGTTCTGGGAATCCTTCTCGCGGGACTGATGGAATTTGGACACTACTTCATGGTGTCGACCACGCTCAGTGCGGCCGCCCGCGAGGGGGTGCAAATCGGCTGCTACGAAGACGTCACCTCGGCCCAGGTGGCCGCCAAAATCAACCAGGTTGTCGCCGCGGCGCTGAGCGTCAGCAACGCGACCGTCTCCGTTCGGGACGGGAGCGTCTTTGACACCGCAAACGTCGATCCGTCCACGCTCAATTTCGATACGCTGCCCCTCAAAGAAGTCTCGACCTGCAAGCGGGGCGACTGTTTTATCGCGCAGGTCTCGGTCCCCTACGACAGCGTGGCACTGTTGCCGCCATTCTGGTTGAAGAATAAGACCGTCATTGGAAGGGCGGTGATGCGTCATGAATAGTTTGCGATACTCGCCCGGGACGGCACGAAAACGTGAACTGCGGAAGTCCGGCGTACTACGCCGCGGGGCGGCCGCCGTCGAACTGGCGGTCATTTCTCCGCTCTTTGTCCTGCTGGTGCTCGGGGCCGTTCAGAGCGGCATCAACCTCGACATGCAGATCAAACTGCAGGAGGCCGTCCGTCAGGCGGGCCGCCTGGCTTCGATGGACTACAGCAAACGCGTTCAACCCAATCAAACCGGCAATCAGAAGGTCATTCAGGACATCAAGAACGTGCTGACTGCGGAGGGGCTCCCCGGCAACGAAGCGACCGTCACGATCACCTATGCCGAGGGGGCGAACGCCGGGACGACGTTCAACCTGTCTTCGACGGCCAATGATCTGCAGTACTTCAGAATCAACGTCGAGATTCCCTACTCCAAGCTGAACTCGACAGGGTTGCTGCCGAACACTTTCGAGAAGCTTTCCGCGTCGATCGTCTATCGGAAAGACAAGATCATTTCCATCGACTGAGCGATGGCTCCGCGACTGGCGCACGGCGCCGGTCGGCGTCCGGCAATTCATTGCAACTCAACCCGCGGGACGGGCCGACCCGCCGACAATCGTCCTGAGACAGGAACGTCTACAATGCATCGTTCGTCTGCACCGGTCCGCAAAGTCAACTCGCCCCCTCAGCCCAAACGGCGCGGGGTGTCGATGGTCGTCGGAATGTTCACGCTCACCGCCTGCATGGCGGGGGTGGCGTTCTCGGTCGACCTGGGAATGGTTTCGCTGGTGCGAACTCGAATGCAGGGGGCGACCGACGCCGCGGCGCTGGCCGCGGCGATGGAAATCACCCACGCCATTCAGACGTCCGGACCGGATGTCGTCAACGTTTTCGACTATGCGCTGCAGCAGGCTCGAAGCACCGGCGTCAGCGTGGCCCAGGCCAACGGCGTGTACGTGAATCCCGACGTGGACGTCGTCTTCGGTCGACGGTCGAAGAACGACGTCACCGACCAGTGGGAAATAGACTGGAACGTCGCTCCGTCGAAGACGAACGCCGTCAAGATCATCGCCCGCCGCGACAATCCGAACCTCGCGGAACCCGACGGCAAAGTGCCGGCCCTGTTCTCGGCGGTGATGGGCAACAAGGGTTCCATCGTGCGGGCCGAATCGATCGCTTACATCGAGCCCCGCGACATGGTCGTCGTGCACGACTTTTCGCGGTCGATGAACTTCGACAGTTACTTCTCCGACGAAGTGTCGTCGCCGCTGTCGAAGGAACAGATCGAAAGCAACCTCCTGACCGTGTACAACGACCTGCAGCCTCTCGATCTCGGTTCGATGACGTTTGCTCCCAGGTACATCTCGTCGACCAAATCGAACAGCGGCGCCACAACGACAATCACGTTCAAGGGCAAGAGCGTCGCAGTTACGTCGAATACCGCCATTAAAAGCTACAAACTGTACTACACGAACAATACGACAAGTACGGGCTCCGTCAGCGGAGAGTCGACAACCAGCGCCACATGGAGCAACAGCAGCAAACGGATCAACCGCGTCGACGTGACCGTCCGCAAAGTCGGCAGTTCCTCGCAGAACTGGACCCTGAGCCATTACTACGACACGGCGACGATTTCCGCCGACCTGGGCCTTTCGTCAAAGCCGTATCCCTATGCTTCCGGAAGCTGGTCCGGGTATTACTCGTACGTCCAATCGAACGCGGGACTGACGTCTCCGGGGTACACGGACATGTACGGGGGGATGACCTGGCTCAGCTATCAGATGAAGAACTATCCGTCGTACTTCGAGACGAAAGACTTCTGGAAGACGCGGCACTATCCGTTCCACGCCATCAAGGAAGGCCACGTGCTGCTTTGCGACTTCCTGACGGATCTCAAATTCGACGATTACCTCGGCATGGTCAGTTACGATTCGAGTCATCGCATTGAAACCAAACTCAGCGACAGCAATCCCGACATGCCATTAGTAGACATTTCCACAACGCCGCTGACGAACGATTACGGTTCGGTCAAGCAGTTGATGCAGTACAAGCAGGCGGCCCACTACAGCGACTCGACAAACATGAGCGGCGGCATGCTGGAAGCCATTTCGCTGCTCGACAATCATAAGCGGGACGGATCGAGGCCCGCCATTCTGCTGATGACCGACGGAAACGCCAACGTTTACGACAACGGCCTGTCGACCAGCCTGCCCTACGGGTGGGACTGGAATCAGATGACGGACTACGACGGCGACGGCAACGCGAACTACACCACGAGCACGGCGTCGAAGACCGTTGTCCTGCGGCAGGTGAAGTTCGCCGTCGACAAGGGCTACACGATTCACACCATCTGCGTCGGCAACGACGCAGACACGGACCTGCTGAAAGCGATTGCGTTCATCGGCGGCGGGCAATTCATCCATGTGCCGGGCGGTCAGAGCGTGGCCGACATGGAAGCTCAGGTCGAGGCCGCATTCACGAAAATCGCTGCGGCAGTCCCGCCCGCCCGACTGGTCGGTTCTCCGAACTGACCGAATGACCATCGACTCGACAACGCGGGGCTTCCGCCGGACGGCTTGACGTCCGGCGAAAGCCCTGGTTCGTTTCCGGATCACTCCCTTCGATTGCGTCCCCGCAACCGGCGCGTTACAGCGTTCGGATGTTTCGTAACGGCTTCCCATCCGCGGGCGAACGCATGAGTGTGTCTGCAACTGTGCCGCATGCCGTCGACCGCATCGGCCTGGCGACAGTGCTGCTGGTGGCGCTGGGGCTGCGAACGGCCCTCGGCATTCTGCAGCCGACGGAGCTGACGCACGACCGGGACGCCTATCTGGGAATCGCACGCCAGATCGCCGGCGGGCAGGGCTACAGTTCCCCCGCCTCGACGACGCCGACCGCGTTCCGGCCGCCGCTGTATCCATTGCTGCTGGCTGCCGCAGGCTCAGTCTTCCCCTGGCCGGCGGCCGTGTTTCTGGTCAATTCGATCGGCTCCACACTGCTCATCGTTGGCGTCTGGCTGCTGGCCGACAGCCTCGGCCTGAGGTGCTGGCAACGCATCGCCGGACTTCTGGCGGCCGTTGATCCGTTGCTGGTGCAGTACGCCGGCCAACCGATGACGGAGTCGCTCTTCGCGGGGTTGGTGGCGATGTGGCTGGCCAGCGCAATTCGACCTTCCACCGGCTGGCGCGGCGACTCGCTGACCGGGGTGCTGTTCGGTCTGGCAGTGCTGTGCCGGCCGACCTTGTGGCCGCTGGCCGGCCTCTATGCGCTGATCTGGATCTGGCGACTGGCCGGCGGGATTCGCGCAGGCGCCCTCCGCGCCGCGTGCCTGCGATTGCCGTGGGCCGGCGTCGTGGCCGCGGCTGTCGTCGTGGCGCCGTGGGCGCTGCGAAATCAAATGGTGTTCGGCATCCCCCTGCTGACGACGACACATGGCGGATACACACTGCTGCTGGCGAACAACCCGGTCTTCTACCGAGATGTTGTCTCGCAGTCGGCGGACATTGCGTGGCCGGGCGAAAGTCTTCAGTCCTGGCAGACCGATCTGGCGGCTGCCATCCACACCGAACTCGGTCCGTCTGCCGGCGAGGTGGCCGAAGACCGGCTCCAGTCCCGCTGGGCCTGGAACTATATCCGCGAGCACCCGCGAGCGTTCCGGGACTCGATGGGATACCGGATTCGCAGCCTCTGGCGCCTGGCCCCGCAGGGACAGGCCACAGGTTCGCGTGTCTGGTTGTCGCGCGCAGCGGCGGGATTCTATCTGATCTTGTTCCTCCTCGCGGGGGCGGGCTTGATGCGGGTCTTCCTGACCGGGAACGTTCAACGATGGCTCCCGCTGCTGCTAGTGCTGGTCACCATCCAGTCGGTCCACCTCTTCTACTGGACCGACGCCCGGATGCGCGCTCCGCTCGTCCCCGTGCTCGTTCTGCTCGCCGTGCTGGGTCTGGAAGGGCTTACGTCGCGACGCCGTGCAGCAGCCGGCGACTGATTGCGGACTTCAGGCGACTTCGAACTGCCGTGCGGAGTTGTCCAACTTTGTCGGACCGACGATGATCTCGGCATGGAAGCCTCCTTGGAATCGCCGCCGCCACGCTCCGAATCAACGCGGCATATCGCCCTGCGCGGCGTGCGCGTTCACAATCTGCGGCAGATCGACCTCGATCTGCCGCTCGGGCAATTCGTCGCAATCACGGGCGTCAGCGGTTCCGGGAAGAGCAGCCTGGTGCGGGATACCCTGCTGGCCGAAGGTCGTCGCCGCTTCCTGGAAACGCTGTCTCCGTCACTACGACAGCAGTTGGAGCGCATCGAACGGCCTGAAGCCGACCGCCTGGCGGGGATTCCCCCCACGCTGTTCATCGCGTCGGACGACATCCCTCCGCGACAATGGCTGCGCGGCACCGTCGCCAGCGTGACCGAGATTCACGAGTTGTTGGGAGTCTGGTTTTCCCGCCTGGGTCAGGTCTATTGCCCGACCTGCGGCCACCCGGTTCGCCCAGGCACGCCGGCCGTCGTTCTGGATCTCGTTTGCCAATTGCCCGACGGGCTCAGACTGCAAGTTGCGTTCGACTGGGTCGCCGATCCCGCGGCGGAATGGCTGGGATCAGTCGACGATCTGGTGCGGATGGGTTACCGGCGGATCATTGCCGACAGCGTAACCCGCCCACTTTCAGTCGGAACTGAGTCGCTGCCGGACGCCGGGATTGTGGTGCTCGATCGCCTGACGGTCGGGGCTTCCCCGGAATCACGGCTGCTGGAAAGCAGCGAGGCGGCCTTCCACGCATCGTCGCGCGGCTGCCGACTGCTGGTTGCCGGCGAACCGTCGGTCGAGGCGTTGTTACCGGGCGCGCAGTCCATCGACATCGACGGCCAGCCGTGGTGGAGCCTTCGAATCCCCCCCGGTTGGACGTGCGGCTCGTGCAATCGGTCGCTCCCGGCGCTGGAGCCACGACTGTTTCGCTTCTGGCAGACCGCCGGCGCGTGCCCCCGTTGTGGAGGTGCGGGCGTGGTCGCCGAAAGCGACACGCTGCCTTGCACGGCCTGCTCTGGAAGCGGACTGCGTGACGAAGCACTTGCAGTTCGGTGGGGAAGCGTCTCCCTTGCGGACTGGCTGGCGCTTTCGACCGCGGATCTGCTGACTGCCGTTGAGGATGCCCGGCCATCGCTCGGCGACTCGCAACTCACGCTCGTCCGGCCGACCCTCGACGAGCTGACTCATCGCCTGAGAATGCTGGAGCTGCTGGGACTCTCCTCGCTGCCGCTCGATCGCCGAATCGGGAGTCTGGCAGAAGGAGAACGGCAGCGATTGCGCTGGATGTCGCTGCTGGGGCCAAAGCTCACGGGGACGCTCGTTCTGCTCGACGAACCGACCGCGACGTGCCAGCCGGCGGACCTGAAGTACCTGCTGGCCGGGGTGCGAGAACTGCTGACCCGGCGGAACAGCGTCATCGCCGTCGACCACGTTCTCGAATTCGTCTCCGCCGCCGACCATGCCGTGGAACTGGGACCTGGCCCCGGCGCTGCGGGAGGTCGCCTGGTCTTTCAGGGGACGCCGGCGGCCTTGTTCGCGACGCCCTCCACGGCCCTGGCCCGGGCGCTGGAGGAACGGACCCGAATTGTGTCGGAGCCCGCCTCTCGACGCCGCCGGCCGACTGGCTGGCTGACCGCGCCCCACCTGACGATCCACGGCGTGCCACAACCGGGACTGCGAGTTCCACTGGGAGTCCTGGCCGTGGTGACCGGGGCTTGCGGCAGCGGGAAAACCGAGTGGCTGATCCGGCAACTCCCCGGTTACGGGTCCGCGGATCTGTGTGAAATCTCCGGCGATGGCGAAGCGCCGGAGCGGCTTTCCCTGGCAGCGCTGGAAGTCGTCGATCAAACGCCCCTCAGTCGCTCGCCGCGGGCCACGCCTGTCACCTGGCTGGGGGCCTTCGACGAGATCCGCGACGTCTTCGCCGAAACCGCCGAAGCAAAGCAGCGCGGCTGGACCGCGCGGTATTTCAGTTGGCAGACGGCCGACGGCGGTCGTTGCCGCCAGTGCCGGGGGACCGGCGTCCTGAAACTCGATCTGGAGTTCCTGGCCGAAGTGACCTCCGTCTGCCCGGAATGCCAGGGACGTCGCTTTCGACGGGAGGCAATTGAGGTCAAATACCGCGGCCGATCGATCGCGGATGTCCTGGAGATGACCGTCGAGGAGGCCGCGACGTTCTTCCGGAGCCAGTCGCGGCTGCAGCAGAAATTCCAGTGGCTCAAAACGGCCGGGCTGGGCTATCTGGTGCTGGGACAGCCTGCGGCGACGTTGTCCGGCGGCGAGGCACAGCGACTCAAACTGGCGTCGCGGTTAGCCAGCGGCACCCAGGGGCGCAGTTTATTTCTCTGCGATCAGCCTGCGCGCGGGCTGCACCCGCTCGATGTGCCGGCGCTGGTCCGCTGCCTGCAGGATCTGGTGGCGATCGGCCACTCGGTGGTCCTCATCGACCACACTCCGGAGCTGCTCTTCGCCGCCGATCTGGTACTCGAACTAACCGGGGACGCGAAGGCCGGCAAGCTTCAAACAACGGCCCTTTCCCCGGAGAAACTCGAGTTCTGATTGAGCCAGAGGGCTACGTCAGCCGTCTCAACTCTCAACTCTCAACTCTCAACTCTCAACTCTACTACCGCACCCGGCATTGGAACGTCACGACGCCACCCTTTTTCGCGGGGAGCGTTTCATCCAGTTCCCAGACCAGGACCACGCTTCCCTCGCCGTTGTCTTCGGTCAGCAATTCGCCGGGGTGGTCGGAAGTTGCGC
The DNA here is from genome assembly GCF_030622045.1 of Planctellipticum variicoloris. Taxonomy (NCBI): domain Bacteria; kingdom Pseudomonadati; phylum Planctomycetota; class Planctomycetia; order Planctomycetales; family Planctomycetaceae; genus Planctellipticum; species Planctellipticum variicoloris. The sequence goes on along the minus strand of NZ_CP130886.1, from coordinate 277,187 downwards.
TGTCGGGGATGAATTCCAGCCGGGGAGTCAGGTTGTCGACGATCCGGACGTGATGCACTTCCCGCGGCCCCTCGTTGTCGTAGCGGATTGTGAAGGTGATCACATCACCCGGTTCCGCTGCCTTCTTGTCGGCCAGCTTCACCACCCGCAGCTTACCCGGCTGATGGGAAGGGAGGTCGTCGATGACGGTCAGACAGGAGGAAGTGACCGTCTGCAGCCCTTCGGTCGGCACGTCGATCTTGGCGACGATGATCGGATTCTGTTCCCGGCTCCAGACGAGCGCGGAGTTCAGGCCGAGCTGCAGTCGAGCGGCGTCGGTCTGCTCGAACGTCCCCGATCGCACGAAGGCCAGGTCCTGGAACGTGTTGAGCAGTTTGTCGTGAATCGCGGGAGCGGCGAGCGTTTCGACGGCGTCGGGAACCATCTCGCTCTCCAGCCCGCCCGCTCGCGATCGGACGCGAACATTGCCGACGCTGTCGCGTTTCGTCTTCTCCGTGATGCCCAGCTTCGAGTGCAATCCGGATCCGCCCGTCGCATTCCGCAGTCCCGCGACGTCGGTAATCATCTGCTCTTCGTGAGGAAGGCTGATCGTACGGACGGCGGCAAACCGCGGGGCGTAGATGCAGGCTCGAGTCGCTGCTTTGACGCGATTCTTGCCGGTATGCTCGACGTATTCCGCGACTGTGTCTTCGGTGTCCAGACCCAGCCGCGAGGTCGAATCGTAGTGCACGGGATAGTCGCGGTCGCCGCCGTCGCACAGATATTCGTCGGGAAAATGCTTCGGCATTTCGCGAATGGCGACATCCATCGCCGTGAATCCGGGCGCCCGCGGAAAGCAGTCTGGGCATTCCGGACCGGGTTCGGGACAATCGGCCGACGGCCAGCGGGGATCGGGCCCCGAAACGGACTCCAGACCCGCTGCGCGGGCTTCGGTTTCGTAGCCGACTCGCTCGATTCCAGACGCCGGCCTGGCGGCGGGCTTGTGCAGTCGAATGATACCTTCCGGTTCTGCCGCAACCTGAGCTGGTTGCTCGGCATCCAGGACAGATTGCAGGGCGCGGTCATCCGCGGCCTCCCGCTTCGTCATGCCGGGGAGCGAGACGCACGACGCGCACGTGGTCAGAACCAGCGTTGCACAACAGGCGCTTCCCAGGCCGCGGCGAATCGCCGCGAGGGGAACTGCTGACAACCACGTTTCGACCAGGTTTCGTTGCCGCGTCATAACCGCTCTCACAAATTGAGGGCGAAGCACATATTGCCCCGTCTCAGGAAATTCACTCGACTGCCAACCCGCTGACGGCGATGTTCGGAGGGAGCGGTCGCCGGGGTGTCATGACGGTCTCGCCGGCAGCCGGAGAATCCACACGCAGGCGGACCGGATTGCCGGCCCCGAAGAACTGCGGGTCCGGTGCACGTCGATCGGGCGTCCGACCGCCGAGCCTGACAATCGCAACCGGCCGGCCGAGCAGATCCGCTTCGGCCAGCACGTTCCGGGAGGGCTCGACGTCGGTAATCCGCGGGCCGTTACCGAGATTCGCCAGCGGCACGCGGTCCGGCTGTTCGAGGTAGATCACTTTGGTGACCAGCCGCCCCGCCGCCGCCATCTCCAGTTCTTCTTCAGTGAACTCGAAGGCGACCGGGAAGCGATCCACCTGGCCTGCGGGGGGATGCAGTCGGTCGATCAGTTCGATCGACGGCCAGAAGTCGGCGCCGGGAAACTCGGGCAGGTCGGAAAGACAGAAACGATACATCCGCCCGACGAGCAGCGCAGCCTGGGCCGGCGCTTCGATCGTGACGGGCCGATCCGGCGAGAGATCGAAGTATGTCACGCGCCCGGTCGTGGGCAGCGTGACGCGGACCGGCTGGAACCAGCCGGGAGTGGCGTGCCCCGCGCCAACCGCCCACTCGGCGGCGACGCCGGGGGGGGTGTACTGATTGAGCGGGAAGTGCCGTCCCTCGGCAGGGCGGGTCTGCTGGGCGAGGGCGACGGCCGGGCCGCAGGCCGCCCCCAGCAGCATCACAAGGCCGGACAGTGAAATGACGCGCCAGGCCACGGCGGAAGTCCTTTGAGAGGGGTCAGTGGTCCGTTGTCCGTAGTCAGTGGCAGGAGAGGATTCTTTCCGGCTCTCGGCTCTGGACTCTCGTCTCACCAGATACGTTGCTGGGGGCGGACGATGATCGCCCGACCCCCAGCAGTTCGCATTATTCACCGACTTGCGTCACCTTAACGCGGCCCCTGATTGGCCGGGTAGGAGAGTTCGCCGGGCGAGTAAACCGGGTGTTTCTCCGTGTACTCGATGTAGTTGACGGCTGGCGGCAGGCTCAGGCCCGGTTCGTGCCGGACGTCAATCAGCATGTCACGAGTCGGCTTGGGCAGGTCCTGCCGAGTCCGATTGCGGACGGTGTGGGTCTGCAATCCGGCCGGTCCGCCATAGGGGAGGTGCGTCGGGCCGGGCAGGCCGATCGGGGTGCCGGTGATCGGCTGGCCCCACATCGGCATGTTCATTCCGGCGACCGGCTGACCGGGCATTCCGCTGCCGGCGACCATCATGGCTCCCGGCACGTTATTCGGTCCGCCCGCCGGGCCGATCGGCAGTGGCGGCGCATGTTCGCCCGCTTCGCCGTCGAGGACGTTGTAGGAGACCTGACGCATTCCGCCCGGACCGTAAGCGGCCTGCGGGTTGCCGTCGGCGCCCGGCATTTCGAGGTCCATGTTGCCCATGCGGAGGACCGCCATGATCGTGCCGCGTTTGTCGGCTTCCTGGACCGGGTCGACGCCCGGGTCAAGGCGGGTCGACACCAGCGTCTCGACGTTGGCGATCGCCAGTTCCTGGAACTTGGCGTCCGGCAGGTAGATCACCTTGGTGACGAAGTTGTTGCTCTCGACCTGGTCAAGGTCTTCCACCGTCAACTGCAGCGGCACGCTGTTGTGCGACAGGTAGGCGTCGGTGTTCGGATGAGCCGGGTAGATCATCAGGGTCGGGTAAAGGACCAGACCTTCACGCCCCGGCACGTTTGTCAGCTTCAGGCGGTAAGTCGCCCCCTGCATGAAGTTGTAGCGGGCCGGCGAAACGAGCTGATTCTCGGCATAGCCGTCCGGAATCTGCCAGCCGACGTGCATGCCGTCGGGGCCGACAAACCGCACTTGCGTGCTGCTGGAGGCAAACTGCCGCATGGGAGGCGGCGCCAGCATTGGCATGACGCCAGGACCGGGACCATCGACCATCGGACCGGGACGCTGCATCATGGCGGCCGGAGGCGCATGATACTCGCCCTTGTTGGTCAATTGGTTGCCGTCCATGGCGCAGCCGACGCACACGACGACGGCGGTGCCCAACGCCAGGAAGTAGTACTTCATCGCGACCCCTCTCGGAAACAGATGCGTTTCCCGGTCCATCCCTGGAAACTGGTGGTCTATGGTCCTGCTCACTCCGAGTTCCGCACTCGAAATCCTGTCGACCTGTGCGCCCGTTTCCAGCTACAATGCCGGGATCGGAGACACCTCTGTGTGCCGGGGTTTCCGACACACCGGGCGTACGCCCGATGCCGACTGTGGCACTTTGGTCCTTTCTCTTTTCGGAAGGTTGGGCCTTGCACCTTTGGAAAATCCGTCATTTTCCGTCAATTTGGCAAAGTCGGCGCATCCCGCACAACCGGCTGATCATCGGACTGCTGGCTTTGGGAAGCCTGGCGGCTCTGGGAGGCGGAACCGTCCCTTTCCTGACCGCCGCGCAGACTCCGCCGGAATCGAATCCCGCCGAAGGAAAAATTGCTCCGCCAGATCCGGCGGCCGCCGCGGCCGGTCTGGACTACCTTCGGAAGGCGCACGAAGCGCTCGTTCAACATACGTCGATCCAGGCCAATCTGGTCGAGCAAGTCGCGATTGGCGACCGCCGCTTCCAGATTGAAGGGAATTACGTCGGAGCCGGGCTGAAGCTGCGGCTGGAGTTCAAAGTACAGATTGCGGGGGGCGCCTCCGGGGGGCTCCTGGAAGTCTGCGACGGCGACGTGCTCTGGAGTCGCCTGGACTTGCCGGATTCCCGCCGCGTGACCCGTCGGGATGTCCGGCAAATCCTGAAGGCCGTGACAACGTCAAAATCCGTTCCGGACAGCGTGCTCCTGGCCGAACTCGGGCTCGGCGGACTGCCGGCGCTCCTGTCATCCCTGGAACGAACGATGACCTTCACACAGCTTCGCGAGGAAACGGTCAATGATCGGCCGCTCGTCGTCCTGCGCGGAGTCTGGAGGCCGGAGTTCTCGGCTCGCTGGCCCCGGGATGGCAAGGGCCAGTTACCGACGTATGCTCCCGACGAAGTCCGCGTGTATTTCGATCGTGAAACGCAGTTTCCCGCACGGCTGCTGTATCTGAAACAGGCAGCGGACGGCAAAGGACTCGGTCCGCTGGTGAGCCTGGAGTTCCGCGATGTGGTCCTGGGCGGTCCCGTCAAAGAGCAGCAATTCCTGTTCGTACCGCCGGACGACGTGGCGCCGCAAGACATCACCCGGCAGTATCTCGATCAGATCCAGCAGGCCAACACACCGGCGGCGGCCAAACCGCCGGGGAAATAGGCCCGCGAAATCAATGGGAGAACAGCCAGGCGGCGGAACTGGACGGTCTCGGCTCCGGTCGGGGAACGAGCTTCGGCGCGGCCGACTGATAGACCGAAGTGACGATCTCCGGAGAATTCCGTTGCGCCGTCGGACCGAGGTCGCCGCCGTCGTCTTCGGGATCTTCGTACGGAATCTTACCCGGCCGATTCGGGAGCACCTCCGCTCCGCGCGGGGCTTTTGATGCTGGCAGCCGCGGCGGCCGGGCCAGGTCGAGCGAATCCTGCCCGGCGCTCCCGACGGGCGGCGGGGGATTCGGCGTCGGGGGGGACGGAGTGGGCCGCTCCTGCGGAATCCCCATTCCGGTCGGATCCTCCATCGGAGGCACGGGCGGCGGAGGCGGCAGGGCATCGGCCGGTACGATCGTCGTCGCAGGGGATCCGGACCGGGGAGGGACCGGCGTCCCGGCCGCGCCCGGGTTATAGGCCCACTTGGCCAATCGGACCCGAACGGGCTTCAGGGGGAGATGATTGAAGTTCTCGACCTGGAAGTTGAGCTGCCGCTCGGTGTTCCAGTCGCCCCAGACTCGCACGACTTCGTAGGGACGATAAAAGGCACAGCCGGATAGCGGTCCGCAGATCCCGACGACCAATACTGCCGCTCGCCGCCAACTCATCATGACATCGCCCCCGGATGCCTGCATCGTCGTGGCGCAGACCCCCTGATGCAGATTTCCGCTGAGTTCCGCAGACACCCCCCGTTTTGCCAAAACCCACTGACCCGAAAGATCGAGGATCCGGGAGGCCGTGAAATGGCCCGCGGTCACGTTTCCCGCAGTTTACGGAAATCTGGCAGACTATCCGCGAGCGCCGCCCCGGATGAGATAGCCGGCGAATGCCAGGCTGCAACCGGCCGCCAGCCCCACGGCATGGGCCGTGTTGGCCACGCCACCGACCGCGCCCGTCAAACAGATGAGGAACCACACGCCGAGCATCACGACGGCGTTGGGCGAAATGTAAAACCCTGATTCCGGTTCGAACCGGCTGCGGAGCCACAGGTAGCCGAACAGCCCGTAGTTCACGCCCGACATCCCGCCGAAGAATGGTCCGGACGTCCAGAACTGGGCGGCATTGGAAGTGACCGCAATCGCCAGAACCAGGCCCAGGAAACGCAACGTTCCCAGTCGCGACTCCAACTGCAGGCCGAAATCTTTCAGCCAGAGCAGATTGAAGAGGATGTGCATCCAGCCGAAATGGATCACGATCGGCGTCACCAGCCGCCAGACTTCGCCGTGCAGAATCAGGTTCCACGAACCGTCCGGCGAAATCAGCAACCTCTTCAGGATCTCCTGATCTTTGCTCAGATACGTGAAGGCAAACGCCAGCACGCTGGCGGCGATCAGGCCGAATGTCAGCGGGCAGCGGTCGGCGGAGGGTTGCGACCACGTTTCCCGCACCTGAATTACACGTCGCCGTGCGGACTTCTGCTCCTGGTATTTCTGACGGAGAACCTCCCGCCCTTTGCGAGCGCCCGCCGTGAATCGCTCGTCGTCCGGGGACGCCTGGAAGTCCTTCAGCGATTGGCGTGCGACGTCGAGACGATCTTCGTCCTGAATCCAGACGGCCCAGCCAGAATCAGTCTGGTCGAGCGAGCAGACGATACCGTCGCCGCGCAGGAAGTCTGCAAAGCGTTCCGCGGCAGCGCCGTCTACGATCTCGCCAATCTTGCGCATGCTGCGGAGTCCCGCCTGCACCATCCGGGATGCAGGTTTTAAGAGTGCAATTCCACCAGGTCTTTGTCCGCGAGCACGTAGTCGCGTCCCACACTCTGCCCATCTCCGGCGCCGGCTCGCCAGACCTTGGCAAACTTCAGCTTCTCAGCGAGGTCGCGATGGACCTTTGCCGCCAGGTCTTCGACGGTCCCACCGACCGGCAGCGTAAATGGCGAGGAATAGTCCGCCGGCTTGCCGGGCGCTTTGGTATAGAGCCGAATCAGGTCCAGCGCTGCAAAGAGACGATTGCGAAGTGTTTCGCGCTGGCCGGGATCGTCCAGGTCCGTGGCGAAGACCGGCAATGTCGAGCCGGTCATCTCGCGAAAGAATTCCAGCCGGTCCTGCAACCCGGCATCCGCACCGCGAGTGGCGACCATGAGCGTCCGCACCTGCAGAATCGAGAAGTCGTCTTCATCGAACGCCGTCAAAGCCGCCAGGCGCGTCTTGCGCTGCTGAAGTTGTTCCAGGACTGCGGACGTCTGCTCCGGAGCATCATCCGAACTGCCGTCGAAAGCCAGCACGACCAGATCGGCGGTCCGAACGAAGTTCAACAGGTAGGGTTCGCATTGGCTGTCGGTCATCGGCGGCGTGTCAACGAGTTGGACCGCGACATCTTCCCAGGTCATCATACCGGGGAGCGGTTCCCGGGTCGTGAACGGATAGGGGGCGACTTCGGGCTCCGCCTTGGTCAGCTCTTTAAGAATCCGGCTCTTGCCCGCATTGGGGCCGCCGATGATCACGATCTGCGCCGCTCCCTGCCGCGGAAACTTGTAGACCTTCCCCCCCTTCGGGGCGGACTTTTCAGTCTGCAGCTCCTCGCGGGTTTCCTTGAGCTTCGACTTGAGATCGGCCTGCAGCTTCTCCGTTCCCTTATGCTTGGGAATGAGCTGCAGCATCCGTTCGAGGATTTCGAGCCGCTCCGGAGCAGTCTGGGCCTTGCGATATTCTTCTTCGGCTCTCTGGTACTGCGGCGTCAGATTGGCGGGCATCGGGCAAATTCTATGATACGCGGAGAGGATCGACTCGGAAGCATCATAGCGATTCGTACCCACGAGGTCAGGGGCGGGGCGATTCCTGGGCGAACGCCAGTCAGCCGCCTTGCGCCGCAAACCGCGCCCGCGCCTGAATGAGCCGGCCTGCGCACGCGTCGCACTGCCTCGGCAGGCATGCCATTTGCGTTAGGACGCTGTGTGGGCAGAGTTCGCAGCGCTCGCTGCAAGAACTGGCTGCCCGGCAAACCATCTCCGCCGAGGATCTGCGCCATGAATGCCTGTTTCCGTCGAGAACACGCGATCGTTCGACATTCTGAAGGCCTGAGACTGCTGCCGCTGATCAGCGTCTGGACCGCAGCCTGCACGTACCAGGCTGACCTGAAAGTTCTGTATGAAGATCGTCGCGCGAACGCCAAGCTGCTGCTCGACTTGGTGCTCCTCGCCGCTCCGCAGGAATCCTTGCTCACGATCGAAGGGACCGGCCCCGACGCGGTCGCTGCGGTCAACCACATCCGACGCCTGATCGAGGTGGAAGAGATCGACGTAGCGATGAGTTCTTATCTGTTCGACCCCGAGCGACACCCCGTTCCACAATCTGCGGACTGAGCCCTGCGGTCCGCACTGGAGCGTCGCAATGCGGGTGGCATGTTGCGGAACGCGGCAATGATCACGCGAGCCGTTGCAAGCTGCTCCAAGTGGTTCTTTGGCGGCACTGCAAATCATCGCATTCACTGGCCGCGATTGCGAGGCGAGCCGCCTGTCCCCTCTCTCTACGACTTCGTTGTGATGGGGTGAGGGGGGCCTAAGAATTTCTCCCGCCAGGAATTACGCCTTCACACTGGCTCTCTCCCGGAGCAGATTGCTGGAAAAGAGACGAGCCAACGACTCACTGCTCCACAACCGATGCCGGTGATCCCGTGCGGCAGCCCCCGATCCGAAAGTCGCCTAGCAGTATCCAGCAGCGGATTCTAATGGTATTTTCCTGGAACGTTGTAACCTGCCGCCGGTCCCGTGCACCGGTCGGTCGGCGGCGAGCGCGAGCAACTGAAACTGGACAGGCCGGACCGTTCAGTCGCGTTCAAGGAACCGCAGCATGCGTTTCTTCGTGCTTGCCTGCGACTACGACGGCACAATCGCCCATCACGGCGTCGTCTCGCCGGAAATGATCGCGGCACTCCGCCGCTTCGTCGACACGGGACGGCGGCTGGTCCTCGTGACAGGCCGCGAACTCGACGAATTGCTGGAGATCTTCCCGGAGATCGATCTGTTTGAATGGGTCGTCGCCGAGAATGGCGCCGTCCTGTACCGCGGATCGGATCGCGAGGAGAAGCTGCTCGCCGAACCGCCTCCGGAGAGCTTCGTAAGGACGCTGCGGCAGCGCGGCGTCGCCCCGTTCTCGGTGGGGCGAGTTATCGTCGCGACGTGGGAGCCGAACCAGACGGTGGTCCTCGACGCCATCCGGGACCACGGACTGGATCTGCAGGTGATCTTCAATAAGGGAGCCGTCATGGTGCTTCCCGCCGGAGTCAACAAGGCCAGCGGCTTCCTGGCGGCATTGCGGCAGATGGGTCTCTCCCAGCACGAAGCAGTCGGCGTGGGCGACGCGGAAAACGATCATGCCTTTCTCAGTCTTTGCGAGTGTTCCGTCGCTGTCGCCAACGCACTGCCGGCCGTCAAAGCCCGCGCGCATTTCGTCACGAAGGGAGATCATGGCGAGGGTGTCGCCGAGTTGATTGATCAGATCGTCAATGATGACCTGGCCGCGATTTCAGCCCGGATGCTGGCCCGCGAGCTGATCATCGGCCTGGACGCGCAAGGTCGAGAAGCGACACTGCCGGCCTTTGGTCCAGGCGTCCTGATCGCTGGTCCATCGGGTAGCGGGAAGTCAACGACCACGACCAGCCTGCTGGAGCGGCTCGTCGAACAGCACTACCAATTCTGCGTCATTGACCCGGAAGGCGACTACGATTCCCTTTCGTTCGCCATCACGGTCGGCACGGCGGACAACGGCCCGAGCGTCAGGGAGGTGCTGCAAGTCCTCGCTCAACCCGATCAGAACGTGGTCGTGAACCTGATCGGCCTGCGGCTCTCCGATCGCCCTGCGTTCTTTTCGAAGTTGATGCCGCAGCTTCTGGAGCTGCGGGAACAATCCGGGCGACCCCACTGGCTGATCGTGGATGAAGCCCACCACTTGCTTCCACCCGCCTGGGATCTGGCAACTGCGTTTGCGAAGGATTTGGGGCGGGCGGTGTTCATCACCGTCAACCCGGACCAGGTCAACTCCCAGGTCCTGTCTTCCGTCGGAACGGTCATCGCAGTCGGCGCATCTCCCGACAAGACCCTGCGCACCTATTGCCGGACCCAAAAGATCCAACCTCCAACATTGCCCGGCGGGAAGCAGGAATCAGGGCAGGTCGTCGTCTGGTCCCGTTCGGCCGGATCGGACCCGCTCTACGTCCGCGTCGCACCGAATGCCGTAGAACGAAAGCGGCATATCCGAAAATATGCCGAAGGGGAGCTGCCGCCGGACCGCAGCTTCTACTTCAAGGGCCCCGCCGGCAAACTCAATCTGCGCGCCCAGAATCTCATGCTGTTCCTGCAGTTGTCGGACGGCGTCGATGATGACACCTGGCTTCACCACCTGCGGTCGGGCGACTACTCGGAATGGTTTCGGCGCTGCATCAAGGACGACGTGCTCGCCGGCGAGGCGCGGGCGATTGAATCGCTCGCCGAGGCGTCGGCGGAAACGACTCGAAGCCTGATGCGAAAGTCCGTCGAGCACTACTACACACTGCCGATCGACAGGTCGCGGCTGTCTGAAGACAAGGACCTGACGGCAAATGCCGAGGCGGAGGAATAGCGCAGACTCTCGCCAATCCTGACTCTTCGAGTTGTGAACCGCAGAGCAGCCGAAGGCAATCTCGACCGGCTCGGACTCAACGGCACATCGGCGGCGCCATCCACGAGAGCTTTCCAGCGTCTCCTGACGGCGTCGCCGATGGAGTTTTTTACCGCGCCTGTTTCAGCGACGGTCCGCTTCAGGCGCCGAGATTATGACGCTGAGCTGCAGGCTGTCCGTGCCGCTCGCCACGGCCAGCGGGACGGCCGCAACTTCAACCGGCAACGCGGTCGCCGGCGCCGGAGGCCTCCGCGTCTCGCACTGAATTCCGCCGGCCAGCAACGAAGCAACATGACCAATCACCAGCCAGAAGTCTCGCTCGAACATGTTCGCAGCCTTTCCGTTCGATACTCAAAGAAATCAGAAACGAAGTGCGTCCTGGCCGCCGGCCCCAATTCGCAGACACGGCTCCGGTCCGTTCTCCCGCATATCGATGCGGGGGAACGGACGGGCCGAAAGCTGATACAGTTTCAACATCGATGCCGGTGAATCAGTTCGTCGCAGGCTGGCGTCGTCCGGTCACTTTCTCGACGCGATAGTACGTATCGACCTTCTGCCGCCATTGCGCGTCGGTGGCGAAGTTCGGCCAGTGATTCTTGTCGAACCCGGGAGCATCCTTGAGCATCTGCTCGGAAAGATTCAGGACGAGGTAGTTGGTTCGATCGTCATTCTGCTTCCACTCGAACGACTTCATCGGGATGGCGAACAGTTTGTCGCCGAAGCCCAGTACACCGCCGTATGACACGGCAAAATACAACGCGTCGCCCTGGCGGACGTCGAGCACGATGTCGTCGACAGTCCCGAGATCCTTGCCGGCGTCGTTCTTGACTTTCATGCCGATGATCTCACTCGCCCGCTGGCTCACTTTCACTTCAGGCGCCACTGTTGCGGCCGGCGATTTCGTCTCGTTCTGAGCAACGGCATGCCATCCGGAAATCAGGCAAAGCGCCGCAACGGTCAGAAGTGCTGTGCGAAACATTCGAGTTCTCCAGGCAGTTCGGGAAGTTGTCCGGTTCCGGCTTGCTGCATCAGCGGGAACCGGCTCAGGTTCGGCGCGCGGGACCGGGCGACAACTTGTCGGCCGAGTTTTTCGCGGGCCGCCAGGCGCGAGACGATCTCAGCCGCATGACTGGCATGCGTCGCGCAAGTCGCGGATGCGATCGTGCGTATTGCAGACCGCGGCATAGTGCCGGACCAGAATCTCATTGGCGGCACTGCCGACGGAGCGATTCAGCGCGTCTTCATACGCGTTTCGGATCGCGTCTTCACCGCGCTCCGCTTCGCAGAGCATGGCATAGCGGTCGTCCGTCGAGAGCAACTCGCGGATGCTCGACCAGGCTCTGTAGACGATCGCGGCAACCGACCCCGATCGCCGAGGCGTTTCGCCCGACCACGAGACGAACCGCGCCAGATCGTCTGCCTGACGATCGCGATCTTCCGCGATCTGCTCGAACGCGCTCTGCAATGTCAGATCTTCGAGCCCCTGGGCCGCCTGCCGATATCCGTCGCGGCTGTCGATGTTCGCCTGAATGAGATCCTGCAGCGCACTGACCAGCTCTGTCGAAAGCGACTGCTGTGTTTCCAGCGTCATCGAACTGTCCTCCACTTGTACAACGGGATTCGCTCTCGTCGACGACGACTGATCGTCGACGAACTCATCCCTCACCGACGCAAGATCGGTGCCGCCGCTCCTGGAATCTTGCTCAAGTCATCCTCGGAAATCGAAGACTTCACGCTCGTTCGTCAAGAATGCTCGTGGATCTTCCAGACTGGTTCGTGATCGAGCGCCCGAGTTCCTCTCCCTGCTCAATGCTCCGGCGTGCGCCTGCGTCCCGCGGCGCCAGCGTGAGATTGATGCCAGTGTCAATGCCTGAGGACCTGACTGCGATCACATTCGATTTGACGAATGATCGCGGCGAAACGCGGCGCTGCGAATCGAACTGCGACAGGCAGCACGAGTCCGCCAATTGCGTGGCACTCTCGATCAGGGCCGCCTCCGCTGGACATCATGTCGCGAGCTGTCATTGTCGCAATCCGGAGACGGCCTCCCGCAGAATTGCGCGGTGTTGCGATTCTGCGAATTCGCGGAGCCTTTGAGCAATTGTCCATGCCACGCCAACCCGTTGACGAATAGGATTGACCGACCGGAATCCCTGAGATTGAATGCACTTCGGCAGCTTCCGTCCGTTCGACCGTGTTCGAACTTGATTGGCCATCGGCGAGCGACGCACCTTCAACAGCCTCGTTGTCGATTCTTCCGGAATCCTGGCCTGACGTCGGGGCGGCAGGCGGCCTTTCCGGGAAAATCAGCGTGTTTCCAAGGATGCGGCGGCCAGAGCTTCTCGCAGCAAGACAACCGGTGCATCGAACCGTGGATTGCAGGTGTTCGAAATCCGGCGTCGACTGATCTCGAAAGGTGGATACCAATTGCGCTCAACCGTGCTGGTCATCGACGACGATCGCAGCAGTGTTTTGATCGTGAGCCGGTTGCTGGAGAAGCTGGGCATCTCGGTCGAGTCGGCCTCGACCGGGATTGAAGGGCTGCAACAATGTGAACTCTTGCGTCCCGATGTCGTACTGCTCGACATTCTGCTGCTGCAGGCATCGGGGCCAAAGGTCTTTCAACGAATTCGCGAGATCGATCGCCGACTCCCCGTCATCGTGATCACTGCAGACGCCGACGGCCAGTCGGTCATCGAAGCGATGCAACTCGGGGCCTCCGACTATCTCGTCAAACCCTTGAACGCCGAACGGCTGGTCGACGTGGTGACGAGAGCTCTCGACTCCCGGCGGCTGGGCGATGCTCCCACCGCCGTCGGAATTCACGACCTCCAGCAGCCCGGCGACACGAGCGAGCTGTTCGTCGGCCGCAGTCCGCAGATGCTGGAAGTCTTCAAGGAAATCGGCCGAGTCGCGAAGCAGTCAGTGACAGTCCTGATTCGCGGCGAAAGCGGCACCGGCAAGGAGCTTGTCGCCCGAGCATTGTGGCAGTTCAGCGACCGGTCAGAACGTCCGTTTGCAGCCGTCAATTGCGCGGCATTGCCCGACGCCCTGCTGGAGTCGGAGCTGTTCGGGCACGAACGGGGGGCGTTTACGAGCGCCAACCGTCGCCGGGCGGGCCGATTCGAACAGTGCGACGGCGGGACGCTGCTGCTCGATGAAGTCGGAGACATGTCTCCGCTGGTCCAGGGCAAGATCCTGCGGCTGCTGCAGGAGCAGCGATTCGAGCGCGTCGGCGGGAACGAAACGATCAGCACCGACGTCCGGATCATCGCGGCGACGAATCGTCCGTTGGAAGAGATGGTTGCCGATGAGCGGTTCCGCAGCGATCTGTTCTATCGCCTGAACGTCGTCACGATCCATTTGCCGCCGCTGCGCGAGCGCGCCAGCGATATCCCGATCCTGCTGGAGTACTTCCTGGCGCGATTTCGAAACGAGCTGGACAAAGCAGACATCGAAGGCATCTCCCCGGAGGCCCTCGAACTGCTGCAGAACTACAGTTGGCCGGGAAATATTCGCGAGCTTCAGAGCGTTCTGCAGCAGGCCGTGCTCAAAGCCTCCAGCCCGGTGATCGTGCCCGAGTTCTTGCCTGCCCCAATCCGCGGCGAACTGCCGGAACACCCCATCGCCAGCAACCCGGCCGAGCCGGCGTGTCAGCCGCCCAACGGACCGACGATCACCGCGGCTCACTCGAACTTCAAGACTCCGGAACTGGCGGAATGCGATGTCGGTCGTTTTATCGAGGAACGGTTGGCGAGCGGGACCGACGACCTGTATGCGGAAGTGCTGGAGTTCGTCGAACGGAAGCTCTTTACATGCGTTCTCAAAGCCGCCAACGGCAATCAGTCGAAGGCGGCCGCGATCCTGGGCATCACGCGCGGCAAAGTCCGCGACCGGATCCTTTCCTTCAAGATCACTCTGGGAACAAACGTCACGATCAAACCCGAGCCCGAAAACGCCGAATCGGCATCCCAGGCGGGCTGACAGACCGATTGTCGATCAACCGCGGTTTACCAGGGCTTCAGTTTCCAGCCGAGTACAAACCCGATTCCCAGGCACCACAGCGCCGCCATCTCAGGCTGCTCCCGCGCATATTCTCTGGCATAGTTGACCAGATCCTCGAACGGTCGACGGTCGCCCGACGTGTCCAGAGAATTGCGACGGCCTTGCTCGCGTGCAGGACTTCGATTCGCTTCTGCTGTGTGGGTCGCCATGATCTGACTCCTGACAGGAATTCATGATCGGCCTGACGCGCCGCGCCATGCGCCGACTAACGTGTTCGCAATCTCCACTCCTCCTGGTCTTCTTCCAGGACGGAGCGCATCCAGCTCAGATTTTCTCGCAATTCATCGGCGGAACGCTTCAGCGGCGCTGCCGCGGCGGCCAGTCGACGGGCGCTCCACAGGATGAGCACTCCCGAGGCGACGAGCGCAACACTCGAAACCGCCAGCAGCGAAAACTCGATAGAGAATGACCAACTGGAGCGCAAAGTCTCCGCGACTCCGAATAGTGCGACTGGCAAGGCGGCGATCAGCGCCGTGGAACCCGCGACCAGCAGTAACACTGCTCGCCACGCAGGTTGCCAGAACTCTCGAACGTCGAGCGACAGGAGCTGTATCTGAAGATCGACAAGTCTGAGTCCGTCGACGAGCAGAGCGACGAACGGCGGCCGCCCCGCAGTCTGCGAACGATGAGTCCCGTTCAGACCCGGCGTTTGATCATCCAGGCGAGTACGGCCCCCGCGGTCGCTGCCAGTCCCAGCGCGATTCCCGGTCGAGTTCGGACCCATTGCTCCAGCTCCTGTTCACATCGAGTCCAGAGATCGCGATGCGAAGCCGATCCGCCGCGCGGCTCTGATGCCTGATTCTTCGATGGGTGCTCCCGAAGTTGAATCATCGCACGGACTCCTCCTGCGGCGCAACGACCGGATGATGCTGGCGGCTCAGCACGCGTTCCACGTGAGCCAGCGCCGCCCGGGTCAGAATAGTGCCGACGATCGACCTGAGCGGCCCCCACCACGCGGCCCCCGACCCCGCCGGACTCGGCTCCATACGAAATGCCCCCCGATCAATCAGATTGTCGATCGTCCCGTCATCGAGTTTGACGGTCCGTGCGACGAGCCGACCCGGAGTCAGCCAGAACCCCACGACCGCTGCCGACAGCAGGCTGCTGAGCGGAAATCGACAGACGTAATATCGCCAGTCGAACAGGCTTTCGGCATCAAGCCGCAATCCGTCGACTCTGGCGTGCATCCGATTCCGGATTCGCTGCATTCGCAATTGCAGTCGTTCGCCGTCGGCCGGAGCAGTCGTGGGGTTCGGCATGTTTTCCACTCAATTCCGTTCAGGAGCGGAAGACGCTCATCGGTTGCGGCAGCGAATTGCGCAATGTGTCGGTCACTCGCTGCACCAGAGATTCATAGGTCTCGGGTTGTCGCTGGGTTTGACAATACAACGCGACGATTCCGACGCCGGCGATCAATCCGACCCCGAACGCGGCGAGCACCGACGTCGTGGGGTGCTCCTCAACGCACTCGGTCATCTGGCGCGGAATTTCAGCCGCACGATGTCGCAAAGTCTCGACGCCTTCGCCGATGCGACCGTTCAACGACCTGCTCATTTGCCGTACAGGATTCATCGTTTCATTCCTGTTTGTTGGTGCGAACCGTATCGCAACGCTTATCAGGCGCGAGACGAGCGGAACATCAGGCTGACAATCACACCTGCCACCAGGCCGGCCCCGAACGCCGCAGCGATCGATTCCACGGGCCGGGCGCGAACGACCTGCCTGGCTTCGCCATACCCTTCTTCCACGCTCTGTTCGAGAGATTCGTAGCCCTCCCGGACGGACCGAGCGGCGCCGCGGGCATATTCACGGGCAGTCTCAGCCGCCTGTTGAACGTAGTGGCTCCCCTGATCGAGCGAGTCGCGAACAAACGACTCCAGCGCCTGGCGCGACTCGCCAGTCTTCTTCTGCAGGAATCCCAGCAGTTCCTCGGCGTTTCCGTGGACCTGCTGAAGTTCGTCGTCGGTGATCTCTCCCCACCGCTCCCGGATCTGTCCCTTGAGCTGGGTCCAGCTCCCCTGCAATTCGTCGCGAGTAATCATCTGTTTCTCCTTGACATGGCGGCCTCGTATTTTCTGCGGGCCGCAGCAGTTTTCTCCAGGAGGTCGGAGTTGCACACACTGTGCCAACACGGCGGCAGCATTCATTACTCTGGCAGCGAAGCGCTGTTAACGAACATTGTGCGCGATGACCGCGCGAACCGCCCCCGCACCGATTGGCAATATCGTGACAACATATGCACCATCGCCCACAGGAGTGCGTTCTTCCTTCGCCGCCCGTTCGCAAAAGAAGCTGCAGCGAGCACTCGCGCCCATCAGTGTTACTCATTGGGAAAGCCACCGGCGGGCGTCGCGAATTGCGACTCAACGCCGGTAAACACATCAGGCCCTTGACATTTCAACCGGGGATATGTGCTGTTTCTCATCGCGGCCAGATCATTTTGCCCGAACGCTGCGGTGAAATGAAACATGTCTCGGCCCAGCGGCCGAGACCACACACAATCAACCGGCTTCCCGGCGAATGTTGCACGATCCGCGATTCCGAGAACCGTCACTCGCCAATCTCGCGAGTCACTCCTCTGGACTCGAACCTCGCCCGAGAAAGTCGCGACTGTTCCGGCACGCGACTTGCGTTGAGCCGAGTCCGTTGAAATCGTCTCCAGGTCGTCTCGCCCTCTTCGAGCAATGCTGAGCAGACAGCGGAACAACGGGAGTCAGACAGCAATGTCTGTCCCAACACAAGTGAGTTCCTCGGTATTGGCGGCTCGGACATTCCGATCCGGGCATTCCGTGGGAATTCACCTCCGCGCTGTCAGCGATTCTCTTCGGATGATGAGTCGACCAAACAGGCGGAACCCGATTCCAGTTCGGGAGAACTCCACCGCTCGCGAGACCCCGCAGGCGCAGATCGCTTTCGATCGCCTGGGCTCCGTTGCACCGAACGGCGAGCTCATCAGTCGCCGGGGTCTCGCGAACGGATGGCAGAAATCCGCATTCACGCAGTCCGAATGGAAACTCCCAGGGAGTCCGACATCATGCCGCGCGGCGACAAGTCGAAATACACCGACAAGCAGAAGCGGACGGCCAAGCATATTGAAGAGAGCGACAAGGAACGCGGCGTCGGCGACGAAGTCGCCGACGCCGCGCGCCTGGGCCACCGTGAACGCCACCGATGGCGGCGGCAAGCTTCCCGGTGGCAGCGGACGCGGAAAGTCGCGCAAGAAGAAACGGACCAACGCCAAACGCCGTTCCGGCGACTCTGCGCCGCGTGCCCGGAAATCTGAAAAGACCTGAGAATGATCGAGCGGCAGGATGCCGGCAATCTGCGTCACCTGGCCTCCGCCGTCATGGCGGAAATGTTTCACGATTTCTTTCTCTTGCCTGTCGGAGCCGCATTGTGAGAAAACTCCGCACCCTCCAGGATCTGCTTGTCGAGGAACTCAAAGACCTGCATAGCGCCGAATCGCAATTGATTCGCGCCTTGCCAAAGATGGCCTTAGCCGCCTCGTCGCCGGAGTTGCGAGCGGCCTTCGAACGCCACCTTGATGAGACGAAACAGCATCTCCAGAGGATCGACCAGATCTTCGAACGGTTCGAGAGCAAACCGGGCCGGAAGAGATGCAAGGCGATGGAAGGACTGCTGGCGGAAGGCAAAGACGCGATTGCTGAGAACGCCGAACCGGCGGTCCATGATGCGGCGCTGATCGCGGCCGCTCAACGCGTCGAGCACTACGAGATTGCCGGATACGGCTGCGCCAAAGCGTTCGCGCTGCTGCTGGAAGATGAGGAAACCGCATCCCTCCTCGACGACACGCTGCAGGAGGAATCCGCGACCGACCGATTGCTGACCGAGATCGCCATGAGCGGAATCAACCAGACCGCAGCGGTCGGCGGCTGATCCCATTGCGAGTTCATCCCGGCACGATCGCGATTTGAGCGAGGCGGGGCCCCCGTCCGGTCCGCACAGCGCGATTGTCGACGCGAGGGCTCTGCCCATGAAACGCCGGGCGACGCGCGTCGGGTCGTTGCGATCGAGACACGGGGAGACGGCCTCGAAAGGCAATGCTCTATTCGCATGAGAATTTGATTGCTGGTGCAGGTGCAAGGTCGACGATCGTGCGTACCAGCAATATGCCGGGCCAGACAGGAGTATGTGTCATGCCACTTTGCAAGAGTCTGTCCGTTGTCGCATTTGCAGCATCAATCTGCTGCGCTCAGTATCTCGCCGCACAGAATCCGCAGCCCATTCGACCGCAGGACCAGGTACAGGCTCAACTCGGTCAGCCCCAGCAGGCCGCGCGGCAAGCCGGTTCGCAAGTCAATGACCAATCGATTGCAACCTGCACCGCCATTGGCAATCACGAAGAAATTGCGCTCGCCAAGTTCGCGCAGTCGCGGACTAAGAACGAAGACGTCCAGAGCTTCGCAAAGGAGGTCATCGAGGGTCATCAGGAATTCCTGAAGAAGCTCGAACGCTTCGCCCCGAACGAAGTCCGCGAAAATTCGCTGGCCGCCAACGAACAACCGTCGTCGAACGCCTCAGGCGTACGACCAGCCGGCGGCGCCGTTTCTCCGGCCCGTCCAGGCCAGCCCATCCAGCAGACGGCCGGCATTCAGCCGCGCGGAGCACAACAAGGCGCTGCAATCGACTTCGTGCAGTTGCATCGCGAACTCGCCGCCCAGTGCTTGTCGGATTCGAAGAAGATGTTCGGCGAGAAGGAAGGCGCTGAATTCGACGCCTGTTTCGTAGGACAGCAGATCGCCGCTCACGCGGCCATGCAGAGCAAGCTGACCGTCCTGCAACGTCATGCGACGAGCGAGCTGGCGAAGATCCTCGGCGAAGGTATTGAAGTCGCGCAGAGTCATCGAGAGCACGCCGAAAAACTCATGAAACAGCTTCCGGATCCTGATTCCGAGGAACGACAGGCGAAGAACGATTAATGGAATAGTGCTACATCACTATTCTGTGCAATCGGCCGCGTACGAACTGACCACGTACGCGGCCGATTTCATGGAATGTGAGGCATTGAACGAAAAACGCTGCAATTCCCCGTCGAACGGCGCCAGCCAGAAGTGGCCCTTATTTCATACTCGTTAACGCCTTCGTGAACCGTCCCAATGCCATCCCATGCCGCGGAACTCCAATCAAGCCGGTAGCTCCGGCGACTACGAATTTTCATTCGCACAGACCCGCCAAGGCTTGTCTGCCAAGTGCATTCGACTATACTCCCATCAGAAAACTGTCGGATTCGTAATCTTTCTGCGGGTCGATTCGTGGCAGCCCAAGCCTCTGACCGCTCGATCAGTTCTCAGGCCCGCCCTGCGCGGCCTGTGATTGATCGCGCGAGCGAAAGGCGAATCCGGATTACCTGGGCTCGGCTGCTCGGCTGGCTGTTCCTGCCCCTCGTTCTGTGCGGCGGACTGGCGATGCCCGTCGAAATCCTGGAAGCCGGATCGTCCCAGCCGTCCGAAGAGAAAGACCAGTCGCTCCGAGAATCCGAACCAGTTGTGGCCGGGCGAGGATCTGGCTGTCGATTTCAGCGGTTGGCCGCAATCACGGCGGCGCGGCGTTCACCGGCGTCTCTCCTTGGGCCGGCAAGTCGTAACCGACGCAGACTGGCGGGCGTATCGCTCCGCCGCAGCGTGCGAACTCGGTTGCTCTGTTGAGCCAGATTGCGTGCTGAGCACCTTCGCGGACGGCTTGTCTCGCGAGTCGACCGCTCCGCGATCCATTCCGCTCCCCGGGAAATTCCCCCGACGGACTTCCCGGGCGCAGCAGCTTTCCATAGCAACTGCAAATTGCAGCAACCGGGCGCTCAATGCTCCCGGTTCCAACGACTTCAGGAGATCCCGATGATCCCGGCCCAGTCCGTTTATCGAGGAACCTTTCTCAGCGATGCCGTCGCGGGGCTGGTGGTGTTTCTCGTCGCACTGCCGCTGTGCCTGGGGGTCGCCCTGGCATCCAATGCTCCGCTGTTCTCGGGGATCCTCGCCGGAATCGTCGGCGGAATCGTGGTCGGCCTCCTCAGCGGCTCGCACACCAGCGTCAGCGGCCCGGCGGCGGGCCTGACAGCGATTGTCGCCGCACAGATCGCCCTGCTCGGTTCCTTTGACACTTTTCTCCTGGCAGTGGTCATCGCCGGCGTCATTCAGATCGGGATGGGGATCGCACGGGCCGGCATTCTGTCGGCATTCTTTCCAACCAGCGTCATCAAGGGGCTGCTGGCCGCGATCGGAGCCATCTTGATCCTGAAACAGATTCCCCACCTGCTCGGTCGCGATACCGATCCCGAAGGTGAAATGTCCTTCGTCCAGCCCGACCACGAGAACACATTCTCCGAGTTCGGCGAGCTGCTCGGCGGCATTCACCCCGGCGCGGCAGCCATCGGCCTAGCGTCGTTCGCTCTGCTGATGTTCTGGGATCGCTGCAGGCCGCTGAAGAAATCCGTCGTCCCTTCGGCGCTCGTGGTCGTTCTCCTGGGCGTCGGCCTCAGCCAGCTCTTCCACCTGATCGGCGGCGCTCTGCTGATCGAGGGCAATCACCTGGTGCAGGTCCCTGTCTCCGAGAACCTGGCCGGATTCTTCGGCTTCCTGCGGTTGCCCGACTTTTCGCAGTGGTCGAATCCCGCCGTCTACACGGCGGGATTGACGATTGCAATCGTCGCCACGCTCGAAACGCTCCTCAACCTGGAAGCGGTGGATAAACTCGATCCCCAGCAGCGCGAGTCCCCGGCCAGCCGCGAACTCGTGGCCCAGGGGATCGGCAACCTCATCGTCGGACTGATCGGCGGCATCCCGGTAACCTCGGTGATCGTCCGCAGCTCTGTCAACATCAACGCCGGCGGGAAGACCCGGCTGGCGGCTGTCATTCACGGCATGCTGCTGGTGGTCTGCGTGATGTTCCTGCCGACCGTCCTGAACCTGATTCCGCTGTCCTGCCTGGCCGCAATTCTGCTCGCTACGGGTATCAAGCTGATCAGCCCGCAACTGATCCGCGAGATGTGGCGCGAAGGACGCTATCAGTTCGTCCCCTTCATCGTGACGCTGGTATCGATCGTCCTGACCGATCTGGTGATCGGCGTGACCATCGGACTCGCGGTGAGCATCGCATTCATCCTGAACAGCAACCTCCGCCGGCCCCTTCGACGAATCGTCGAGAAACACCTCGGCGACGAAGTCCTGAGAATCGAACTCGCCAGCCAGGTCAGTTTTCTCAACCGTGCCGCGCTCGAACGCGCACTGCGCAGCGCCCCGCGCGGTACGCACATTCTGCTCGACGCCCACAACACCGATTACATCGACCCGGACATTCTCAGTCTGATTCGCGAGTTCAAAGAGCAGACCGCGCCCGTCCTCGGGGTCCAGGTCAGTCTCCGCGGATTTCGCGACCGTTACCACCTGCACGATGAGATCCAGTTCGTCGACTATTCGACTCGCGATCTGCAGGACAAGCTGTCGTCGACTCAGGTGCTCCAGATCCTGCGCGAGGGAAACGAACGATTCAGGACCGGCCGGCAATTGACGCGGGACCTGAGTCGGCAGGTGCTGGTCACGGCCCCGGGACAACATCCGCTGGCGGTCGTACTGAGCTGCATCGACTCGCGAACTCCCGCAGAACTTCTGTTCGATCTGGGGCTGGGCGACATCTTCAGCATTCGGATGGCGGGAAACGTCACCAGCTCAAAGGTTCTCGGCAGCATGGAATACGGCTGTGCCGTCGCCGGGGCCAAGCTGATCCTCGTCATGGGCCACACGCGCTGCGGCGCTGTGACAGCCGCCGTCGAGCTGGCCTGCACTCACAATAACGCCGAGCTGGCCACCGGCTGCCAGCACCTGCAGCCGATTGTCGAGGATATTCAACAGTCGATCGAAGCGGCGACTTGCGATCGAGTCAGATCAGCCAATCCCACGGAAAAAAACGCAGTGGTCGATCAGGTCGCCAGACGGAATGTCGAACGGGAGATGGCTCGGATCGTCGAGGAAAGTGACACGATTCGATGGCTCGTCGAGGCAAACCGCGTCGCAGTCGTCGGCGCCATGTACGACGTCGCCACTGGCGAAATCGAGTTCTTCGAGGGGCCGCATCGGAATTGATCCGCCGCCGCAAATTTCCGCGGTGGCTCGAACGAAGCGGAAAGCGCCGTTCGGAGCCTCCGCGGGATGATCGGCGGCTGATTCGATTCGCGCAAGAATCGCCGGAAACCCGTCACTCCGGCGTTCCGCACGAACGCCGTCTCCAGCCAGATCAGTGAGACCTGCGACTCGCAAAGAACTCCGCTCGTTCTTGCGACGGGAATTCAGCGCTGACGGGTCGGTCAGGCGCTTCGCGACTCTCTCAGGCCAATCCAAGATCGACAGGCGTGACAACTCCCGTCTGAAGATCATAAACCCCGCCCGCCACCAGCACTTCCTTTCGCCGGACCATCTTCGAGATCACGGGAGAAGCCTCTGCCAGGAGCAGAGCCTGATTGCGAACATTGTCTCGCACGGCCTTGTCCAAATCGCCCTCTGCGGATTTCACCGCAGGTCGAATGTACTGAAACAGTCCGCTGATCTGACCCGGCACCTCATGCCCGTGCATTGCGGCCGTCACCGCACCGCAGCAGGAATGCCCGAGCACGTAGACGACCTTCGCCCCGAGGATCTCCACCCCGAACTCGAGGCTGCCGATGTTCTCGCTCGAAGCGATATTTCCAGCGATCCGAGTCACAAAAAGATCGCCGAACCCCTGATCGAACACGATCTCAATCGGAACTCGAGAATCGGCGCAACCGAGAAAGGCCGCGAACGGCGTCTGCCGCGCCGCAATGGCCTTCACGTGATTCAGATCTCGACGAACCGCCAACGGATTCCCGGACGCGAACCGGCGATTTCCCGCATAGAGCCGTTCGAGCGCTGTTTCCGGAGTTTCGGGGAAATTCTCCTCAAGGACGTTTCCGGTCCCGGAGACTTGAGTGACCAGCCGTTCCACGCCCGGAAGAGTGTGGCGACTGCGCGACAGGGAAGGCGAGTCGTGCAGAGTGCTGGTTTCTAACATGCGTTTCTCCTTGGATAACGGATGACACTTTTATCACCCACGAAACTGGAACAACGTCCGCGCTGACGGTCACGCGCACGACGGCCTGCAAACAGATCGTGGAAGTCGCTCGCGAATTGCACTACAATAACACGCACCACATTACACGAATTATGTTTCGTGTATTTTTAGGCGCCGATCGAGAAAATGGCAAGGCCGGGCTCATGAAAAAACTGAAAACAAGATTGGCCGCCAAAGTGAATGAGCCGGTCGCCGTCGCGAAAACTGCCGAAAGCTGGACCTTTCTGTCCAATCACGCTCACGTTCTGCTGTGCCTGTACCGGCAACCCGATCGCCGATTGCGCGACGTGGCTGCAGCGGTCGGCATTACGGAGCGGATGGTGCAACGGATCATCGCGGAACTCGCCAACGCCGGTTATCTGCAGATCACCAAGGAAGGCCGATGCAATCACTACGTCGTCAACCTGGAGCTCCGTCTGCGGCATCCGCTCGAAATGCGACATTCGATCGGCGAACTTCTGACGGCCCTCAGCGCCGACTGACTCGGATCGTGCAAGGACGCAAAAACCGCCTCCGACGGAACTGCGCATAAAAACAGCCCGCGGAACTTGTTTCCGCGGGCTGTTGCGAACTCAGACAAAACACCGGTCCAGCTTACAGCTCGAAACCCTTCCGATACTCGCGGGACACGTATTGCTGCGCTTCCGGCAGGTTCTTGATCTTCAGATTGACGGCGTCCCACTCGACCTTCTTGCCGGCCCGCAGGGCGACGTTCCCCAGCAGAACGGTCTCGGTCAGCCGGCCCGCATAGTCGAAGTTGGACTTCGCCAGCTCGGGCTTGTTCTCCTTGATCGCATTCGCGAACTCGGTGAAGTGACCGGGAGACGTAACGATCTCCGGCTTCGAAAGATCCTTGAAGCTCGCCGCCGGGTAAACCCCGTACTCGTTGTGGTAGTCGCTCGACGAGTGAATCATTCCCTTCTCGCCGATCACGAGCGAACCGCTCGCCTTGAACTCGGCTTCAGGACAGATTGCGTTGTCCGGACGCTTGCCGCCGTCGTACCAGAACAGCTTGCACGGCGCGAAGTCGCCGCGCGGGCCGAACTCGTAGACGATCGTCGAGAACTTGGGATAAGTCTCCTTGCGCGCTTCTCCGGTCCACTCGGGGTCAGGCATCGCCTCAACCGTCAGCGGATTGAACAGGTCGAGCGCCATGGCCGACATGTTGAGCGTGTGGCAGGCCATATCGCCCAGCGCCCCCGTGCCGAAATCGATCCAGCCGCGCCACTTGAAGGGATGATACGCCGAGCTGTAGGGCCGTTCCGGCGCAGGGCCGAGGAAGAGATCCCAGTGGACGTTCGGCGGGCAGGCTTCCACTTCCGTCGGACGTCCGCCCCCCTGCGGCCAGATCGGACGGTTGGTCCAGATGTGGACCTCCTTGACCTGGCCGATGTCCCCGCGACGGATCTGAGCGGCGGCCTCGCGGAGGCCGCTCGCGGCCGTCCCCTGGTTGCCCATCTGAGTGCAGAGCTTCTTCTCGGCGGCCAGCTCGCGCATCATCCGGGCTTCGGTGACCGTGTACGTCAGCGGCTTCTGACAGAAACAGTGCTTGCCTTCCTTCATGCCGCGGATGGCCGCCGGGGCATGCGAATGATCGGGAGTGCTGACGGTAATGGCATCGATCTGACCGGCCATCTCGTCATACATCTTGCGGTAGTCGTTGTACTTCTTCGCATTCGGATAGCGCGCAGCCGCCTTCTCCAGACGCTCGTCGTCAATATCGCAGAGAGCGACGATTTCGCCATGCCGGCCGGCGTCGTCGCGGTCGCTCGATCCCTTGCCTTCGACACCGATGCAGGCGAAGCGAATCGCCGCATTGGCCGACCGTTCCTGCGTCCATCCGGTGCTGGTCGAGGAGCCGACCCACATCGCAGCGCCGAGCGCGGTCGATTGTTTCAGAAAATCACGTCGTGTTGCATTGCGACTCATGAGCTATGCCCTCGAACCGTTGAGAAAACTGAACCCGTGCGCGCGGCGAAACCGGCGGAACATCAATCCTGCATCATATCAATTGACTTTGTCACGTACAGCGTACGGAACGGCCTCTCGTCCCGCTTTTCCCGCCCCCGGAAACACCAGAACACCATGCAATCCACCCGCGAGGCTCATCGGCATCGCGGATTGCGGGCGTTCGGGCAATAATCCCGAGCATCGCGGCCGGGCAGGACAGTCCCGACTGTCGGACGGCAGTTCCTCTGAAGCGGTGCGGAATGGCGGAACCCTGGCAACTGGAACCGGCGACAGACAACCCGTCCGCAGCGCTCCGCGACTGGTGGCTCGCCCGCGGATTTCAGGATCCTGCCGCCGCCCAGAAGCGCGCCTGCAATCTGTTGAAACGCGACCCCCGAGCTGCCGCCTGTCTGCAGCGGTTTCTACAGGCCCTCGCGGAGACGCCCCATCCGGACGGTTCGCTGCTCAACTTCGAACGGCTGCTCGATAGCTCAACCTCCGCGCTGCAGACATTCGACCTGTTGACCGAACACCCCCGGTCGCTCGACATTCTCGTCAAGCTCTTCGTCAGCAGTCAGTACCTGACGGAGATCCTGCTTCAGCAACCCGAGACTCTGGCCCAGCTTGTCCAGCATCGCCAGCTCGCCGACTTCAAAAGTCGCGAGGATTTCACCGCAGAGGCTCTGGCGTCGGCCCGAGCCGAGTCGACTCCCGACCGGCAGCGAAATGCCTTAAGACGCTACCAGCGCTGGGAAATCCTGCGGATCGGCGCCTGCGACACCTTCGGCCTGCTCGACCTGAAGGCGACCACCAATCAGCTCTCGCTCCTCGGCGACGGACTCATTCGAAGCTGCCTCATTCTGAACGCCGGGCTGGAAGGAATGTCACCCGACGACCTGACCGTGCTCGCGCTCGGCAAGCTCGGCGGCGAAGAGCTCAACTACAGCTCCGATATCGATCTCGTCTTCATATCAGAACGCCCCCAGAATGAAGTCCTGCCGCTCGCGCAGAAGCTCGTCCGCTGGCTGCAGGACAGCACCGCGGAAGGATTCCTGTATCGCGTCGACATGCGGCTCCGTCCCTGGGGTCGCGCCGGCCAGCTCGTCACGATTCCGACCGCCTACTTCGACTATCTGCGTCAGCATGCGGAACCCTGGGAGCGGCAGGCCCTGCTCAAGGCACGAGCCGTGGCCGGCGACGAACGGCTCGGCCGCCGGTTCCTCAAGCAGCTTCCGGACTACATCTTCTGCGGCGGGGAAGCCGCCGTCCGGACCAGCGTTCGCGAGGCGAAGGAACGGATCGAAGCCCAGCTCAAGAAAAAGGGGAAGGACTGGGGCGAAGTCAAATCGGGAGCCGGATCCATTCGCGATGTGGAGTTCGTGACGCAATTTCTGCAGCTCGCGCACGGAGGTCGAATCTCCGGAGTCCGCTCTTCCAACACGCTCGACGCCCTCATTCGCCTGGCCGATCTCGATCTCCTCCAGGCGGATGAGTACCGCTACCTCACCAGCGGGTACGTCTTCCTCAGAACCGTCGAGCACGCCCTGCAGCTCATGCATAACACACAGGAACACTCTCTCCCGCGCGACCGCCGCGAATTGGAGTTTCTAGCCCGGCGTCTCGACTTCGGCGATGCCGACAGTTTCGTCATGCACTATGAACGACATGTCGAGGCCATCCGACGGATTTACGAGAAGTACCTCGCAGAGTCGCCTCCCGTTCCGGACGCGACGTCGCCGACCTCGCCGCGGCAGTCGCTGATTGTCACCAATTACCAGGAGGTTTTTACCGAGGCCGAACGTCGCGAACACCGGCGCACGCTGGAAGCCGTCTCCGCCGACCACCCTGTCCGTGTTCTGGCCCGTCCCATCGACGACGAACTCTGGCGGGTAACCGTCCTCGGACTCGACGAACCGGGCGACCTGTCCATGATCTGCGGGCTGCTGTTCGTCTACGGCTGTGACATTCTCGAAGGGTGCGTCTCGACCGGAAATCACCCGGAAGTCTGGCAGCATCTTTCCAGGATCCAGAAGCAGATCACGGCGACCGCAGGACAGCGAGCCGACGTCGCGGCCGAGACCGCGCGGGACTTTGTGAATCTCTTCACGGTTCGACCGCCGGCCGGTCAGGTCTTGAAGGAAGCCTGGCTCAGCTACGAAGCCGACCTCCTCGAACTGATGCTCCACGCCCGCCGGATATCAACCGGCGCCGCCCAGGGCCGCCTCGCCCGACGCGTCGCCGCAGCGCTGCAGGACTCGCCGGGGCGATTCAACCGTCCTGCGCCGGTCGACGTGACGTTTGACAACACCATTGCCGAAGACGCCACCGTCATCGATATCCGCGCGGACGACACCATCGGGTTCCTTTACGAGCTCTCGAATTCACTGGCCATGAGCGGCGTCAATATCTCCCAGGTGGCCATCCGCTCCGACGGAAACGTGGTCCACGACTCGCTCGCAGTCACCGACGCGCGAACCGGCGGCAAAATCGTCGACCCCGGACGACTTCAGGAATTGCGGGCGGCGGTCGTCCTGATCAAGCAATTCACCCACGTGCTGCCCCGCTCCCCGAACCCCGAGGCGGCGCTTCTGCACTTTCGCAGTTTCCTCCGTGATCTTTTTGAACGCCCCGACTGGACCGACGAACTCTCGTCGCTCGAACGCCCCGACGTCCTCGACGCCCTGGCCCAGCTCATGGGAGTCAGCGACTTTCTCTGGGATGAGTTTCTCAGGGTCCAGTATTCCAACCTCTTCCCGGTCCTCCGGGACTTGCCATCGCTCCAGAAGGGAACGTCCCGCGCCGAACTCGACGCCAAGCTCAAAGAGTCGCTGGGAGCCGCGACGACCGCGGATGACCGCCGCGATGCCCTCAACGTCTTCAAAGATCGCGAGATGTTTCGAGTCGACATGCGACACATCCTGGGCCACATTCCCGACTTCACCCAGTTCTCCGCGGAACTCAGCGACGTCGCCGAAGTTGTCGTCAGCGCCGCGTACGATCTCGTTGAAGCCGACCTGCGCCGTCGGTATGGAATCCCGCAGCTTGGACCGCGTCGCCCGTGCCGCGGTGCGGTTCTCGCTCTCGGAAAATGCGGCGGCAGAGAACTGGGATTCGCCTCCGACATCGAACTGCTGTTCGTCTATGAGAACGAAGGGCATACCGCAGGCCCCGAGGTGATCTCATGCTCCAGCTACTTTCAGCGGCTGGTCGAGTCGTTCAATCAGACGATCCGCGCCCGCCATGAGGGAATTTTCCGCATCGACCTGCGATTGCGACCCTACGGACGAGCAGGCAGCCTGGCGGTCTCGATGGAGGCCTTCCGGCAATACTTCGCAGAGGACGGACCCGCCTGGCCCTACGAACGGCAGGCGCTCGTCAAGCTGCGACCGCTCGCCGGTGATGAGTCGCTCGCCCGGGAACTGAGCCTTCTGCGCGATCGGCTCCTCTACACCGGCAAAGCCTTTGATCCCGCTCCCATGCGGGCAATGCGCGAGCGCCAGATTCGTCAACTCGTCCAGGGAGGAACCTTCAACGCAAAGCTCAGCGCAGGAGGACTGGTGGATGTCGAGTACCTTGTCCAGGCGCTGCAGATTTCGGGCGGCCATCGACTGCCCGCCCTCCGCACCACCAGCACCCGCGAGGCCCTGGACGCCCTGCGCCAGGCGGGGAGCCTCCGTCCGACCGAACACGAACAACTTGTCGCCGCCTACCGCTTCCTGCGCAGGCTGATCGACTCGCTCCGCATGGTCCGGGGTGACGCCCGCGACCTCACCGTGCCGCCCGTCGCCAGCGAAGATTTCGAATTCCTGTCGCGACGCCTGGGCTACGGCGGCCGCCCCGACGCCCTCGAAGCGGACCTGGAGCTCCATTCGCAACGGGTCCAGGAGCTCTCCCGCCGGCTGCTGGCCGCTCCGTAACTCCCCATCCTCGACGCCACGACCCAGCCTACTGGGACGCCTGACCATCAACGGGCTTTTCCGGGGATTTGTCCGGAACCGACTTCTTGGCCTCCGCCTTCTTGCGGGCTTCTTCGATCAGCGACTTCAGTTTCTTGCGTTGATCGCTCGTCAGAACGCCTTCAATTTCCGCGTCCCGCTGGCCTTTCTGCATCTCCAGTTGCGACTCCAGATCCTCGATCGGCGCTTTGAACTTCGCTTGAACTGCGTAAATCTGTTCACGCTGCTTGTCGCTCAAATCGAGCCGCGCATAGTGATTCGGCAGCCTCCCGGCCGCCATTTTCTTGGCCTTGGCCGCAGCCGCTCCCGCCGAATTGGCGGCATCCTGCGCCAGCAGACCGCCGACGATCATCGAACAGAGAACAACCCCCGTTCCCAGAGAACGCAAGACTGGCGAGGACAGACATTGTGAACGGAACATCGGCATGGCCCCCCTTCAATTCTGCTAACCTGCGCGAGCACGCAGGGCACGGATTGATGGGCAACAGACGATCAACATGGGATAGCAAAACAATAGCGTACGGCCAGACTGTACGCCAGTATTTTTTTCTCGCCTCCGAAAAAAAAGACCGTCGGACAGACACCAGGTCTGCCCAACGGAAAATCGCAATTCAGATCAAGCACTTCAGCGACTTCAGGCCGCAAAGTAGCCCTTCTGTTCGAGGTACGCGATCACCTCCTTCGCAAGCTCCTCGATCCCCTTATTGTTCGAGTCCAGCACGAGCTCCGGCTTCTCCGGCGCTTCGTACGGATCGCTGATCCCGGTGAAATTCTTGATCTCGCCGGCCCGCGCCTTCTTGTAAAGACCCTTCGGATCCCGCTGCTCGCAGGTCTCCACGGAGGCGTCGACCAGGATTTCGACAAACTCGCCCGGCTGGAGAATCTCCCGCACCTTATCCCGGTCCGCCTTGTACGGCGAGATAAACGCCGTCAGCGTAATCGTGCCGCCATGAGCGAACAGCTTGGCCACTTCGCCAATCCGCCGAATGTTCTCGGCCCGATCCTCGGCAGAGAAGCCCAGGTTCTTATTCAGTCCCATCCGGATATTGTCGCCGTCGAGGATGTAGCTGTGCTTGCCCATCTCGAACAACATGGCGTCAACCGCGTTCGCGATCGTGCTCTTCCCGCAGGCGCTCAGGCCGGTAAACCAGAGCACGGCCCCTTTGTGTCCATTCAGCTTCGCCCGCTCGGCTGTGGTGACCTTGTGCTCGTGCCACGTCACGTTGGTGGCCTTCTGTTCGGCCATAAGAACGCCGCTCCTTTCCAGAGTGTCTCAAAACTCGTGCTACACCGGGAATCCCGGAAAGCTCAGAGTGTAGGACATCCGGCCCCGGAGAGAAAGCGGACCCGACAATCCGGACTTTCCGAAAAATGCAGCTATCCTGCATCCCGGATCGGTTCGTGCAGTCCCGTTTCAAAAGTGCAGCGAGAGACCTCCCAGGACTCCGTGCGAATCGAAGTCTCCAATGCTCAAATAGTCATAGCCGGTGAAGATCTCCCACTGGCGGACCATCACCCCGACGGTCCCGCGGCCGTGGAAGAGCGTCGCGTCCCCCAGCGTTCCAATGTCAAACAGGGCCGAAGCCGTCCAGGGTTCTCGCGGAAACACATCGACCTGATAGGTGAAATTGAATCCGGCGTCGCCGCGAACGCTGTCGGCCAGCCAGTTGGCGCCGATCCCCGCCCGAAACTGCACGTGCTCACTCTGTGCAAATCGGTAGGTCAAATTAAAGTCGCCCAGCCAGAGCTCGTCGTGACC
This sequence comes from Planctellipticum variicoloris, assembly GCF_030622045.1. Taxonomy (NCBI): domain Bacteria; kingdom Pseudomonadati; phylum Planctomycetota; class Planctomycetia; order Planctomycetales; family Planctomycetaceae; genus Planctellipticum; species Planctellipticum variicoloris. Next base: position 246,151 of record NZ_CP130886.1, on the reverse strand, counting down.
GTCCGGCACAGTCTGACGAAGCAGCCCGGTCTCCGTATCGACGCCGAATCGATTCGTCTGCTCGGCCAGGAGGCGAACCTGGTATCGCTGCAGGTCATCGAAGTCAGTCGCGCCGAAGATCTGCAGCCGACCTCCAAACGTCCGGTGACTGTTCAGATCGGGATTCTCCACGATCAGACTCCCCTCGGTCGCATCATATGGCCAGGTCGGAAAGTAGGCGGAGCCGTAGAGATCTCCCCCTTCCAGCCAGTGATTGGGAACCGTGAACGGCGCCCCGGCCAGATGAATGGCCCCGATCGCTCCCGCGCGAAGCAGCGGACCGAACAGAACCGCTGTCAGCGAATTCTCGTCCTCGAGATCGTCGCGACAGTGTCGGTCGCAATCGGATGGCGGCGGAGTCTGCGTCCTCGTCGGGCCTGGAGCTCCGTCTCGAACTGACTTCCGCAGATCACCCAGACTGTCGCTCGAACCGCGGATGACCGGTGCGCCGACACAACCAGCCGCAAGCAGCAGCAGGCCGACAATTCCAGTCCGGTAGTCGCCGAGCAGCATTGCAAACAGCCCCGACGGTCCGACGAACGAGCCAGGGAAACGCTCGCTCAGGATCAGTTTCTCAATGTCACCTCGGAGCCAACCGTCAGGAAGTTGTAGACTTCTATGATGTCCGGATCGCGCATCCGGATGCAGCCGCGCGAAGCCGCTTTGCCGATGCTTTCAGGCTCGATGGTGCCGTGAATGCCGTAGCTGTTTCCGAGATCGATCCAGCGTTCTCCCAGAGGATTCCTGGGATCGTCTCCCTCAATCACCCGGCCGTCGGGATCGGTGTATTGCGGGTTCGCAATCTTGGTCAAGACTGGAAACTGACCCAGCGGCGACGAACCGTCCTTGCCAATCCCGATCTCATAGCGCTTCACATAGTAGCCCTGCAGGTGCACCGTCAATGCAAAATCCTGCAGATCGACCGCGGCGCTGAACGGGCCTTTCAGCACCTTCAGACGTTTGCCCGCCTGAATGCGCGTCGGCGACGTTCGATTGAGCGCCGAAAGATACTCCCAGGACAGCTTGTACTTTTTCGCGATCGACTCCAGACGGTCGCCCGGCTGGATCACGTACGGCTCAGTGAAGTGAGGTTGCGGCTGAAAGAAGATCGTGTTGGCATTGGATTCCAGACGGGACTGAATCGCCGCTCGATCTGCCGGCCGTTCCCAGTAAATCCGCGACAGTTCCTTGTGCGCGGGCAGAAACTCGCCGGCCTGAATCTGCTGATCGATCTGCTGCAGTTCGTCGGCGAGGGCCGGGCTCGCAGCGATTTCTGAACGGTTTTCCTTATCCTTCGACGCGTCATCCCCCGATGTCTGCACTGACCGAGGCGCGGAGTCTTCAGCTTCCTCGGCGAAAGTCGCCGACTGGACTCGCCCCTTCAAAGCCTCTTCCGGCTTGCTGAGCCGCATCGGCGTCCGCTTCTCGATCGATCGGGCATCGGCCAGCGGGCGGGCTCCTTCGATCGCAGCCGGGCCGAGAATTCCGGGAGAAGTCTCTGCGACATTGCTCCCTTCCAGAGGCTCGGGCTCGCTCTGCTCCGGCACTGCCAACACGGCATCAACGGCGGGCGCGGCAGCGGCGATCTGGGCCGCTTCGGGACCACTCGACCAATCCGAATTGAGGCTGCCCGTCTCGGCGGGGCGGAACTCCATAGGAACCCAGCCCGCGCGCCAGGCAAAACCTCCGCCGGCGCCGATTCCGAAAACAACCAGAACTCCGACCAGACTGCTCCATCCGCGAGCCATCGGCTTCCATCCCTGTATCCGCGGCGAATCCGTTCCCGCCCCGTCGATCTGCACTGCACGCGCGACGAGGTCCACGTGCGGTTGGTTCTAGCAGATTCCCCCGGACGGGTCGATGGGAAGCGAAAACTGCCGGATACGGTTCGCGGCGACCGGGTCCGACTCAGCTCGCCAGCCCCGCAGAAACCGGCTCGCCGACCTGCCAGCCTGCGCCCTCCCGGATCACTCGTCGGTACAACGTGTCCCGCTCGACAGGCGTCCGACCGGCTTCGCGAATCAGTCGATGGATCTGTTCGACCGTCAACCCTTCGGGAGTTTTTGCCCCTGCGTCATGATAGATCAATTCATGGACGACAGTGCCATCCAGGTCGTCGGCGCCGAATGAGAGCGCCACCTGAGCGATCTTCTCGCCGAGCATGATCCAGTACGCTTTGATGTGGTCGAAGTTGTCGAGCATGATCCGCGAGACCGCCAGCGTCCGCAGATCCATGTTCCCCGTCGGCTTGGGAATGTTGTCGAGCTTGGTGTTCTCAGGGTGGAAGGCCAGCGGAATGAACGTCTGAAAGCCGCCCGTCTCGTCCTGCAGTTCGCGCAGCTTGCAAAGGTGATCCATCCGGTGCCGGGCATTCTCGATGTGCCCGTAGAGCATCGTTGCGTTGGACCGGACGCCCTGCAGGTGTGCGGCCCGGTGGATCTTGATCCAGTTGTCCGCATCCGCCTTATGCTCGCAGAGCTCGGCCCGCACGACGGGATCGAAGATTTCCGCGCCCCCTCCGGGCATGCTCCCCAGACCCGCATCGATCAACTGCTGGATGACCCATTCCACTGGCTGCTTCGTAATGAAACAGAACCAGTTGATCTCGACCGCAGTCCAGGCCTTGATGTGAATCTCCGGGCACGTCTCGTGCAGCACTCGAACGACGTTCACGTACCAGTCGAACGGCTTCTGGTGGTGCAATCCGCCGACGACGTGGATCTCAGTGGCCCCCTGCGACCGGGCCTCCAGAATCCGCTCGCGGAGCATCTCGTCGGAAAAAACGTACGCCTTCTCGGCCCGCAAATCCGCCCGGAACGCGCAGAACCGGCAGCGGTAGACGCAGACGTTCGTCGGGTTCAGGTGGATGTTGGTGTTGTAGTAGGCGTAGTTGCCGTTCTTCCGCTCGCGGACGACGTTCGCCAGCCGCCCCAGCGTGAACAGGTCGGCCTGCTCGTCTAGAAACACCCCCTCGTCGAACGAAATGCGTTCGCCGGCAAGGACTTTGTTTTCGATACGCTGCAGCAGTGCGGAATCGGTCATGGGGCTGAATCGGGCTTCAGTGGTCAGAAATTCGGGACACCCGCGGGCGGAATCGGACCGCCTGCGTCAATCCCCGGATTTTAGACGTGGAGGAAGAAATCCACCACTCGGCAGGAAAAGCCGGGAAGGACTTCCGGGCTGCTCAGCTCCTCGGCAGCCTCCAACCGCCGGTGCGGCTGGTCGGGCCGATAGCTCCAGACGCACCGCTCGTCGACCGACACGACCCAGATTTCCATCACGCCCGCCGCCAGGTAGTCATCCAGCTTTGTCTCGAATTTCGACCATTCGTCGGAACGAGAGAGAACTTCCACAACCAGGTCGGACGCCGTCCGGAACGCCACGACCGGCAGCGCGCTTTCGGGCAGCGACTCCCAGCGTACGAAGGCTGCGTCACTGCCGCGAACCGTTCCCGGTTCCTCGCCGTCGACGACCGCGGAGTCGTTTCAGGTGACCGCCCCGGCGTCTGACTGCCGCGCCCAGCCTTCCAGAAAGAAGAAGATATTGCCACAGACTCGACCATGAGCGGCGCCGGGAGGAGGCATCTCTTCGATCCTGCCTTTGACCAGGTCGACGGGAAACTCGAAACTCATCTGCTCGAACTGCTCGATCGTGATGAGATCGGTCTGCCTGGCCGACTGCAGGTCTGCGGCGGCGGGAGGAGTCATCGCTGCATTCCCATTGATTGTCAGGAGTCGGCGAAGAACTCGGAAACCGGGCAGGAGAATCCGGGGAGCAATTCCGGACTGGTCAGCACCTGATCGCCTCCAAACCGGGCCGGCAGTCGCCGGGACGGATTGTGCACGTCGACCAGCCGATCTTCCGGATCGACGACCCAGACTTCCGCGACCCCCGCCTGCAGGTATTCCGTCACCTTGACCATTACGGCCGGCAACCGGTCTGAGGGAGACAGTACTTCGACCACCAGATCCGGCGGAATCTCCAGACTGCGCTCGGCATCTTGTTCGGAGCCGAGTCGGCGCTGTCGAATCGCAACGACATCGCCGCCGCGAACGGTGTCGGGCTTGCGCGTCGTCAGGATCGCGGCATCGTTCGTGGCCACGCGCAACCCGGCATTCGTGCCCCGGCTCCATCGCCGCAGCGCATCGCTGATGTTGCTGCAGATCTCGCCGTGGCGGAAACTCGCAGGGGGCATTTCAACAATCTCCCCACGATCGAGTTCGACCGGGCGCTCGAAAGACATCCGCAGGAACTCGTCGGCTGTGATGAGCTGAATCGGGGCGATGGCCATGTCGGAATCTCCTCCCGGCCAATTCTCCCCTCTCGCCGAGCCGGCGTCTACCGCACTCCGGAATCCGGGGATCGGCCGGAACACACAGCATTCACAGATCCGCGAACAGCTCTGCAACCGGGCACGAGAATCCCGGCAGCAGCTCCGGTCGGTTCAGTGTCTCGGACTCTGCGAAGTGCATCGGCGACTGTTCGGGTTGATGCACGGCGACCGACCGCCGCTGCGGGTCGATGACCCACACCTCACGGACTCCGCTGCGAAGATACTCCAGCACTTTGTCCAGCACGTCGGTCCAGCGATCCGTCGGCGACAGGACTTCGACGGCCAGATCGACAGGGATCTCCAGAACGCCGGCAGGCAACTTGCCTTCGGGCAGCCGCTCGCGGCGAATGAAGGCACAGTCGGGCCCACGAACCGTGTCGGGATCTCGCTCAGTCAGGACGTGCGAGTCGTTGGAGAAGACTGCTCCTTGGCGTCCCGTGCGCGCCCAGAACACAAGGAACGCAGCGACCATCGCGCAGACCGAACCGTGCTGGCTGGTTGGCATTTCCTGCTCCGAGATCTCTCCCCGCACCAGCTCGGTCGGATGCTCGAACTCCATCCGCTCAAATTGTCGCCAGGTCACGGGTTGATGTGCGATCGACATGGCCTCACCTCCAGACGGAAATTATCTCCTCCTCAACGGGCGCGTGTCCACCACAGATCGGCGAGCGTCACCACCAGCAACCCTAGGCTGATTACCGCGTTGACGTGAAAAAACGCCAGGTTCACCCGTGTCAGATCCTCAGGCCGGACCAGCGAGTGCTCATAAAACAGCAGCACCGCGACGACAATCACGCCGGCCAGGAACACTGGTCCGAGACCGGCGACCGACCACAATCCGAGCAGTCCCGCGACAGTGAGGGCGTGACTGACCGCCGCCAGACGAAGCGCCCGCGGAACGCCCCACCGCGACGGAATGCTGAAGAGGCGGCGTTCCCTGTCGAACTCGGCATCCTGGCACGAGTACAGAATGTCAAAGCCGCCGACCCAGAAGAACACGACCGCCGCGATCAGCACGGGGGGCCATTCGATGGTCCCGCGGATCGCAATCCAGGCGGCCAGCGGCGACAGCATCAGCGCTGCCGACAGCCAGTAATGGCACCAGGCCGTGAACCGTTTCGCATACGAATACCCCAGCAGCACCAGCAACACTGGAACGCTCAAGATCACGGGCAGCGTGTTCGGCAGAAAAATGAGCGTCGAGGCGACGAAGGCCAGGCTGGTCGCCACCGTGAATGCAGTCACCGCCCAGACCGACAGCAGCCCTGCCGGGATGTGGCGGCGAGCGGTCCGCGGATTGTCCGCATCGATCCCTCGATCGACGAGGCGGTTGAACGCCATCGCCGCAGACCTGGCGAAGACCATGCAGAGCAGGATTCCCACCAGGTCGCGCCACTCGAACGGACTGTCCGGCCGGCGCCAGGCCAGCACCGCCGACAACATCGCAAACGGCAGAGCGAAGATCGTATGGCTGAAACGGATCAGCTCGAGCAGATGACGGAAACGAGTCCACATGGCGGGGCCGGTCACAAAACAGGGTTGCGGAACGACCGGGAAGGATAGCCCCAACGAGACCCGCCGACCATTCAGCAAGGGGTTCCTCCGCCGATCGGAATCGCCCGATCCGTCATGACTGCGCCTCTGGTTTGACGAGCGCCCCCTCTCGCTCGACGTGGTCAAACCAGCGGCGGACGCCCGGTTCCCGGCGGACTCCCCCATCCAGCGGACGATAGTCGTGCCGCTGCCCGGTCAGGCGGACGATGTGAAAAAACGCCAGCTCCCGGAACTCGGTGCGAGGACTTCGCAGAAGTTCCACCAGCTCCAGCGATGTCGCCCGATTGCGCGCATCGGCGTCCGAGTATCCCCACAACAGTCGCAGCATCGTCGCGGCCTCGGCCGGAGGATACCTCAGTTCGAGCTCCTTAGAGAGCGTCGCACCGGCTCCGGGCGTCGACGCCAGCCAGCGCCTGAGACCGTCGCGGGCGGCAAATCGGCTTTCCTCGTGAGACGACTGCGCCAGCGCCGTCACCAGTTGCGGGTAGTTTTCCATCGTTGCCAGGCCGCGCGTCGCAAGCTCGGAAATCTTGGGCCGCGAATCCCCCGCCAGCGTTCCCAGCGTCTGCTCGACCGAATCGGCCGGAGCGAGTTCCTTCTCAAACAGGTCGGCATAGCGACGCAATGCGGACGACAGCTTGCGACGTTGCGGATCCAGCCAGTCGGGCGACTCCACCAGGGGAATCGGCTCCGAAACCGACCGTTCCGCCATCGGGCCCATGCCCGGCGAAATCCGGAACCAGTGGCCGCCATCCACCTGCTGGGATTGACCATTGATTCCCGCCCAGCGCACCGCTCCCGTCAGTACAAAACACTCCGCCAGGTAGCCATTGGCGCCAAAATCCTGGTCCGGACCGGTCGTCTCACGGACCTCGACTTCAATGCCAATCACGGTGTCCGGTGCGAGCAATTCCACCTTCCACAAATCCTGCCCGACGGCAATCGCGATCTCCGCTGGCAACCGATCCTCCTTGCGACCGCTCTGCAGCACAATCCGTCCATGATGAATCCCGAAGCCCACTCGCGCAGCGCGCGTCGGCCCCATCAACTGCGTCAACGTGTCTCCCAGCAACGTCACCCGAGCGGTATCGCTGTCGATGCTCAACAGCGCCTCGAACGGCTCCAGGGCCGCGAGCTGATCCCCCGGCTCCAGACTGGCCTGGCGGGGAACCAGCGACCAATGGTCGTCCGCCGCCTTTTCCTTGAGCAGAATCCCCTCCGACGACACATAGCTGACCGGCAGCGGAGGCGACGCGGACGGAGGCGCGACCGCGGGAGCGGCAGGTTCCTCAGCGGCGGGTCGCGCGGCCGCAGGCGGCATTGGCTTCGGTTCCACCACCGCCGGAACTGCTGTCTCGGGCAGAACCGGAGCGAGTTTTGTCGCGCCCACTTCGGTCGGCTCCGATTGCCGCGGCGGAACTGCCGGCGCCGGCGTCTCCGGTGTTCCTGTCATCGCCGGTTTGCCAGACGCGTCTTCGGCGGGCGCAACCCGGTTGCCAGGCGGCTGGCCTTCCGGAGACGCCGCATCGCGGGCCGCGACTGGATCACCGCTGACCGGCGCCTCCAGTCCGTGAACGGCCGGCTGAAACAATCCGCGCATCGTCTGCTGGTCGGAAACCACCATCCCAATCCAGACGACGATCAGCAGGGCCGCAGCAGCAATCGGAATCACACGCGACGGCCAGGGCGAAGGCTTCAGGAACTCGGGCAATCGGTCTTCAAATCCTTCTCCGTTCGAGGTGGAGAAGGCGACGGGCGCTTCTGCAGGTCTCAAACTCCGAGTCGGCGGGGCCAGCGTCATATCGAGCTGGCTGGCCGGTTGGCCGGGACAGAGAGCCAACAGACGGTCTCGCTGCAGCGAAGACACGTCCATCGGTTCGCCGAGCACCAGCGTCAGGATCTGATGGCAGGCCGCCACTTCGGCAAGCTGGACGTCAGACTCCAGACAGACCCGTTCCATATCTGCAACCAGGTCGTCGGTCAGAGAGTTGTCGAGATACTGCGCCACGATGTTCGGGTTCACGCCCTGCTCCGGGCCGTCGATGTCCGGCGCGGTTAATCGCCGCCGCCGCATCACTTCCCGGATCCGACTGACCAGCGCCGCCGCCACCGGGCTGTCCTGAATCTTCTGTCCGATTTCGCGGGCCTCACCGGGCTCCAGCACGTCGTCCAGATACGCCAGCAGAGTTCGCAGAGTCAATCTCATCGGAAGTCCTCCCGTTTTCCGGCAGCCGTCTCCAAGGCGACTTTCCGCCCCAGACACGGCAGCCCCAGCCGAACGTATTCGACCTCGCCCTTTCCCTTATCAGTGGCGACCCGACCGCCCGTTCGTACAGAATTCCGGATGACCGGTCCCGGTTTCCCGGGAAATCCCCCCGCCGAGGTTCACCCCATGATTCGGATCTGCCTGCTCCTCCTGGCAATTGCGACCGCTGGACCGGCCATCGCCGATACTCCGCCTCTCCGACCCCAGCGGGTTCTGCTCTGCAGCCAGCGGCCGGACGGTCACCCGACAGCGACACACGAATACGTCGCCGGATTGACCATCCTGAAGCAGCTCCTGGAGCGACACGACGGGCTTGAAGTCCGGACCGTCCAGGCGGATTCTCCCTGGACCGATGGCCCGCAACTCCTCGAGTCCGCGGACGTGGCGGTCCTCTTTCTGGCCGAGGGCGCCCGCTGGGTCGGCGACGACCCGGATCGCCTGCGAGCCTTTCAGGCACTGGCGCGCCGGGGAGGCGGACTGGTCTGCCTGCACTGGGCGATGGGGAGCCGGACCGCAGATCCGGTTCCCGAGTTCGTCGCCCTCTTCGGAGGCTGCCACGGCGGACCGAACCGCAAGTACAAGTTTCTGGAGACGGACCTGAGACCCGCCGTCCCTCCCCACCCTGTGTCGCGCGGCGTCCCGTCGACCCGCATCGACGACGAGTTCTATTACCGTCTAAAATTCCCCGCGGATCGGGCCGGCTGGTCCTCGGTCCTGGAGGCCGAAATCGACGGCGCATGGGAGACCGTCGGCTGGGCGTGGGAACGGCCTGACGGCGGGCGGTCGTTCGGCTTCAGCGGGCTGCACCGACATGCCAACTGGGAGGACCTCGCCTGTCGACGATCCATCGTCCAGGGCGTACTCTGGACGTTGAAGCGGGAGATCCCCCCGGACGGAGTCGCCGTCCCGCTCGATCCCGCTGCGCTGAAACTTCCCGAGAGTCCGTAACCCGGAGACTTTCGCGTTCCACGTGGAACACGCCGCTTTCGCAGACCCCCAGGTCGCCGACAGTTCGCGCCATCATCCGCAGCCTGCCGCACCTGCCAGCAGGATTTCAACCGGCGCGCACCGGGCGCAGCCCCATCCGGAGAATGTCGGGAGAGCGGGCCGCCTCGAAGGCCGCGTCAACCTCGTCCAGACGAACCCAAGCCGAGACGACATGCCGGAAGGGATGATCGGCATGCCGGGCTTCGAGAAACCGGAGGGCCTCCCCAAGGTCAGCCGGAATATAATTGTGGACCCCGAGCACGCTCAGGTTCCGACGCACAATGTCGTCCATCGACAGCGAGACCGGGCGACTCGGAAAGACGGCGCCGACCAGCACCACAACGCCCCCCAGTCTGGCCAGAGGCCAGGCGGACTCGAAGGCGGCGGGAGCGCCCGTCAGTTCCAGGATCACATCCACGCCATGCCCGTCCGTCAGCGTTCCGACCAGTGACGCCAGTTCGTCCGGTCCGACAACGTGAGTCGCCCCGAACGCCAGCGCCCGTTCGCGCCTCTCAGGGGAGAGCTCGCAACAGACGACCGTCTCCGCGTCGAGCCAGCGGCTCATCGCGCAGGCGGTCAGGCCCAGCAGCCCGGCCCCGAGAACCAGCACCCGCCGGCCACGGACATCTCCTGCCGTCCGGAGCGTCGCGGCGATGGTGGCCGTCGCACAATTCGCCGGGCAGGCCACTTCGTCGGGCAGCACATCCGGCACGCGAAAGATCGCGGTCCCCTCGGCGAGGTGGCAGACCTCGGCCAGTCCCCCGGTCAGTTCTCCGCCGGACCGCAACGCCTCGTGACCGTACTTGACCCGCCGCTCGCACTTCTGCGGCAGACCCCGCAGACAATAGAAGCACCCGCCGCAACTGGCCACGATCGACCAGGTCACCCGATCGCCGATCGCCAGCGGCCGGCCGGCGGCATCCCGAGGAATCGCGGTCGGACCGAATTCTCGGATCCGCCCCAGAATCTCATGTCCCAGCACGGTGGGGCATGGCGTCGTCCGCCGCCCTTCCCACGAGTGGAGATCGCTGCCGCAGAGGGTGCATCCCACGACGTCGACCGCAACTTCGGAACCCTTCAAGTGCGGGAGGGGAAACTCGCAGGCCGCGAACGGCTCCCCGGGTCGGTGGAAGACCATTGCATGCACGGAGCTTGTCATCGCCGACATTTTTTTCGTCCAGCAGGCTTACTCGACCGCGGGAATGACCTCGACGGCTGCCGCCGCGCGGCCGGTTTCCCGCCGGACAAAATACCCCCAGACGGTCAGCAGTCCCAGCAACCCGAACCCGGAAATCACCCAGGCGGCGGTTGTGAAAAATTCGAGGAACCCGCCACGCTCAAAGACCCCCTGTGCGTGGAGCACCTCTTTGGTCAGCATCACGACCACGACGCCGACATATCCGAAGGCGTCGGCAAATGTCAGCAGAAAGCCGACGGTGCTCCGGTCGCGAGTCATGGCAATCAGCCGCTCGAAGACTGTCGTGTGGACGGCGACGTAAGGCAGGTAGAGACCCAGCCCCATCAGCACCATGAATTGGAACCCGCCCAGCCACCCCTGGCGGAGTCCAACCAGCGCCACTGGCAGCAGGGCGATGCCGCCGATGGCAATCCCCAGCGAGGCGAAGAACGCCCGGCGGTTGTCGTGGATCAGGACCGTCAGGCCATTGGCGATGATCACCCCGAGTGCGACCCAGAGCTCCGACCGGGTGAAGACCCCCGGGCTCTTGTCGAACCCCAGCCCCTGCCAGATCTCCGGCGAAAAGTCCGCCCGGATGCTCCGCAGGACGGTGATCAGAATGTATGCCCCGGTCAACGCCGCCAGACCGGGCGCATAACGACCCAGGAACTGCTGGCGGTCCGAGCGGCTGAGCGTTGTCCGCGCCGTTCGATGGTCGACGTCGGCGGCGGTCGGCGGAGGCGTCCGCGACAGCAGCCAGACGCTGAAGACCAGCACCGGTGCAAAGGCCAGCCCCGCGGTAAACGGCATCCAGGTTTCTGAAACCCCCGCCTGCAGGAGCGAACTTCCCACGGTCTTGGTGAACCCGTCCGCCACAATGAAACTGGTGCAGAGTCCGGCCGCAAGCGCCTCGGTCGCCCGCCGCCCTTCGAGGAAGCTGAGGACCAGCCCGAAGACCATTCCGAGCGGCAGCCCGTTGAGGAACAGACAGAGACAGTTCCAGGGAGCGGGGAGGAACGCGAACAGCAGCAGCGCCGCCTCGGCCATCCCGATCAGCCCCAGGATCGCCATGGCTCGCTGTCGCGGGGGCAGCTCGGCCACCACCCGGATCCCAATGAATTTGGACAGCAGATAGCCCAGCGTCTGCGAAATGACCAGCAGCGTTTTGAGGCTCAACCCGGCCCAGACAACGACGTCGGCATAGGTCGCCGCGGTGTAGGGCTTTCGAAATCCGTACATGCAGAAGTACGTCCCGAACGCCGCGGCCGTCACCCAGAAATTCAGGAACCAGGCCCCGCCCGGCTGGCGGTCCGGGCGGGCCTCGTTCATAGTTTCTGCATGATCGTCAGTCATGCTGACGGATCTCCGGGATGGGGATGGGCGACCGGGAGCCGGTCGCGGAAACAGTCTACGGCAAGAACAGCAGAAACGCTCATCCGACGCGGGGGGCACCCCCCGGAGTCACCATAGCCTGAACTGGAGAAGAATTCGTGAACGACGGGACGGCGGTGGTGATCGGGGCCGGCATCGTGGGGCTGGCCAATGCCTGGGCCGCCGCCCGGCGAGGCTACGAGGTCACCGTCCTGGAACGGACCTCGCGCGCCGCCGGCGCCTCGGTCCGAAACTTCGGGATGGTCTGGCCCGTCGGCCAACCGCACGGCGACAGGCACGCCATCGCTCTCCGCAGTCTCGACCTCTGGCTGGAACTGGCCCGGGAGGCGGGCCTCTGGGTTCAGACGTGCGGCTCGATCCACCTGGCGCACCGCGAAGACGAATGGCAGGTCCTCCGCGAGTTCGCCGCGGCCGCCCCAGACCTGGGTTGTTTCGTCAGCCTGCTGGACCGTGACGAAGTCCTGCGAAGGACCCCCGCTGCCCAGCCGAAGGGACTGCTCGGCGGTCTCTTCAGCCCGACCGAAGCGGTCGTCAATCCCCGGACTGCCTCCGCCGCCATCGCCGCGTGGCTCGTCGAACGGCATGGCGTCCGGTTCGAGTTCGGCCTCACCGCGACCCGCATTGCAGACGGCGAAGTCCACACCTCAGACGGCCGGACCTGGCCCGGATGGCGAATCGTCGTCTGCGGCGGAGCCGACTTCGAGACTCTGTTTCCGGAAATCTTCGCCGCCTCGCCACTGGTTCGCTGCAAGCTGCAGATGCTCCGGACGGTCCGGCAGCCAGGAGACTGGCGGCTCGGTCCGCACCTCGCCAGCGGTCTGACACTCCGCCACTACCACAACTTCGAGATCTGCCCGACACTCCGCGAAGTCCGGGATCGCATCGCCTGCGAAACGCCGGAACTCGACCGGTATGGCATTCACGTCATGGCGTCCCAGAACGACGCCGGCGAAGTGATCCTGGGCGACTCCCACGAGTACGGCGACGAGATCGAGCCTTTCGACAAGGCGGTCATCGACGACCTGATGCTTCGCGAGCTGACGAAGGTCTTCCAGTTTCCGACCTGGGAGATCGCACAGCGCTGGCACGGGATCTATGCCAAGCACCCCCAGCTCCCCGCGTTCGAAGCCACCCCCCTGCCCTCCGTCCGCGTCCTGACCGGAACAGGCGGAGCCGGCATGACCATGTCGTTCGGCCTGGCCGACGAACTTTGGAACCGCTGGACCGACGACGAATCGCTCGACTGAGTACTGACTGGCCCCTCACTCCGAAACGACGGACTTTGCTCCATGCCCCAGCAATTGCAAGCGATCCTCTTCGACTGGGCCGGCACCACCGTGGACTACGGCAGCCGGGCCCCCGCCCAGGTCTTCCAGGAAATCTTCCGCCGGAGCGGCGTCGAAATCACTGTCGCCGAAGCCCGCGAGCCGATGGGCCGGGCCAAGCGCGATCACATCTCAACCGTCCTCGCCATGCCCCGCGTCGCCGCCACCTGGCAGGCCGCCCACGGGTCCCCCTCGACCGACGCCGACATCGACCGCATGTATCGGGAGTTTCTCCCCCTCCAGACGTCGGTCCTGGAGGCGGGTTCCGCGGTCATCCCCGGCGTCCCCGAAGTTGTCGACGAATGCCGCCGGCGCGGCCTCAAGATCGGCTCGTCGACCGGCTACACCCGCGAGCTGATGGACGTCGTCCGGCCGGTGGCAAAAGCCGGCGGATACGAGCCCGACGTGGTTCTCTGCGCCGACGACGTCTCGGCCGGCCGCCCTGCCCCGTGGCTGAACTTCCGGGCCTGCGAGCTGCTGGGAATCTATCCGCTCTCGAAGGTCGTCGTCGTCGACGATACCCCGATCGGGATCTCGGCCGGACTTAGCGCGGGCTGCTGGACCGTCGCCGTCGCCCGGACCGGCAACTCCCTGGGTCTGTCCGAGGAAGAGATCGCAGCGCTTCCGACGGACAACCTCCGCCAGCGCCTGCAGGCCATCGCCGACCAGTTCCGCCAGGCGGGAGCCCACTACGTCATTGATGGCGTCAGCGACCTGCTCCCGGTCCTCGACAAGATCGAGGACCGGCTGAACCGGGGCGAGAGGCCGTGATAGACGAGAGCGAGTCTCCGGATCGGGGCTGATCGCTCATCGCTGATCGCCAGAGTCAGTCGTCCTTGGTGCGGGTTGAAGTTCGCCAACGACAATCGCGTGAATATCGAGTCTGGGGACGGTGACCAGCGAACGGCCGTCGGCCGTTCGCTCGACAGGCAGGTCCAGGCCGCCCGGTTCAAGGTGGATCCGGCTGAAGCGATACTCCGATCCGAACGTCACCTCGATGTCATGGATCGGGACGGTCTCTTCCCGCAGCGGCACGTCATCGACGGGCAGCGCGTGCTGGCCGGTCGTGTTGAGATCGCTGAAGAGGTGCACCAGCAATCGCTCGGTCTCTCCCTTCCGCTGCCGCATGACCGACGTGTGGACGCACATCGGGGCCTCAATAGCCACCGGCTGCAGAACGGGCGCCGCCCACTGAATCGCGTGCTTCAGCGCCAGTCGCTGGTACGGATAGGCGTAGAGGTAGTACCCGGCATCGAGTCCCGCCGCGAAGTAGACAACCTTCCCCGCCCCATGCTGCCGGGCGATTACCGCCGGCTGACGCGGCGCTCCGGCGACTCCCTTCGCCTCGAAAGTCCCCCAGGTCTGCGCAGCCGGGTCGAGGAGCTCCACGCGGATCGCGGCGCCTTTGAACGTCACCGGCTCGTCGTTGACGTAGGTTTTCATCCGTCCCTGGTTGAGGGGCGAGGCGACGTTCTGACGGAAGTCGAATACGCTCTTGCGCTTCTCCCAGTAGTCGGGACCGATCGCCAGCTTGAAATTCTCATCCAGTTCGGCGGGCGTCGCCGTCAGGTCCGGAGCCCCCTGGTAGTCGACGCCGAACACCTCCGCCAGCGCAAAATTCTGCCGCGGGTCGCCGAACTCGTCGAAACGCGAGGTATCCAGACTTGCCACCAGCCCGCCCCCCTGCCGCACGAAGCCCTCGACCGCCGCGACCTGGCGCTCGTCGAGGCACGCGGCATTGGGGAGAATCAGCACCTTGTACTTCGCCAGATCCGCGGGGGTCAGGTTCCAGTCATTGATCAGCACGACCTGCAGATGCTCCTCGACGGCCGTTCGGAACGTCCCGAACACATTCGCGAGGTACCGTTCTTCCGCCTGGCCCGATGTCCGGCTGTAGAAGTTCCGGCTGTTGTCGCTGAGCAGCATCGCCCCCCAGGGCTCAGGCGACTTCTGCGTCAGCCACTCCTTCCGCCGCTGCACCTCGTCCATGCAGTCGTAGAGCGCCTGTTGCAGGTGAGGCGGCTGAGCCACCGCGATACTCGGCTGTGCGCCGTAGGTGACGGCGAGCAGCATCCGCCGCTGGATCTCAGCGGGTGGAAAACTGTCCTTCCCGTACGGGTTGCCGTGGCTGAGGATGTACGGTTCGCTGAAGCCGACCCGGTGGTTGGTCACCGCCCACATGTAAGCGTTGGCGATCGCCGGGACGATCGTTGTTCCGCGGTTAGTCTCGTCGAGCCAGAGCTCCTGGTCCGGGGCGTCGAGGAGCAGGTTCATCCGCGCGGGCATGTTCCGCGGGATACTTAAGAAGTGTCCGAACCTCCCGGCGTTGGTCGTCCAGGTGACGAGAGCCACCTCCGGTTTGATCCCCTTCAGCCGCGTCTGCATCCGCCGGACAAGGTCCTCCATCCGCCGGTCGGCCCAGTGCTGATACCGCCGGAAGGCAGGA
The DNA here is from genome assembly GCF_030622045.1 of Planctellipticum variicoloris. Lineage (NCBI taxonomy): Bacteria > Pseudomonadati > Planctomycetota > Planctomycetia > Planctomycetales > Planctomycetaceae > Planctellipticum > Planctellipticum variicoloris. The sequence goes on along the minus strand of NZ_CP130886.1, from coordinate 230,632 downwards.
TCGTTGAGATCCGCGTTCGGAATCTCGCCGCCGACTTCCTTCCGATAGTCCGCCCGGCAGTGCTGGCAGTAGCAGACACCGCCATAGTGGAGGCCATCAAAGCTGAAGGCGTCGACGTCCGGGAATTTTCGCAGGATCTCCGCCAGCACCTCAATGAAGAAGTCACCGTACGGCCCGAGCAGACAGAGCATGCCGCCGTGGGGGAATTTGACCAGATCGATCACGGGGATCTCGGTGGTGTTCGTCGAAATCCGCCGCCACTCCGGATGAGTCTCCCAGACCTCCGCCTGCAGGCAGGGCGGATAGACTCCCAGGATCCGCACTCCCAGTTTCTTGTACTCCGCGATGTCCTTGGCGAGCCGTTCGGGCGGCACATGGGGACTACGGCGTTTCAGGAGCTGGCTGTCGTAGTACGCATAGAAGGGATCGACGAACCCCATCTCGCTGAGCGTCACCCCATGCGCAGCCGCGGCGGCGCGGGCTTCAGTCCCCATCACGGACAGCGTATACCCGCAGCCGATGGTCTCCTGCACCCACTCCGGAATCCGGATCTCGCGGAACGGTTCCTTGTCGAAGGGTTGCGACAGGATTTCGCGGCCCCAGATGCCGCGAACCGGTGACTGAGCAAGTACCGGCCGGATGTCGGTCAAGGCCATCGCCAGGCACACGCCGATCGAGCAGAGTCGCGACATGGTTATCTCTCGCGCGAAGAATTCCGAAGAGAAGAAACGTTACCGCGGAGACGCAGAGAAATGCAGGAGAAGAGCCCGGAGAGTGAAAAGTGAGTAGTGATGAGTGAGTAGTGCAAGACAGGATGAAACACCGATTGACCGCGAATCACTTTTCTGTCACTTTGCACTCATCACTATTCAATACTCACTTTTCACTCTCCTGATGGCTTCTCCGCGTCCTCCGCGTCTCCGCGGTGAATCCTTCTTCTCTTACTTCGCAGGCGCAACCAGCAGGCCCAGAATCGCCTGCGCATACAGCCGGTGGCCACAGTCGTTCGGGTGGTTGAGACCGTTGCCGGTCAGGTCGAGATGCAGCTTCGAATGGTCGAGCAGCATCCAGAGCGAAGTCAGGTCCGCCAGCGCCACCCCGGGGCCGGTCAGCGATTTCAGCGCGTCGCGGTACTTGGGAAACATCTCGTTCGGGACGTGAATCCACTCTCGATTCCCCGTCATCGAAGCCACCAGAATTACCTCAATCGCGGGGTCGGCTTCGCGAGCGCGTTTCAGAAACTCCGCAACCTGACTGCGGAACCATTCCGGGTCCCGCCGGCCGACGTCGTTCATCCCGTACGCCAGAATGATCAGGTGCGGCTTCTCGGCCAGCAGGTTGTCGAGATCCTTCAGTCCGTGGGCGATGCTCCAGCCAGCGATAGCCCGGTTCTTGAGCGTGATCGGCGAGCCGTACGTCGCCTGCAACTGGGCTGCCACCAGGTCGGGATAGGGCGCCATGTGAGGCTCGCCGTCCGTGAAGCCGGTGGCGTTATAGCCCTGAGTAATACTGTCTCCGCTGACGCCGATCGTCACCGGCTCCTTCGCCCGCAGGCGGGCCAGCGTCTTCGGCAGCGCCTCCGCCGCGAACTTCGGCGCCTCGATCGGCCACCCGGTCGACTTCCGCCGGTACGTGATTTCCACCTGCCGGTCATGAAACCAGTGCCCCTGCCAGAACAGCATGTTCTGCTCAGGATGCCCCACCCGGTGCTTGTAGCTGTTTGGCGCGCCGGCGGGGGGATAGAGATCGTCGCTCGTCAGAAACGGAACCTTCGACTCGGACGTGAAGACCAGCGTTTTGCCGTCCCCGGCAAGCGTGACATCCTTGCCGAGCTCGTACGTCCGCGCACCGTTGGCGTCTTTGATCGAGAGAATCTCCGTCGCCGGAAACGCCAGCCGCCCCGTGATCGGGCCGTCCTTCTCCGCCTGCATCGGCAGCGTGCTGTCGCCGTAAATGACCGGCGACGACCACCACGGTTCGAGCAGGTGCAGGCTCGGGAGGCTCCGGATCACCGCTTCGCGGGGCGGAATCGTACTCGCGTCATCGGCGACCGCCGCCCCCGCAAACGCAACCGCCGCCACCCCCCAGAACACCGCCAGCCGTTGTCGCATCGCCATCCCCGTCTCCGCCCCTGTAGTGACTCACGTTCTCAGCCAGCCGCCCCGGCCGGGAACATGCTCGCCGAAACTGGGCGGGGACGCCACCCCCGCATCGGACAGCGAGAATTGCCCGACACTCCGGCGCTTGAAATCACGGGTGGCTTGAGGGCCACCCGTGCCACCCAGACATCACCGATAGTGAGTCGGGCTGGTCGGGCGGTGGTTCCAGGATCTACAATTCTCCGGCGAGGAAACGTGTCCCGGTTCACTCACGTTTCGGAGAGCAACAGACATGCGGATCTGGCGTTTCGCGCGAAGGTTGTCTCAGATCCTGACGACCGTAGCGGCGGCCTCGTTCTGTTCGCTCGGGGTCGGCGAAGAACCACGGGCCGGCGAATCGGCTGCCGAAGTTGTCCCCGCTCCTCCCGCCGGTAAGACGGATGTCCTGACCATGAAGACCCTTGGCGGCCGGCTGTTCTGGGGAGACGTGGAGTTCTTCCGCGGGTGGCGGATTCAGCAGAACGTCTTCAGCAAACACTTCCGCCTGCTGGACGAAGCCGATCATCGGCACGCCTCCGGAACGCTCGAAGAGTGCCAGGCCCGACTGGCGGAGATCCGCAAGGAACGGAATCTCCCCCCCATGCAGGGCCGGGGGGTGATTCTGATCCACGGCATCACCCGCTCGTCGAAGTCCATGAAGGCCCTCGCGAAGGCGATCGAGGCCGAGGGCCTGACCGCTATCCCCTTCGACTACCCCAGCACGCAGGTCCCCGTCCCCGAATCGGCGGAGTACCTGCATCGAGTGATCTCCAGTCTCGAAGGCCTCGAACGGATCGACTTCGTCGTCCACAGCATGGGGGGCCTGATCGTCCGCTCGTACCTGACGGCGCATGATGATCCGCGCCTCGGTCGGCTGACGATGCTCGGCGTCCCGAATCGCGGCGCGGAGATGGCCGACCTCCTGCAACGGAACTTCCTGTTCCGCGCCGTCCTGGGGCCCGCCGGCCAGCAACTCGTCAGCCATCCGGAAGGACTGATTTCCAGTCTCCCGATTCCCCGGCTGGAGTTCGCCGTGATCGCCGGCGCCCGCGGCACCCCCGACGGTTGGAACCCCTTGATCCCGGGCGATGACGACGGAACGGTGACCGTCGCCAGCACTCGGCTCCCTGGCGCCGCCGATTTCCTGACAGTCCCGGCCCTGCACACGTTCATGCTCTCGAACCCGGCGGCCGTTGAGGCCAGCGTCCGGTTTCTGACCACCGGCCGACTCCGAGCTGACCAACCGGCTCAACCAATCGTTGCCGCCGAACCCGAGGCCGCCGCCGCGACGAAGCCGTAACTCTCCCGATCGGCGTGCATGCTTCGCACGTCTTCTGTAACCTGCTCGGAGAGTTCTTCAGGCCTCTTCGCCAGGAACAGGTGGTCGGCATGCTCGGGCTGGTGGCGTGGTTCTCGTTCTGCGCTCTGATCATCGTCGTCGCCGGTACGTTTATGGCGCGGAGCGCCGATCGCATTGCCGAAGTGACGGGCATCGGTCGTACCCTCGTCGGTCTCGTCTTGCTCGCGGCCGGAACGAGCCTCCCCGAACTGATGGTCGGCTGGACCGCGGTCCGGATGGGGTCGCCCGATCTGACGCTGGGCGATCTGCTCGGCAGCTCGCTGATGAATCTGCTCATCCTCGCCGTGCTCGACCTCTTTACGAGATCGCAGGCCCGGATGCTCTCCTCGCGCGCCGCCGTGCATGCCTTGTCCGCCGGCGGAACCATCGTCCTCAAAACGATCGTCCTGCTGGCCATCCTGCTCGGCAGTCAGTCCACGTTTCTCCGCCTGGGTCCCGGCGCCTGGGCCATCGGAATCACCTACCTCCTTTGCTTCCGCCTGATTGTTCTCGACCAGCAGGTCGGGCGGAACGAAGCCGCGGTTGCGGCCGAAGCGGAAGACACTCCCCCCGGCATGACGCTCGGACAGGCGGTGCTCGTCTATCTGGCCTGCGCCGGAGCGATCGTCTTCGCGGCGCCACAGCTCGCTCACACCGCAGATCACCTCACCGAACTGACCGGTCTGGGGAAGACGTTTTTCGGGGCGGTGTTCATCGCGGGGGTGACGTCGCTGCCGGAAGCCACGGCCACATTGGCCGCCCTCCGCCTCGGCGCTCCCGATCTCGCGATCGGCAATATCCTGGGGAGCAACTCGTTCAACATGCTGATTCTGGCGTTCATCGATTTCGCCGATCCCGGCGCATTGCTCGGCTCGGTGGGGCCAATCCACGCCATCACCGCAACGGCGGGAATTCTGGTGACGGCCGTAGTCATGCTGGGTCTGCTCAGCCGGGCCGAGAAGCGCTACTGGCTGATCGAGCCGGACGCCGTGACGGTGATCCTGCTGATCGTCGGCTCGCTGTACCTGGTCTACCTGAAGGGACTGGCCTGACGGTCAGAGTTGCGTTGCGTCCGCATCTGGCGTCTGATGGCGGCACGCTCAGGAGCCACCGCCATGCCCCCATCGCCGCTGCAGGTTCAGTCCATCGACCACGTCACGATCGTCGTCCGCGATCTCGCCGCCACCCGCCGATTCTACGTCGACCTGCTCGGGATGCGGGAAGTCCCGCGTCCCCCCTTCAGCTTTGCCGGGCAATGGTTTCAGGCCGGGGCAACGCAGATCCATACAATCCTGGAGTTCTCCGGCTCCGGTCCGGCCGGGACAGGCGCAGGCCAGAACACCCGCGGACATCACTTCGCCTTCCTGGTGCCGGACGCGGCAGAGGCTGCCCGACTGCTGGTCGAGCGCGGGGTCGAGCTGGTTTCTCTGCCAAAATTTCGCCCGGATGGTGCGGTGCAGATGTTCGTTCACGACCCCGACGGGCACCTGGTCGAACTCTCGTCCCCTCCCGGCACGTCCGTTGAATCCGGTCCGGCCTGACCGCCCGGCCAAAACTTTCCCGTTCCCCGCCGGAAGCCGACTGGCACGGGGGCGGGAACGTCCCGTATACTTCCGGACGTCAAACGGCTGTTCTGCGTCCCCTCTGTTCCGCGAGATCTTTCAGCATGGCCTCGTCGTCGCTGCCGAAAAACCTGGTCATGGGCTCGTTCGCAGTTGCCGGTCTCGTCGCTGTTGCGGCGATTCTGGATATGCTCATCCAGATTCCGTTCGCCGGGCAGATGACGTTCGACATCCTGTTCCTGGTCGCCGCCGGCATCGTCGGCTACCTGGCGTACGACGCGTACAAAGATATGGCCTGAGACATCGTTGAGCGATGAGGGTTGAGCGTCGATGAAGATGCTCCCCGATCCAGGTGGCACCGACATTCCTGTCTGTGTTCGTCGCTGAGTCCGACTACACGTCCAGGTCGTCCACCAGCGTCGCTTCGCTCATGATAATCCGGTAGCGCTCGCTGGCATCCTTCCCCAGCAACTGCTGAAACGTCTGGTCGGCTTCCACCAGACTCTCGACATCGACCCGCAGCAGCGTCCGCGTCTTCGGATCGAGCGTCGTTTCCTTGAGCTGCTCGGCGTTCATCTCGCCCAGTCCTTTGAACCGGCTGATCTCGTACTTCCGATTCGCCGCCAGTTCCGCCAGGACCTCTTCTTTCTCCGCATCGTCCTGCGCGTAGACAGTCTTCGTTCCGATCTGAATCCGGTACAGCGGCGGCTGCGCCAGGTACAGCTTGCCACCCGTGATCAGGTCGCGCATATGTCGGAAGAAGAACGTGAGCAGCAGCGTGCTGATGTGGTAACCGTCGCTGTCGGCGTCCATCAGCAGAATGATCCGGTCGTACCGCAGTCGGTGAATGTCGAAATTCGGCCCGATGCCGGTCCCGAGCGTCTCCGCCAGATCCTTGACTTCCTGGTTCTCCAGGATCTTCCCCGTCGACAGCGACTCCGTATTCAGAATCTTGCCGCGCAGCGGCAACACGGCCTGAATGCGGCTGTCGCGCCCCATCGCCGCAGTTCCGCCGGCGGAGAGCCCTTCGACGATGAACAGCTCCGACTCTGCGGGGTCGCTCGAACGGCAGTCGAGGAGCTTGCCCGGCAGGTTGTTTTTCCGCTGCGTCGGCGACTTCCGGCGGACGTCTTTAGCGGCCTCCCGACTCGCTTCCCGCGCCCGCGCCGCCAGCACGATTCGCCCGACGACGGCGTCGGCGATCGAGGGATTCGAGTTCAGCCAGGTCTCCAGAGCCGGCCGGACCAGTCCTTCGACCGCGCTGGTCATCTCCGGGTTGTTGAGCTTCTCTTTCGTCTGCCCCTGGAACATCGGATCGCTGAGGAAGATGGAGAGGATCCCGGTGACACCCTCGCGGATGTCGTCGTTCTGGATCGTCACCCCCTTGATCTTGATGTCGTGGACGTCGATGTAATTCCGCACCGCCTTGCCGATCGCCGCCCGGAAGCCTGACTCGTGAGTGCCGCCGCCGTGCGTCCGGATGCCGTTGACGTAGCTGCGAAGCTGCTCGTCAGTCGATTCGGTCCAGCGGAGCACGACTTCAATCTTGGCGGCTCCGTCGTCGCGCGAGATCGAAAACGCCTGGTCGTGAATGGGCTTTTTCTCGCCCTCCTTGATCACTTTTTCGAGGTACGCCGCAATCCCCTCCGGATGGCAATACTCGACCGTCTCCTTCCGCGCCTCATCCACAAAGCTGATCTTCAGCCCGCCGTGGATATACGAAATATCCTCCAGGTGCTGACGGATCGTGTCGGGATGAAACTGCGTCTTGCTGAAAATCTCGTCGTCGGGGCGGAAGAAGATCGTCGTTCCGTGACCGCGGAACGGTTTCACTTTCTTGAGGGGCGTCGTCGCCTTGCCGCGCTTGTACCGCTGGCTCCATTCGTGGCCGTCGCGATGAATGGTCGCTTCGAGTTCGATCGACAATGCGTTGACGACCGAGGAGCCGACGCCGTGCAGTCCGCCGCTGCGCGCGTAGACCTTGTTCGAAAACTTTCCGCCCGAGTGGAGCGTGGTGAGGATCGTCTCCAGCGCCGGCTTTTTCGACTTGGAATGGATGTCGACGGGAATGCCTCGGCCGTCGTCGCTGACCGTCATCGACTTTCCGTCGCGATGCAGGACGACTTTGATTTCCTTCGCGGCCCCGGCGAGGAACTCGTCGACGCAGTTGTCGACGATCTCCCATAGCAGGTGATGCAGCCCGCGGACATCGGTTCCGCCGATGTACATCGAAGGCCGCTTCCGGACGGCCTCCAGGCCCTCCATGATCTCAATTTCGTCGGCGGTATAACGGGCGGGAGTGGCGGTTGACATATCTGTTTGCGACCTGTTCATTCGCGAGAATCATGCGTGCATCAGCCCCTCCGGGGCTGAAGACCACTGCCGATTCCCTATTCCTTCTGCGCCTCAATCGCCGCCCAGTCCACCAGCGGAATCGGATCCCGGACGATCTCGGTCACCGCGCTGCGCGTGACCGCCCGATCCCCCTTCCCTCCCCGGCTGACCGGAGCATACTTCTGCTGACCGCAGACCAGGACTTTGTCTCCGTCGGTCTTGATCCGCAGGCAGTCGCTCGGCCGCGTGACCAGTTGCTGTCCCAGAACTTCGTCCTGAGCGTCGAGCTTGATTCCCCGCACGCCCCGGCCTGCACCGGACAGCACCGGGACTTCTTCCAGTAGGTAGTGAATCACCCGTCCCATCCGCGTCGCCAGAAAGACGCTCGTCGCCTCGCGGACCAGTTCGATCCCCACGACCCGGTCGCCGTCGCCCAGCCGACAGAACTTCCGACCGCTCTTCGTCGACGCCGTGCGATACGGCCCCAGCGGGATCTGCGTCGTCTGCCCCTGCGCCGTAACGATCGACAGGTACGGCGTGGCGGGCGCCTCGCCGGAGGCCTCTCCGTCTTCGGGCGTGAACCGCGGGTCGGTCGAAACCGCGGCGATGATGCTGACTCCGTCCGCCAGCTTGACGTGCTTCGAGAGCGGCTCGCCATAGCCCGACGAAACGGGAATCTGATCGATGCCGAGCGTGTAGGCCACCCCGTCGCTGGCGAAGAAGACGACCGAGTCCACCGTGCTGCCCGGGAGTACGTCCAGGACGGCGTCACCTTCGCGGACGCGCGTCGTCTCGACGCTCTGCAGCCGTCCCACGCGCTTGACCCACCCGTCGCGCGTCAGCACCACATTGGTGTTCTCGCGGACGATGTAGGCGGAAGCGTCGAACTCGGCAACCTCTTCCGACGACCCCAGCGAGGTCCGTCGTTTATCGCCGAACTGGGCGGCGACCTCTTCCAGTTCGGTCTGCACGACGCCCCAGAGCTTCTTCTCCGAGGCCAGAATCTTGCGGATTTTGTCCGCCTCCTTCCGCTTCTCCGCCAGCTCTTCCAGGATCGTGTTGATCTCAAGCTGCGAGATCCGGTAGAGCTGCAGTTCCAGGATCGCCATCGTCTGCTCTTCGTCGAGCGGGAAGGCCTTCATGAGCTTGTCGGCGGCGTCCCGTTTGCCGGTGCTGTTGCGGATGATCTTCAGCGCCTTGTCGAGGTCGTTGAAGATGATCGCGAAGCCTTCGAGGATGTGAATCCTCCGTTCGAGCTGCCGCAACTGAAACTCGAACCGCCGACGGACCGTCGCCAGGCGGAACGTCAGGAAGTGCTGCAGCATCTCGACCAGGTTCAGCCGGGCCGGGACCAGTTGGCCCGAGTCGCTGGGCACCAGACTCGTCGCGTTGTAATTGAAATTCAGCTCCAGCGACGTGTGCTTGAAGAGATAGGCCATCACGACTTCGGGATCGGATCCGGGCTTCAACTCCAGCACGATCCTCAAGCCATGCTTGTCGTCCGTCTCGTCGGCGACGTTCAGGAGCTGCGGCAGCTTGCGGTTGGCCACAACGGCCCCGATCTCCTGCACGAGCGGTCCCGATTCGACCGTGTAGGGGATCGAGTAGATCACCAGCCGGTCTTCCGCCGTTCCCTTGCGGTCCCGGTCCGGCTTCCATTCTCCGCGGACCTTGATCGCCCCCCGCCCTTCCTCGTAGATCCCGCGCAGTTCCTTGCGATCGGTGATGATCCGCCCGCCCAGGGGAAAGTCGGGCCCCTTGATGAACTTCAGCAAGTCCTTCGTCTCGACGCCGTCGTTGTTGATCAGGTGGACGCAGGCGGCGACGACTTCCCCCAGGTTGTGGGGCGGCATATTGGTGGCCATCCCCACCGCGATGCCGGTCGTCCCATTGACCAGCAGGTGCGGCACGCGCGTCGGCAGGACCGTCGGTTCCGTCCGGCTACCGTCATAGGTCGGGCGATAGTCGACCGTCTCCATCCGCAGCTCCTGCAGGAGCTGCTCGGAGAACGCGGTCAGTTTGGCTTCGGTATACCGATAAGCCGCCGCCGGGAGCCCCATGATCGAACCGAAGTTCCCTTGCCCGTCCACTAGCGGATAGCGGAACGTAAAGTCCTGCGCCATGCGGACGAGCGTGTCGTAGATCGCGGAATCGCCGTGCGGGTGGAACGCACCCATCGTGTCGCCCACGATCTTGGCGCACTTGCGGGGTTTCGCGTCGGCGAGAAGACGGTCCTCGTACATCGAGAACAAAATTCGCCGCTGGACGGGCTTCAGGCCGTCGCGCACGTCGGGGAGCGCCCGCGATGTGATGACCGACATCGCGTAGTTGAGATACCGCCGTCGGGTTTCCTGACTCAGCGGCACATAGTCGATGCGGTCGCCGCCGTCCGCGTTCGTCGATCCGGAATTCCCGGGAGAAGAGATCCGTCTGGCCAAAGGACTGGCTCCGGCGTCCGTGAAAAATGGGAAGAGTATTCCGACCCCGCCGACCTTTCGGACAGCGGGTGCGGAGAATTTGACGTCTGTTCACCCGGATCGACCCGCCGCGCGGCAAACCGCGTCGAGTTTGACGCCTGGCAAGGTCTTTCCGTGCGTATCAGATACACCGGTTACGGAGATTTTGCAATCGCACCTAAGCCGTTACATTCCAATTACTTGTAAAAAGCCGATCATGTGGACTGTCGGTCGTGAAATGACTCATCGGAAGCCAGCACAACAACCGAATCTCTGAGTACCAAATCGTCGGGCCAGAATCACGGCGGATCAGGCCCCGCGAACCAGCGCGATGAATCGCGGAATCCCGGCGTCAGAGAACCGGCGGACCATGGAGGGCAGGACATGTCTCGGGCATTGAATTGGACCAGGTCGTTGGCCGTGTTGCTGCCAACCATCATGCTGCACGCGGTGCACGCGCAGGACGACTACGCTTCCCAGTTCCAGGGAGGCGTCGAATCCGCTTACGCCAGCGCCCCTGCGGAACCGGATTACGGCGACTATCGCGCCATTCCGGCCCGCCGGGCTGCGATGACGGGAGCTCCCGCGGCCGCACCGGCGACGCAGGCCCCTGCAGCCGGTCCCGCGATGCCAGTCGCCCAGGACGGTTACGTCTACCTGGGAGCCCCCCTCTATCCGTCGCCCAAGCCGACGACGCCCTACTGGACCGGCGGGGCCATGATCACCAACCAGGCTTTCGCCCCGCACGAAATGCTCTATCCGCACACCTACCGGGCCATCTATCCCCCCTACTACCACCGGGTGAAGGGGAGTTGGCTCTGGACTCCATTCGGCGTCCGGTCGCACGAACGCTGGGAACTGCAGGGGACGCAGGTGCAGGTCAAGTACCGCTCCAAGCATCCCGCCTTCCCGCCGTTCTTCCCCGGCGTCAGCCACTGATCCCAGACCCCGGCCAACCGGTTGCGACCCCTGACGAATCGTTTGCTCAAACTGCATCAAACTGAAACTCCGCCGTCAGAATCGGCGACTCGCTCATAAGGACAGGAATCATGACGACCTGGGCCGGAACACTGAAGGGACTGGCGTGCGCCGCCGGGCTGACGCTGCTGGTAGTCGGTCAGTCGGCGATGGCGGACGAAGCGGAAGGCGTTGTGCGGGTGCGGAAGCCCGCGAGCAGCGCCGTGCAGCCGGCGAGTTTCGCCGACGCCGTTGAAGAAACGGTCGAAGTCGCCCGCGACCGCATGGAACAGGGGACCCGTCGCGTCGACGCCCGCCTCGCCAGCATGCACGGCGAACCCGTGCCATCCTCCGGCGAGTACGTGGTCTACGAAGACGGCTACAACTGCCGGCCCGAGTTCGGCAACGGCGGTTTCCGCGCCCATTGCGCCGACAAGTGCTACAACTTCAAGCAGTACATGCGCTGCAAGTTCGGCTACTTCTACCCGACCGGCAATGGCGGCACCGGCATTCCGATCGCCGGCCACTACGCCCGCGTCTATCCGGAAAACGTCAACTACTTCGATGGCCGCGACGGACAGGTCTACGGCGCCGAAGGCTACGGCACTCCGATCGGCGTCCCCCTGGCCCCCGTCGTCGGACACACCTACAACTACGGCTGGGGCGTCCCTTCCAGCCGCCTGACGCCGGTCTCCCGCCCGATGGCGCCGACCAGCGGACCGTACGGCTACGACGTGCCCTACCGCTACTAGGCGTCAGACATCGTCAGGCAGGCTCCATCCTCTCACGTCTCACACCCGGCCGCGACGGCCGAACCCACAAGGAAGCGGGACATGTTCCATCAACGCAATTGGCTGGGTGCGCTTTCCCTGGCCGGACTGATCTCCGCCGGCGCTCCGCTGGCGGCTCAGAGCCCGACAGAAGGCATCGCCCGGGTCTCGGACAAAGCCCCGGCCGCAACGGCTTCCACATCGAGCGACGGCGGCTACATCGAGGGAGACTGCCCGACCTGCCGGACGCACGGACGCCACGGCTGCAAACACGGGCTGTTCTGCGATCACTACTGCTCGCACTCGCCCGACCACGGATACTCGATTCCGCAGAAGTATCCCATTCACCGTCGCGGCGTGCAGTACCAGACCATGTTTCCGAACCAGTGGTACGGCATGCCCGGCTCGGGGTTCCAGGCCGCGCCGATGGTCTATATGCCGACCGACACGACGCAGTTGGGCTACTACTACCAGCACGCCCCGTCCTGGCAGCCCGATCCCAGCCGCCTGCCGGCCAAACCGATTCCCGCGCAGTGGCACTACCTCGCCGGCACGGCCTACGCCTCACAGTGGCGCGACGGCCCGGCGACCTGCCTGCACGGCCTCCGCGGCAACTGCCCGCACTGCATGTACGGCGGCGAAGTGATCACCACCCCGGCTCCGACGAACGGCGCCCCCAGCCCGACGCCGCTGCCGTCGAATGAAACCCCGCCGTCGCCGGTTCCGCCGAGCGATTCGGTCCGAAGCGACACGATCCGCCGTGCGGGTTTCTAACCCGGTCCGCCGAAGCAAAACACGCAGACGCCCGGTCGAGCAATCGCTTGACCGGGCGTCTCTTTCGTACTTGGTCAGTTGTCAGTTGGAAAAACCCCCGAGAACAATCTCTCCTTCTCTTTGCAACCCACTACCCACTACCCACTTCTTCAATCCCCATGCTTCTGTCGCAGGCGGGCGGACGTGCGGAGCATGAGCTGGATTCGCTCGAACTGATCCAGCCACTCCTGCACGACGATTCCGAAGTCTGCCTGCTCGGGCAGCACCAGCCCCGTCGGGCACGCCGCCCCCTGCTGCTCAGCGGCGATCTGCCGGTAACGGGACAGCGTCCGGTCGCCGAACCTCCCGCAGGGCGCTCCATCCTCGGCGAGAAACAGCACCGCTGGCACCCGCCGACCGCCGCACGTTTGCAGTTCGTCCGACAAATCCGGATGATCGTCCCGGTCGAAGTACCGGATCTGAATCCGGTCCGTTGCCGCCGCGAAGTGGTCCAGAATCGGGCACTGATTGATGCAGTCCCCGCACCAGGCGCCGGCCGAGACCAGCACCAGTATCTCCCGTCGGAACGACTCCAGCACCAGCCGCTGCTCGACCGTCAGTTGCACCAGGTCATGCACCAGATCCCACCGCCGATGATGCTCGGGCGAAGCATACTTGTGCAGGAAGTCGCGGTAGCCCAGGCCGTGAGGCCATTTGTCGAGGAAGATCAAAAGAGAAAGCCTTTCGTCGATGGTTGATGGTTGATCGTCGATGGTTCAAAGAATCGTTGTTCCGTTGCCTTGCCATCAACGATCAACGATCGACCATCAACAGCACTACTATTTCAACCCCTCCAGATACTTCAGCAGATCCCGAAACTCCTCCCCCGTCATCCGCTTGTGGAGCCCTTCGGGCATGACGGAGACTTTCGAGGGGAGCCGTTCTTCAATCTCGGCGCCTTTAACCAGCGTGACTTCGCCGCGGGCGTTGCCGATTTCCAGGTCGCCGTTGCCGGCTTCCTTGACGATAATTCCGTTGACCGTCTTGCCGTCCTCGGTCACGACCACCCAGGTGATGAACTGCGGCGAGATTTCCCGCGACGGCTCGAAGATCGATTCGGCGAGCTTCTTCCGATCCATAGTCCGGGCGATGACCGACAGATCCGGTCCGACGTTTCCGCCCCGACCTTCGACGGTATGACACCGCGCGCAGAGCGGGCCGTTGTGGTGGAAGAAGACCCGCCGTCCGCGCTCGGCGTCGCCCGCTTCCGCCAGGACGTCCGCCAGAACTGGCTCCTTCCCCGGCTGTCCGAGGGCGACGTCGAGAGAGGCGGCCAGTTCGCCGGACTGAGTCTTGCGAATGGCCGCCAGGGATTCGCCGATCTTCGACCCCGCCGTCCCGCGTCCGCGCAGGCCGCGAATCGCTTCTTCCTGCAAGGCCCGCACTGCGGCAGATCTGGCGGCAGCCTCGGGGACGGCCTCGTCTGAAATCGGAATATCGCCGCTCGCGTATTGCAGCAGCAGCGATTCGATGTCCGCCGGCAGCGGTTCCTCATGGGGGACGCCACAGAGGCCGCCGACGGCTTCGGCCCGCAGGTTGACGTCGGCGTTGGGATCGGCCGCGACGCGCAGCACCTCCAGCAGCAACCCCGTCCGCGGGGCAAGCTGCAGCGTCCGCACCGCTTCCCGCTTCAGGTTCGCGTCGCCGCTCTGCAGAAACTCTTTCAAGAGGCCGTCGCTCAGTTCCGGCTCCCCGGCGGGCAGCATCGCCAGCGCCCGGGCCCGCAACCCCGGCGACCGCCGGCCGTCGTTGACAATCTCCAGCATGTACTTCGTAGGAGGCGTCTTCTCGAACTCGCTCGCCGGCTTGCCGTCGAGGAGCTGCAGCGTGGCGAGGCAGGCGAGGAAGAGGTCCTTGGTCATGGGTTCAGAGGCGAGGTTCGCCTCGACAAGCCAGCGGAACTCGCTGAGCTTCTCTTCACCGACCCATTGGACGGCCGCCCGACGTAGCATCGGGGAGGGATCCGTGAGCCCCAGCCGTATCATCGTGGGACTCTGCCTGGGAGACCCAAGTCTTGCTGCCAAAAGCGATGTTACCCGCTCCACGTCCGTGTTCAGCTTTCCTCCGCTCACATGCAGATACATAGGGGACACATTACTTGCCCATGTCAATTTCAAGAACTGGGCCAGTTGGTTCCAGTCCCCGTCTTCAATTCCCGTAGCGGCGTATGTGATTCTAGCCGACATCTCAAAAGAATCGTCCTTGACGGGATCTTCCTTGGATTTTCCACTCGTCGATCGGTGGTCAAAAGCCTTAGACGCGAACCGGAAGAGAACAGTCCGAGCGTGCCGGTCTTTCTGCAGATAGCTGGCAACGTCGAACAGCCAATACGTCGAATTCGTTAGACTCTGGATCGATCCGGAGTCGATCCAGCGAGTTCTTTCTAGCTCAGTTTCATCTTTCTCTGATGTCTCCGGTGTTGGAAACTGCGGAAGTCCCAGCACAGAACACGCGGCGATAATCATCTCATCAAACTTGCCACCCAGTGGCGCAGCCGCTGGTTCCTTGACGACTCCCAGTTTGAAATCGCGAGTTTCTACTGGCGTCCTCGCAATCGCCCACAAAGTTTCTACGCGAGAGCGGGCCGACGCGTTCGCGTCCTTCAGAATGCTCTTCAGAAAATCCATCTGGTCATCGCGAGCCGCCAGCTCACTCGCCGCCTTCCGCCGATCGACGAGCCGCCGCGAACTCAATTGAGCGCGTAAATCGTCCGGCGCAACTGAGGCTGCGACCTCCCGTTTCGGCTCCTCCTTCGCACTCAATCGCCAGACCCGTCCCTTGCCGTGGAGCTTGTAGTCCCGCAGGACCCAGTCGGTGAAATACAGGGCGCCGTCCGGTCCCACGGCCAGGCCGACCGGCCGGAAGTTTTCGCCACCCACCACGACCGGTTCAAGCTGCGACGTGAACGAGGCTCCCTTCGGCTTCAGTCGGAACAGGTCGATCCGGTGGTCCCCCCAGCTTCCGACCAGCAGTGTCCCCTGGTAGTCCTCAGGAAAACCGTCCGACTCGTAGCAGACGATGCCCGACGGCGCTTCACCGGTTCCCGCGACCATCGGCAGCGTGCCGGGGATCTCGCCGTTCCAGGCGGTGAAAGGATGTGTCCCCTTGCGACCGTTGCGGAAGCGATAGCCGTAGTCCCCCCCCTGGATGATGTGCAGCAATCGGCAGGGGGGGCGGCTGTCGGGGTCGTTGTCAACGGAAAACAGTCGGCCGAAGGCGTCGAAACAGCTCGCGTGCGGATTCCAGAACCCCGTCGCCCACTGCTCCAGCTTCGTTCCATCCGGCCGGCAGCGGTAGATGTTCCCCCCTTCCCCGCCGCCCGACAGCGTCGTCCCGTCGCTGCCGATGATCTTGTAATCGGCCCCGAGGTTCTCCCCGAAGCCGAAGTACATCCAGCCCAGCGCATCGAACGCAAACCCCGCCAGCCCGTTGTGCGGGTAGT
Organism: Planctellipticum variicoloris; assembly: GCF_030622045.1. Lineage (NCBI taxonomy): Bacteria > Pseudomonadati > Planctomycetota > Planctomycetia > Planctomycetales > Planctomycetaceae > Planctellipticum > Planctellipticum variicoloris. The sequence goes on along the minus strand of NZ_CP130886.1, from coordinate 214,821 downwards.
TGCCGGCCGTCTCCAGACGCACCAGCCGCGTCTGCGAATCACACTTCAGGTCGCCGTCGGTATCGGTGCAGAGGAAGATTTCCCGGCGGGTGGCGAGGAAGATCGTTGAGGGTTGAGCGTTGAGAGTCGAGAGACCGGAGGCGGAGGCGGAGGCATTCGTATCTCGCTTGCCTCCCTTCTGACTCTCAACTCTCAACTCTCCCCTCTCAACTCCCACCCACCCCGGCTTGACCGCCACGCTCATCGTGTGCGTCAAGCCGTCGAGGAACGTGGTGACCTTGTCCGCCTTGTGATCGCCGTCGGTATCTTCCAGGACGAGGACGCGGTCGGTGGAGTGGCCTTTGTAGCCCTCGGGCGGAAAGTGCGTGTTGCTCTCAATCGCCCAGACCCGCCCGGCGGCGTCGACGTCGATCCCGGTCGGCGTGACGATCTGCGGCTGCTCGGCGAACAGTTCCAGCTTGAGCCGGTCGTCGAGGACGCGCGGGGGCATCTCCTGCGCCAGCGCGACGACGCTCCAGCTTCCCATCAGTCCGCAGCACAGCATCCAGCGCATCACAGTTGGCTCCCGGAGTAGGTGAGCAGGCATTGTCGGGCGGAGCTGCCTCTGCTGCAACCGGATGAGTGATTGGAGAAGATTTCACGCCAAGGCGCAAAGCAGAGAAATGACGAATGTCGAACTGGACGCGGTTAGCCAGCAAAGTGCCTGATGCTTTCTGTCTTCTTGGCGAATTTGCGGTCCTATTTGCGACTCTGCGTGAAACCTTCTCGGCAATTCCGGTCAACTTGACCGACTCGCCTCCAGTTCCCATCCTGTGATCCGGCACATTGGGTCTCTTACAGGAATGCGAAACGATGACGGCGACGACGAATCCCCGACTGGCGGTGGCCTGGATCGGCGAACTGGACGGTTACCTGCAGCTCCTCGATCAGACGCGGCTCCCGACCGAAGTGGTCGATCTTCCCTGCCAGACCGTCGAAGTCGTCTGGGAAGCGATTCGCAAGCTGAGCGTTCGCGGCGCACCCGCGATCGGCGTCGCCGCGGCGTATGGCACGGTCGTCGGTTGCCAGACGGCGGTGAACGAATCGCGAGAAGCTTTCAATTGCCGGTTCGGTGAAGTCGTCGAATATCTCGCCGGCAGCCGGCCGACGGCGGTGAATCTGTTCTGGGCCCTGGACCGAATGAAGGGGGTCGCCGCCAGCCATCCGTCGCTCGGTTCGCAAGACATGCTGCAGCGGCTGCTCGACGAAGCCCGGCTGATCGAGACTGAAGACCGCGAAATGTGCGCCGCCATCGGCCGGCACGGTGCGCCGCTCCTGGCGAATTGCACCGGCGTCCTGACCCACTGCAACACCGGCGGTCTGGCGACGGCGGGTGACGGGACCGCGCTCGCGGTGATTTTCGCCGCGGCGGCCGCCAACCCCGAGCTGCAGGTCTACGCCGACGAAACCCGGCCTCTGCTTCAGGGAGCGCGGCTGACGGCCTGGGAGCTGCTCCAGCGTGGAGTCAACACCAGGCTGATCTGCGACTCGATGGCCGGCTGGGTGATGAAGGAAGGCCGGGTACAGGCGGTGATCGTGGGAGCCGACCGCATTGCGGCCAATGGCGACTCCGCCAACAAGATCGGAACGTATTCGCTGTCGGTGCTGGCGAAGGCGCATGGCATTCCGTTCTACATCGCCGCTCCGTCGAGCACGTTCGATTTCGCCATCCGAAGCGGGGCCGAGATCCCGATTGAGCAGCGGTCGGCGGAGGAGATCACCAACGCCTTCGGCCGTCGGACGGCTCCGGAGAACTGCCCGGTCTACAACCCCGCCTTCGACGTCGCCCCGGCGGAGAACATCACGGGACTCGTGACGGAAAAAGGGGTGATTTCGCCGGTGACGGAGGCGGAGATCCGCAGGGTGCTGGGGAAGTAAGCCACGACCAGCGCCCCTCTACGCTGTTAACCCTTTGGGAGAAATCGAAAGCAGTCTCAATGCAACTTGGAGTTTCGACCGTCTTGCGTTGAACAGACAAAACGAGGCGCATCCAACTGATGCGCGCTGACTGCCCCCCAACCACAAACGCTCTTAAACGGCCGATGGCCCTGATTTCCCGGCTTGGACGCCACGTTCCGTCCAAAACACGTCCCACAAAGTCCGTGGAAGAGGCCCCATTCAGCTCTGCGAGTCAATCTGCGACCGGGCCGTCATGCGGTATCGTCACGAGCGGCCTGATCGAGAGTCTGCAGCGCGCCTTCGCGCACTCCGAGGCCATTCGACCGAAAGTCCACAACCAGGAGATACGCGCTGACCAGCAGGACCCATACGGGGAAGAGCAGTGCAATCCACGCGAAAGTCGTGATGAACAGCAGCAGGACCAGGCCGATCGCAAAGCCGATGACGGAGACCGGGCGGGAGAGGGCCGCCGTGCGGAGGCCGATGGACGAAGTGACGAACATGAACACGGCGGCCATCCGCGTGCCATAGGTCGTCGTCAGGGAGTAGGCCAGCTCGCGTCCGATCCGAAAGGTCTCGCTCTGTCGGGGGAGGAGGGCTTCATCAGCGAACGTCGCCACCAGTCCCCGGGCGACCGCGGCGGCGACGAACAGCATGGCGACGAACAGCAGTCCGCTACCCAGAAACACGGTGGCGAAGAAGCGATCCTCGTGCTGCCCGATGCGGTTGCGGAGCGCTCCCATGAACCACAGAAACGTGATCCCGGCAAAGGGGACGAGATTCAGGGCCAGGCCGATCGAGTTCCGCATCGCGGGGTTTCTGAGCCAGTCGCCGGGGTCCGCCGGATCGACGGGAATGGCGAGCCGGATCAGAGCCAGGCTGACGAAATCGAGGACGGCGAAGAGGAGGCCGCTGATGGCGACGCCGCGCGGCGCGGCCGGGGGCTGCGAAGAATCCCTCGGCACAGTGTTCATCGCATTCTCGGAAAGCGTGTTGCTCATCGTCAGGTCAGCGTCGCCGAACGGTCGAATGGTCCTCCGCTGTCGAGGCTGTGTCAATCAGAATTGAGCCATCTTTATCCAGTGTCCTGTGCCATTCCGGTGGCGCTTCAGCCATCTGCCGAGTGGAAAGTCGCGATCCGAACACAGATGCCGATCGTGGCAAAAGTGCCACAAACTGGCCCTGAATGCTCCTTTGCCGGAATGAAGTTCGCTCGTCGGCGTCAGCGAGGTGTCTCGGCTTTGTGCGGGGACTCGAATTCGAACTCTGCGACGACTTGATCCACGGACTGCAAGCATCCGAGATGGCCGACCAATCCTTCCAGGCCCTCGGCGCGCAGCAGGTCGCGGTTTCGCGCGTGGGCCTCGACGATTCGCAACTGCACGCCGCGAGCGGCGAGATCCCGCTGCAGGGCCGACAGCAGGCGCGCGCCGACAACGTCGACGAACGGCGAATTCGACAGATCGCAGACGACGAGCCGCAACTGCGGCAAGGCGGCAATCTTGCCCCATACGACCTGACGAACGTCGTCGGTATCCCGACTGTCGGATCGCGAAGGCAAGGTCCCCGGTCTGGACTCCTTCCAGGCGGGCGCCACTGAGTCCCGGTAAAGGTTGCGGCTTTCGGCGCTTTCGGGGGCCGGAAGCAGGCCCGCCCGCAACCAGGCGGTGCCGACGGCGTTGGCTTCCTGAATCACCAGTTCCTTGCGGCTTTCAAAACGTGACGCCGCGAAGCCGAAGATGAACGCGAGCAGAAACGCCAGGAGGCCGAGCGTCGCGGCCACCACCTCGCCGACAGGCGTTTCCTTCTCGGAGTCCGAACGCCGGCGGCGAAAGACACCCAGCCGATACCCGGCTTCCAGCGACGCCAGCACGATCGCGACAGTCGCCGTCAGCAGCATCCACGAGTTGAGTCGATCGATGAAGCTGAGTTCCGGCATCAACGAATTCCTGCCGTCGTGGATGAGGATCGGAACAAACTCGGTGGAAGAGGAGATCGATACAAGCCCGGGACGGAGGCAACTCCCCGAACCGTTCCCGCCCGCCTGTTCGGATTGTGATCGTTCCGATTCGTGAGAACCTTAAAGACCCCTATTGCGGGCGCCGGCGAGGATTGGCAGGATAGCTCCCGGCGCTCGGAAATACTGGTCAATTCGTCGTCGGCTCATTGCCGATCCGGTTTTCCATTGGCGGGCCGCGGCGACGGCGTCAATCTCCGGAAAGAAGCGTCCATGTCCCCGGAAATGGGCGACAAGCGCGGGCGGCGCCGTTCTGCAGCAAGGCTGCAGACGCACGGCGGCATTGGAACGCACGCCCCGGAGCGGTTCCTCGCTGGGCCGGTCGCACGGCGCTTGCTTGCCGCGCCGCATGGGAACGTGTTCGGCGAATGCCTGAAACGCGGAAACAAAGATCTCGCTCAGTCCGCCGCGATTGGCGCGGAGGGCCTGGCGGGCTGGAGGTTCCGCGTTCGAGAGGACCGTTGGCGTCGATGCGCCGGGGGAATCCGGCAGATCACGTCGAGCGTCCCCGGAGGGAGCGTTGCAAAATGACGATGACTGCTCGAAAACGATTACTCGCATTGTTTGTCGACCATTCCACTCATCAGTGGATCGTGCAGGATCGAGAAGGACGGCTCTGGGTGGTCTCTGCCGGGAAGGATCAATGGCAGAATCGCGAGCCCTTTCAGCCGGATGAGCAGACCGATCTCGAACCAGTTCCGAAGCATTATTCGTATCTGCTCGATTTGAAAATCTGATCCGTCGAATCCGTGTGAAGTTACATCTGGAGCGTGTCATGAATTCCGAGCAGGGCCGACTCGACGAGGCGCGCGAACAGGGGATTGCCTGGAAAAAGTGGGGCCCCTACCTGAGCGAACGGCAATGGGGAACCGTCCGCGAAGACTACAGCGAGAGCGGCGACGCGTGGAGCTACTTCAGCCACGATCAGTCCCGGTCGCGCGCCTATCGCTGGGGCGAAGACGGTCTGGCGGGTTTCTCCGACGATAAGCAGCGGCTCTGCTTTGCGCTGGCGCTCTGGAACGGCCAGGATCCGATCCTCAAGGAACGGCTGTTCGGTCTGACGAACAGCGAGGGAAACCACGGCGAGGATGTCAAGGAGTACTATTTCTACCTCGATAGCACGCCAACTCATTCCTACATGAAATACCTTTACAAGTATCCGCAGCGAGAATATCCCTACGCGGATCTGATCGAAACGAGCCGCACCCGCGGACGGGAGGAGATGGAATACGAGCTGATCGATACGGGAGTCTTCGCGGAAGATCGCTACTTCGACGTCTTCGTGGAGTACGCCAAGGCGTCCCCCGAGGACGTTCTGATTCAGATCAGCGTCTGGAATCGCGGTCCGGAGCCGGCGGAGCTGCAAGTGCTGCCGACGCTCTGGTTCCGGAATCAGTGGTCGTGGAACGACACCACCGAACGACCGGAACTGTCGCAAGTGTCCGGCGGAGCGTCGACGACGACCGTCCGGGCTCTCGATGCAAAGTTGGGAGCCCGCTATCTGTATTGCGAAGAGGCCGCGCCGCTGCTGTTTACGGAGAACGAGACGAACACGCAGCGGATTTTCGGGATGCCGAACCTGAGCCCCTACGTGAAGGACAGCATCAATGATTCCGTCGTGCACGGGCAGAGCGGCGTTCTCAACCCGGAACACAAAGGGACGAAAGTCGCCGCACAGCATCGCGTGACCGTGCCGCCGGGCGAGTGCCGGGTGATCAGGCTCCGGCTGACCGATGTCAGTCCGGAGGCCTTCTCGCGGGAAAAGGCCGACGTCTCGTCGCCCTTCGGAAGCCGGTTTGCGGCGGTGCTTGAGGCCCGGCGGCAGGAGGCGGACGAGTTTTATTCGGCAGTCATTCCGAAGTCCCTGTCTGCCGACGAAGGCCTGGTCATGCGGCAGGCTTTGGCCGGGATGCTGTGGAGCAAGCAGTTTTACCATTACGACGTCGACCAGTGGCTCGACGAGCGGGGCTGCGATCCGTTCAAAGCGACGCGCAAAACGGCGCCCCGCAACGATAACTGGCATCACATGTATAACGGCGACGTGATCTCGATGCCGGATAAGTGGGAGTATCCGTGGTATGCGGCGTGGGATCTGGCGTTCCACGTGATCTCGCTGAGTCTGGTTGATCCCGACTTCGCCAAGCAGCAGCTCAAGCTGATGCTCCGCGAGCGTTACATGCACCCGAACGGCCAGATTCCGGCGTACGAGTGGAACTTCGGCGACGTCAATCCGCCGGTCCATGCCTGGGCGACCATATTCACCTACCGCCTGGAAAAGGCGCAGAAGGGCGAAGGCGACCGCGAGTGGCTCAAGAGCTGCTTCCAGAAGCTCCTGCTGAACTTCACCTGGTGGGTCAACCGCAAGGACCGGTCCGGGCGGAACGTGTTCGAAGGGGGCTTTCTGGGGCTGGACAACATCGGCGTGTTCGATCGGAGCGCTCCCCTGCCGACCGGCGGCTATCTGGAACAGGCCGACGGGACCGCCTGGATGGCGCTCTACTGCGAAAACATGCTCGAGATCGCCGCCGAGCTGGCCATGACCGATCCGGATTACGCGGATATGGCCCTGAAGTTCACGGAACACTACCTCTGGATCGCCTCTGCGATGTCGCATCTGGGCGGGCAGACCGGGATGTGGGACGAGGAGGATGGATTCTTCTATGACGTCCTCCGCCGTCCGGACGGACAGTCGGAGCGGCTGAAAGTCCGGTCGATGGTGGGGCTGCTGCCGCTGTGCGCAGCCACGGTTTTCGAGGGACAGCTCCTGGCGAAATACCCCGACCTCGCCGAGCGGCTGCAGTGGTTTCTCGAATCACGCCCCGAGCTCAGTGCAGCGATTCACGACCCGCGCAAGACCGGCGCGGGCGGGCGGCGGCTGGCTTCAATCCTGGACGAAACGAAGCTCCGCCGCGTGCTGGCGAAGATGCTCGATGAAAACGAATTCCTCAGCCCGCACGGACTCCGCTCGCTGTCCCGGTTCCATGACGAACATCCGTACGTCTTTCGAGCCGGAGGTCAGGAGTATCGCGTGGCCTACCTGCCGGCGGAGTCTGACACCGGGATGTTCGGCGGCAACTCGAACTGGCGGGGACCGATCTGGATGCCGGTCAACATCCTGATTATCCGCGCCCTGCTGAACTACCACGCCTACTATGGCGACGAGTTCCAGGTGGAGTGTCCCACCGGCTCGGGGCAGTTGATGACGCTCTTTGAGGTGGCCGAGGAACTCGGACGGCGGCTGGAAACCCTCTTCCTGCGCGGTCCGGACGGCCGGCGTCCCGTCTACGGCGGGACCGAGAAGTTTCAGACGGACGGAAACTGGAGAGATCTGATCCTGTTCTACGAGTACTTCCACGGCGACAACGGCGCCGGCCTGGGGGCCAGCCACCAGACCGGGTGGACCGGGGTCATCGCCCGCACCATGCATTTGTTTGCGACGCTCTCGCAATCGCAAGCCGGCATTCGCGGCAAGGGGGCGTATTTCGCGGCGACCGCCGAACTGACAAACGGTCATCCGACGCCAGCACCAGCCACAGCCACCACGCGGTAAACCCTCATGAGGCAGCTTGCCACCTCGGGCCACAGCAGCCCGCTTGGCACAAGTGTCGTGGACGGCGGCGTCAACTACGGCCTGTTCTCCCGCACGGCGGCGGGCGTTGAACTGTTGTTCTTGGACCGGAACGACGACGCCGGGCCGTCGCCCGGCTCGCCGCGGACATCGACTACGACAACGTCAAGAACGAAGTCGCCCGGCATCAGGGGAATGTCAGGACCAGCCTGTCCGGGGAAGTCTGGCATGTCTCGAACCGGCTGCAGACCGGCCGGGAGAACTGACGGTGAATTTCCTCAGCCCCATCCCCCTCACGACGCCACATATTTCCCGCCCTTGATCGTCCGCGTTTTCCCAATCGCCGCAAGCATCTCCAGCAGCCGGACTACGTCGTCCGTGTTCGCCCGCATGAAGACCTGACCGACGTCCGCAGGCGTGACCGGCTTCTTCGCGGCCTGCAGCGCCTGCGCCACCGCGGCGGCCTGTTCGGCGAGCTTCTTCGGCCACGGCTGCTTTTTCGCCGCGGCGGCCTTCGACGGTTTCTTCTTTGCCGGCTTGGCGGCCTCTTCGTCCTCTTCGACGTCCAGTTGCTTCTGGACGGCCCCCTTGCCGCCGGCCGGGTTCTGGAACTCCGGCCGCAGCCAGCGGATCAGCCCCCGCTCTTCTTCTTCGGCGGCCCGCTCGGCATTCAGGGCCACCAGCCGTTCCAGGATCTCTTCATCGGTCAGCGTGACCGGCCAGCCGTACGCCTCGAACACCGCGGCGTCCAGATCGTCGTGAAGCTGTTTCAGAACGGAGACCAGCCCCTGTTCATGGGTCGTCTTTTCCTTGGCGGTCAGCGGCTCGCCGCTCCGCAGCTTCTCCAGGACGTTGTACATTCCGGTCAGCGTCAGGTCGGAGTGGGCCGCCTGCTGCGTGCAGAAACGTGCGTTTCTGTTCAACGAACCGCGCTCCCAGTCAGCGGTTGCGTCGATCTCCGTCAAAGTTCCCAGAACCCTCCTTGCTTCATTCGCCGCGAACCCGATAATCTGTCCACGTCAGCCCCTTGTCGCTCTGGCCGTCCTCGGCATGGATGTTGAATCAAATGGCTCGTGTAAATCGAATGACTTCGCCATATCGCGTCGCCGAATTCTTCGCCGGCATCGGATTGGTGCGCCTGGCGCTCGATCAGTGCGGCTTCGAAACGGTGTTCGCGAACGATATTGACGAGCAGAAGCTGGAGATGTATCGGGCGAACTTCCCGATCGACGAATTTCTTCTTGGTGACATTCACCAGATTTCGGCCGATGCGATTCCGGACTGCGACCTATTTACCGCGTCGTTCCCGTGCAACGACCTTTCCATAGCAGGAGCGATGGCGGGGCTCAGCGGCGAACAGTCAAGTGCTTTTTGGGGACTGGTCCGTCTTCTTAAGGAGAAAGCGGTCGCGGGCTCGCTGCCTAAAGTCGTGCTGCTGGAGAATGTCCCCGGATTCTTGATGGCTAATGAGGGACGTGACTTTGAGGCGGCTCTGCTGGCACTCAATGCCCTTGGTTATGTCTGCGACGCAATCATCGTTGATGCCGTGCGATTCGTTCCGCAGAGCCGGGCTCGATTATTCGTGATCGCTCAACTTGGTATCGAAGCCGAAATTCCTTTTGGGGTTGGACCGTCGGACGTTCGCTCGCCCCAGTTGCTGAAATTCATTCATGGCACGCCGCACATCGCGTGGAAGATCCGCAAACTTCCGCCACTTCCGCCTGCGGGACCGCGATTGCCGTCGATCGTTGAAAGCCTTCCTCCTGATGATCCGGCGTGGTGGAGCGAGGAGCGAGCCGCATATTTCATGAACCAATTGAGTGAACGACACGCCAAAATCGCTGCAGAAATGATTTCGGGAGCAGACTACACCTACGCAACAGCATTTCGGCGTGTGCGACATGGCCGATCGATGGCTGAGCTTCGTACCGATGGCATTGCTGGATGTCTGAGGACGCCAAGAGGCGGAAGCGGCCGGCAAATCTTGTTTGAAGCTGGTCGCGGTGAGCGCCGAGTACGGCTCCTGACTGCACGGGAATGCGCTCGTCTTCAAGGCGTTCCCGACGACTACCGCATCGAAGTCCGATTGAATCAGGCGCTCTTTGGATTTGGCGACGCTGTTTGCGTTCCGGTCGTGGCGTGGATTGGAGAGAACTATTTGAAACCGGCTTGCGAGACTCTCCGTGGTTCAATTCGAACGGTGCGTACGCGACGAATCACGGTGGCCAAGCGATGAATCGCAAAACGGCCGTCTCTGCCATTGAGGCCTGGTTCTCTCGCCTCCCGATTCATACCGACGGACTGCCGGCCCGCGGTTCGGTCGCAGCAGGACTAGTCATTCTTGAACGGCTCAAGACGGAGTTCACTCTCAAGGTTGACGATCATCGAGCGAAAGGCGGCGCCCAGATTAAGGGCCTGACCGCGTCGGCAGTCCGATCAATTCTAACTCGATATGGAGAAAACCGGCCATTCGTGAAAGAAGGCGGGAGAACAAACCGCGGCACACCTTGGGTTGCTGAGTCGCTGATGGACGCGATTGCTCCTTTGCGACTTGGATCTCTCACGGAAAGGGAGCGAGTCCAAGTTCTGGACGCTTGCCAGGCCTGGTTGGCCGAAAAGGTTCAGGATTATTTCAATCGAAAGCGGGTTGAATTCGTCTTCGATCCCCGTCTGACGACGTGCGCGAATATCCGCAGAATCCTCAGGGCTGCAAAGGACGTCGGAAAACTTCCATCCGTCGCGCAGTACCTCGTCGGAGCGAAGCTCCAACTCCGTTTTCCTCACCTGGAGGTCGCAAACGAACTCGCCAGCTCTTCAGACGATTCCACCGGAAGGGAAGGGGATTTCGAAATCGGAGACACGGCATTCCATATCACGATCGCCCCCGGCATCGCGGTCGTCGAGAAGTGTCAGGTCAATCTGTCTCGCGGACTCCGAGCCTTTCTGCTTGTTCCTGAGGTTGCCGTGCTGGCCGCAAGGGACCTCGTTCTCTACGCATGCGAGGATCAAGTGGCAGTAATGTCCATCGAATCGTTTGTTTCGGCTAATATCGAAGAACTGTCGGAGTTCAGCCAGGAAAAGCGTAAATCAGAATTCCGCCAGTTGCTCGAACTCTACAACGATCGTGTAGTCGGGATCGAAACTGATCTGTCCCTTTTGATCGAGATCCCCCCCAATCTTTGACGCCGCATCCGAAGGGGCATCCCGTGACCGACGTGTTCACCCCGTCGCAGCGGTCGGCGGTCATGCGCAGCGTGCGTGGCGCGGATACAAAGCCCGAACTGGTCGTCCGTCGGGAACTGCACCGCCGCGGCTATCGCTTCCGCCTGCATCGTCTGGACCTTCCCGGTTGCCCCGATCTCGTCTTTCCCAAGCTGCACGCCATCATCTTCGTGCATGGCTGCTTCTGGCACCGGCATGCCTGCCCGGCCGGTCGCTCAATGCCGGCGTCTCGGGTTGACTATTGGAAGGCAAAATTCGAGCGAAATCAGCAGCGGGATCGTGTCGTCCGTCGAGCGCTCCACAAGGCCGGATGGAGAGTGCTAGTCGTCTGGGAATGTCAGCTTACCAAGTCTCGACGACTGCGAACGATTGATCGGATCGCGCAGTTCCTGGACTCATCGGAAGACTGACATCCCCCGGCAGCGCCCGCGCGTACTGTTCCGCCTTCCCGCGAACGCCCGCAGCAGTGGCATCGGGCACGGCGCGGCTTCCTCAGGGTGAACGGGAAACCGAGTGTGCAGGTTTGCCGCACTCACGTGTAGGGCCGGGCGCGACTGGCCGTCTTCGTGCGAGCGAAGGCCATCTGGGACAATCCCAGCAGGTCGAGGAAACCGACGATCGACCGGCGCAGTCGAGGCTGCCCGTAGCTATCGAGATAAACGCTCTGCGTTGCAGCCACAGTCTTCCTCGTCGACTCACCGAAAGCGCGGCACGATCCCGGTCGCGAGCGCTGGCGACCGGGGCTGACCTGATCGTCGACCCTGAAAGTCTATTTCGCCGGCGCTTCCGGCATCGGGTCCGGCAGTCGTACGAGCAGCCACTGCTGGGTCGTTCCGTCGGCAAAGTGCATCAGCGCGGGGGCCGAGTCCTGCGTCAGGTTCGAGATGCCGCACTCGACAATCGGCCGTTCTTTCCCGGTAATCCCCCAGGCTGCCCGCTGACTCTTGGCGTCCACCATTCCTTCCAGGGTCTGCGACTCGCCGGTGAGCGTGTTGTTGAGCGTCCCCTGGATCACCCCCTGCTTGCTGATGACCAGTTGCATGTAGAGCGTTGGCGGCGGACCGGAGGCCTGTCCATCCTGGGTCAGTGCAAATACCCCCAGCGACATCCATTCCATCTGGTCGGGGGGCGTTTCGGGCGCGCTCGCGGCGATATCCGCGGCCTGCTGCGCGTACTCTTCTTCCGTCGCGATCTGCTGGTCGCCGCTGTAGACGGCGCCGTCCTGGTAATAGACGCTGTCCCCATAGTTGTAGCTGACCGCTGCCGACTCTCCGTAGCCGCACCAGCCGCCGAGAGCGACCCAGGTGGCCCAGCGGTAGGGACGCGTGATCGCCCAGGCGCCCCACACAGGGTGGTCGTTCCAGAAGGCGCGGACGGGGTACTGATCGTGAATCTGGTCGTGAATCTGATCGACCCGGTCGCCGCGATTCTGCGTCCACTGCTCGCGGTTCTCGATTCGCCCGGCCTGATTGTCCTGCAGATTCTGTCGCCGGCTGCCATCCGCACCTGCACCCGGACGATCGGCGACTGGACGATCGGCGCCAGGGCGAACAGCACCAGGACGACCTGTGCCTGGCAAACCGGCGCCGGGTCGGGCTGCCGCAGCGGCGCCGAGAGCGCCACCCGCGCCGGCTGCCGCGCCGAGGCCCGGCAACGTTGCAGCGCCCGGACGGGCCGGCGTCTGAGCGGGACGATTCCCCTGCTGCAGAAAATCTCCGGCAGCGCCGCCGGGACGCGCCCCGCCGGCCCCTACGGCCCCGGTTGAGGCGCGCGGGACGTCGAGGAAGTTATTCAACTGTCCGGCGCTCGGCCGCCCTCCCGCGACACCTGGAGCCGCTCCACCGGGACGTGCACCGCCGACCGCGCCCGTTGCGGGACGTGCCGCGCCTCCGGCTCCACCGGCTGCCGGTCGGGCGCCGGCCGCTGGCGGTCGGGCGCCCGCGGCGCCTCCTGTCGCCGGGCGGCTGGCTCCCGGGCTGGGGCTTGGACGTGCTGCCGGGGCCGCAGGACGACTCATGGAAGGAGATCGGCCCGCGGCCGGAGCCGACGGACGAGCCATGCCACCACCGCCACCGCCGGCTCTCGCCCCTCCTCCGCCGCCACCACCACCACGGCCGCCGCCGCGGGCGAGCAAGTCGTCATTCGCCAGGAGCAGTATCGCGGCCAGGACCATCATCGACCATGCGCTACGTTTCATGTTGTCACCTGTCTGGTGTCTGAATGCAGAATCGAAAGGGACACGGGGGACACGCCGGCGTCTACTTACGCACGACTTCCACTTCGTTGATGTTGGGCAGCAGTTCGCCGCCCACCGTCCGTTCGATGGTCTGCCAGGAGAAGGAGTTGTCGTCGAGCTTCCGCATCACGTTGACCATCGACGCCTTGCGGCCGTCGCTGAGGACGCCCGTATTGCGGATGAACCACCGATCGTCCTGCTGCGTCCACGTCGCCTCTGCGAATCCGCCGTCCGAGTCGAACGTCCACGAGCGGATCTTCTTCACCGCGGGATCCCAGCCGATGACCTGCATCCCCGATGTATCGATTGCGCCTCCCGCGGAAACCGCGAACGACCGCACCAGGAAATTCTGATTCTTCGCCCAGTGGCAACTGGTTTCGATGCTGACCTGCTCGTCCTGGTCGACCCAGTCCCCGATGAGCCACTCCAGCGACTTGAGCCGCCCGTAATTCGACGGCGGCGAGTCCGTGTCGCCGTCCGTCACGCGGTCGAGCAGCCACTTGCCGTCCTGCCGGACGTAGAGGGCCGTGTAGCTGACCTCTTCCGGCTCCGTCTTCGGGGACAACAGTTTCGCGACCCCCTGTTCGACGGCGGCATTCGGCGACAACAATCGGATCGACTCGACGTTGATCTCCATCTTCAGGTCGGGGAGTTCTTTGAACTGCTTCGTGAACTGCTCGGCGATCGCCGCCCGCCCTGTGACTTCTTCACCCGTCAGCCGGTTCTCATACACGGCCTCGGGCGACCACTGCGCGGCCAGCGCCGTCGCGTCGCGGTCGTTGAAAGCCTTCACGTAGGTTTCGACTCCCTGGCGGATCAGCGTCTCCGCAGCGGGCGGCTGCGCGGACTCCTGTCCCGGAAGACTGGCGGGAGCCAGCGTCAACGTGCTCAGGCAAATCAGCAGCATGCGTCTCATGGAACGAGCCTCCTGTCAGAGGGATGGGCCGCCCCCGTCGATGCCTCAGCGATACGCCTCGCTCAGAGATCGGCCTTGGCGGATCCATGTCTTGGATGTCATGCATCAGGACAAATACGTCCCGGTGAAAGCCTGCGGCGCGATGAGGTGAGCGAGAGATCATCGCGTCCGGCAAAGAACTCAACGGCAAATCGGACCTGCCAGCCGCGGGCGGGCAAGTCGTCAGGGATGCGAGTCTGCGTCAGCCGTCGGCGCGACTGGCTGGACGCGAGGCGTGGTGAACCAGCGAATCACGTAGAAGAACACCGGCGTGAACAGCACGCCGAAAATCGTGACGCCCAGCATACCGCTGAAAACTGCAATCCCGAGCGTGCTGCGCATTTCGGCGCCGGCGCCGCTGGCGCGGACGAGCGGCACCACGCCGAGAATAAACGCGAACGACGTCATCAGAATCGGACGCAGGCGCAACTTGCAGGCGTCGACCGTGGCTTCGAACAGCGGCTTTCCCTCGTCCTGGAGCTGCTTCGCAAATTCGACGATCAGAATGGCGTTTTTGGCGGCCAGTCCCACCAGCACGACCAGGCCGATCTGCACGAAGATGTTGTTATCCAGGCGGTTCAGCAGGACGCCGACCATTGCCGCCAGGATGCACATCGGCACGATCAGAATGATCGACATCGGCAGCGTCCAGCTCTCGTACTGAGCCGCCAGGACGAGGAACACGAAGACGACCGCCAGCGGAAAGACCAGCTTGGTGAGCAGGTCCTCGCCCGCCAGAATCTGCTGGTACGTCAGTTCGGTCCATTCGAAGCCCATCGTGGACGGCAGCGACCGGCCGGCCAGTTCGTTCATGATCTGGACCGCCTGACCGGAACTGGTGCCGGGAGCCGTGTTGCCGTTGACTTCGGCGGATGGAAACAGCTTGTACCGGTTGACGATCGCCGGGCCGCTGGTCTCGCGAAGCTGGATCAGGGTCCGCAGCGGCACGCGGACGCCCGCCGCCGTCCGCACTTCGAGCTTTCCGACGTCTTCGACGCGTGTCCGGTATCGGGGATCGGCCTGCACGTTGACCTGCCAGCTCCGATTCTGGAACGTGAAGTCGTTCACATACGCCGCCCCCAGATACGACTGCAGCGCGGTGTGGATCTCCGGCAGCGCGACGCCGATCGCCTTGGCCTTTTCCCGGTCGATGTCGATATACAATTGAGGCTGCGAGACGCTGAAGGTCGAAATCAGGCCGGCGAGCCGCGGATCCTGAGCGCCTTCTTCGCGCAGATTCTGCACTGCTCCCTGCAACGCGCGAAGCCCCGCGCCCCGGCGATCTTCGATCTGGAGTTTGAAACCGCCCGTGCTTCCCAATCCGTCGACGGGGGGCGCCCCGAACACGGCGATCTGCGCTTCCCGGAACTCGCTGAAGACCTTTCGCAGCTCGCGGGCGACGGCGGGAGCGGCGAGCGCCGCCACGCCGGCCCGCTCTTCAAACGGGGCCAGAATCACGAACATCCCGCCCGCGTTGCTCAGGTTGGTGCTGAGAATTGTCGAGTAGCCCGACAGGTCGATCGTATGGGCCACACCGGGGACTGCGCGGGCTTTTTCGCTGAGTTTCCGGATCAACTGGTCGGTCCGCTCCAGGCTGGCCCCGTCGGGCAACTGCGCATTGATGACCAGATAGCCCTTGTCCTGCTCCGGGATGAATCCGATCGGGACGCTGGTCAGCGTGACGAACGTCAGCCCCATCAGTCCGCCATAGACCACCAGCAGGATTACCGCCAGCCGCAGGAACAGGCCGACGATGGCGCCGTAGCCCTTGATCGCGACGTCGAACGACCAGTTGAACGCCTTGAATCCGGCGTCCAGCACGCGATTGACGATAAAACTCAAGAACCAGCCGGCCACGAATCCGCCGACAAACAGGCTGATCCGGAGCCAGGCCGGCCCAGTCGGTCCGCCGTGGCCGCCGCCTTCGTGGTCGCCGGCGTCCAGCCCCAGCAGACCGATCGCCGGTCCGAGCAGGAACACGTAAGCCGCCAGACCGCCCAGCAGGGCGATCCCCAGCTTCGGCAGGGCTTCCTGCCGGGCGTGGCCGTGCACGTGGGGTTTCAGCAGGACGGCGCAGAGGGCCGGGCTGAGCGTGAGCGAGTTAAATGCGGAGATCACCGTCGAGGCGGCAATCGTCAGGGCGAACTGCTTATAGAATTGTCCGCTGATTCCCGCCATGAACGCGGTCGGGATGAAGACGGCGCAGAGCACGAGCGAGATAGCGATGACCGGGCCGGTGACTTCTTCCATCGCCCGCCGGCTGGCGTCTCGGGGAGACATCCCCTGCGCCATCCAGCGTTCGACGTTTTCGACAACCACGATCGCGTCGTCGACGACGATGCCGATCGCCAGCACCAGCCCGAACAGCGAGAGGTTGTTCAGGGAGAATCCGAGGCCCGACATGATCGCGAATGTTCCCACCAGCGACACGGGAACGGCGACCATCGGAATCAGGGTTGCGCGCCAGTTCTGCAGAAACACCAGCACCACGACGAACACCAGCACGAAGGCTTCGATCAGCGTGTGATAGACGCTGGTGATCGACTCCTCGACGAACACGGTCGTGTCGTACTCGATCCGGTAGTCGACTCCTGCGGGGAAGTCCTGCTTGAGGACTTCCATCCGGGTCCGGATCATGTCGGCCGTTTCCAGCGCGTTCGATCCGGGCAACTGGAAAACCGCCAGCGTCACGCTCGGCTGACCGTCGAGGTAGCTGTTGACGTCGTAATTCTTTGCCCCCAGCTCGACCCCTTTCTGCAGCGGCCGGCCCTGCGCATCGAACGTCGCATCCCGCACCACGTCGCGCAGATAGACCAGTTGACCGTTGTCGCCGGTCTTCAGGATGATCTCCGCGAACTGCGCTTCGGTCGTCAGCCGTCCCTGCGCGTTGATCGGAATCTGAAACGGCACGCTCAGGTCGGCGGGGGTCGGCGGCTGCCCCAGGCGCCCCGCGGCGACCTGCACGTTCTGCTCCTGAACCGCCCGCACCACGTCGCCGGCCGTCATCTGCCGCGCGGCGAGTTTCGTCGGGTCGAGCCAGATCCGCATGCTGTAATCGCGCGGCCCGAGAAAGGCGACGTCGCCGACACCCTTCACGCGGGCCAGATCGTCCTTGACGTTGAGCGCCGCGTAGTTGCTGAGATAGAGCTGGTTGTATCGCTGATCGGGAGAGATCAGGTTGACGCACATCAGGATGCTGGGCGACTTCTTCTTCGTCGTCACCCCGATCTTCTTCACTTCCTCCGGCAGCTTGGCCTGGGCGACGCTCACGCGGTTCTGCACCAGCACCTGCGCCATGTCGAGGTTGGTGCCCAGCTCGAACGTCACGTCCAGGTTCATCTGGCCGTCGTTGGTGCACTTCGACGCCATGTAGAGCATCCGCTCGACGCCGTTGATCTCCAGTTCGATCGGCGTCGCCACGGTCTCCGCGACGGTGACGGCGTTGGCCCCGGGATAGGTCGCCGTCACCTGCACGACGGGGGGCGCGACCTCGGGATACTGCGCAATCGGCAACTGCGTCGCCGAGACCGTGCCGACAATCACGATCACCACCGACAGCACGGTGGCGAAGATCGGCCGATCGATGAAGAAGTGGGAGATCATGGGCAATCCGTCGAGCCAGGGGCGTTGTGAAACCGGGACCAAAGACCTGGGCCGCGCTGCGGCCGACCGCTGTCGCCTGAATTCACTTTGCGGCGTCAGCCGTCGCCGTCACGGCGACAGCCTCCCCGTCCTTATCCCTGGGCTCGACCGGGTAGTTGATCCGCGCCCGCTGGAGGCCATCGACGATGACCCAGTCGTCCGCCGTCACCGGCTCCTCGTCCGCCGGCCCCGGCAGGATGACCCGCATCCCGTCCGCCATCAGCCGGCCCAGCGTGATGTTGCGGCGAATGACTTCCGACTTGTCATTCAAGCAGAGCAGATACCGCTGATCCTGGTCGCTGAGCACCGCCAGATCGGGCACGAGCGTCGCCGGGTAGGGCTTGTTCGTCAGCGGCACGCGGACACGGACGCGGCTCCCCGGCAGGATCACCTCGTCGGCGTTGTCCGCCGTTCCGCGAACGATGATCGTCCCCGTCGAGGCATCGATCTTGTTCTCCCGGAAGTCAATCTTGCCTTTGCGCGGATAACCGACGTCGGTTTCCAGGCCAAATTCGATCGGGATCTCCGGTGGCTTCTCGGGAGAACTCCCTTTGATCTCCGGATGCAACCGGCGAAACTCCAGCACTCCCCGTTCATCGACGTTGAAATAGACATAGATGGGATTCACCGACACGATGGTCGTGAGGAGCGGATCGCTTCCGCCGGCTCCCACAAGATTGCCCGCGACCAGTTTGGCCTGACCGATCTTGCCCGGCATCGGCGCCGCAATCGTCGCGTAGTCGCGATCCAGCTTCTTCCGCTCGGCTTCCGCCTTCGCCGCCGCCACGTTGGCTTCCCAGGACCTCCGCGTCGCGATGACCCTGTCCAGCTCAGACTGCGTCACGACGTTCTTTGCGAACAGCTCTTTCTGACGCTTTTCTTCCTCGATCTCAAACGCGAGCTGAGCTTCCGCGACGCCGACTTTGCTGGTCGCGACAAGATACTCGGCCTCGAACGGCTCCCGATCGAGTTCGAAGAGCTTGTCGCCGGCATTGACGAACTGGCCGTCTTTGAACAGGACTTCTTTGATATGGCCGCGGACCCGCGAGCGGACCTCCACGGTCGCCGAAGCGTCGGCCCAGCCGTTGTACTCGTTGTAGTTGAGTTCGTCGCGCTGCAGCGGGTGCTGCACCGTCACGCGCGGGGGAGGGATGGGGAGAGGTTCGGGCGGCTTTGCGCAGCCGACCAGCACGAGGCCCGCCAGCAGACACAATGCCGTCCGAGCGGGAGAGATCAGCGGAGTGACCATAGTGCGCCTGTTGCGACGAACCAGAAAATCAGCCTGCGCGAATGCCCACTGCGACTGACTCTAATGAACACACGGACTCGGCCGTCCCGATTTGCGACGCCGGAACCCTGCAGCCACAGTCGGTTGATTCGCGACAGCGACCATGCTGCCATGATTTGTGTGGAGCGTCAAAGGCCGCGAAGACAACTCGCGAAAATCCTCACAACTGCGAACGGAATGGCGTTCGTTGGCGACGTTGTGGCGCGGTTTTTCCGGATACGCGGGTCTTCCTTGAGGTCCAACGCGTCGCCGCGGCCGTGGCCGACAGGGGGCTGCGCGACCATCGCCGGCTGCGGTCCGGGACTGACGCAGGCCGGCGTCGAACAGGCCGGTCGCACTCTGCCAGAGGCCGGAAGCGCTCATGGCCCCTCCATCGTGAGGGAGCGAATGAAGGGCCGTTTGCCGGTCTCGCGGGCGGCCTGGGCCTTCCAGCGTTGGTACTGCTGCTGCAGGTCGGCGTAGCTGACCGTCTGACCGCCGAACGTGACGGTCTGGACGCCGACGTTCACACGCAGCAGCGTTTCGAGCTGGGCCACCATCTCTTCGGCGAACGTGGGCATCGCGACCTTCCTGCAGGCAGGGGACGCGATTCAGGTTCGTGCTGGTAGCGGGGGCTGGGAAGGGCTTTCTAGGGCCGGAAACGGAGGAATTAACTGGGATGCGGATATTTCAATTCACAGAGAGGCTCTGGCTACGTGTACCTTTCGGTGTAACGTGGTGGCATGGTAACTTGCGCAGAGTTGGCCTCACTCGCCGGAACTGATCTGGAACACGTTGGAATCGAGAGAGCATCGCTATGCTGCCGACGGACCTCGACGCGATCACCGAACTTGACCTCCAAAGGCTTGTCGAAGTCGCACTCCCGGAGAAGCGAACGATCGAATACAAACGCGAGTTCTATCGACTTACTCTCAAGGACCCTCACGTTCCCGCCAAAGACCAAGCCCATCAGCGTGCCCAGTGCGTGGAACTCTTGAAGGACATCTCGTCTTTCGCGAACTCGCTCGGAGGTCACTTGCTGATCGGTGTCGAAGCCACGAACGGCATCCCGAAGGAAGTCCGTGGAGTCGAACACGAGAATATCGACGGCCTACAGTTGCAGATATCGGAGCTCGCGGCCCGTTGGATTGAACCGCGGATCCAATTCAACGTGCACGCAGTGCCAGTTGCGAACACAAGGCACGTCATCATCATCCGGGTGCATCAAAGCATGGTCGCACCGCATCGCGTAATCTACGGAAAAGAGCCTGGGCAGTTCTACGCCCGGAATACAGCAGGAGTCTACTCAATGGACACTTCGGAGCTTCGCCAAGCTTTTGGTTTGTCGCAGACTATCAGCGAGACAATCCGAACTTTCCGAAGCCACCGACTTAACGAGGTCAGTAGCGGGCGAGGTCCACTCATGTTACGAGGCATCCCTTCGATGATGGTTCACATCGTGCCACTGGCTAGCTTTGTTTCAAGGATGAACTTCGACGCAGCAAAACTTCGGTCTGTGCAGCAAAAGCTAGCACCCATTTCCCCTACCGTCGGATCTTCACCACGATTCAATCTCGATGGGATATGCGTTGTAGACCCATCGCATGGTAGATCTCGCAGCTATGTTCAGATCTTCCGCAACGGAGTTATTGAAGCGACCGCTGGTGGCGTCGCAGCGGCTCGGCCTGGCGCAAACATGCCAGATGACGAGTACTTTTCAACTCAATTCGTCCGATATTTGCTCGATCGACTGCCGGGCTATTGTGAAGCCATCCGCAAACTTGAGATTCCAGGACCGGCTTGGATCCTGCTCAGTTTCTTTGGAATGCAGAAGGTGTGGATTCATGGCCATGACTCGGACTGGGGCTGCTGTAACCAAGACGAATTGATCCTGCCGGATGTTCAGATCGAAGACATAGAACTCGATTCTGCAGATGAACTGATGCGTCCAGCACTCGACATACTGTGGAACTCTGCGGGCTTCGAACGATGTTTCCGATACAATTCGAGTGGCAAATTTACTCTGTGAGTCGAAGTGAGCAAGCAAATCAGCGCCCGCATGGCGATCGGGTGGCTGAGAAAAGGTCAATTGCGGGCCGTTGCGAGACGATTCTCTCGCACCACGTCAATCCGCATCTGCCCACAACCCACACGCCGCACCCTCCGGCGGACGATGTGCGTGAACGGCTTTCCCTGCGAGTCGATGCCGCCGAAGTCCAGCTCGGTCTTGCCGAGACACGGCCCGCGCTCCATCGAACCGCAGGCGTTGCAGCGGGACGGAACGGCAACCGCGGTCTCGCGGACGTTCGGGCTCCCTCCGCCCGGAGTCGATGACGGCCGGCTCCATGACGCCCATGTGCTGCGACACGATGGCCCGGCGGGGGTGCAGCGGGCGATTCTGCGCGCTCAGCAGCGGTTGCTGAGCGAGGTGGTGGAGACGTGGGTGGGGCGGGCTGTGTGGTTTTGAAGAGGGCGCTCGTGCGTGCCGGAATGGAGATGGACGGCACAAACCGGCAGGCGGGAGCCTGCCCTACACGGAGGACGCGGAGCGTCTGGAAGAGGCATTCCCAGGCGGAGCCTGGGAACGAGGGAATCGCACAGTTCGGCCGGGCGCGCCCGGCCCTACCGGCGGACGAGGACGTCCACCGTACGTACCGCGATCGGCTCCGGCGGGTCGGCTTTCTTACGGCCGTCCCGCCGGAGTCCGTCTGGCGGTGATGTTGCGCCGGTTTCAGTCCCGGCGGTTCAAGCACGTTGATCAGGTTCGCCGGTCTTGCGGCCGGGTGAACGGGAAAAGCTCGACGTCGAGGCTGTGCGCACACGGGGTGCGCCCCTCGGATCCTCCTTGCGGAAGACCCGTCGCTGGGCCCTGATCAGGCCCGGTTTGACGGGAATCGTCCGGAACGCCGGCGGTGGCCCGCCGACGCGCATGCTCCTATGTCCCCGTCATAAATAGCGAGTTTGTTGCGCGGAATTCACATAAGAAGTGGTTGGTGGATGGTGGATGGTGGATGGGGAGGAGAGGGCGAAGAGGTGGTGGGTAAGGAGGGGAAGAAGAGGACGCGGAGCGTCCCAAGAGTGCGTTCCCAGGCGGAGCCTGGGAACGAGGGAAGGGGGGGAGAGTGCTTTCGGCGGGTTGGGTCAGGCGAGAATCTGGTGGATCACGTTTCCGGAGACGTCTGTCAGCCGGTAGTCGCGGCCCTGAAAGCGATACGTCAGCTTGAGGTGATCCACTCCCAGCAGGTGCAGCATGGTTGCGTGCAGGTCGTGGACGTGGAAGACGTTTTCGACGGCGTGATAGCCAAACTCGTCGGTCTGGCCGTAACTCGTGCCACCCTTGATCCCGCCGCCGGCCATCCAGATCGAAAAGCCTTTCTGGTGATGGTCGCGGCCGTTCCCCTGGGCCATCGGCGTCCTCCCGAATTCGCCGCCCCAGATGACCAGCGTTTCGTCGAGCATGCCCCGCTGTTTGAGGTCGCTGATGAGTGCCGCGCACGGTCCGTCGACTTCGCCCGCAATCTGCTCGATGCCTCCCTTGATGCCGCCGTGATGGTCCCAGTCGCGGTGGTAGAGCTGAATGAACCGCACGCCCCGCTCGGCAAGCCGGCGAGCCAGCAGGCAGTTTGTGCCGAACGAGCCGTCTCCCTGCTGGGCGCCGTAGAGATCGAGAATGTGCTTCGGTTCGCTGGAGAGATCCATCAGTTCGGGGACGCTCGACTGCATTTTGAAGGCGAGCTCGTACTGGTTGATTCGCGTGGCGATCTCGGGATCGTCGATGGAGGCGTCGAGCTGGCGATTGAGGGCACCGACTGCATCGAGCACGTCCCGCTGGCGGTCGGCGGTGACCCCCGCCGGGTTGCTGATGTAATGGACGGCATCCCCTTTGGAGTAGAGTCGGACCCCCTGGAACCGGCTGGGGAGGAAGCCGCTGTGCCACTGGCGGCTGGCGATCGGCTGCATCTGGCCACTTTTCCCGGTCGACGTGAGTACGACAAAGCCTGGCAGATCGTGGGTTTCGGCACCGAGGCCGTACCAGTTCCACGAGCCCATGCTCGGTCGGCCGGAAACGGAGCTGCCCGTGTTCATGAATGTGTGGGCGGGATCGTGATTGATCGCCTCGGTGACGACCGAGCGGATGATGCACAGCTCGTCGGCGACGCCGCCGATTTTCGGGAACTTGGCGCAGATTTCCTGCCCGGACTGGCCGTATTTTTCGAAGGGATGTTGCGGGGCCAGGATCTTGAGCTGCTGGCCCTGGAGCTGGGCGATGGGCTGCCCCGCGGTGACCGATTCCGGCATCGGTTGACCGTGCAGCTCCGCCAGCTTGGGCTTGTGGTCCAGCGTTTCGAGGTGGCTGGGACCGCCGGCCATGCAGAGGTGAATCACCCGCTTGGCTTTCTGCGGCAGATGCAGCGGCTGGACGACGCCTGGCCAGCGGGTGTCGTCAGTTTCTGCCCCGCGGACTGAGCCCGGTCCCAGCAGTCCCGCGAGGGCGGTCGTCCCCAATCCGCCGAGCGTGCGTCCCAGAAACGTCCGCCGGGCGAGAATTTGTGCGAATTCGTGCTGCAGGTCCATGTTGCGGGCGCTCCCGAAGTCGATCACGGTGTGACGGATGCTGAAACGCATCAAATCCCGAGCATACCAGCGCGAATGGCCGGTCGCCCAGCCCCGACCACGACCGGCGCGATCGGAGTGGGCCGGGCGGGTCTCCCCGATCGCGCCGATTTTGGCCTTGACGCGCCCTTGCGAGGGCGGGTTTCGCGTGAGACGATGCGTGCCAGTTTCCGCGGCGGGCCGGGTCCGTTCCGCATTTCGTGGTTTCGTCGTAGATCGTTCCGACGCATGACGCAGTCCCTGATCGTCGATCAGAGTGAGTTTGACGACCTCTGTCGGCATATCGCCGAGGCTCGAATCGTCGCCTTCGATACGGAGTTCGTCTCCGAGTACACGCATCGCCCGGAGCTGTGCCTGCTGCAGTTCGCCACGCGGGAGCGCTGCGTGGCGGTCGATCCGTACGCGGTGACCGATCTGAGCGCCTGGTGGGAGCTGATGGCGGACAACAAGACCGCGATCGTCGTGCATGGCGGGCGCGAGGAAGTCCGCTTTTGCCTGACGCATTGCGGGAAGCCGCCCGGCCGATTGTGGGACATCCAGATTGCCGAGGGGTTGCGGAGCCGCAGCTTTCCGCTGGGTTACGAGGCTCTGGTCCGGCGTGTCGTCGGCAAGACGGCCCACGGGCGGGAGACCCGCACCGACTGGCGCCGCCGACCGCTGACGCCGCAACAGACGGAGTATGCGCTGGACGACGTCCAGCATGTGCTGGAAATCTGGGATAAGCAGTGCAAGTCGCTGCAGAAGCTCGGCCGGCTGGGCTGGGCCGAGGCCGAGTTCGCCCGGATGATCGAAGAAACTGTCGCCGAGCGGGCGCCCGACGCGTGGCTGCGGCTGTCGAGCGTGCATCGGCTGACGCCGCGGGAGCAGGCGGTCGCCCGCGAGGTCTACTGGTGGCGCGATCGCGAAGCGAATGAAAAGAATCGCCCGGCTCGCAAGATTCTGCGTGACGATCTGATTATCGAGCTGGCCCGCCGGAAGCCGACGACCGAAGCCGATTTGTGTTCGACGCGGGACATGAACCGGACTGAATATCGCAAGGCGGCGCCGGCTCTGCTGAAGTGCATTGCGGCGGCGGTCGCTCTGCCGAACTCGGAATTGCCGCGCGTTCCGAAACCGGGCGACGACGACAAATCGCACGACGAACAGGTGCTTGGCCACTTCCTGGGGCTGGCGCTGGCGAATCGTTGTGCCGAGATGAATGTTGCACAGCCGCTCGTCGGCACGGCGTCCGACCTGCGGCATCTGGTCCGCTGGCACGTCTACAACGACCACCAGGGGGAACCGCCCCGGCTGACGCAGACGTGGCGGGCGGAAGTCTGCGGGGATCTGCTGGAAGATGTTCTGGAGGGGCGAATTTCGCTGCGAGTCGCCGATCCTCAGTCCGACCACCCGCTGGTTTTCGAGCGTCGGGAAAGCGAAACCGCCGGCCCCGCGTAATCGCAGGACCGGCGGCTTCCTGTCTCCGTCATCACGAGCCACCAGCCGCTCCCCACTTTTTCTCAATTGCATTCCGCATTGAGGGGCCCGGCGAGTTCCGTCAGATAGAAGAGGCGGCCTGGCTGCGTGGGCATGAAGGTTGACGGAATCCACGGCGTCGGTTCGTGACGCAGCGTCATCCAGAGGCTCAGCCCCTGCCACTGCATGCCGCGGCCGAATGTGCCGTCCGCGCCGCCGATGATCTTGTCGGCGTTCAGAAACAGTCCGGGGCCGATGGTGTTGGCGAAAGCGGGGACCAGCGTCGTGCGGCTCTTGAAGCTGGTGAGGGCGTTCTGCTCGACCGTCAGCGGATGCAGCTTCGCTCCGAAGCGGTGCGTCTGCTTTTTCCACTCGGCGTCCGAGGCGAATTCGCCCGCGAAGTGGGGTTCCCAGAAGGCGATGTGGCAGACCCGGCCGATACCGAAGATGACCCCCAGCTTGGCGCCATCGGCCCGCAACTGACCGATCTGGTCGGCGTAGGTCGGCAGCAGCTTCTTCGTCGCGAAGTTCCGCTGCTTCTTCGGCACCGTCAATTTGCCGAGAGGGCCGTAGAAGGCCTGCTCCATGGAATACTGGAACGACCCCGGATTGGTGGGGGGGAGCGTATTTCCTTCGGCGTCGCTCCATTCGTCCATATTGAAGCCGTGCACGTGGTCGCAGGAGACGTTCCATTGCTGGAGGAAGTAGATCGCCCAGCGATACATCCCCATCGGACCGACCGGCAGGATCAGCGCCAGCGAATCCCCGTTGTCCCGGCTCTGCTTGATCGTCCAGGCGATTTCGTGGCCGAGCATCATGTCGAAGTCGGCGAGCGTCGCGCAGGGCATGAGTTCGAAGCGTTTGTGCCACCACTTCTGACGTTCGCTGATCGCCGCCGGATCGCTGGCGACACAGGCATCGATCTTCTTCAGATCCCAGCCCGCCGGGAAGAATCCTTCCATCAACGAACCCGACAAGGTGCTCAACAGATCCATGGCCTGACCTCTCCGGAAACGGAGAACGCGTCTCCGTTCTGATTCACCACACACATCGGGACCTTACGCATTGGTCGCCGCGGGTCGCTTCTACCAGATTTCTTGCGCCGGTGAAACCGGCCCGCCACGGGCGGCAACTGCCGACGCAGAGATGGGTTAGACGTGGAGGCCCCGTTCGGCGGCGAGGGCTGAGAGTTTCCAATGGCCCGACGCAGAGTTTCCAACGCCAGAATTCTTCAACGGGTTGGTCACGAGAGCATGGCGGCTCGTTTGCACGCGAAACTGGAATGTGCCAGAGTCGAGTGCATGGCCGATCCGTTATTCTCCGCCGAACCATCCGCTCCGCGGCGTCCCGGCCGCTGGTGGCGCCGGCGGCTGGTGCTGTATCCGCTCTACATCGCCTATCTCTTGGGCCTGGTCTGGCTGGGATTCAAAATTTTTCTCCGCATCCAGTACGGCGTTTCCGTGGTGGCGCCCACGGCCGCGGTATCGCTGGAGGATTTTTATTATCCGGAGCTGAGAAAAACCGGGGCGCTTGATGTTGCTGCAACCGACGATGAGCGGCTCGATGTTCTGCTGCTGGGAGGGTCCGTGCTCGAACAAGTCGGCCCCGAACTGCAGCGAGTCCTGGAAACCCGCTGTTCGCGTCCGGTGCAGGTCTACAACGTCGCCCGCTCGGCGCATACTTCGCGCGACAGTCTGCTCAAGTGGCGGTTTCTGAAGGGCCGGCGTTTCGACGTCGTCGTCATTTACCACGGCATCAACGACATCCGCATGAACTGCGTCGCGCCGGGGCTGTTTCGGGAGGACTACACGCATTGCGCCTGGTATGCCGGATTCGAGAGTCGGAGGGCCGCCGGGACTGTCAACCTGCCGGCGATTCTGACTCAGACGGCGAGTCGGGCTGCGGAACGGATCGGTCTGGGGGAGCCGGAGGCGGCCGATCTCGCGTTCGGTTCCGAGATCCGGACACCCGGCCCGTTTCGTCAGAACCTGGCCGAGATTGTCGCCGGCGTCCGGGAGCAACAGGGCGTTGTCGTGCTCTGCAGTTTTGCGTCGTTCCTGCCGGAAAATTACACCCGCGACGCCTTCCGTTCGCACGAACTCGGCTACGGCTCCGGCGTTTACGAGCTTCCGGTGGAAGCCTGGGGGCTGCCGGACAACGTGTCGCGGACGCTGGATGCGCACAATCGGCAGATTCGCGAACTGGCGGTCGCGGCGGCGGGGCCGGATCTGCGGTTTCTCGATCTTGCCCGTGAATTTCCCGCGGACGGTGAGCACTTTTCCGATGTCTGCCACCTGACTGCCGACGGGACCCGTTTCTGGGTCCAGATGGTTCTGCCAGCGATTCCGGATTGCTTCGACGGGGCCGGGATTTCGGGTCGGGGGACGAGCGAGTAGCGAGAAGGGAATAGGGAGTCGCGAATTGCCAGAATATTCCGTGCGATGGCCTGCTCACTCGATTGAGAGCCTGAGTCATCTCAATCACGGGCCACGAATGTGAGGCGGGCCGTCCTTTCTCCGTGAATGGCACTCCGACCACTTCGAAGACCCTCACCCTGGCCCTCTCCCAACGAAGACGTCGGGAGAGGGGACAAGACGAAAAGGCGTACTGTTTCAGAGTCGATACCGGTGATTTCGCGGGGCAGAGCATACCTGAATTTGTGAAGTCTTTGGGTGGACAGACCGTTTCATTGGTTCCCCTCCGGTGCGTCTGGAGCTTCATGGGAGGTTCATCTTCGGTTTTTTGCGAGCAGAGATCAGATCGCATCTTGCGAGGCTGGAATCGTCACCGTTACGGTAGTCACCGTCGAGACTCGTCGAAGACCCTCGCAATTGAATTCCGACAGGAGACGCTCCATGCGGGCCGTATGGTGTTTTCTGGGACTGTTGGCGATTTCGCCGTGCGCTGCTCAAGAGGCCGCTCCATCGGGCGATCCGCGGATCGTTGCTCCGGGATCGAAGTGGGAAGTTCTCTGGGACGAGGGGGAGTTCACCGAGGGGGTCGCCGTTGCGCCTGGCGGCGAGGTCTATTTCAGCGACATCGCCATTGCGGGAACTCAGGCCGGCCGGATCATGAAGTTCTCGCCCAGGACTGGGAAGACCGAGGTCCACGTCGCCGACAGCGGCCAGAGCAACGGACTGTTCTTCGATCGGAGCGGGCGGTTGCTGGCGGTCTGCGGAGCCAATCGGGGACACCGGGGATTGTGCGAAGTGACTTCGCGGGGCACGCTCCGCATGCTCGTCGATCGGTTTGAGGGGAAGCGCTTCAATGCCCCGAACGACCTGGTCGTCCACCCGAAGGGGTGGGTTTACTTCAGTGATCCGCGGTATGTCGGTTTCGAACCCCTTGAACTCGACCAGATGAGCGTTTACCGGTGGATTCCTGGCGGGAAGGTCGTTCGGGCCACCGATGCGATCACCAAGCCCAACGGCGTGATCTTTTCTCCCGGCGGGAAGATTCTCTATGTTGCGGAGACCGACAACGGATCGCCGGGGCTGCCCGATTCGCCTCCGCCGGCGGCTCCCGGGCGGATGACGCTCAATGCGTTTCCGGTCGCCGCCGACGGCTCGCTGGGGGAGAAAACGGTGATCGTCGATTTCGGCAAGGAGCTGGGAATCGACGGGATGACGACGGACGTCGAAGGGCACATTTATGCGGCGGTCCGTTCTGAGAGACGGCATGGGATCGTGGTTTATTCTCCCGAGGGGAAAGAACTGGCCTTCCTGCCGACCGAGGCGTTGCCGACCAACTGCACTTTTGGAACGGGTGACGAGTCAAAAATCCTCTATGCAACGGTCGGATCGGGGCTGTATCGTATGCCGTTGCAGATCGCGGGCTATCACCCGGAGCTGGCTCCCTGATCTGCTTCCCGTGCCGGAGAGCGATTCGCCATGCCGCCCCGATCCGCTGCGTCCCGAGTCGCGGAGCCCGAACCCCGGGTTCTGAAACTGTGCGAACTTGAGCCCGGCCAGACCGGCGACTGTTTCGTGCTGCTGTCCGGCAAGGAGTCCGCGAAGACTCGCGACGGCAAGCCGTTCTATCGGGCCGCGTTCCGCGACCTGCGCCGGTCGGTCACGTCGATGATCTGGAGCGACGGAGGCTGGTTTGAGGACTGCGACCAGCGCTGGCTGGTCGGGGGGTTCTACAAAGTTCGCGGTCGGTACTTCGAGAACCAGTTCGGTCCGCAGTTCGAGCTGGAGAAGATCCGTCCGATTGAGGAGGCCGACCGGTCGGCCGGCTTCGATCCGGGAGATTTCCACCCCAGTTCCCGTTTCGATCCGGACCAGATGCTGTCGGACCTCCGGCAGCTTGCAGAAGAGCACATCAGCGAGCTCCCGCTCCGCCGGCTGGTCGCCAGAATTCTGGACGATCGCGCCGACCAGCTCCGCGAGATGGCCGCCGCGAGCCATCATCACCATGCGTTTCGGGGGGGATTTCTGGAACATGTGCTCTCGGTCACCCGGACAGCGGTTTATCTTGCCGACAAGTACCGCGACCAGTATCCGCGCCTCGAGCCGCCGCTGTCGAAGTCGCTCGTCGTCGCCGGGGCGATACTGCACGACATCGGCAAGACGATCGAACTGCAGCAGCGACCGGGGGGGGCCGAGTACACCGCCGCGGGGCGGCTGATCGGTCACATCGTGCTGGGGCGCGATCTGGTGCGGGAGGCCGCTGCGCACGACGCAGACTTTGACCCCGAGATCCTGTTGCGGCTGGAGCATATCATTCTGGCGCACCAGGCGGTTCCGGAATGGGGGAGTCCGGTCAGCCCGAGTACGCCTGAAGCGTTGCTGGTGTACTATGCCGACGATATTGACGCCAAATTTCACATGGTGGTGATGGCCCTGGAATCCGAACGGACGCCCGGGAACGAAGAGTTCACCAATCGGGACAATCCGCTCAAACGGCGTATCTTCCGCGGGTTCGTGACCACTTGAAAAAGAATTTCCAGCGCAGAAACTTTCGCTTCCAGCGTGACCGGATTCCGCTCGCCAAAGTCACGCAGGACCTTTTGCTACAGTCACTTACGATCCAGACCAGGCGGACCTGTCTCTCGCTGCCTGGCGACGATTCTCAACGCTCAACGCTCGCCCCTCAACGATTCTCTCCTCTGGACTTCCACACCCGTCGCCGATATCCTTCCCTCATCGGTTGATTCCTCACGGCCCTTGCCCCTCGTTGGCCATGCCCGTTGGATCACTGCCAGGTCCAATGGAATTTCTGTAGGGCGCACGCTGCGTTCCTCGCATTCGGTCCTGGATGCACTCTCGTCAGGACTACGAATGACGTTTCTGGAACTGGGGCTCGCTGAGCCCATCGTCCGCGCTACCACTGCAGAAGGCTACACGACCGCGACCCCCATTCAAGAACAGGCCATCCCCCACGTGCTGCGTGGGTCCGATGTGCTGGGTTGCGCTCAGACCGGCACCGGCAAGACCGCCGCGTTTGCCTTGCCGATTCTCAACAATCTCATGCTGTCGACCGCGCCGCAGACCGGCCCGGCTCACCGGCAGCCACCGCGCCGACCGCGGGCGCTGATTCTGTCGCCGACCCGCGAGCTCGCTTCGCAGATCGACGAAAGTCTGCACGCTTACGGTCGCCACACGGGACTTCGCGGCACGGTCATTTATGGCGGGGTCAGCCAGAATCCGCAGGCTCAGAGCATCCGTCGCGGGGTCGACATCATCGTCGCCACTCCGGGCCGGCTGCTGGACCTGATGAATCAGCGACTCGTGGACCTGTCGACCATTGAAATCTTCGTCCTCGACGAAGCCGACCGCATGCTGGATATGGGTTTCATGCCCGACCTGCAGCGGATCATCGCCACTCTGCCGGCGCAGCGTCAGAACCTGCTCTTCTCGGCGACGATGCCCGGCCCGATTGCAAAACTGGCCCACGACATTCTCGTGAACCCGGCTCGGATCGATATCGCTCCGGTCCAGGAAACCACCGAACTGATTGAACAGTCGGTCTGCTTTGTCCCCGGCGGTCAGAAGACGCGTCTGCTGACCCGTTATCTGGGCGAGCCGGCCACGAAGCGATCGATCGTCTTCACCCGGACCAAGCATGGCGCCGACCGCGTCGTGCGGCAGCTCGAAGAAGCGGGCGTCGTCGCTGAAGCGATCCACGGCAACAAGAGCCAGGCCGCCCGCCAGCGGACGCTGATTGCGTTCAAGGCCAATCGCGTCCAGGTACTGGTCGCGACAGACCTCGCCGCCCGCGGCATCGACGTCGACGGCGTCTCGCACGTCTTCAACTACGATCTTCCGCGCGAGCCGGAAACCTACACGCACCGGATCGGACGAACGGGCCGGGCCGGTCAGACCGGGATTGCGATTGCGTTCTGCAGTGCGGACGAGCGTTCCATGCTGCGGGCGATCGAGCGTCAGCTCGGTTACAAGCTCCGGGTTGAAGTGACGCCGTTCTCGGTTGATCCTGCGGAAGAAGTTCGCGCGCCGCGTCCGCAGCAGTCGAATTTCAAGCCGCGTCGGCCGCAGGGGCAGGGACAGCAGGGAGGGCCGCCGGCCCGTCCGCGGAAGCCACAGGGCGAGCAGCAGTCTCAGCAGCAGCCGGCCAAGCCGCGTCCGCCGCGGCCCGCAGCCGCTCAGGGCGAAGGCGGCCATCATGTGCATGGCGAACATGGGGCCGGGGGATACCGCCGTCCGACGGGTAAGCCAGCCGCCCGGAAGTTCGTGGGGGCCGGTCGCGGCCGTCCTGCCAACGGCGATCGTTAAGGCGGCCTCGGTCGAGCATCCTGATTGATAACTTTCCGCCGGCGGCGCTCTCAGAGCACCGCCGGCGGTTTTGTTTTGACCTCAGGTTCACGTCAAGCGTCTCGGGCTCGCTGCGTCGAAGCGATTGTCGTCTGTCTGCGAGACCCGAATCCCGAGGCCCGCTTTACTGGACCAGTCCCTGCGTCAGTTCCAGGAATGCGGTTTCGAGATTGACGTCTTCTTCGCGGAACAGGAGCAGCTTGAAGCCGCTCTCGAACAGCAGCGTCGGCAGCGGGCTGTAGTCGAGCGTTCCGGCGACCAGGACGGCTTCGATCACGCCTTTGCCGGTGATCGAGACGCTCTCGACCAGCGGGTGGGACTCCAGCAGGCCTGCCGCCCGTTCGGTTCCCTCCTGCACGCGAACATTCAGCACGATGTGCCGGCGGGCTTT
Source organism: Planctellipticum variicoloris (assembly GCF_030622045.1). Taxonomy (NCBI): domain Bacteria; kingdom Pseudomonadati; phylum Planctomycetota; class Planctomycetia; order Planctomycetales; family Planctomycetaceae; genus Planctellipticum; species Planctellipticum variicoloris. The sequence continues at coordinate 182,743 of NZ_CP130886.1, read as the reverse complement.
CTTCATGACTTCGTCGACGTAATCGTCCACGAGGAGCTGCCCCTTCTCGATCATCCCGACCCGCGTACAGACGTCCGCCAGTTCGGGAAGGATGTGGCTCGATACGACGACTGTTTTGTTGAGTTCTCCCAGCCGCTTCAGGAGGTTCCGGATCTCGATGCGCGCCCGAGGGTCGAGGCCGCTGGCGGGTTCGTCCAGCAACAGGACTTGAGGCTCGTGGAGCAGCACGCGGGCGAGACCGATGCGCTGAGTCTGACCGCGGGAGAGCTGATTGACCATGGCGTCCCGTTTGAACGTCATGTCGACGAGCTCCAGTTTTTCCTCGCAGACCTTCCGGCGGGCCGGGCCGCTGATCCGGTAGGCGGCGGCGAAGAATTCCAGGTACTCGATGACTGTCATGTCGTCGTAGACGCCGAAGAAATCGGGCATGTAGCCGACGAGGCGGCGGATTTCGGCCTGGTGGGTGTAGATCGATTTGCCGCAGACGTAGGCTTCGCCGTAGTCGGGGCTGAGGAGCGTGGCGATCATTTTCATGGTCGTCGTCTTGCCCGAGCCGTTCGGACCGATGAACCCGAAGACATCCCCCTCTTTCAGATTGAGGTTGATCTCGTTCACCGCGATCAGGTGACCGTAGCGTTTTGTCAGTTGGCGAGTTTCAATCACGTCTTAAGTCTTCCGCAGTCAACTCACGACACTTCGGTAAGCCGCAGTCTTCAGAAGCAGTCTTTCCGGACTACTCGAGCTTTGGCAGAAAACGGACTTCTTCGCTGGTCCGTTCAACGGGGAGGATGACGCGCAGGAATGTGGATCTGCGGTTCGGGGCGATTTCTTCGCCATCCAGCGAGATTTCGGAGATCGGCAGCTCCACGCGAGCGAACAACACGGCGCGATGCAATTCGAGCTGCCGGGTTGCATCCCGGTCTTCGAGCAGGTTGTTGGACAGTCCGGTGAATCCGGATCCGCCGATCTCCTGGTGGAAGGTCAGCAGCCGGATCAGTTCGGTCGGATCGAGGCCCAGCGGATCGTATCGCCCCTGTTCGGTGCGAACATCTTTCATGTTTTCGCCGGAACGTCCAATGACAGTCGAAGTCGTTCGCGTCAGCAGGGTTCGAATGTTGTGCTGCACGACGTCGGGGCCGTCCAGATCCCAGACTTCGCCGGGTTCCAAGGGAAGCACATCGTCGCCGCCGCGATCCTGCAACCGTCGATACAGGCGATTGCCGTAGGCGATCATCCAGTCGTCCAGAGGCACTCCGGACGCATTCTTGAGCGTTCCGCTGAGTCGCCCGACTCCCACGAACTTCAGTTTCGCCTCGACCGGCGACGTGGCTCCGGCGGACCAGCGATTCGTCAGCGCCTGCGTCGACCACTGCAGCCAGGGGACGTCGTCCAGCCGGCCGGGGCCGGCCACGCGATAGCGCGCCGAATTCCAGTCCAAGCCTCCGGAACGATACATTCCGCCGAAGACGGTCTCCGGAAAGCCTTCCCAGGTCAGAGCTTCCGGCCAGGCGCCTGCCGATGATTCCGCGTGCAGCCACGCAACCTTCGATGGCTGAACTTCAATCGAACGTCTCTGCCCCGCCGCACTGAAAACGTCGACCCAGGTCTGGACGCGGGCGGTCGAGGTCGCTGCGTCGACGTCGATCAGTTCCAGTACGTTCGTCCGCCAGTCGGTTCCGTTCTGGCTCTGAGCGGCCCAGGCCGACAGTCCGCAGGCCACGGCGATCAGCGCCGGCAAGGTGACCCAGGTGGCCTGCGGGCGTTTCAGCACGAAATGCACGACGCCGTAGTCGGCGGCCGCCAGGACCACGATGAGGGCCAGCATCCAGCCCATCGCCGGCCAAGGGGTCGTTCGACGGACGTCGGCATGATGTTCCTGCACGGCGTAAAGTTGCGACGACAGATCGGTGATGCCCGTCGACGAAAGCTGCGTCCCCAGTCGCCGAGTCTTCCGAAATTCTTCCGCGTTCGGTTTCGGCGACTCGACGAGCTGACGACAGAAATCCGACAGCGCCAGCCAGCGGCTCAACGGCGACTTGCCGAACTCGGCTGTCGGGGACTCGGGCGGGATTTCCAGCGTCAGGACCGTCACCACACCGAAGGCGTAGGGAATTCTGACCAGGAGCAGATCATCCCGTTCGGCGGCGAGCGTGACGCCGTCGGGGGCCGTGACCTTCATCATCATCTGCCGTTGCGGCAGAGGGATTCGGACGTTCTTTCCCGAAAACGCCTCCAATCGTCCGACACCGCGCACCTGGATGGGTTCGTCTGCAACAGTGAACGGCAACCACGACGCCAGCGGCGAGGACTTCAACCGACCGGGATCGGGGGGCAAGGCCAGCACCAGTCGTCCCCCCTGGCCGACCCAGGTCCGCAGGGCCGCCGACTGAGCGTGACTCAATTCGGGCAGGCCGCTCAGGACCACGCAGGCTGCGGAGTCGTAGCCGCGCGGGTCGATTGGCAATTCGGCCGCGGAGCTCAGTGCTGCGACAAAGTGGGGCGAGAACGTTCCGGTCGTCCGATCGGCCTCCGCGAACTCAAAGCCCTTCAGAGCGCCGACGGTGAGAATCAGTTTTCCGCTTTCCGGCAGAACGGTCAGGGACTCGGAATTCGACTCCAGCGTCACATCGGAATCGGCAAGCTTCGCGGTCAGTTGCGCTTCGGGCCGGCCAAAGCGGACGTAGTGCGTGCCATCCGAGGTTGGTTCGACGCCCCATTCGACCAAGTGGCCATGCGGATCGACGGTCACCAGATCCTGGAGGGAATAGGCGCCGTCCGCCATGCGAACCGGAGTCCAGCGCCCCAGATGCACGAGCCCGTTCCAGCCGATGCGCAACGGGTTTGTCGGGGCTGCGGCAAGGGCTGGAGTTCCGCCCGCCAGGACGGCTGTCAACATGACAAGCCGGTGCCAGACCCGGCGAAAATCACCCATTGCGACGTCTCAGGAAAAAGGGAGGCGGCTCGCCAGAAATTCCGAATGGGCGACAGCACCCGATCGCCCGCTCGAACGGTCACCGATCATACGCCGCACGTCGACCGAATGTGAGCGCCCGCAGCGAGTTTCAGCCTCCCGATGAGCGGAAAATGCCCGCTGCCGAGGTCCGGGCGTCTGCGGGGCTCTGCCGAACCTTCACAATCAGGCCCTGCTCCCTGAAGGGCCGATACATTCGCCCACCTGTGACGGCAATTTGTCGGGGTTGCGAATTGCGAAAATGCTTCTAATTCGATCTCCATCCAGATCGAATACAAATACCGCGACCAGCACGTCGTCGATCCACGCCGCAAGACCTGGCTGGCCGTTGACCAGCACCGTCTGAGCGCGACCGTAAGCGGGGGTTTTGCGAACGATCCCAAGGAAGAACCGCGCCACGCGGTCGGCTCCCTCGACGGGCCGCCGCGCCGCCGTGGCCTTACCGCCGCCATCGGAAATCATGACGGCGTCGACCGTCAGCAGTTGCAGCAGGCCGTCGAGATCTCCGCTGGAACAGGCCCGCAGGAATTCGCCGCTGATCCGCGCAACGTCATCGGCGGCGGCCGCAAATCGCGGTCGACCATTTACGACCCGTTGCTCCGCCCGCGAGACGAGCTGGCGGCAGTTCGTCGCCGACTTTTGCAGGATCTCGGCGATCTCGCCGTAGTCGTAGTCAAAGATCTGCCGCAGGACGTATGCCGCCCGCTCAACGGGGGACAGCCGTTCCAGCACATACAGCATCGCCAGGGAAACGGTCTCCGCCAGCTCGACGGTACGATCTGCACCGGCCATCTGCTGCACGATCGGCTCCGGCAGCCAGGGGCCGATGTAGGTTTCCTTACGCACATCAATCTCGCGCCGTCGATCGATGCACAACCGAGTGACGATTTTCGCGAGGTACGCCCGAGGCAATTTCACGTCATCGGTGTCGGTTCGCGACCAGCGGAGAAAGGCCTCCTGCAGGACATCGTCCGCATCGCTCCGCGAGCCGAGCATCCGGTACGCCAGGCGCTCCAGGTAGTCTCGCCACTCTTCGAACTGGTTGAGATGATCGTTCATCGGTTCGCCCCCACGTGAGCAAATCGGTCATCAAGGACTTTCAGAGCTCTGCGGACCGCCGCCTGTGCACTCGCCGTCGCGGCGTCTGCCAATTGTCCCTCCGGCCCGATCCAGTCGCCGGCCAGGAAGACGCGCGGCTGATTCTCGATTATCCCCCCCGGTCGGCCCGAATTCCCGCCGGTATCCGCCCGTGGAATCCCCGCTGTGACGACCATATTGGGAAGAAACCGACGCGTGTGAACCAGCTTGCGCCAGCCCGGCTGCAGCGAGTCAAGCATGTCCTCCAGCTCCTGTTCGACCGTCTGGCTGTCTGCGGACTTCTCTGCTCCAAGGTATCGCATGACGTGCAGGACGGCGATCCCGTCCGGCCCCAGCCTTGCCGCCGCGGAGTGTACGGAAAAATATAGCGGGCGATCGAGACCCAGTGTGAATCGCTCATCGGGACGAGGCAGCGAAGTCAGCGCGACATCCAACGTCGCGACGCGCGCCGGGCGTCCCGTCTCCAGGCCTGGATCGCCGACGAGTCGCGCCGCAACTTCCGGCCCGGCTGCAATGATTGCAGTTCGACCTCTGATGGTCCGACCGTCCGCCAGCGTCACCAGGACGCTGGTGTCGTTGCTCTCAACGCGCATGGCTGAGGCTCCTCGGCGCACCTCGGCTTGCCAGGATCTGGCGACGGCTTCAAGACCGTCAATCAAGGACTGCCAGCCTTCGTCGAGGTACCAGACGTTCCCGCGCAGGCCGACCTGAACCTGTTCGAGCGCCGCCCCAGCCGACTGTTCTTCGGGGTCGTTCACGAACGTTGACAGTCGAAGGAAAGCCAGCACGGCCTCCGCCAGTCGCCCCGTCCCGGCGAACTCCCGCACCCAGTCGGCCACCGTCACAAAGTTCAGTTCTCTCGGATCGAGCGCCAGCAGGATCTGCGGCAGCCGCGCCAGGGTCCATTTTTCCCGCATTGTGAAGAGGGGAGATGTCACCAGTTCGGTGAGTTTTCCGGGCGATGAATACCGCCGCCGCCCGACCAGGAACAGCCCACGCCCCTGACTCGGAAACGCGCCGCGGAAGGGTACATCGAGATCAGTGAGAATCCGAAACGCCGCGCCCTCGCAATAGAGGGCATGCGGTCCCAGGTTGAACTTCACGCCGTCCTGGAGCGTCGTCGCGGCCCGGCCGCCGGTCTGCCGCGAACGCTCCAGCAGCACGACTCTTTTCCCGGACCGCGCCGCCAGCGCCGCGGCGGTCAGTCCAGACAGTCCGCCTCCAATGACGATGACGTCCGAAACGTCTCGGTCCTGAAACGACTCTGCACCCATCTTCAGTCCTCACGAATCAAGCTGAATCCGTCCGTTCGCAGTCATTGACGGGCGGCGGCGCCGATTTGTGACAGAGTCGTCGGAGCGCGACATTTTTTGCAGGACTTCAGTTCGCCAGTTGCCAGCCGCCGCTCTCTTCGGCCACCATGTGCCGAACTTCCCGCCCTGGTCACCCTCCCACCGGAGCCCGACATGTTCGCTCGCTTCCGCCTCCTCGTTGCCTCGCTGATTCTGATCGCAGCGACAGTCGCCCCGCTGGCCGCCGCCGAGCCCGCAACCCCTGCCGGCTTCCGTTCCATCTTCAACGGCAAAGATCTCACCGGCTGGTACGGCCTCAACCCGCACTCGGTCGTCAAACTCGAAGGCGAGAAACGCGACGCCAATCTGGAGATGCAACGCGACGAGTTTTCGAAGAGCTGGTATGTCGAAGACGGCGACCTGGTCAACGACGGCAACGGCCCCTACGCCACAACCGAGGAAGAATTCGGCGACATGGAATTCGTCATCGAGTACAAGACCGTTGCCAAGGCCGACAGCGGGATATACCTGCGCGGGACTCCTCAGGTTCAGATCTGGGACACCACGAAAGAAGGGGGCAAGTGGGACCGCAACGCCGACAAGGGGTCGGGCGGGCTTTTCAATAACTCGAAGGGCGCCCCCGGCCAGCTTCCGCTGGTTCACGCTGACAAGCCGTTCGGCGAATGGAACAATTTCCGCATCCGCCAGGTCGGCGCACGAACCTGGGTCTGGCTCAACGACAGGCTCGTCGTCGACGGGGCGGTGATGGAGAACTACTGGGACCGCGGCAAGCCCCTCCCGGCGAAGGGTCCGATCATGCTGCAGACCCACGGCGGCGAAATCCGCTGGCGAAATCTGTTCGTGCGGGAGATCCCGGCGGACGAGGCGAAGGAACTGCTGAATTCGGCGCCCGAGAAATGAGCGGTCTGTCGGGGCCCTGGGGCAAACTGGACTCTTCACGCTTGCCGACACGACAAGACGTTTGCTTCCCCGCCCCGGGGCTGGTCGCACAGAGTTGGATCAATTGCAAACGATACAGCCGTCCTTAGAATAGCGCGACGTTCGCTGCTCCGCGACCTTCAGACACTGCGTCTTCGACCTCTCAGTTGGTCTCTGTCGAAAATGCAGTAGGGGTCTTGTTTGTTGGTCGTCCCAGACTCCCCCCCAGCAGACTTCAGCAACAACATGAATCACACGCGACGGATTGCAATTGTACTCATCGGGATTACCGGAATCGCTCTGCCAGGAGCTTCATTCCCGACGGCTCTGCGCGCTGCCGAGGCCGGACCGATCGATGCCGGGCTGGTGGCGGCGGTCCGCAATGGCGATCGGCAGGCCATCCGCAAGCGTCTTGATGAAGGGGCCGACGTGAATGCCCGCGACGCCGACGGGAATACCCCGTTGATCCTCGCGTCGCTGTGTGCGGGACCGGACTGCGTCAAACTGCTCCTCGAGCGGGGCGCCGATCCTAACGCAGCCAACAAGGTTGGTGCGACGGCGCTGATCCGGGCAGCGACAAATCTCGAGTCGACCCGACATCTGCTCGATGCGGGGGCAGATGTCGACGTCCGGACGGCGGATCAGGGGAATACTCCACTGCTGCTGGCCGCCCGTCGCTTCGGCAATTCCCGGACCGTCGGCCTGCTGCTCGAACGAGGCGCCGATGCCCAGGGGGGCAACCAGTTTGGAGTGACTCCCGTGCTGGCGGCGGCGGCGAGCGGAGATGTGGAGTCTGTAACGCTGTTGCTGGATCGGGGAGCCAACCCGAGTGACTTCCCGGAACTGAAGGGACCGCTCGATGGCCTGGCGTCCGGATCGCGGACGCCGCTGATGTGGGCGGCCTATCACAACGATCTCCCCATGATGCGGTTGCTGCTTGAGCGCGGGGCCGATCCGAATCAATTAATCGTGTTCGGTACGGCGCTTTCGCATGCGGCCTGGCACGGCAGTCTCGACGCGGCTGAATTACTCATCTCGCGCGGCGCTCGCGTGGATCTCAAAGACCCGTTCGCGGGTTTTACTCCGCTGCACTGGGCGGCGGCGTCCGAGTCGCCACGATCCGACGTTGTCGCACTGCTGCTGGCGAAAGGGGCCGACCCGAACGCGACCGGCGGCGCCCACATCGGCGCATTCGGCCTGACTCCGCAGACCCCGCGAATGCTGGCGGAGCGACGGGGCCGCACGGCCATCGTCGAAGCGCTGATTGCCGCGGGGGCAAAAGAGTCGCCGCCCGAAGTGCGCATTGACGCCCCCAATCGAAAGATCCCGGACTCGCTTAGCGACGCGGTCCTGATTGCCGCGACGGAACAGGCCCTGGCGGCACTGCAGACGACCGCCGCCAAATCTCGGGAGGCATATCTCCGGCACATCAGCCATCAGGATTGTCTGTCGTGCCACCAGCAGTTTCTGCCCATGGCGGCGGTCGGCCACGCCCGCGACCGTTCCGTCCGATTCGACAAAGAGGCAGCGCGGGCCCAGGTCGATCTGTTCGATCAGGTCACACATCCGTTCTTCCAGGCGGAATTCATGGCGCAAGCCGTGTTCCATCCCGATCCGGCGTATGGAATCGGGTATGAACTCCTGGGTCTCGGAGCTGAGAACGTTCCGCCGACCGGGAGGACTGACGCTGATATCCATCAACTGGTGACGGTCCAGGCTGCCGATGGCCGGTGGTTCAACAATCTCCCTCGTCCGCCGATGCAGTCAAGTGACGTCGGTGCAACGGCGCTGGCCGTGCAGGCAATTCAGCGATACGGCTGGCCGGGCCGCCGGCAGGAGTTTGCGGCAAGCGTCGCTCGCGCCCGCCAGTGGTTGTGGCAAGTCGAGCCGGAGACGACGGACGACGCGGTTTTCCAGCTCCTCGGACTGCACTGGGGGGGCGAACCGCCTGCGAAGCTGGCCAGGCTGGCCGGAGCACTCGCGCAGCAGCAGCGCCCGGATGGAGGATGGGGCCAGCTTCCAACACTGAAGAGCGATGCCTACGCCACCGGACAGGTCCTTTACACGCTGGCAAAGGCCGCTGAGCAACCGAAGAACTCTGCGGACTGGCAACGCGGCGTGAAATTTTTGCTGAAGACCCAGGCGGACGATGGTACCTGGCGCGTCGCCCGTCGAGCGTTTCCGTTCCAGCCGACGATGAACAGCGGCTTCCCCCATCGCCGCGATTCGTGGATCTCGGCAACGGCGACGAGTTGGGCAGTCATGGCGCTGTCGCAGGCTTTGCCGGCAGGAACGGCGTCTGACTCCCCCATTGCGGCGAAGCAGACTTCCCCGGATCAGTCGCCGGCCCAAGGGAAAAAGGTCGATTTCTCGCAACAGGTCAAGCCGCTGCTGGAACGCTCATGCGTGGGCTGTCACTCTGGCGAGAAGGCGGCCGGTCTGCTGCGAGTCGACCTCCGCGAGGCCCTGCTGAAGGGGGGCGAATCCGGAACAGCCGCGGTGGTCCCCGGCCGGAGCGTGCAGAGCCTCCTGATGGAATACATCTCGGCCAGCTCTGAAGCGGAAATGCCCCCCAAGGCCGCACGCGACAGATTTCCGTCGCTGAGCCAGGCCGAAGTCACACTGTTGCGCCAGTGGATCGATGAGGGGGCTGAATGGCCGGCGGGCGTGGTGCTGGCAGAACCGAAGAGCAAGGAGTGATTCTGCTGCTGCCGAAACAACGAACGGCAAAGTAGGTAGTTGCAAGTCTTCAGCGTTGATGAGTCCACGGCGCCCGGAACGTCGATCTCAGTGGCACTCAACACGACTCGTCTGGAAGATTCGTCTCTGGACGTGACGGATCCATGTCTCGGTTTGAAGCAGTCCTGCTTCACTCCGCCCGCAAGGCCTCGATCCGTTCCCGCATGAACTTCTCCCCGTCGTTCCCCTTCCACTTCAGTTCGCCGGGCCAGAAACTTCGCATGTAGCCCCGCTTGTCGATCACGTAGACGCTGGGCCACATTGCGTTGCCCCAGGCGTTCCAGTTCTCGCTCTTGGGGTCGATCAGCACGGGGAATTCGAACTTGTCGTCGGCGGCTTTCTGCCGGACGCGGGCGATGTCCCGCTCGCCGTCCGTTTCGGGGGTGTGAATCCCCAGCAGCAGCACATTCTTGTCCTGGTACCGTTCGTACCATTCCCGGTACCAGGGGAAGTTGCGGATGCAGTTGATGCAGCCGTACGTGTAGAAGTGGACGATCACCACTTTTCCCCGCTGCTCGCTCAACTTGAGCGGGCGGCTGTTGATCCACTCCCCGGTATCGACCAGCTCCGGAACCCGGTATTCCGGCACGCCCAGCTTTGAAGGGTCAAAGGCTTTCCCGAGTGCGTCGTGCCATGCCTTCCGCTGCTCGGGTTTCAGCAGCTTCAGGATGTCCTGCTGTTCGTCGGTCTTCAGTGCGACGTACTTCTTCTCCAGTGCTTCCCGGGGCTCGCCTTCGTTGGCTTCCTTTTCCAGGGCCGTGACCGCCGCCTGTGTTTCGTCCAGGATCTCCTGCACCCGTTTCCGTTGCGCCGGCGTGTACCGCATCCGAACCGCCAGATCGTCCCGGACGAGTGCGGCTGTCCCTAGTTTCCAGAACACGATTTCGTTCAATCGTTGGGATTGAGCCGGCCGCAGGATCATCGGCAATTCCCGCCGGGCCTCAGCGACGATCGCCTCAAACCCCTTCGTCGCTTCGTCGCGCGACTTGTTCCGGAGAGGCCAGAACCGCAGATCGAGCCGGTCCCGCAGGGCCAGGAATTTCGCCTGCTGGGGGACTTCCAGCTTGAGGTCTGCGACGACCGCCGGCTCGTGCAGCAGCACCCACCAGGGATCGATTCCGGCGTACGGATCGAGTGCCTGGGCCGGACTTGCTGCGGCCAGAATCACTCCCAGCAGCACCGCCAGCCGTAGTCCGGTCATGTTGTCTGCCTCCGTCGACCCCGTTTCCTGCACTTGGACGTTATACTTTTCTCTCTGACGTCCTGCGTGTGAACTGTCTCACATTCCCCGGAAATCATGCTGCTGCTCAAAGACCACACCTCGACCGAACTTGCCGAGGCTCTCGCCGACCTTGCTCCGCCCGACCGGCTGATCCGCCAGATCCATGCCGCCGCCTGTCGCGGGGACACCGAGCTGCCGGCGAGCGTCCCCACGGTCTCGCCGAAGCTGCTGGAGAAGATCCGCCAGATCGTCCCGGACGAGTGCGGCTGTCCCTAGTTTCCAGAACACGATTTCGTTCAATCGTTGGGATTGAGCCGGCCGCAGGATCATCGGCAATTCCCGCCGGGCCTCAGCGACGATCGCCTCAAACCCCTTCGTCGCTTCGTCGCGCGACTTGTTCCGGAGAGGCCAGAACCGCAGATCGAGCCGGTCCCGCAGGGCCAGGAATTTCGCCTGCTGGGGGACTTCCAGCTTGAGGTCTGCGACGACCGCCGGCTCGTGCAGCAGCACCCACCAGGGATCGATTCCGGCGTACGGATCGAGTGCCTGGGCCGGACTTGCTGCGGCCAGAATCACTCCCAGCAGCACCGCCAGCCGTAGTCCGGTCATGTTGTCTGCCTCCGTCGACCCCGTTTCCTGCACTTGGACGTTATACTTTTCTCTCTGACGTCCTGCGTGTGAACTGTCTCACATTCCCCGGAAATCATGCTGCTGCTCAAAGACCACACCTCGACCGAACTTGCCGAGGCTCTCGCCGACCTTGCTCCGCCCGACCGGCTGATCCGCCAGATCCATGCCGCCGCCTGTCGCGGGGACACCGAGCTGCCGGCGAGCGTCCCCACGGTCTCGCCGAAGCTGCTGGAGAAGATCCGCCAGCGCGTGAGCACTCCGTCGCTGACGGTCGTCAACAAAGTCGTGTCGCCGGAGGACGGCTTCGCCAAATACCTGTTTCGCGGTGAGGGAACTGGCCAGTTTGAGGCGGTCCGGATTCCCCTGCTGCACCGCCCGGATGACAAGAAGTACGTCATCTGCGTCAGCTCGCAGGTCGGCTGCGCCTTGGGCTGCGTTTTCTGCGCCACCGGCCGGATGGGCTTTCAGCGGAACCTCGCCACCTGGGAAATCGTCGACCAGGTCGTGCAGATTCAGGCCGACTCGGAGCATCCGGTCCGCGGCGTCGTCTTCATGGGGATGGGCGAGCCGATGCTCAACTATGACCGCGTGATCCGAGCGGCGAAGATTTTCTCCGAGCCGTGCGGTCTGGCGATCAGCGGCAAGGCGATCACGATTTCCACCGTGGGTGTCGTCCCCGGCATCCGCCGGTTCACTGCCGAGCAGCACCCGTATCGGCTGATTGTCTCGCTGACGTCGGCCACCGTCGAGAAACGGCTGAGCCTGTTTCCCATTGAGCGCATCCACCCCCTGCCCGAACTGATGGAAGCGGTCCGAGAGTATCACGCCGCAACGAACAAGCGGGTGACGTTCGCCTGGACGGTCCTGGGGGGGATCAATACCAGCCGGCAGGACGCCCGCGATCTCGCCGAACTGACCCGCGGCCTGCCGATTCTGCTCGACCTGATCGACGTCAACGATCCGACGGGCCAGTTCCGCCGGCCGACGTCTGACGAAGCGAACGCCTTCCGCGACGCGTTGCGGGAAGAGCTGGCCGCCCCGGTGCAGCGGCGATACAGCGGCGGGCAGGATATTCACGGCGCGTGCGGCATGCTGGCGGCGGTGACGGCTGCGGAGGGGTGAAGGGGTTCTACTTCGGAGCGGTGGAGGCGGGGAGAGGAGTAGTAGTTGGCAATGAGTCCGAAACCGGTGAGCCCGCCCCGGAAAGTCGTCAGAATTATTTCGATCGATTGATGAGTCGACTCGCGATTGCGATTGCAGTAATGGCAAGCACTCGTATACTGACACTTGTCACTATCTTTTTGTCGGCACATCGGATCGGGCTTGCTCTGCCGCGTTGTTGGCCGTGATCCCTTGAGGCTCTCGGAAGATCTCCCAAGCGGATCGGGCATCGCCGCGTCGATGGGAATATCTCATGAACAACTCCACTATCTCGGACCAGAGACCCGACAATTTCACCAGTTCGTGGAGAACCGGCACTGCCTCGGCAGCGATCAGTGAGATTGTGAGGAGCTCAGTCGTCGCAATCGTTGTGATGCTCTGCCTCAGCTTGTTGCGGCAATGTCAGGCCCAGGAGATTGAGACGCCGCCGAAAGGACCGGCGCACCTGAACGCCGTCCTGGACGACTGGTCGAGACGTGAGGCAGCGATTCCGTCGTTGCGGATTCGCTGGACCCGTGAGGAACGCCTGCTGGCAGCTCCGATGGAGCCGGATGACGCTGTGGAAGGTGGGGGAGCAATTCCTCAGGTCGTCGAGCTGACGACGGCGTGTGAGCTGGTCGTCGACGGTGATCGATTCCGGTATTTCCGCAACGGAGACCGTTGGATCGGGAAGGCCCATCGATTGGGAGTCGCGGAGGAGGCTCGCGCCTGGGATGGAGAAATCTACTATTCGTACTACCGAGATCCCACAGAGAAATACCCTCGCGGCATCATCGAAGCGGGGCCGCCAGTGTTCGACATCTTCATGCACGATGTCCACTCCCTGGCGCCGAAACTTGCTTTTCGACCGCTCAATTCTGTGTTCCGGACCATGCTCGATCCCGAGCGGCTCAGGTTGGCAGAACGGGACGAGTTTGTCGATGATTGCCAGTGTGCAGTCCTTGAGCTGATTCAACCTGCCCACGGTCGAGGCAAGCCACCTCGAATCCGGTACGAGCTCTGGATCGATCGTGCGCGGGCGTCACTTCCGCTACGGCTGGTAGCATACCGGAGCGAAGTTCCTATGTCCGACCTGACGATCAGTTATCGCCACGATGACAAGGTTGGCTGGGTGCCGACAGGATGGTCGTTTCGACGATTCGGTCACATTCCGAGGAGGCCGCCCTGGACGACGCTGGCAGTCGTGAAGGAGTTCGAGGCAAATCCTTCGATCGCCGAGGAGCCATTCCACTTCGACTACCCGCCTGGAACCATGGTTGGAGACAAGCGGGCCGGCACGTCTCCGGCATTCCATGTCATTCGGCTCGACGGCACCCGCCGCGACGTTGCACGCGATGAAAGCAGCGCCGACTACGATCGTCTGATCCAGCCGGGCTCATAGAGGGAGCGTCCGTGCCGGGCAAAGCCGCGGCTTTTCATCGAGGCTGCTTTTTCTGCTCACACTCCTCATGGCCTCTCAGGTTGCAATGCAGGAATGGCTCTGACAATGAATGTTCTGAAGTCGGATTGCCCCAATCGCATGAGCGTCGACTTCATGCTCAGCGGCGGTTTTCATTCCGAAATCGCCCTGGCCGATAGCGGGGGGGCAGTCAGTCGATTCAGTAACTCTTTGCGAGCCGACGCCAGACTGTGTTCCTCGTTTCGACTCAGTCTCCATTGCCCGCACCCATCAGTCTGCGTTAATATCTGGCCTCGACAACCCGCCCTCCGATCATCACCACAGGCGCCGCATGCTTTCCATCCTTGGACCGCGTTCTTCGGCTTTCTGCGACCGGCAGTCGCGGCGTCAGTTTCTGAAACTTGGTGGACTGGCCCTGGGCGGACTGTCGCTTCCCCAGCTTCTGCGGGCCGAAGCGGCGACCGGGCGGTCGCTGCCGCACAAAGCCGTGATCATGATTTACCTGTCCGGCGGGCCGTCCCACCAGGACATGTACGATCTCAAAATGGAAGCTCCCGCCGAGATCCGCGGGTCATTCCGCCCCATCGACACGAATGTGCCGGGAATTCAGATCTGCGAGCACCTGCCGCGGCTGGCGCGGATCATGGACAAGGTGGCGATCATCCGCTCGCTGTACGGTTCGCCGGACCAGCATGCGTCAGACATGTGCCTGAGTGGCTATCCGATCGGGCCGCAGGGGCAGCAGGACAATCATCCGTCGCTGGGCTCGGCGGTGTCGCGGTTGCTGGGGCCGGTCGACAAGGCGGTCCCGCCCTTCGTGGGGCTGACGATCAAGACAAAGCACGCCCCCTATTCCAATCCCGGCGTGCCGGGCTTTCTGGGGACGGCGCATGCTCCGGTGCAGCCGGACGGCGAGGGGATGGCGAACATGCGGCTGAACGGCGTGACGCTGGATCAGCTCCAGCATCGCCAGTCGCTGTTGTCGAGCTTCGACCGGTTCCGCAAGCATGCGGAGATCAGCCCGGCGATGCTGGGCGCCGACGTTTTTACTCAGAAGGCGTTCGATGTGCTGACGTCGAGCAAGCTGGTCGAAGCGCTCGACGTCGAGAGGGAAGATCCGGCGGTGCGCGACCGTTACGGACGCGGCAGCGCCGATCCGGCTTTCGGGGAAGATGCGGGGCCGCACTGGATGGATCAGTTCCTGATGGCCCGGCGGCTGGTGGAGGCCGGCGTGCGCTGCGTCACGTTGTCGTTTGGAAGCTGGGACCGGCATCACTCGAACTTCGCCCGGCTGCCGGAACAGCTTTCCCGGTTTGACCAGGGAATTTCTGCGTTGATCGAAGACCTGCATGCGCGGGGGCTGGACCGGGACGTGAGCGTGGTGGCCTGGGGTGAGTTCGGACGGACGCCGCGGATCAACAAGGACGCCGGGCGCGACCACTGGCCGCAGGCGTCGTGTGCGCTGCTTGCCGGGGGCGGAATGCGGATGGGCCAGGTGATCGGTTCGACGAATCGCCTGGGCGAGGTGCCGCAGGACCGGCCGATCCATTATCAGGATGTGTTCGCCACGCTTTACCGGCAACTCGGAATCGACGCGAACACGGCGACGATTCCCGATCCGAATGGTCGACCGCAGTTTCTGCTGGACCGGCGGGATCCGATTCGCGAGCTGGTTTAGGATGTAGCCACGTCGTATTACGAAGCAGGTTTCCTCAGGCTCCTGGAGCACTTGGCGCAGCTCGAAGTAAACTGGCGCGGCCCCGTCGGCAGAATCGACTGCCAAGAGTCGCCCGGCGTCAACGAGGAGTTGCTGCGAATGGACGAGTTCGACGAACTGATGGTGGCCATGCGGCGGGCGCTGGCAGTGGCGCGACTGGGAATGGCGTCGGGGCAGACGCCGTTCGGCTCCGTCATTCTGCAGAACGGTCGGGTGCTGGCCGAGGCACACAATACGGTATGGCGGGACACCGATCCCACGGCCCACGCCGAGATCAACGCGATCCGGCTCGCGGCGAGAGTCTCTCGGAAAATCGATCTGTCGGGCGCGATCCTGCTGAGCACCTGCGAGCCGTGCCCGATGTGTCTGTCGGCGATTCACTGGGCAAGGATTGATCGAGTCGTGTTTGGAGCGACGATCGACGACGCGGCAGCAGCCGGTTTTCACGAACTGCGTGTCGGAGCGCGCGAGCTGGCTGAGTTGGGGAGGAGTCCGCTGGTCGTCCAGGGACCGGTGCTCGTCGACGAGTGCCGAACGCTGTTTGACGAGTGGCAGCGGTTGGAGTCTCGCCGGGTTTATTGAACCGCCGAGTGTCTCCGGACTTCGCCCCCCCGCTCTTCACGGCTGCGTCCTCCACCCGCGGTCAAGGCCCCTGCCGCATGGGTCTGGTCTCCACGCCGCTACACGAGATCGCTTCAGGTCCGCCGATTCCGGCGAGTCTATTGCAGTCGGCGGCTCAACAGGTCGAGCAAGTCGCGGCGCTGGACCGGCTTCGTGAGCAGGTCGTCGAAGCCGGCTTCATGACTGCGGCGTACGGCGGCCTCCTCGGCCTCGGCGGTCACTGCGATGACGGGACCTGCGAAGCCCAGTTTGCGAATTGCGCTCGCCGCGTCGTAGCCGTTCATGACAGGCATCTGCAGGTCGAGCAGAACGGCGTCATAGGGTCGTCGACCCGACAGCGCCGCGGCCACGGCAGAGACGGCGTCCTGTCCGTTGACGGCGGCTTCGGTCTCTGCACCGGCTCGGCCGACGAAGCGTTCGAGCAGTCGCACGTTGGTGGGGCTGTCGTCGACGATCAGGATCCGCCTCCCTGCGAGCATTGTTGACGGTTCAACCGACGGCAGGGGCGCCGGCCGCGGTTCGACCGACTGCTCTACGGCCGACCGCAGCGGAATTCCGAAGCGGAATGTCGAACCGCGACCGAGTTCGCTGGAGACTTCCAGCCGCCCCCCCAGCAGACCGCAGAGGCGATGGCTGATCGCCAGTCCCAGTCCGGCTCCGCCATGAGAACGGGTCAACGAGGCATCGACCAGCGAGAACGCCTTGAACAGTCTGGGGAGCTGCGACGGGGAGATGCCGATGCCGGTGTCGATGACCGCGACAGACAGCGTCGGCGTCTTTGCCGCGTGATCCACGGCGATGCGGACTGAAACGGAGCCTCCGGGGCAATTGAACCTGACGCCGTTGGCCGCCAGGTTCAGGAGCACCTGACGGAATCGACGCGGATCGGAGAGGATACGGTCGGGGACGTCCGGTCCGAGAAAGCGGTGCAGAACGACGTCATTCTGTGCAGCGAGCGGCTTCAGCAGACAAAGGACCTCGTCGATCGTCTCGCCCGGCGAGAAGGGTTCGTCGTGAAGATTCGCATTGCCGGCTTCAATGGCGGTGAAGTCCAGAATGTCGTTGATGATTCTGAGGAGATGCCGGCCATTCCGCAGGACCGTGCGGGCCAGGTCGCGGACGTCCTCCTGGTTGGATTCGTCGACAATCACTTCTGCGAAGCCCGTGATCGCCGTCAGCGGCGTGCGGAGCTCGTGACTGGTGTTGGTCAAAAACTCGGACTTGGCGCGGCTGGCGGCATCGGCCGCCTCACGGAGGACTGCGGCCTGTTCGGCGAGGAGTCGCAGCTCGTCGGCCTTCTGACTCAGTTCACGCCGGGTGGCCTCGAGCCATTCATTCGACTCGATGAGTTGCCGTTGGCGGGCCTTCCGCAGAGAGATGTCCCGGATGATGCAGGTAAAGAAATGCTCGTTGCCGAAGCGGACCTCGGTGATTGCCAGTTCTGCCGGGAAGATTGTTCCATCCAGCCGTCGCGCTTCGACCTCGCGATTGGCGCCGATGATCCGGCGTTCGCCGGTTGCGTGATATCGCTGCAGGTATCCGTCGTGCTCGTCCCGGTACGGTGCGGGCATGATGCAGGAGATATTGCGGCCCAGGAATTCCTCAGCCGGTCGATGAAAGAGGCGTTCGGCGGCGGGGTTGAAGTCGAGCACGATGCCGGCCGGCGAGATGCTGATCATCGCGTCGCTGGCGGAATAGAGAAACGCCTGAAATTTGTCCTGCTCGCTGGCGGCGGTGGGAGCGGGCGATTGCGTGGACCTTCCGACCGTCCCCTGCGGGGGATTGCTGTTGACCAATTCCATGACCTCTCAAGCCGAAGTGAGGAGTGCACTCGCTCCGGAACCTGCGACAACAACGCCAGTCGGGTGGATTCGTGAGTCGAATTCGGGGAACCGAGAGTTTCACGGTTGAACCTGGCGGCGAACACGTGTGGTATCGGAACCGGCCGTCGAACGCTGAAGCGGATCGTTTTCCCCCCCAACAATCTGGTATAAACACGGTTTCTTGTACTTCCAATGGCACTGATCGGGGCTGGCATTTCGTTCCAACGGCTTGGAAAAACCCTCACCCTGCCATGCCAGCGCCAGCCTGTATAACGGGCCAGATCCGCCGTGTGTTCAGATCCAGAAGTCGTGAAACGATGGGGCGGCGTGGCTCCGGCCGCTGACCGCACCGGCGGGGCACGTTGGCCGGCGCTTCCCCCGTCAGCCAACTGTCGCTAGGGTAACGGTCCCGCTGAAAAGGACCCGCCGTGCCGCCTGTGAAGCTGAAAAGTCAGCCTGATGATTTTCAGGTCGACGAGTTGTCCGATTTTCCGCTGGAAGGCGGCCCGTTTGCAGTCTACCGGCTGACCAAGGAGTCCCTCGGGACGCCCGAGGCGATCACCGCGATCCTGCAGCAGTGGAATCTGAGCCGGTCCCAGATCAGCTACGGCGGACTGAAAGACCGGCACGCCGTGACCCAGCAGTGGGTGACGATCCATCGCGGGCCCCGGCAGGATCTGGAGCAGAGCAAGTTCCTGCTGGCCTACCAGGGTCAGGCACAGCAGCCGTTCACCCCGCAGGATATCGCCGGCAACCGCTTCCGTATCGTTTTGCGGGACCTTTCGAAGGACCGTGCAGCTTCGATTGCCGAAGCGGCCGGGGGGGTCGTGCGGGACGGGGCGCCGAACTATTTTGACGATCAGCGTTTCGGCTCGCTGGGGGTCTCGGGGGAATTCATCGCCAGGCCGTGGTGCCAGGGGGACTACGAGCGGGCGCTGTGGCTGGCGATTGCGGAGCCGAATTCCCACGATCGACCGGACGATCGGGTCGAGAAAGAAATTCTGCGGGAATACTGGGGGAACTGGGAGACGTGCAAGGCGAAGCTGCCGCGGTCATCGCGGCGGAGCATCATCACTTACCTGGTCGACCATCCAACCCACTTTCGAAATGCATTTGCGCTGGTGCGCGTCGATCTGCGCAGCCTGTATCTTGCGGCGTACCAGAGCGACCTGTGGAACCGGATTCTGTCGGCCTGGTTGCGCGAGCATTGTCGGGCGGAGGTCCTGCATCCCGTCGAACTGGCAACGACGACGGTTCCGTTCTTTCGCGATCTCAATGATGAAGAGCGAGGCGTGCTGCATGGCAAGGAACTGCCGCTGCCGTCGGCCCGTCTGCATCTGGACGAGGGGCCGCTGCTGACGCTGTACCAGCGGATCCTGAACGAGCAGGGTCTGGACCTGCGCGAATTGCGCGTAAAGTACCCGCGGGACAGTTTCTTCTCCAAGGGAGAGCGGGCGGCGGTCGTCGTTCCGCAGGAATGGTCGTGCGTCGTCGGCGCAGACGACCGCTATCCCGGGCGGCAGCGGGTGACGTTGCAGTTTCGGCTGCCGCGGGGCGCCTATGCCACGATCATCGTCAAACGGCTGACGGAGTGCGTCGAAACGGAACAGCAGCAAGGGGGACCGTAACACGCCGCCGGTGTCAGCAGCGTCTCGATTGCGGCCCGGCCAGATTCCAGCCCTACGGAGCGGCCGGAGATGCTGTGGACGGCAGATCCTCGAGCGGCGCGCCGATATCGAGTCCGTCTGTTGCGCCGCCAACCAGCGGGTTTGCGGTCCGTTCATCGAGCCGCAAATCGTCGATCACGATCTCGGACAGTGATCTTGCGAAGTTCCGCCCGCCCCAGTCGAGCGGGAGATTCTGCGAGCTGTTCAGTTCGCCGGAGCCCCAGAATCGCTGCCATTCTTCAAATTTCATCGTGTCTGCCGCCGAGCGATCGCCGGGACCGGGAGTGATGCGCCAGAAATCGCCGAGCTGGTCATAGAAGTTACGTTCGCCGCCAAACGTGAATTGCTGTCGAACGTCATCGACGGTGTCGGCGGCGCTGCGGATTTCGAGGAGAGCATGATCTCCGCGGAGGGCGATCAGGTTGTTTCTCGCAGAAATCTGCACGGGGAGGAGGCGGGAGCCGAACTCGTCGGCCGATTCGAGCAGCGCCAGGCCATTGCCGAGCAAACAGGTGGCATGGCTGAGATCCAGTCGAACCGAGACGTTGTCGGGGGGAGAGTCCATGGGTCCGACCACATGCAGCAGCACTTCCTCAAGAGCGAACGCGGAATCGACGACATTCACGCGAAGCGGGGCGGCGTCGCTGACGTGGAGCAACTCGGCGCCGCCCCGAATCAGGCTGCGACCGATCGAGAGGTCTGCTCCGGCGGCGGCAATCCCCGTCTTCATCATGCTCATGGCCGTCAGAGCCTGGCCGGGAGGGGTTGTGGACTCGACGACGGCCGCGGTCTGACGATGAGGATTTGAGACGGTCAGGTGCACTCCGCGCAGGTCGAGCTTCTCCGCGCGCTGCAGGGAATAGACGGCCCAGCGGTCGGCCGGGAGATATTCCGCCAGATTCAGATGAAAGGCGACGTTGTGAACTTCCAGCGCCCCGCCGGTGATTGTGATCATCCGGGAGTCGGCGGGATCAGAGGGGAGAGTCTGAGGCGCGAACTCCACGATCGGTCGAAAACCATTGCCGTTGCGAACGCTGCCGGCGCGAATCGTCAGACGCTTGTTGGTGAGTCGGATCGGACGTTCGACCGCGCCCCAGCGTCCGTTATAGCGAAGTTCGACTATCGCACCGTCTTTTGCATCGGTGCATGCCGCCTCCAGCGAGGGGTAACTGCGGGCAGCGGTCTTACCGCCAGCCGAATCGAGAACCACGATCGACGGACGAATGTCTTCGGCGGTCAGCGCCGGCGACAACGGAGTCGGGGTCACGGCCGGTGCGACGCCGCCCTGAAGCAGCGGCCCGGGGGAATTCCCGGGGGCCAGGCGATCCGGAAACGCGACCGAGCCCGCCGATGACGTTGCAGTTTCGGCGATTCCCGATCTCGCGGCAGGCAGGTCGACGACGCCTCCGGTTGCCGCCCCTTTGAGGATCTTGATCGCGGGATCCCCGAACGGAGCGACGGTCTGGGGATCGACGGATTCCGGGCGAGGCGGAAAGGGCGGATTCGACGGGCCGGGCGACTTTGCCCCCTCGACGATCGCCAGTTCATTGGCGGGCGTCATTTCCCGTCCCGGTTCGCCGCCTGGATTCGGAATCACTCCTGTGCTGGAATCAGCCGGAACTCCGGCGGTCGGAATGAGATTTTCCACCCCGGCGCCGACCAGAGGCTTCTGATCCGTGCTCGCGATCGCCGCAGGCGGCTGGCCATTTTGCGGGACACTGACAGGGGCAATCGATGTTGGCGATTGGGCCAGCGGCTGGGTCAGCCCGGGAAAATACTGAACAGCCAGGACCAGCAGCATGAGTGCCAGCGCTGTTGCTACCCAGCCGGCGTTCTGCCGCCAGAATTCGTCCGTCCGGGGTTCGGCGCGATAGACGACGCCCTCGCGCGACGTCGCCCGGAGGCCGAGCTGCCGCGCGACCACGAGCAGATCGCGGATCAACTCATCGGGGGTGGAATACCGCCGGCGGGGATCGCTGGCCATCATTTTACGAACGACGGCGCTCAGCGCAGGTGGCACGCGACGATTCTTCCGGGCCGGATCGGGGGGATCGTTGGCCTGGTGCTCGAGCAGCTTCTGCAGAACGGTCCCTTCCGGATAGGGAGGTTCCCCCGTGAGGCTGTGGTAGAGGGTGCAGCCGAGCGAGTAGATATCGCTGCGGACGTCGACGTTCCGTGGATCGCGGGCCTGCTCCGGAGAAATATAGTCGAACGTGCCGAGCGTCGTGCCGGCGACGGTCAATTCCTGAGACGCAGGGAGGCTCTCCTGTCGGGCCAGCCCCAGATCGACCAGTTTGGCCCGGCCATTGGGAGTGAGGATGATGTTCGACGGTTTGATATCGCGATGCACGACGCCAACGGTCGAGGTGTGATTGAGGGCGCCGGCGAGCTGAATGGTGAGATTGACGGCGTCGGCCGGTTCCAGTCGACCGCGTGCGTGGATGATATCGCGAAGATTCTGTCCGGTGACGAACTCGTAGGCGATGTAGTGGAGCCCCTGCTCCTCGCCGTAGTAGAAGACGCGGGCGATGTTTTCGTGATCGAGCTGCGCGGCCGCACGGGCCTCGTTCTGAAACCGCTGCACGGCGGTGGCTTCGCCGGCCTGCGACGGAGACAGAACTTTCACGGCCACGCGTCGGTGCAGCCGGTCGTCCCAGGCGAGGAACACCGAACCCATGCCCCCGAACCCGATGCGACGCTCCAGCGTGAAGTGTCCGATTTTGACGCCGGCAATATTCTCGGAGTCTTCACCCTGGCGAGCGACTTCGGCGGACAGAGGAAAGAGGCGGACCAGCAGGTCGTTATTGACCGGGGTGAGGGATGTGGAATCGTCAACGACGTCGCGTCGAGGGACGTTGATGACGGTTTCGCTTCCCGCCGAGATCGGACCGCGCCAGGGCAGCACGACCCCCGACAGTGGAGGATTTCCACCGTTTTCGCCGGGTCGCTGACTGAGACTGCTGGCCATGCTGAGAGTCGAATCCTGAGAAACCCGATCACAGAAGGGACGCACTGCGCTCGCCAAAGTTCCGCGGAATCGACTTCCAGTCGCTGCTTGCGATCTGAATTCTCAACCTGGAGCGAATGACTGCAGGGACGTATTCTCTTCCGGACGCCTCACGAGGCCAAGGCTGGCAGCGAGACAATCCGCAAGACAGTTCGACTGTGAAGGCAAACGGTTAATCGGCCGCAGGGACAGGTCGAGTCAGAAGTTGGAAGATCTGCGCATCGCGCGGCCATGAAGGGTCGTGCAATCCTTGTCCCCGGACCAGAATCTGTCAAGGGGACTCACTGCCGAATCCCGGCAGAAATCGACTCATCTGTTTTCGAAATAAGAAGTTACGACAATCCCACTGAAACGGCTACTGGGTTTCGACCGCAGGCGCTTTGCCACTGGCAATCTCTTCGACCTCAACCACAATTGCCGCGTAGAGATCTTCCGCCTGATCGTCGAGTCCCGCCGTAAACCGATCACTTTGAATGACTTGCGAGCATTGCGACCGGATCGTTACGTCGGCGAAGTGCTCTGCATCCGGCCTGTTGTCGGGCGAACGACACATCTTCTTCAACTCGTGGGACTTCGGGGAGAAATTCAACTCCAGGTGCTCGCGAAGTTCACGCGTGACCCGTTCGGCTTCGCGAATCTTCTCGCGAAGGGTGCGCTGTATCGTCGGCTCGGGCATCGCCCCCTCCCCAGAATCCCGGTTGGTATCGGCACTGACGATCTGATATGAGACTGGGTTCTGGCAGGCGCCACAAGAGGATCTTCGCGGCCAGCCCGTGTTTTCGCCGATCACAGACACGCAAACACACGTTTGCTTCCACCGACTCCCGGGACCGGCACGCATGAAAATCCTGGTGCTGGCGGATATTCACGCCAATTGGCCCGCGCTTTCCGCCGTGGCCGCTGTGGAATCGTTCGACGAATGTCTGGTGCTCGGAGATCTGGTCGAGTATGGCGGCCAGCCCGGCCCCTGCATCGACTGGGTTCGCGAACATGCAACATTGACGATCCGCGGCAACCACGACCATGCCCTGGTTCAGCAGGTGCCCTCTCCCGGTGGCAGCCCGTTCCGCCGGCTGTCCGGCGAAACGCGACTGCTCAATTACCGGCAACTGAGGCCGTCGCAGTTGAAATTCCTGGCCCGCCTGCCGGTGACCGCCACGATCCACCTGGATCAGCGAGTCTTCTATCTGGTGCACGCAACGCCGCGCGATCCGATGGACGAGTACCTGCCGGCTGAACCGGCACTCTGGAATCTGCGACTGGCGAACATTGACGCCGACTTCGTCTGCGTCGGCCACACACACCTGCCGATGTACCTGCCGCTCGAACGGCTCCAACTCCTCAATCCCGGCAGCGTGGGTCAACCGCGGGACGGTGATCCGCGGGCCGCCTACGCGGTGATTGAAGATGGGGTCGTATCGCTGCGTCGGGTCGCATACGACATCGACGCCGCGATCGCCGGGCTCAACGAGTGCGGTCTATCGGGCGAGCTGCTGGAACTGGGGAGCGCCATTCTGCAACGGGGGGGCAAGCCGCCCGCTGCGGGAACTGGCGGATAACAGGCCGCCGAGGAGACGCTACTCCTCGTCGTCGTCCTCGAATTCTTCCAGCGAATCGAGATCGCCGACGATGCTGATCGTTGCGAGGTCGGCCAGACGGTAAACCTGCCCCTGGAGCTCGATCTGGATGTCTTCGATCCCCGGCGTCTCCTCTTCGTCATCGCAGGTTTCGAGCAGATCGTGATAGTCGTCGATCGCGATTTCGAGCTGGGCGTCGAACTCTTCCGGAGTGACTCCCAGTCCCGCCAGCTTTTCGTCGTCGGGTTCGATGCGGATCTCGACTTCGGGGATGTCGTCTTCGGGGATCTGTTCGTCGGACATTGCGGCAATTCCTGAATCGTGATCGAGAGGCGGCCAGGCGACGGCTCGATCGAAACGCAAAACCCGTCTGGCAACGGAGATCCCACTAACATGGGAAATGGAGACCGGCGGCCTCCCTCGAATCGCTCGGGAGGAAGCCACTGCAGGCGTCCCGGATTTTCAGCAGAAGTATAACCGGGAACCGGGACGCCGTCGCGGGTCGATTCCGGAAAGTCCGGGCCGACGCCATCACACAAGTGTCTGGTTATCCGACGGAGGGAGGAACGCCGAGCGACTTGCCGCCGTCGATGGCGATGCAAGTGCCGGTCACCATCAGCGCCGCATCGCTGACCAGGTAGAAAATCGACTCGGCCACTTCTTCCGGAGCGATCATCCGGCCCCACGCCTGGGCCAGGGGGCTGGCTGCGATATACTTCCGCGCGGCAGCGTCGCGGTCGACGGCCTGGTCCAGGTCCGCATTGACCATGCCGGTCTCGCCAACCGGTCCCGGGCAGACGGCATTGATCCGGATGCGATCCATCGAGTGACAGAGCGCCAGGCTCTTCGTCAGTCCGACCAGCGCCTGCTTGCTGATGGAATAGACCGGGTCGTGAGCCCGCGGCAGCAGCCCCGCATTGCTCGCCGTGTTGACGATGGATCCGCCCCCGAGCCGCCGCATGTGCTTGACGGCGTGCTTGCAGCCGAAGAACGCCGACTTGACGTTCGTGTCCATGCAGGCATCCCAATCGGATTCGCTCACTTCGATGATGGGCTTGACCATCGCGATGCCGGCGTTGTTCACGAGGATGTCGAGGCGACCAGTGGCTGCGACGGCGTCATCAATGAGCTGCCGGATCGGTTCTTCGGTGCGGACGTCGCAGAAGCGGGAGGCGATGCCGAGCTGCTGGTACTCGTCCCGATTCTCCGGCAGCAACTGCACGTCTCCGACGAAAACCCGCACGCCCGCCCGGGCCAGCAGCCGGGCCGTAGCCCGGCCGATCCCGCTTTCGCCGCCAGTTACGACTGCGGTCCGTCCTGCAAGCTGCATGGCGAGTTCCTCGGGGCGGGTCTCGGGATTCGGGTATCGAGTATCGCAGAGAAAACAGTCCGGCGGGCCGACAGGTCGCGGGCGGAGGTTTCGACGGCGAGCGATTGAACGATTATTGGCCCGTGGAAGGATCTGACGACGACCGTTCGAACGTCGCTGGCAATTCCACAGTCATCGAGCGTTCTCGAGTTTTCTTCTCGGGGACAAAGTTCAGCAGATTCAGTTCCAGAACCTCGTACTTGTCAAGGTCTACGTGGGCGCGGGCCAGTTCGACGACTTTGCGGAGTGCGGCCTGGGCCTGATCATCATCGGCATTCGGATCAAAGAGGACCGTCATTGCAATTCGCAGCGACGGGGGGCCTCCCTTATTGCGGCCACCTTCCACAAGTGGACGGGACTTTTCAAAAGTGCGACCGATGGCCACCCTCAGCGGACGAAACGGTCGGGTGTGCTGATCCCAGTAGAGGAAAATGGCCACCGTCGACAGGACGCCGGCCAGCAGCATCACAATCACCGTCAGACGGCCGGAGAACTCCTGTCCGGTTTGCAGCCCGGTCCCCGAGGGGACGGAAGCGTCACTCATTGCTGAACTTTCTCTGACGTTAATCGTTTCAGGACAACGGCAAGTTCGCCCTCGGGCCGAGGGACGTCGCCTGACCAGGCGGCGTCCCCTTTTCGATCCACCAGAAATGTCGCCGTATCGACGAGACTGTTGACTCCCCAGCGCGCGGCGATTTCGCTTCGCAGATCGGTCAGGACTGGAACGGCGCCCATTCCGAGCCCCTCCAGCCATTCGCGATGCTGCTGCGGCAGCGCCGGCGAAAGGACCGCAATCTTCACATCCTGACGCTCCAGACCATCCAAGTGCTGCTGTAACAGTCGAATTGCGGATTCAACCTCATCCCGTCTCCCCGGAACGAAGATTACCAGCACACGATGCCGGCCCAGGTAGCGTTCGAGGCGAAACATCTGATTGTTTGCATCGAGCGTTTCAAACCTGGGCGCCGGCCGCCAGACCTGCGGAGACTGGACTGCCGCATTATAGCCCGCCGGGCGATTTGCCGAGACGCGCCAGACGCAGAGGGTCGCAATGACGCATCCGGCCAGGAGCACGGGAATCAGTCGGCGGTCGATTCTGGCGGCCTCCATCGGTGCAAGTCTCGGCAGTTTCTAGGTTGCGCCTTCCAGCAATTCCCAGCGAGCATAGACCTGCTGCAGTTCTTCGTGCAGTGTGGCCAGTTGCTGTGTGACGCGGGCGATCTCCTCGCCCGGCTGCTGGTAGAAGGCGGGGTCGGCCATCTTCGCTTCCAGTTCCGCCTGCTGCGTTTCAAGCGTCTCAATGCGGGTCGGCAATGTTTCCAGCTCGCGCTGCTCCTTGAAGCTCAGTTTTCGCGGCTTCTGTCCTCCCACGACAAAGTCGGTTCGACCGGTTTTCGTCGTCGTCGGTGCGGCCGCCGCTTCATTGGCCGCCTTCTGGCGGATCCAGTCGGTGTAGCCGCCGGCGTATTCCTTGACCCGCCCTCCCCCTTCAAAGACCAGCGTGCCAGTTACGACGCGGTCGAGAAATTCGCGATCGTGGCTGACGACCAGGAGCGTGCCGGCATAGTCGACCAGCAGTTCTTCGAGGAGCTCCAGCGTCTCGGCGTCGAGATCGTTGGTCGGTTCGTCCAGGACCAGCAGGTTGGCCGGCTTCGTGAAGAGTTTTGCCAGGAGCAGCCGGTTGCGTTCGCCTCCCGAGAGGTATCGCACCAGGCTGCGGGCGCGCTCGCCAGAGAACAGAAAGTCCTGGAGGTATCCCAAGATATGCCGGGATTTCCCGTTAATCAGGACCGTGTCGTTCCCTTCTCCCACGTTCTCCGCCGCGGACTTGTCTTCATCGAGCTGGGCGCGCAACTGATCGAAATAGGCAATCTGAAGCCGGGTGCCGAAGCGAACCGTTCCGGAGTCGGGCGTCAGCTCGCCCAGCAGAATTCGCAGGAGCGTCGTCTTGCCGGCGCCGTTTGGTCCGACGATTCCGATCTTGTCTCCTCGATCGATCACCGCCGACACATCGTCGAGGATCCGACTTTCTCCAAACGCCTGCGAAACGTGGCGGGCTTCGATCGCGATGTGTCCCGAGCGTTCCGTATCCTGAAGCTGCATCCGCACGTTGCCGGCCTGCGACCGGCGATTGCGGCGATCTTCCCGCATCTGCTCCAGGCGGCGGACGCGACCTTCGTTGCGGGTCCGCCGCGCCTTGACCCCCTGACGGATCCAGACCTCTTCTTCTGCGAGGCGTTTGTCGAACAATTCGTCCTGGCGGGCTTCGGCGTCCAGGGCGGCCGCCTTGCGGGCCAGGAAAGTCGCGTAGTCGCAGGTCCAGTCGAACAGCCGGCCCCGCTCGACTTCGACGATCCGTGTGGCGAGCCGCTGCAGAAACATGCGGTCGTGGGTCACGAAAATCAACGTCAGCCCGGATTTGAGCAGGTATTCTTCGAGCCAGCGGATGGAGTCGATGTCGAGATGGTTGGTCGGTTCGTCGAGGAGGAGGACTTCGGGCTCGACGACGAGCGCCCGCGCCAGCAGGACGCGCCGTTTCATCCCCGACGAGAGGTCTTCGAACCGGGCCGCGGAATCCAGCCCCATCTTCTCCAGCACGTTCTCGACCTGATGCTGGACCTTCCAGGCGTTTTCCAGGTCGACCTGTTCCTGGAGTCGGGACAGCTCCCGTTCGATTTCCGGGTCGGCGCCGGCGTGAAGTTGCTCTGTCAACTTATGAATCCGGGCGGCAAGCTCGCCGGGCGCACCGAGGCCGCCGGCCACTTCGTCAAAAATCGTCTGGTCGGCCCCGCGGGGCACTTCCTGGGCCAGACGTGCGATCTTGAGTCCCGGCGGACGCTCGATGACGCCGTTGTCGGGCTGCAGTTCGCCGTCGATGAGCTTCATCAGCGTCGACTTGCCGGCGCCGTTGCGTCCCATCAGGCCGATACGCTGGCCGGGCTCAATCTGCAGATTGATCCTGTCGAGCAGATTGGCGCCGCCGTAACTGAAACTGAGATCCGTCACCCTGAGCCATACCATGCCGAATCGGAACTCCTGCCGTAGACGCAAAAAAACGCAGTGCAATACCCCACTGTGACAGAAGGAGGGACGGAGAGAAAGTCGACCCGCGAAACTGGCCGAGAGTGATGGCCGCGGAACTCGTCAACGGATTTTCTACCGTTTGAAGTCCGCCGACCATAGACTGGAGATTCGACCATCAACCGATGGCAGAAAATCACTCCGGAAGCATCACAGAAGTTGAAAACCATGAACCGAGTCGCGGCCGTTTTGAGCGGGATCGTTCTGGGATTGACGGTCGCCGGGAGCGAACTGCCCGCGGCTGAGTCGACGCCGACGGAAGTTCGCCGATCGCTGATCCGGGCGGCCGAATTCTACACGCGGCATGTCGCGACTCACGGCGGATATGTCTACCGCTACAGCGCGGACCTGCAGAAGAGCGAGGGAGAGGGCAAAACCACACGCGACACGGTGTGGGTGCAGCCGCCCGGTACGCCCACCGTCGGTCTGGCTCTACTGGAAGCCTGGGAGCGGACCGGCGAGCCTGTTCTGCTGGAAGGGGCGACGGCGGCCGGCGAATGTCTGATCCAGGGTCAGCTCCGCAGCGGAGGCTGGACGGACCGGATCGAGTTTGCGGACAGCGATCGCCGGAAGTTCGCCTATCGTGTCGATCCGCCTGCGAAGAAACGGCAGTTCAATGTCAGCACGTTCGACGACGATAAAACGCAGTCGGCCCTGAGGTTTCTGATCCGACTCGACGCGGCTCGCAAGTTCCAGGACGCTCCGTTGCACGAAGCAGTCACGTTCGCCCTGGAGGCGATTCTCAAAAATCAGTTTCCGAACGGCGGGTGGGGCCAGGGCTTCGAGACGCCTCCCGATCCCGCCAAGTTTCCCGTCCAGCCCGCCAGTTATCCCGAGAGCTGGCCGCGAAAGTATCCGGGGGGGGATTACTGGTGGTTTTACACGTTTAACGACAACGCCATCGCCGACACGATCGAAATGCTGCTGCTGGCGGGTGAGGTCTACCGGGAGGACCGGTATCAGGCCGCGGCGCTGAAGGCGGCAGACTTCATCCTGCTGGCGCAGATGCCGGAACCGCAGCCGGCCTGGGCGCAGCAGTACGATTTTCAGATGCACCCGGTCTGGGCGCGAAAGTTTGAGCCCGCCGCCATTTCGGGCGGGGAGTCGCAGGGGCTGATCCGGACGCTGCTGGACGTTTACGTCGAAACCGGGGACCGCAAGTATCTTGAACCGATCCCGCGGGCGCTGGCGTATCTGAAGCGCTCCGAATTGCCTGACGGCAGACTTTCGCGATTTTACGAACTGCAGACGAACAAGCCGCTGTATCTGACGAAGACGTACGAGCTGACCTACGACGACGGCGACCTGCCAACGCACTATGGTTTCCAGGTGCCGAGCCGCGTGAACGAACTTCAAAAGCAATACGATCGCATCGCAGGACTTTCCGCCGACAAACTCGTCCGCCAGCGTCGGTCGCGAGCAGCTCCGAAGAGCTCGCAGCCCTCGGCTGATGAAGTGGCGCGAGTGGTCGAGGCTCTCGACGACCGCGGTGCATGGGTGGAGCCGGGACGACTCAAGTATCACGGCAAGGCCGATCCCACCGACCGGATCATCGACAGTGCGACGTTCGCCAGGAATCTGGATGTCTTGAGTCGGGCCGTGGCTGCAAAACCGTAGGGTCCGCTGCGCGGACCATTCCCGTTGACGATTCAGAAGATCCGGTCCGCGGATTGGTTCCTACTGCGAACCCTGGGCGGAGCTGACGCCGATGGCTTTGAAAACTCGCTCAGAAGGAATGATCATGTATTCCTGGCTGAAGACGTTGGTGCTGCCTTCGCGGCGGACCGCGACCTGACCGGTTCCGAGCGATTTGAGAATGTACTGATCTTTGGACTGATCGTAGGTGACCAGGTCGGATTTCGCCAGAAAGCTGTAGCCTTCCAGATCGACGTTACCGCGACCGGTAAGATACAGAAACCCTTTGTCGGCCAACTGGTTGCTGCCAGCGGACTTCCTGGGCGTAACGTATTCCATGTCAAGTTGTCGGCAACGGAGCCAGCCGGATTCTTCCGTCAGGTGATTCTCGTCGAGAACGTCGAGCGGGCGGGCGACCGGACCGTAGATCACGCGGACGCCGTCGCGGAAGCTGCTGACCTGCTGCTCGAGATTGCCCTGCATGCGGTTGTCGAAGTCGATCCGCAAGTAGGACCAGGAGGTTGGATTGGCGCGGAGGGGCCGATTGGCGCGGACGCGATTGGGCTCGACGGTCGCCACATTCGGCGTCTGGGTCCGGCTCCAGCGTTTGACCCAGCCCGGCCCCTGAGCCGTCGTGGAGTTTTCCAGACGGTCAACGCTCAAATTCCACATATGGGCCTGGTACAGCTCCTGCAGGACTCCGGCGATGTCGTAGGTCTTGCTTTCGAAGTCGACTCCTTCCTGGCAGACGATCCCTCCCAGAGATACCAGTTTGGCAGCTTCCGGATCGAACTCCGAGAAGGAGATGCGCTGGTCGAGTGTGACGTTCATCTTCTGGCACTTCATCGACGTGCGATCGAGGATGGCGCGAACGTCTCCTTGAAACACCGCCTGCCGGCCGTCGAAGTCCATTTCCCGTTCCCACCAGACGTCGAGATGCGTCGGTTCCGGGAGGAGCTTGCCTTCGAAGTCGCGATCGACGGGAACGCGGAACAGGCCCGCCCCTTCCACCCAGGCGCGATTGGTCGCACGCGACAGATGGAGCGCCCGTCCTTCGAGATGGACGCGATCGTCGTCGATGATTGCGGGTTCGCCATAGACGTGCAGGATCTGCTGGTCTGCCCCTTCATTCGTGACCTGGACGCGGTCGCCCGTCAGAGTCAAAGGTGGGAGTCCCGGTTCGGAGAGCTGCGATATGACGACCTGCCCGTCGGTATGGATCTCCGCCACGTGCGGCGGCGTCTTGGAGTCCTCTTCGGGTGGAGACATCCGCACGCGGATGACGTCCGCACGAATCTGCAGCGGCTCCTGCAAGTCCGGAGTCTCCTCGCTTCCGACGGCAGGAGCACCACCCGCCTCGTTTTGAAGTCCGACGCGCTGAATCGGAGCAGGACGCGACTGCCGCCCCAACTTCAACGGTCCCGCGGAGCCGGGAGGCGCATCGAACGACACTTCCAGCCGGCGGCCTTCTCCTTCCAGCATCGGCGAGACGATCGCCACGTTTCCAAGAGCGGTGAACCGGCGGGGCTCGGGGAGCGGAAACTCCGCCGAGCCGGGGACTGCAGACGACGATTCCGTTCCGGTTGATGTAATGCCAAACGGGTTCGCCAGTTCCATCGGCGTCAGCCACATGCGAATCTCATCGGCTCCCAGCGCGAATCCCCGACCGGGCTGCAGAACGGAGGCTTCTTCGTCGAGCTGAATCAAATCCCAGCCCGTCTCCGGATCGGTAGACTTGGTGAGCTGTTTTTTCCAGTCCGCAGTGAAAGCGTCTTCGCCATCGGGACTGTGCGCCAGCAGCCGGCCCGCTCCGCGACAGACAATGGAGGAGACGCCCCCGGCTTCGGAGATCAGAACGGTGATCGCGGGAACGTTGAGCTCGTTGTTCTTCTGAGTGACTCGCACATCCTTGTCATCCGTTAGCGAGAGCACCTGATTGCTGTCGTCGTAGACCAGGGTCGACAGAACGGCTTTGAGCTGCTGTCCGTCCGAACGCAGAGTCAGCGGCTCCCCTTCCGCCTTCAATCGAGCGAACTTGAGATCGGTTTCGATCTGCTGGTGCTCCCGGGCAGGCGCCGCGGGGGCTTCCGGAGGCGCGGGCTGTCGACTTGCGAACCAGACGGTCAGCTTGTCGCATTCCATGAGGTCGACCGCCGTTCCCGTCTTACGATAGACGCGGACGCCGGTGTCGTAAGTGGCGGTCATCGCCTCGACGTCATATTCGCAGCCGCCCGAGCAGTTGATGGAGAGCGGGAACGGTTTGCCGCCCTGCCGGAATTCCAGATCCATCGCCACATTCCGCGACATTCGGACAGTCCGAAGTCCCCAGACGTTGGGCCGGTCGGTCGGGGCCACTTCGTTGGGGATCAGGTCCATCTGCACGCGGCCCGCACGGCCGCGATTGTTGCCGATCCGGAATTCCAGCGGGGCGTCGCTGTAAATCCGCTGGGCGGCTTCCTCGAAGTAAAATGTCCGTCCCGCCATGAACAGGCCGTCGGATCCGTTAATCCGGGTTTCGCCTTCCATAGCGGCACGTACGACGCGCCCGGGATTCTTCCCCACCAGGTCCCCGGAGAACTGCAGCAGGGCCGTTTCACTGACAAGCGTCATCCATTTCAGCGCGCCTTTGGCGTCGTGGCGCTGGGTGACCATGGCAAACGGGCGAACGCGAATCTGATTGCGATTGGATTCGTCGCCCGGTTTCCATTCGTTGGCAAAAATGAAGGCATTGCTGTCGATCAGTTCGATCCGATAACGAGCGGTGGCCAGCCAGGCCTCGTCCGGCAGAAACTCGGCCGCCACCTGCACTGCTTTGGCGGCTTGGGCGGGGCCTTCCAGGTTCTTCACCATCTGCGGGATCGAGCGTTCGGCGGGGATCGGCAATCGCGGACGCATCACGACGACGTAGACCCAGAACAGCCCGGTCAGGCTGAAGGCGGTCCACAACGTCAACGTCATCCGGCTCGACACGTCCCCGATTCCCTTCGGCTGGCCGTCCTGTCCGATTCTCGCCGCAGAACTGCCGCTCAGACTCCCGCCCGCGGTGCAAATTCCTCGGGGGGCAGGAGCCCGATGATGTCGGTAATGTCGATCAACCCGACCGGTCGACCGGCGGAGTCAATCACCGGCAGCTCGCTCACCCGCCGGCCTCCCAGAACCTGCAGGACTTCTTCGAGAATCGCATCAGGTGAAATCGTCAACGGACGCTCGGTCATGACTTCCCGGATTGGACGATCGAGCTGCTCGTCACGGCGACGTTCCAGGAGTCGGGCCAGATCGCTGTCGGTAAACAACCCGGTCAGCAGGCCATCGGCGTCGACGAGCATCACCGCCCCGGTGCGACGGCCGGGCCGGCTGTGCTCGACCAGGACTTCGCGGATCGATTCTTCGTCGCAGGCCACCCGCAGCTCGTCCCCCCGCCGCATGATGTCGCGGACGGACGTCAGGCGGCGACCCAGGCTGCCTCCCGGATGAAGCGTTGCGAACTGTTGCGGAGTAAAGCCGCGAGCCTGACTGGCAACGAGGGCCAGCGCGTCCCCGATGGCCAGCATCGCCGTCGTGCTGGTCGACGGGGCCAGGCCGTGCAGGCCGGCTTCCGCCAGACGTCCAAGTTCCAGCGCGACGTCGGCGCCGCGGCCAAGCGTACTTAAGCGACTGGCCGTGATGGCGATCACCGGCGCCTGCCGACCGCGGACCAGGGGGAGCAATCCGCAGATTTCGGCAGTCTCGCCGCTGTTGGACAGGGCCAGAAGCAGGTCGTCGCCGCCGATGCAGCCGAGGTCGCCGTGCAGCGCTTCTGTCGGATGAACGAAATAGCTTTTGGTTCCGGTTGATGCGAGCGTCGCGGCGATCTTGCGGCCGATCAGTCCGGCCTTGCCGACGCCGGTGACGATGATGCCGCCCCGGACGTGCTGGAGCAGATCGACCGCGGCGACGAACGAGGCATCGAGCCGGCGGGCGAGGTCGATGAGCGCCTGCCCTTCCTGGGTGAGAATGGCGCGCGCTTCCCGCAACTGGTCGAAGTGCGCGAAGGGAATGACCTGTGATTCAGCCGCGGCACCCATGACAGCGCTCCGTCCCCCGCCTGCCCGATCCGGGAGGTCACAAGGGGGCGGGAGTATAGCTGCGGTCGAGCGAAAGAGTCAACGTCAGTCTGCGCCGGAGACAACGCGTTAACTTGCTTACCAGAAAGTGTTTACGAATTGGCGAGAATTGACCGCTCGATGCGGAACGGGCAGGTGCTCCAAGGCCGTGGAACGGCGACGATGCCGTTTGTGAAACGGCAAGCCATGCGCATAGACAGAAGGTCTGTGCCACCCGATGAGGATGCCCTGCCGGCAATTACCAGCGGAAGAGGCAGGTGCCCCAGGTGAGACCGGCTCCGAAGCCGCTCATCAGCAGCGTATCGCCGCGCTGGACTCGACCGGCCTGCAACGCCTCGTCCAAGGCGATCGGAATCGAGCCCCCCGAGGTGTTGCCGTACTTCTGGAGGTTGTTGAAGACCCGGTCGCCCGGCACGTTGAGCTGTTCCATCGCATAATCGATAATGCGGATGTTCGCCTGATGCAGGACAAACAGCGACACGTCATCCGCGGTCAGGCCCGTCTTGCGGAACATCAGGTCGGCCGTCTCGGTCACCGCGCGAACGGCCCACTTGAAGACATTGCGACCGTCCATGTGCAGATATTGTCGGCCCTGTTCGAGGTCGGCGGCCGTCGCGGGGTGCTTCGAGCCCCCGACCGGTCGGTCGAGCAGGCTGGCGCCGGTTCCGTCGGAACCGAGCTGGTAACAGAGCAGCCCCTGATGAGCATCGCCCCGTGCCAGCAGCACGGCTCCGGCTCCATCGCCGAAAAGCGGGGCGACCTTCAGCTCGGCGGGATTGACGATCCGGCTGTTGCAGTCGCCGCCGATGACCAGCGCAAGCCGACTGTTGCCGGAGGCCACGAACTGGGCTGCGGTCACCAGCGCATAGACGAATCCCGAACACGCCGCCTGGACGTCCAGCGCGGGACAGTCGAGACCCAGTGCGGCCTGAACCAGGTTGGCGGTGGTCGGGCACTGGTAATCGGGGGTGAACGTGCCGACGACGACGAGGTCGATGTCGCGGGTGTCGACGTGGGCCGAGCGAATCGCGTTTTTCGCCGCTTCGATGCACAGATCGCTGGTGGCTTGTTCGGGGAGCGCGTGCCGACGTTCGAGAATTCCGGTCCGCTGTTCGATCCACGCAGGGTCGAAGCCGTAGCGCGCCTGCAGATCGGCGTTCGTAACCACGTTGTCTGGGACGTAGGAGCCGGTGCCGACAACCTGCACGCCCAGCAGCGAACGAGTCCGCTGGCTCCAGCCGCTGGAAGCGGCTGTCTGAGTCTGCGGGACGGAACTGGGCAACGGCAACGTGGGGGCGAATGACCCGCCGGTCATGCCACTCATCTCGACAACCCTTGCGGGGGACATGCTATCGTACATCTGAATCGCATCCTGTCCGGATTCAGCGAAGCCCGCGGCGGGACGGAAACCGTTCACCGAGCGGGAGCCGGGGAGTTGAAGCATCACGAGACAGTCGAATTACGGCCGAAGAGTCCAGACCCGGGACCCTTCAAACAACGACCGGCACAACGTCATCAACCCTTCCTGTGGAAGACCTGTCGGCAGCAGACACACACGGACCCCGAACCGGCCGATCGGCCGAGTTCGGCATCCAGACACTCCCCAGCGTCGCCACAAGTATAACCCTCGCGAGAGATTCGAACCAGCTTGGATTTTCGTTGGCAACCTGCTTCCTGTCCCCTCAGACTCTGACTGACGAATATGCCGACTGGCGAAGATGTCGCTTTACTAGAGTTTCTACCCATCGGGTGGGTGAATTTTCTGGTTGCGGCGTCAATGGCCACCCCCGATTCCAGCGCTCGCAGAGGCAACATGACGCACCAGATTCAACTTCGCGGCCCGTGGGAATTTGAGTGGCTGACGCCGCCGCCCGACGGTCAAGCTGCCGCCGGTCGATTCACGCTGCCGCTGGACTGGCAGGCTCGCTGGGGTGAGGTTTCGGGAATCTTGGCCTGCCATCGATGGTTTCACCGCCCGACAAATCTGGATGAGAATGAAGAGGTCTGGGTGGTCGCCGAAGGGCTCGGCGGGGGCCGACGGGTTCTGCTCAATGGCGAAACTCTGGCGGACGTAGCGGACGACCAGTCGTCAGTCCGGTTGAACGTGACCGCCGGACTTCGCATCCGCAATCGACTGACGCTGGAACTGGCGGTTGATGCCAGTACGCCTGCGCCTGCGGGAATTACCGGCCCGGTTTGGCTGGAGATCGGCCCGAAATCCGCTGATGCTGCCGATCAGGCTGCTTCGGCCGAGGGCTCGCAGACCGCCGAGTAGCCGATTCTTCCCGCAACCGCATCTCCGACCGGTCCCCGGCGGCGGATCGTCACGCGGCCTCCCCAGGCCAGGGCCGTCGCCACGCGAACGTCCCAGCCCTGGCAGTCCAGTTCCTCGGTCGTCAATTGCGGGGCCTGCGGAAGGGGCGGGCAGAACGCCAGGTGGACGACGGTCTCGCGAACGCCGGGGGGAAATTCGACCAGAACTCCTCCCGAAACCACGACGCCGTGCTCCCGGCGGGAGCGAGTCTGCCACTGGTCGATGTCTTCCCCGAAGGGCCATTCCGACTCGGATTCCTCGTCGGCCTCGTCGGCTGAATCGAGGCCGGTTGCATCGAGAATCGTTGAATCCGATACGACCGGCCCCGCCGGAGATCGGACGGAATCGACGCGAGGTTCAACACGCGCCGGCAGTGCTTGCGCCCCAGTACCCGGATCGGAGGATTGCCACTGCGCGGCACACAGAACGCTCGCCGCGTGAATCAGCCACAGCGAAAACACTCCGCCGATCGCGAAGGGGCCGCCGATCGCCAGCAGCGGAACGCCCCAGAGAATCGGAGTGGCGATGGCCAGGGCTTCGGGCCAGTCGGGAGTCCGGCGGGGACCGGACGACCAGCGAACCGCCCCCTGCAATCCGAGCGACGCCAAGCTGACGCCTGCCACGAGAAAAAGGATCAGTCCTTCGGGTAGCGGCTGTTTCAGATCGCTGCCGAGGCCGCGGGCCAACAGCAGACCGCCGGAGACGCCGAGGACGGTCCAGCCCGCGGCGGCGCCAAACGCCACGCATCTCCGCAACTGGTCTCGATCCTCAGACACGATCTTACCCTCCGTCAGTCAGGCGGAGTGTCGGCGGACTTGCGGAACGGGTCAAGAGGGGAAAAAGGGGCGTGGAAGGTCCTCGCATCGCCCGATCCGAGCTGGAATGGAAAATCCGAAATCCGAATCAGAGTCCGCGACAGGTCGTTCGGCCCAGGTTGATTTTCGACATTTCCATTTCGTGCTTGTTTCGGATTTCGAGTTTCGGATTTGATGCTTTTCTCCCCCCAAGGCTGGTAGGGTGGCGTGACCCCGTTGTTCCGGAGAGAGTCATGGCCTACGAATTTCCCCGCTGCCAGTGCATTCCGCTGCCGAATCAGCAGGTTTCGTTCACAATCGACGGCGTCGAACGGTTGAGATGGCATTCCGGGCTCGACGCCCCCCGGCCCTACTTCTATCCCCTGCTCGGCCCATCGGGGACGCCACTGACGCGGATGGGGCATCCCGGCGCGCCAAACCACGACCACCACCGGTCGATCTGGTTCGCCCACAACAAGGTGCTCGGGATCGACTTCTGGGGCGATGCGTCGCCAGCCCGAATCCGGCAATCCGAATGGCTGGCTTATCACGACGGGAACGACGAAGCTGTAATGGGGGTCAGCTTGCAATGGCTGGACGGACACGATCCGCAGCCACTGATGGACCAGGTACTGATCGCCGCGGTGCGGCCCGGCCCGCAGCCCGGCGAGACCCTCCTGGAGCTGCAGAGCCAGTTCACGCCCCGGGCGGAGTCGCTGGAACTGGCCAAAACCAACTTCGGCTTCCTGGCCGTCCGCGTGGCGAAGTCGATTTCCGCCCACTTCGGCGGCGGCCAATTGACCGACAGCGAAGGGCGGGTTGGCGAGCCCGCCATCTTCGGCCAGGCAGCCCGCTGGATGGACTACAGCGGTCCGGTGCCAGGGGGGCTGACGGAAGGAATGACATTCTTCGACCATCCGTCGAATCCGCGACACCCGACGCACTGGCACGTCCGCGAGGACGGCTGGATGGGAGCGTCACACTGCCTGACCGACGCCTGGCTACTGAAGAAAGAGGAACCGCTCGTGTTGCGCTACCTGCTGCAGGCCCACTCGGGCGGTGCGGACTCGGAACGGGCGGAGCGAGTCTTTCTGGATTTCGCTCGCCGGTCGGCACTCCAGGTCAGCAAGTCGAAGCGGAAGCATGAGTTCTGGGCGATCGAACGGGGGGCGTGACGCCCCCCAATCAACTCCGACGCTGAAGGCCAATCCCGTGCATTCATACATTCTCGCGATTCTGCTGCTGTTGAGCCCGAGCATTGCCGCGGCCGAAGACGCCGATAACAATCGCGCCGTCCGCAATCCGATTCCGGATCGGCTCGTCGTCCTCACATTCGATGACTCGGCCCGTTCGCATTACACCGTCGTCCGGCCGCTCCTCAAGGAGTACGGATTCGGAGCCACGTTCTTCATCACCGAAGGCTTTGATTTCAAGACCAACAAGAAGGACTACATGACCTGGGAGCAGATCCGGGAACTGCACGAGGATGGTTTTGAAATCGGCAACCATACCCGCGACCATCTCGGAATCACCGAGAAGACTGTCGGCCAGCTCCCCGAACAGCTCGATGGAATTGCCGAGCAGTGCAAAGCGCACGGAATCCCGGCGCCGGTCACGTTCGCCTGGCCGGGGAATGCTCTCACGAACGCTGCCTTTGAAACGCTCAAGCAGCGCGGCATCCAGTTTGCCCGCCGGGGCGGCGCCCCGGAGTATCCGTACGAAGAGGGGCGCGGCTTTGCGTACCAGCCCGGGCTCGACCACCCGCTGGTGATTCCATCCGCCGGCGACGCCCGGCCGAAGTGGACGCTGGCGGACTTTGTCCGCGCCGTCCAGCAGGCCCGTGACGGCCGGATCGCCGTGCTCCAGTTCCACGGAGCGCCCGATACGGCCCACGACTGGGTCAGCAGCAGCGAGCAGAACTTCGCCGCCTATTTGAAGTATCTCAAGCTGGAAGGCTACCGCGCGATCGCGCTGCGAGATCTGCAGGAGTACGTCGCCCCCGACGTGACTCCTGCAGACTATCGCACAGTGATCGAGGCTCGACGGAAAACGCTTGAAGCGCAGCCGAAAACTGCGTCTGAGTAGTCCGTGACCATTTTGACATCAACGACTCGGAAGCTGATAGCCTTCGCGGTTCAGCCGGATCCGGTAGAGCGAACTCCCTGCGGTGATGTAGAGCAGATTGCTGTCCTTGCCGCGACCAAACCCGACGTTGGTCGGAATCTCTGTCGGAATATAGGCCAGCTCCTTCCCGTCCGGCGCATAGACGCAGATCCCCGGCCGGTTCTCCGCGCGGACGGCTGCATAGACGTTGCCGTCTTTGTCGCAGATCAGTCCGTCCGGACCGTCGAACGGACTGTAGTCGACCAGCGTCTTGCGGAACTTGGCGCTGCCGTCGGCCGCCAGGTCGTAGGCCATCAGCGCCATGTTCCCCTTCCGCAGGGGAATCTCAACTTTATCCGCCTGAGCGGCCACGACGGTTGCGAGCCGGTCGATACTCGTTGCGCCGTTGTCGTTGCTGACGACGTACAGCGTCTTCTGATCAGGCGAGACGCAGACGCCGTTCGGCTTCCCAGCGTCGGTGATGATCCGGTGCAGCGAGCCGTCCGTATCGAGGCGATAGACCGCCTGGACCGGCTGGTCGAGACCTTCGTAGCCGAGATACCGAGGATCGCTGAAGTAAATCCGCCCTTGCTGATCGATCGTGATGTCGTTGGGCGAATTGAGCGGTCGCCCCTCGAACATCGCGGCAATGATGTGCGTCTTGCCGCTCGTCATGTCGGTCCGCGTGACCCGGCGTCCGCCGTAGTCGGCCCCTTCCGCCACGACCATCCGGCCTTGTGCGTCGAACTTGATCCCGTTCGACATCCCGCTCGGCGAGCGGAAGATCGTCGTCTTGCCGGTGGCCGGATCGTACTTCCAGATGTGCCCCGCTTCGATGGCCCCTTGCTCGTCCCGAGCGATGTGCGAGAAGGTGATCTCGCTGAAGTAGACCATCCCGTCTGGCGCGACCGACACCCCTTCGGTCAGCACGCGAGATTCGAACAGTTTTTCAAGCTTTGCATCGGCCGGCACAATCGGCTCAGCGGCCTGCACCAGGACTAACGCATTTGCGCCAAGCATCAACAGAGTGATACAGAACAGGGGCAGTATCCGCGGCATCGGCTCATCCTTACTTCACGGGGGTACGGCAGAGTTGAGCAGGTTGAGAACTTTGATCGGACCGCCGGCTATGCGAGGCGCAGCCGGTTCCACTTTTCCTGAAATCCCGGGCGGTCGAAGACCTCGGGATTGACAATACCGTGCGGCCGCCGGCCCTGCGCCAGGTCGACCAGACTCTGACAGGCGGTCCGGCCGATCTCCCGGAACAGCTCGTTCGTCCAGGCGATCGAATGCGGGGCGAGCAAGACGTTCTCCAGCTCGGAAAACCTCGGCGGCGCCGGCGGCGGCTCTTCCGCAAAGCAATCAAGGGCCGCCCCGGCAATTCGCCGCTCCGCCAGGGCTTCGTAAAGCGCCGTCTCGTCGACGATGCCGCCCCGGGCGGTATTCAGCAGGTAGGCAGTCGGCTGCATCAGTGCCAGTTCCCGCGCTCCAATCAGTCTGCGGGTCTGATCGTTGAGCGGACAATGGAGCGAGACGAAATCGGACTGTGAAAGAAGCTCGTCCAGCGGCACCGACCGACAACCATTCTCGGCGACTGCTTCCGCAGAAACAAACGGATCGAAGACCAGCGGTGGCTGCATCCGGAACCCCGACAGCAGCCGGACGACGGCTCGGCCGATGCCGCCAAAGCCGACCAGACCCAGCGTCCGGCCGCGCAGCTCGCT
Organism: Planctellipticum variicoloris; assembly: GCF_030622045.1. Taxonomy (NCBI): domain Bacteria; kingdom Pseudomonadati; phylum Planctomycetota; class Planctomycetia; order Planctomycetales; family Planctomycetaceae; genus Planctellipticum; species Planctellipticum variicoloris. The sequence continues at coordinate 141,757 of NZ_CP130886.1, read as the reverse complement.
CCCCATGTAGCGGCTGCGATCGTTCCACCGCGACTCGCGCACAAGCCGGTCCTTCGTCCGCACGTGGTGCGTCAGCGCCAGCATCCAGCCGACCGTGGCCTCGGCGACCGAGTGATCGACCGCGCCGGCCGTGATGCAGAGCACGACATCCGCCGCCGTGCAGGCGGCCACGTCGACACTGTCATAGCCGACGCCAAACCGCGCGACGGCCAGGAGATTCTGAGCCGATGAAAGACTGCGCGCGGTCACCCGCGGCGTCAGGACCAGCACGCCCTGCACGCCCTCCAGTTGCTCCGGGGCGATCTCCGGATGATGTTCGGCGAACTGGCCGACTTCGATCCCCGCCGTTGCCGTGAGCCGGTCCAGGCCGACGTCGGCGTATTTGAGTGCACCGTCGGCATCGTAGAAGTCAGCGGTCAAATTCACGCGAAAGCTGGGGTTCGTCATCGCCAGGGGTTTCCTTCCGCGGTGGCGCAGCGTTCCTGAACAATAATCCGCTCGGGCATCGGCCCGGCGTAGACCCAGAGCATCTCCATCGTGGAGCTCGTCTCGTTGATGAAGTAGTGCACCCGGCCGCGCGGCTGCAGTGCCGTCGCGCCGTCGCTCATCAGGTAGCGCCGCCCCTCGACGATGCAGGTTGCTTCGCCGGAAATGATGCAGATCGATTCGTCGAAATCATGGACATGCGCCGGCAACCGGCCGCCCGGTGCGAACAGTCCGTAGCCGCCGCTCATCTCGATCCCCGGCACCAGGGTTTCGTTAAAGAAGTCGATGAACTCCGTGTTCGGACCGGCCGCAAATCGCTTCGCCGTCGCGAAGCGATTGACCCGCTCGGCTCCAGGGAGACCGGTGGAGTCGTCCGGCATCGTCCGCCGCGAGAAAAATTTTTCCACGAGGGTGCGAGCCGGAGTGTCGGTCGCCAGCGACACCTGAAATACAGCGGGCTCCGTGGCCGAGAGATTGCGGGCGGAGTGCGCCAGTCCGGCAGGGATGACGACGTTGTCCATCCGCTTGAGGACATACTTCCGGCCCTCAATCTCGACGCTGGCCGATCCCTGCAGCAGCGTGATCGACTCAGTGAACGTGTGCGTGTGGTACGGCAGGGCGGCGTCGCGGGCGAACGTCACCCAGCCCGTCGTCAGGTTGTGCGCCTGATTGTGTTTGCCGACGAGGCACTCGAAGCTGACGCCGGGGCTCAACTCGACGCGTTGACCGGAGCCGACCGCATTCATCACTTCCGGGCGATCCGGACGCATGGACTCGGGCGGCCGTTCCAGGGGAGCCGGCGGACCGGGATCGGACTCCAGAGACGCGATCATCCGCGGCGATCGCTGGACCGTCTGCAGGGCCGAACGCAGCGAACGGATCAGCAGCCCTGCATCGAGCCCGAGGCCGATCATCCGGAAGCCCTGCTCCTTCCGCGCGACGATGTCCGCTTCGCTGGACGCGATCAGTCCGCAGTGCTGGCCGGCCTGGCGGATCGTGTCCTTCATGGCCAGAATCTGCTCGGCGACGCCCGGCCCCTCCCACTGGCCGCGGAAGCCGGCCGTGGCGGAGAAATCGGCCGGGCCGAAGAAGAAAACTTCGGCTCCGTCGACCTTCGTCATCAGCGGCACTTGCCGGATCGTTTTGACGGTCTCGATGATCGGCACCACCAGCACGTTCTCGTTCGCCTCGGCCGTGTGTTCGACGAAGCATTGCCCCCAGCAGGTCGCCCGCTCGGCCCCGATCCCGCGGACCCCTTCCGGGGAATAGCGAGCATACGAGACCGCCTGCCGAAACTGCTCGGCGGATTCCACCCAGGGAATCACGACGCCATCCGCCCCGATATCGAGCGCCCGTTTAATCAGACCGGCGTCGAGACTCGCTACGCGAACCAGCGCGACGGTGTCGCTCCGCACGGTGGCTCTCAGGTGCTCGACGATTTCCTTCCAGTCGAGGTGACCGTGCTCGGCGTCGATCACGACCCAGTCGAGCCCCAGCGCCACAGCGATTTCGGTGACGCTCGGCGACTCCAGCGTGACCCAGAGACCGTAGACCGGGCTGTTGGCGGCCAGCTTGCGACGCAGCGCCCGCAGTGCAGAAGTTTTCATGGACATCCTTGACAAGGCGGCTCATCTCAGATTATCAGTGAGATGATCAGTGAATTTATCAGACCGTCCGGAGAATGCAAGTGTCCGTCGCCACACCGGTTGCGAAGACTCAAACCGACGACTTTCCCCGGATCCTGGAGGTCATCGGAGCGATTGTTACCGAACGCGGCCTCTCGCCGGGAGACCAGTTGCCCAGCATTCGGGAACTCGCCGACCGGCTGGGCCTGAAACCGACCACCGTTCGCGACGCCCTCCTCAAGGCCGAGTCGCAGGGACTGGTGAAGGTTCTTCCCCGCGCAGGCGTCTTCCTGCGGGCCGGCGGACTGACCACCCCGGTGCTGACGGGCCAACCGCTGGAGACCGCTCCTTCGCATCTGTTGGCGGGCGAGCCCAACGTGTTGCATCTGCTGGATGCCCGTCGGCTGATCGAGATCGAGCTGGCCGGTCGCGCCGCGCGTCATCGCCGGCTCGAAGAAGTTCTTCCCGTCCGCCGGGCGCTCGACGCCATCCTGCAGCTTCCGGCGGATGCCTCGCGGGCGGAAGACGTCCGGCTGGATGTGCGGTTCCATATCGAAATCGCCCGGCTGGGAGGCAATGCGGTGCTCTGCGGCCTGCAGCAGACGCTGCTCGAACAGCTCGTGCCCCACTTGAACGAGGTGCCTCCCTCGCTCGAACGCCGCGGCATTACGAACCGTTCGCACGTCGCCATCTACGAAGCCCTCGTGGCCGGCGACGTCGACCGCATCCGCCAGGAAATGCGCGAGCACCTGAGCCTCGCCTACGATAGCCTGCTGGAGAGCCTCCAACGGCCGCCGAATCTGTTTGCTTCTGATTCTGATACTGCCGCCGTCTGATCCCCGCCCGACCGGCCCGTGAGGTGCCCGATGCGACCTGCCGCCTGCCTTGGTCTCGCCTGCCTGCTGGTTCCGCTTTCGGCTCATGCTGCCGACGACGCCGGACTGGAGCTCTTCGAGAAGAAGATCCGCCCCGTTCTCGTCCAGCATTGCTACGAGTGTCACGCGGCGGACGCGAAGAAACTCGGCGGCGGGCTGCTGCTCGACAGTCGACAGGGACTGCGGACGGGAGGCGATTCCGGCCCCGCAATTCCTGCGAACGTCGCCGACCAGAGCCTCCTGCTGCAGGCCCTGCGCTACGATGGCGAGATTCAGATGCCTCCCAAGGGAAAACTTCCCGCGGAGGTGATCGCCGACTTTGAAACCTGGCTTAAGCTGGGTGCGCCCGATCCCCGCGACGGCGAGCCGTCGACGCGTCTCGTCGAGGACTGGTCGGAGACCTTCCGCAACCGAGCCGACTGGTGGAGCCTGAAGCCGGTTCGCGAACCTGTCGTTCCCGAGCCGAAACTTGCCGACTGGTCGGCGCACCCCGTCGATCATTTTGTTCTGTCCCGACTGGAGGCGGATCAACTTGCCCCTGCTGACGCTGCAACCCCGCGGACGCTGGCCCGTCGTCTGGGTCTCGTCCTGACCGGACTGCCCCCCGCTGGCGAACTGGTCGACGCCTTCGTGCATGACTGCGAACATGCCGGCGTCGCCCCCGGCGAGCGACTGCCGCCGGCCGCCGTCGAAAAACTGGTCGATGCGCTGCTGGCTTCGCCCCACTTCGGCGAACGCTGGGCCCGGCACTGGATGGACGTTGTTCGCTTCACGGAGACCCACGGCAACGAATGGAACTACGAAGTCCATCACGCCTGGCGCTACCGCGACTACCTGATTCGCGCGTTTAACGCAGATGTGCCGTATGACCAGTTCGTTCTCGAACACATCGCCGGCGACCTGCTGCCGGAACCCCGCTGGAACGCCGCGGGCCGGTTTCAGGAATCGGTCATCGGCACTGGCTTCTACCGGTTTGGCGAAGTCAATCACGACGATTGCATCAGCCTCCTGGAACTCGGTTACGACGTCGTCGACAATCAGATCGATACGCTGACCAAGGCCTTTCAGGCCACGACCGTCGCCTGCGCCCGTTGTCACGACCACAAGCTGGACGCCGTCTCCACCCGCGATTACTACGCTCTGCTCGGCATCCTCCGCAGCTCGCGCCTCGTCGCACAGACCATCGACGCCCCCGAGGTTAACATCCCGGCGAAAGAACGGCTGCGGGCTCTGAAGTCCGAACTTCGCCGCGAACTTGCCGCCGTCTGGCAGCGCGACGCGGGCGGCATCGCCAGTTATCTGCAGGCCGCTGCCGCCCGCCACGCCAAAGCGGCCGATGCCGAGTCGCTCGCCGCCGGCCTCGACGCCGCCCGGCTCGACAAATGGGTCGCCGCATTGACCGCTGAAAAAACGCCGCTGGAAGATCCACTCGAACCCTGGCGCCGCCTCGTGCGATCTCCGACCGCCGATGCGGAGAGCTTTGCCAAAGCCTGGGCTGCCATCGCCGACGAATATGCCCGCGAAGATCAGACTCGCACTGACTTCAACCAGGCCAACTACACATCCTGGGCCGACTTCCGCACGGGCGAACCGACGGGATGGCAGGTTGGCGGACAGGGACTCCGCGATGCCCGGCCGCACAGCGGCGACTTTGCCGTCGGTGTCGAAGGCGAGTCGCTTGTCAAAGGTCTGCTGCCCGCCGGGACGTTTACCAACTCGCTGTCCGACACGCTCAACGGAACGCTTCGTTCCCCGGTCCTGCCTCTGGGTAAGGCGCACATCAGCCTGCAGGTTCTCGGCCAGCGGAGCAGCGCCGTCCGGCTCGTCTCCAACAACTGCCAGCTCAACTACAAGAACTACCGGGCGCTCACGAGTCCCGATCTGCAGTGGGTCACGTTCTCGCCCCCTCCCGACCGCGAAGCCCTTCGCACTTATGCCGAGCTGATGACGATGTTCGACAATCCCAAGTTCCCCGACCAGCTCAGCGCGCTGGGGGGCGACACGGCGAACTACAAAGTCCCCTGGGAACAGGCGGCCGCGAATCCCCGCTCGTACTTCGGCGTGACGCGCGTCGTCCTGCATGATGTCGCCGAGCCGCCGAAACCAGAACTGACGCACCTCCGTCCGCTGTTCGCCAGCGAAGTCCCTGCCACGACCGCCGAGGTTGCGGCGCGTTATGCCGCCGTCGTTGATGCCGCCCTGAAACGCTGGTCCGACGATGCCGCGACCGATGACGACGTCCGCTGGCTCAACTCGCTGCTCACGCGCGAACTGCTCGGCAATCGCCCTGGCCTCTCGTCGAAGCTCGATGAACTGGTCAGGCAATACCGCGAGACCGAAGCGACTCTGTCGCTGCCCACCGTGGTGGCCGGCGTCAGCGATGGCAACGGCAGCTATGACCAGCCCGTGTTCGTTCGCGGCAACTGCCGCCAGCCGGGCGAGATCGTGCCACGCGGCTATCTGGAAGTCCTGCGGCCACGCCTGATCGAGGCGAGTCTGACTCCGTCCGCCACGCCTGCTGAGCGTCGGCCGCTCCAGGGCAGCGGCCGGCTGGAGCTGGCCCGTCAGATCGCCTCCGCCGACAACCCGCTGACCGCTCGCGTGATGGTCAACCGCATCTGGCATCATCTGTTCGGCACGGGACTGGTCCGCACGGTCGACGACTTCGGCCACGCTGGCGAGCTGCCGTCCCACCCGGAACTGCTCGACTTTCTCGCCGCCCAGTACGTCGCCGACGGCTGGTCGACCAAACGGCTGATCCGCTCGATCGTCCTGAGCCGCACGTTTCAGCTCTCCAGCCGGCCGACGCCCCTTGCCGCCGAACGCGGGCCCGCCAACCGGCTGCTGCACCACTACCCCTCTCGCCGGCTCGAAGCCGAAGCCATTCGCGATTCGATCCTGGCCGCCTCCGGCCGGCTCGACGACAGGCTGTTTGGGCAGAGCGTGCAGCCGTTCCGCGACAAGGAATACGCCGACCGCCGGCTGTTTCCGGGACCGCTTGATGGAGACGGCCGTCGGAGCATCTATATCAAGAACACGCTGATGGAGCCCCCCCGCTTTCTGGCGGCGTTCAACTTCCCCGGCGGCAAGGTCGCCCAGGGTCGCCGGGATGTCACCAACGTCCCGGCCCAGGCGCTCGCATTGCTCAACGATCCCTTCGTCGTTCAGCAGGCCGACGTCTGGGCGCAACGGCTGATCACTCGAACCGACGACACCGTCGCCAGCCGCATCGACCACATGCTGGCGACGGCGCTCGGCCGACCCGCCACCGCCGACGAGCGTCAGCGGTTTGAGCAGACCGCTCTGCAGTTGGCCGAGCTCCACCAGATCGCTCCAGGAGACGTGCTGCAGAGTCAAGTCGTCTGGAAAGACCTCGCCCATGCGGTCTTCAATCTCAAAGAATTCATTTACATCCCATAGCTGCCTGCAGCCGCCCGGCCTGTGATTCCCGCTTCGGAGACGACGCCATGCCCGCCACCCGCTGCCCCGGCTTCCGATCACCGGCCCTGTCCCGTCGTGAGCTGCTCGCCACCACGGCCAATGGCTTCGGCAGTATCGCCCTCGCCGGTCTGCTCGCGGAACAGAATGTCGCCGCCGCCGAAATGACTCGCCAGCCCCATCGCTCGTCGCGCGTCAAGAACGTCATCTTCTGCTTCATGGACGGCGGCGTCTCGCACGTCGACAGCTTCGATCCCAAGCCGCAGCTCGACGCCCTCGACGGCAAACCCTTCACCGAATCGAAGAATCCCACCGCCAACGGCAACCGTCAGTGGCTGAAGAGTCCCTGGACGTTCCACCAGCACGGCGAATCGGGCATCCCGGTCAGCAGCCTCTTCCCGCACATCGCCCGCTGCGTCGATGACCTCGCCGTCATCCGCTCGATGAAAGCCGATCTGCCGATCCACTCGACCGGCGTCCTGTTTCTGCACACCGGCTCCAACAACGCCGGCCGACCCAGCCTAGGCTCGTGGGTCAACTACGGGCTCGGCAGCGAGAACCGCAACCTCCCCGGCTTCGTCGTCCTCAGCTTCGGCGTCGTCCCCTGCGGCGGCCTCGAAAATTTCTCGAACGGCTTTCTCCCCGCCAGTCACCAGGCCACGATGTTTCAGGCCGACGGACTGCCAATCGACAACATCCACCCCGCCGACAACATCGCCCGCATCCAGCAGACCAAGCTGGCCCTGCTGCAGAGCGAAGACGCCGCTTTCTCGCGATCGCTGGCGGGGAACGACGCCGTCGAATCGGCGATCCGCAACTATGAGATGGCGTACCGGATGCAATCGCTGGTGCCGGACGTCCTGGACCTCAGCCGCGAAACCGAAGCCACTCAGCAGCTCTATGGCATCGATTCGAAAGTCCCCTCGCAGCGGCTCTACGGCATTCAGTGTCTCCGCGCCCGACGACTCGTGGAGTCTGGCGTCCGCTTTATCGAGATCACGTGCCCCCCCGGCGCCTCCAACGGCACCTGGGACCAGCACGGCGATCTGAAGAACGGGCATCAGAAAAACGCCCTCGACACCGATCAGGCCATCGCCGGGCTGATCTGCGACCTCAAGGCCCGCGGCCTGTTCGACGAAACGCTGATCGTCTGGGCGGGAGAATTCGGCCGCACGCCCCACTCCGCCGGCCGGGACGGACGCGATCACCATCCCGAAGGTTTCACCGTCTGGCTGGCGGGAGGGGGCGTCCGTGGCGGCACCATCTATGGGGCGACCGACGAGCTCGGCATGCAGGCCGTCGATCATGTGACCACGATGCACGACCTGCACGCCACAATCCTCCACCTGCTGGGACTCGACCACGAACGGCTGACGTACCGCTTCGCCGGCCGCGACTTCCGCCTGACCGACGTCCACGGCCATGTGATTCACGATGTTCTCATGTAGTAGTCTGCGGCGGTTGGGTGGCCGGGGCTGGACCGAAGGGAAGCCCCGGTGGGCGTGACTTGAAAGAAGGACCGGGGCATCGCGAAGACGCTCCTGCCCCGGCCACCCGATTCATCGAATCCTGGGAATTGAGGCAATGCTTCAGTTCAGCCGCGCATCATCACCTGCGCCGGGTTGATCGCCTGGTGGAGCCCCTTGTTGGCGGTGATCTCGAACGATTTCGGAACAGACTCAATCCCCTGCAGCACGTGCGTGATCGTCGGCTGGAGCCGGACACGCCCCGTCGCCACCAGCCGGACCGTGTGCTCCAGGTGCGCCTGCGTGCTGATGTCCGGAAACAGGTACCGCAAACTCCGTTCGCGCAACAGGTCCACGTTGAGTTCCAGCGGGCCGCCGAACCACGAGACTCCGATCACCTTGCCCCCCGATCGGGCGGCGTCGATTGCCTGCCGGAGCGTTTCGGTCCCGGCCAGTCCCTGCTTGGGACTGCCGCCGGCGCATTCGAAGACCACATCAGCCCCGTTCCCGCCAGTCAGTTCGCGAATCACGGCCACCGGATCGCACGTCCGGGCATTGAGGGCATGATCGGCCCCGAGTTCCAGCGACATCCGGCACGATTCGTCCCTGACATCCACACTGATAATCAACCCCGCTCCGGAAATCCTCGCAATCTGCAGGCACTCCAGCCCCATGCTCCCCTGGCCGAAGATCACCACGCTGTCCCCCATCTGCAGACTGGCCGTCTCGACCGACGCCACGCTGTCACTGAGAGACTGCAGGCAAGCCGCCTCGCTGTCCGAAATCCGGTCATCCACCCGCACCAGGGCGATCTCAGGCAACAAAGCCAGTTCGCTGAAACAGCCGGGCTGATCGAAACCGATCACCGGCCCCCGCCGGCACAGATTGCTCCGTTCCGACCGGCACAGCGAACAATTGCCGCACGGCAGCTTCGCCCGCGCAGCGATCCGGTCCCCGACATGAAACCGCGTCACCCCCGGCCCCGTCTCGACGATCCGCGCGCAAAACTCGTGCCCGAAGAGCTGGATCGGCGCTTCCGTCTCCAGCCGCCGCTTCACCCGGTCATACGCCAAGGTTGGAATTCCCAGCGCCAGTTGCGCCTCGGTCACGCTCGGCTGTACGCAAAGCGGTTCGACGAGAACCCAACCGGGTCGGACCTGCGGCACCGGGATGTCGTCCAGCCGCATGTCGCCGAATCCATAAAACCGCCAGGCTTTCATGAATCCCATTCCTCAGGAAATGTGGACGAACTTCTGCAACGAATGACACGTCGACGGCACCAGGCCCCGGTTGCCTCCGGCCGACATCACGACTTCCGCCACATAAACATTGCCGCGGGAATCGAGGCAGATGTCGTGCGGCGCAAAGAAATCGCCGGGCGCGGTGGGGTGGTCTCCGCCCCCCCACTGAGCCAGCAGCGAACCGTGCGGATCGAACACCGAAACGCGTCCGCCGGTGGCATCGGGCGTCGGGGCCGTCGTACCGGGCCACATCCCCGCCCGATACCCCAGTTCCGCGACGAACAGATTGCCGTCGGCGTCGAAAGCCACCTGGCATGGCCGGGCAATTTCGGTCCACTGACCGCGAAACTCGCCGCCGGACGAAAAACACTGAATCCGGCTGTTCTCACGGTCTGCCACCCACACCATCCCGTGCCGATCGACGGCAATCCCGTGCGGCACATGAAACTGCCCCGGCTTGTCCCCCGGCTCGCCCCACGAGCAACGCAATCGCCCCTCGGGCGAAAACTTGTGAACTCGCGCATTGCCGTAGCCGTCGGTCACATACAATTCCCCCGCCGGCCCAAAGGCAACGTTCGTCGGGAAGTAGAACGGCGGCCCCGCGTGCCGGATTGTCCGGTAGTCGATGCTCGTGGCTCCGGTGTCCGACGGCCGGCCGCTGGTCCCCAGCACCTGCAGCAGCTCCCCTCGCGGCGAGAATTTTTTCACTGTGTGGTCCAGGTCGTCGGTGCAGTAGACCGATCCATCCGGCCCGATCGAGATCCCGTGCGGCCGGGCAAATGCCCCGGCGCCCCACGAGTGCAGAAACGCGCCGTCCTGTCCGAACACCATCACCGGCTGGTGGCCGCGATTGAAGACATACACCAGGTCTTCCGCATCGACCGCCACAGCAGTCGCTTCCGGCCATGCATACCCATTCGGCTGCTGCTCCCAGTCGACGAGGGCTTCATACTGGAAGGCGCCCTGTCCGACCTGGACCGTGTTCTTGTTCTGCGGAGTGTGGCTCATGGTGCATCATTCAAAGAGAGTTCAGGCCAGCAGTTCCTCGACCACGTGTCCATGCACGTCGGTCAGCCGGAAATCCCGGCCCGCATAGCGATACGTCAGCTTCTCGTGATCGAAACCCATCAGCCGCAGAATCGTCGCATGGAGGTCGTGGACATGGACCCGGTTCTCGACGGCATTCCAGCCGAATTCGTCCGTGGCCCCGTGGACGTAGCCCCCCTTCACGCCCCCGCCCGCCAGCCACATCGAGAACCCGTAGTGGTTGTGATCGCGCCCGGTGCTCGTGGTCGACACGCCCGGCGTCGGCAGCTCCAAGGTCGGCGTCCGGCCGAACTCCCCACCCCAGATCACCAGCGTGCTGTCGAGCATCCCCCGCTGCTTGAGATCGCGCAACAGCGCGCCGATCGGCTGGTCGCATTCCGCCGCCAGCCCCCGATGATTCTGTTCGAGCTGGTCGTGGGCGTCCCACGGCTGTCCCGCCCGCTGCCACACCTGCAGGAACCGTACTCCGCGCTCCAGCAGCCGGCGGGCGATCAGCAACTGGCGACCGTACGTGGTTTCCCCGTACATGGCCCGGATCGACTCCGGCTCCCGGCTGACGTCGAACGCGTCGGTCGCTTCGCTCTGCATCCGCCAGGCCAGCTCGAACGACTGAATTCTCGCTTCGAGTTGGGAATCCCCCTCCCTCCGCTCCAGGTGCCGCCGATTCAGTTCCCGCAACAGATCGAGCTGACGCATCTGCCGACCCGGCGCAACGAAATCGTTCCGCAGATTCGCGATCAGCTTTTCGGGCGCCGTGTGCTGCGTATCGATGTAGGTTCCCTGGTATGCTCCCGGCAGAAACGCCGCCCGCCAGTTCTGCCCGGCGACCGTCGGATAGCCGCCCGGACACATCGCAATGAAGCCCGGGAGATTCTGATTCTCCGTCCCCAAGCCGTACGTGACCCACGAGCCCAGGCTCGGCCGCGACTGCCGCCCTTCCCCGCAGTTCATCAGCAGGAACGATGGTTCGTGATTCGGCACATCGGCATACATCGAGCGAATGACGCTGATGTCGTCGATACACCCCGCCACGTGGGGAAAGAGTTCGCTGACCTCAATGCCGCTCGCCCCGTGCCGGTCGAAGCGGAACGGCGACCGGAACGCCGCTCCCGTCTTCCGCTCAGTCCGTTGCGTGGTCGGCAGCGGCTGACCGTGGTACTTGCCGAGCAGCGGCTTCGGATCAAACGTATCGACGTGCGACGGCCCGCCGTTCATGAAGAGATGAATCACCCGCTGCGCAGTCGCGGGAAACTGAGGCCCGCGCGGCGCCAGCGGATTGGACTCGCTTCCCGCAGCCCGACGCTCGGTCAGCAGGTCGGCCAGCCCCGCGAGACCAAGCCCGACGCCCGATCGCGCCAGCATCTCCCGCCGGGTCGGCATTCCGCTCGTGTCGCGCAGTCCATCCAGCACGCGTCTCACCCTCAGTCCACAAACCAGAATTCATTCGCCAGCAGCAGCACCTGGGCATATTCTTCCCACGAGTCAAACCAGGTTCCCGAATCGCTCTCCGGCTGCGGTGCAGAAATGTACTCCAGCCCGGCGGCCACCTCGACCGGTTCCGCCTCCCGCCCGTAGAGCAGTCGATACAGCGTCGCAATCCTGGCCTTTGCTTCGACGTGTGGCGGCAGATCGCTCCGTTGCGCCAGCCGCCGGGCCTGTTCCTTCAGGAACGGACTGTTGAGAAAGAAGAGCGCCTGCTGGGGCACGGTCGTCTGATGCCGTTGCGGACTGCTGACATCGGGCGGGGCAAAATCAAACGTGCGGAACTCTCCCGGCAGATTCTGGCGGTCCACCAGTCCGTAGACGGTCCGCCGCGTCGAAAACGGCTGCGTCGTCAGCGGAACTGACGGCCCGCCCGGCGTCAGGTCCAGGCTCCCGGCCGCCTGCAAGAGTGAATCCCGCAATGCTTCCCAGTCCAGCCGTTGACGGTTCATCCGCCAGAGCAGCCGATTCTCCGGATCGAGCCGCATACCCTCCGGCCGATCCTCGCTGCTCTGCTGATACGTCGACGACTGCAGGATCATCCGATGCAGCGTCTTGATCGACCAGCCCTCCGACATGAACCGGGCCGCCAGGAAATCCAGCAGGTCCGGATGCGTCGGCGGTTCGCCCCGCAAGCCAAAGTCACTCGGCGTCCGTACCAGTCCGGTTCCGAAATGATGCTGCCAGACCCGGTTGACCAGCACCCGCGCCGTCAGAGGGTTCTGAGGATCGGCGATCGCCCGCGCCAGTTCCAGTCGACCGCTCCCCCGCTGGAAAGGCCGCCGTTCCACAGGGCTCAGGACCTCCAGAAACTGCCGCGGCACGGCCTCACCAGGATTGCTCGAATTCCCCCGCAGAAACACGCGGGGCGTCACCGGAACCACCGCGTCCTGCAGCGCCGGCGCATGCGGTGCAGCGCCGGGTGAAGCGACCCAGTCATCAACCAGCCGCTGCTGATCGTGCAGCCTGTTCTGCAGCGTAGCGTCCACAAAGAGGAACTCTTCCAGGTCATCCAGCGGCGCCCGCAATGGCGACTCCGGCCCCTCCGAAACCTGCCGCAGGGCTTCCCAGTCAGGATCTTCCAAGGCACTGGCCTGCGGGTCGCCGGTCCGCAGCTTCTGCCATTTCGCCTCGGCCTCAACCAGCAACCCCGCATAAGCCACTGCCACATCGGCCAGACTCTGTGGTTGTCGAGCCGCCAGCGCAGCCACGACGACAGTGTTGACGGGAGGACCATCGGCCGACTTCGACTGCCACGCCTCGATCAGCTTCGCGGATGCCTGCGCGAACTCGTCTTCTGGCAGGTGTGCCAGCGCATGCCACGGCGCAAAGACCGGATCGTGGGTCTTCCGCGTCCGTTCCAGCAGCCGGCCCCAGCGCTGAGTCGCCACCGGGTTCAGGTCCTTGCTGGCGTCGATCAGAAACATCGTCGCCAGGTAATTTGCCTGAACGGCTTCCCGCTGCGCCGTCAGCAGATACTCCGCGGCCCGCGTTCGAAACGACTCTTCGAGCTGCCGCTGCTGGTCCAACAGAAACTGATTCAGTTTGCCCGACCGCTCGCGCAGTTCTTTCAAGTACGCCTCGTACTTCGCCTCTTCGCCCGGCCGCAGCAGCAGCGGCGGCACGCGCGGTTCGAGCGAACTGGCGAATACGCCGTGCAGCGAGTAGTAGTCTTTCGTCGGAATCGGATCGAACTTGTGGTCGTGGCAGCGGGCGCAGCTCGCCGTCAGTCCCAGCAGGCCGCGCGTGACGACGTCGATCCGGTCGTCGATGATGTCGTGCTGGCTGTTGATAAATCGCTGCCCCAGCGTCAGAAACCCCAGCGCCGCCAGCGGCCGGGGATCATCCCCCAGATCGAGCTGGTCGGCGGCGAGCTGCTGCACGACGAACTCGTCGTACGGCAGATCCTCGTTGAAGGCCCGAATGACGTAGTCGCGGTACGTCCAGGCCGTCGGATAGTTGGGATTGTCCTTTAACCGGACATAGCCGCGCGTATCTGCGTAACGGGCCACATCCAGCCAGTACCGACCCCAGCGTTCTCCATACCGCGGCGAATCCAGCAGCCGGTTCACCAGACGGTCGAACGCTTCGGGTGCTTCGTCCGCGACGAAGTCGGCCACTTCGGCGGGTGTCGGCGGCAGTCCATGCAGATCGAACGTCACCCGGCGAATCAGCGTCCGGCGGTCCGCACGAGGGCTCGCCTTCAGTCCTCCCTGTTCCAGCTGGGCAAGGACAAATACGTCAATCGGCGAGGAGGGCCAACTGGAATTCTGCACGGTGGGCGGCGCCGGTTCGCGCACGGGCTGAAAGGCCCAGTGGCTCCTGGCCAGTTCGCGCGGCGACGGTTTGTGTAGAGTCGCCGGCCCCGTCGCGTCCGCTGGCCACGGGGCGCCCCGTTTCACCCATTCCGCGAGCGCTGCAATCGCCTGATCCGGCAGCTTCCCCCTGGGAGGCATCTTCGTGTCGCCCGTATAGCGGATCGCCTCAATCAGCAGACTCTCGTCCGGTTTGCCGGCGGCCAGGATCGGTCCGCTGTCGCTGCCGCGCTGGAACCCCGCGGCGGAGTCCAGCCGTAATCCCGCTTCCTGTTTCTTCGGACCGTGACAGGCCACGCAATTCTCGACGAGCACCGGCCGAATCTGTTTCTCGAAGAATTCCACATCTGTCTGCGCTAGGGCGGGCGCTGCCGGCGCGTTCGCGCACAGCATGGTCGCCGACATCAGCAGTCGCGAACTCCACGTCATCGTGGCCCGATCCCGCACATCTTGAGAAGTTGATCGTCAGTCGGATCGCCATCAGTCATTCGATAGCCTATCCGCCCCGCCGACAGCCGCCATGTCGAATCGGACCGATTCCTTGCCGGATCGGACTTTCGATTTACACAAGCTCTCAAGCGATCTGACACATCGCCGATCCCGCCACGCTGGACCCTGTGGGACATCCCCTCGATACTGTCATTCGGAGACCGTGATGCGCAAACCATCCGCCAACCCTGCACGTTCGCGTTCCGGTCAGTCGGCCGCGACGGCCGAGACATTTCCGGATCAGAGCTATCTCGCATTCCTGCGTCCGGTCCCGCGTCCGTTTTTGCGATTCACCAGCGGCCACTTTCCGACCGGCACGCGCACAACGCCCCACAGCCATCCCTGCCTGGCGCTGCACGGCTGCCTGCAGGGACCGCTCACGCTGGTGACGCCCGAAGCGGAGCACGCACTCGACAGCGGAGTTTTCTATCTGATCCCGCCCGGCGTCCGACATCACTGGGTCAGCACCGGCCGGCAGACCGCCGCCACCCTCGGCCTGCTGATTGATGCCGACCAACCCGGCCAATGGCCCCAGCCCTCGGGAGTTGCAACCGGCTGCAGGAGGCTACAACAACTGGCCGTCGGGCTCCGCCGGTTCAGCGTCGTCGGCGATCGCGACCTGCAGCACAGTTTCTGGCTCGCCGCCGATCACCTGACCGCGGAACAGGCCCGCGAACCGCTCGTCACCACGGGCGTCCTGCTGACGCTGCTCGGCCAGATCATCGAGCGGCTGGAGAGCGCCCCCGCCGCGCGGCCTCCCCGGGAGGACATCGCTCAGCAGATCCGCCGGTTGCTCCTGCTGCACGTCCACGAGCAGCTCAGCATCGACGAGATCGCCCGGCAGATTAGCGTCAGCCCGACCCGCGCCAAGCAGGCCTTTCGCCAGGCCTTCGGCTGCGGGATCATCGCCTATTTCAATCAGCTCAAAATCTGGCAGGCCAAACGCCTGTTGTGCGATGCGTCGCTCTCAATCCAGCAGGTCAGCGACCATCTCGGCTTCGCCAGCCCCGCCTACTTCTGCCGCGTCTTCGTCCAGCAGGCCGGCGAAACTCCCTCCGATTTTCGCCGGTCTGCGATCGACGACCTCGCTGCAGCGGACGGCGCGCCCCCGCCTTCGTAGTCCGGAGACCATCTTTCCATCAACCCGAACCTGACGTGCCGAACTTGCGTCGGAACTGCCGGGCGTTCGCAAGTCAAACGGCCGATCCTCGGAATCTCCTCCATCGCCTGGCCACAGTGCCGAATTTCGCAGAATTGCGGCCGGGCGTTTCGGCCTTCAGTTTCTTCGGATGTCCGACGTTGCTATCCTTGGGGTGTCGGGAACCGAGAGCTGGATCGGTTCATGCGGCGCGACAACTTGCCGCGTCGCCTGGCGGGTGAACAGATTTGTCGCAACCCGTTCCCAGACAAGACTTTGCACCCGTAGCTCAATTGGATAGAGCAACGGTCTTCGGAACCGTAGGTTGTAGGTTCGAGCCCTACCGGGTGTACTGAGAGCCCCCTGATTCTTCGGGGGGCTCTTTGCGTTCCTGCGCCGGTATGCCGCACGCGGCTAGGACGCTTCCGGTCCCCGCTCAGCCTGCGAGAAGAATGCCGGTGTCACGTTGTCGCAAAAGCCTGTCCCTCAGCGCGAACTGGCAATCCGTACTGGCGGCACCTCGATTGTCCCGCGCCAGGCGTGGCCGTCCCCTTGCGGCATCCCTTTGTTTACCGGATGACCGAAACTGGCGAACCACGGAATCGACGGAAGTTGACGAACAAAGTCCGCCGCTGGCGAAGAGAATTTGGAGCCTTCACTCAACATCAACCTCTCCAGTAGCTACAGAGCCGTCAATGCCGACCGCGAACCGCAAGGAAGCTCCTGAAGACTATTGTGCGAACGGTCCCAACACCCCTCCCTTCGCGCCCCAATGCATGCGCGCCAGACCACGAACCACGCGAATCTCTCGCGTGTTAGATGCTGATACAAACCCTTTTTCATGTTCACGTCCCCGCGTACGGAGGCGTGCAATGATGTCGCGAAAAACTGATACGCTGGACTCAGAGTTTCTACTGCCGGCGACCTCGCCCTGCCGGCCGACGACCCACCGAGAACGAAGGCAACTGCGGCGACGAGAGGGTCGCGAGGCAGTTTACCAAAACGATCCAGTTCCTTGACCATGATCCGGCCTACGCTTGCCGTTCCGAACTCCGGACGGACACGTCGATCTGCTATCATCCCCGCACGACTTCGCACTTTCTGACGACTATCGTTCTCCCAAGAGACGCCCCATGCTCACCCCCGAGTTCCAGGAACGATTCCGCTGGCGGGACTGGCTGCCGTGGCTCATGCTGCTCCGGACGTGGGAATTCGCCCTCCGCGGAACGCCGCTCGCCTGCGCCCTGCTCGCGACCCTTCTTTGCTGGGGTGCTCAAGATCTCGCCCGCCGTGTCGAGGGAACTTCCAAACCCGAAGTCTCCCTGGAACTGACGCCGATGCTCTCCGAGGGAATCTCGTTTCCGGTCAAACCGTTGCCTCACGAGGCATGGATTGCCGGCCTGCAGACCGGCCCCGCGCCTGCGGATCCCTTCTGGCCGTGGCGCGCCGTGGCGGAACCGCTGCAGCAGGTCTTGAGAGTTTCCTCCTGGCGCGGAAGCATCGGCGTCGCGCTGGCGGCCGGGCTGCAGTTCATCGTCTGGGCCTGGCTGGGAGCGGTCATCAGCCGCCAGGCGGTCGGTTGCCTGACCGAGACTCGCGACTCGTTTCCGGCAGCACTCACTTTCGGCTTCCGTCGCTGGCCGAACGCCATCGGCGGACCATGCCTGCCGCTGGCCGCTTCGGCGCTGCTGGCAACCCTGCTGGTAGTGCTGACATTTCCGGGCCGGCTCCCCTGGCTGCTGGGGCCGGCATGGTTGATCGCGATCTCGCCAGTGCTGGTGCTGATCGGGCTGATGGCCGCATTCCTGGTCGGCGTGCTGCTGCTGAGCTGGCCGCTGATCCAGTCGGCTGTCGCTGTCGACCGGGACTGCGATGGCTTCAACGCCCTGAGCCGCGTTTACAACTACGTCACCATGCGCCCCTGGCATCTGGCCTGGTACGTGCTGGTGATCCTGGTGACCGGCCCGCTGGTGCTGTTCGCCGCGGAGTGGCTCGTCGGGAGCACGGTCAGCCTTTTAACTCGCATGGCGACGATCGGAGCCGGAGCGACCGGCCACGGTCCCGCGTTTGAATCGACGCTCGTGTGGTGGGCAAAACTGGGCCTGACGGCCTTCGCCGCCAGCTACTTCTGGTCGGCTACCGGACTGACTTACGTTCTGCTCCGACGGTCAGTCGACGGGATACCGTGCGACCAGTTCGTGCCGATCGGACGAGTGGAACGAAATCGCGAGCCATATCCCGTGGTCGGAATGGCGGCCGCGGCGCCAGTCGTCGAGGCGTCGAACCCGGAGTGAACGCCTCGCCCCATCAATTGGCCTGGGCAGTCTGGCTCTGACGAGCCTGAGCTTCCTGCAGCCGCTGCAAAACGGCCTGCACGGCGGCGGCCCGATCAGCGGCGGCCTTCGCGGCAGCTTCCGCATCGGCAAGCTGCTTCTGCTGCTCGGGAGTCACCTGGGCCGCTTGAACCGCTTTGTCCGCATTCGCCTTCGCGACCGCCGCGGCGTCAGTGACCGTCTTCAAGGCCACAGCAGCATCGGCCGCAGCCTTCTCAGCCGCAGCTTTGGCGGCGATCGCCTGATCCTTCGCAACCTGAGCGGCGGTCTGGGCAGCAGTCGCACCGGCAACCAGAGTGCTCTTCTGGGTGAGCTGCAGCAACGCATCCGACTTGAGCTTGGCCGCATTCTGCACGGTCGCCAGCGCATCGTTGGCCAGCTTTGCCGCGGCGGCGGCCGCGGCCTTCAATGCAGCGTCTTCAGGCTTTGCTTCAGCCGCTTGGAGTGCGGGTCCAACGGCGGCCTCCGCCTTGGCAGCGGCATCAGCCGCGGCCTGAGCCTGAGCAGTCAGATCGGCCAATGCCTTCGTCCACGTCTCTTTCTCTCCGACCGCTTTATTGCGGGCCGCGACAGCTCCCGCCAGTCCCTGTTCGGCCCCCTGCACCGCCTGGACCTTGGCCGCCACGTCCGCATCTGCAGCCGCCTTGGCCTTCGTCGCCGGATCAACCGCCGCTTGAGCCTCCCCGGCCTGCTTCGTGGCGAGATCGGCAGCCGCCTTGCGATCGGCAATCGCTTTCTGCAGAACGGCGGCGGCGGCCTGAGTCTGCGTCGCGACAGCCTGTGCAGCGGCCACTTCCTGCTGGGTCGCCTGCAGACGCGCCGCCAGCGGCGGCGGATTGGTCGAAATCTTACCCACCACCGCGCCATCCGCCGCATTCCAGACGTGCAGCGCCCCAGTCAAATCGCCGGCGATCACTCGTCCGGTTTCCACGTCCAGCACGACGTCGGTTCCAAGATCGGCCAGGCCGCCGAACGTCCGCTGAGCAGCGCCAGCGCCGTCCCACATCTTGGCGGAGTTGTCGCGACCAGCGGTGACAATCCGACCATCGCGACCATACTCAACGGCCAAGGTCCCGCCGCCGTGCGCGCCCCAGTTCTTAATCTGGCCGCCGTTCTGCATCTCCCACAGCCGGACCGTGGCGTCTTCGCTGCTGGAAGCCACCACATTCGAATCCGGCGACCAGGAGATATCGGTAATGGCAGCGGTATGCCCGGTCAGGTTGTGAAACTCGCGACCATTCGCGGCTTCCCAGACAAATAGCCCGTTGCTGCGGTCGCCAGTCGCCAGCAGCACGCCGTCCGGGCTGAACTCGATCGCCTGAATCCAGTCGGTGTGCTTGTTCTTCTCGTAGGCCAGTTCGCCCGTGGCGACATCGTAGACCCGGACGATTTTCTTCGGGCCGCCCAAAGCAATCAGCGACTGATCCGGGCTGAGATCGGCGGCGAGAACCACATCGTACTCGCTCCCGACTTCGATCACCCGCTTTCCGGTTTTCACTTCGAAAACGACAACCTTGCCGAGCTGCGAACCATGACCTCCGCCGACCATCAAAAGTTGCCCGTTCCGGCTGAACTTGAGGATATGCGGCTGCCCTTCGGGAAAGGGGAGCACGCCCGCCAGCTCCAGCGTCCGGGTATCGTACAGCAAGACCTGCTTATGTCCGGAAGCGGCGATCAAAGGCGCCCAGGGGCTGACCGCCAGAGCCGTTACGCCGTTAGGGCGGGCCGACACCAGCACCGGATCGAGCGACAGGCTTTCGGGCATCGCCGGCGGACCTGCGGGACGCTCGGTCGAGATCTCCGCCTTGGCGACCATCACGTTTTTCTTGGGCTTGGCCTTGCTGCCGGCGTTCTCCAGCGCCCCCCCTTCGATCCATTTGCGGATGATCGTAAGCTGGGCTTCCGGCAGTTTGGGCTGGCCGGGTGGCATGATCGGCTCAGACTGATGGGTGATCACCAGATAAAGCTGGCTCTGCGAGGCGTCTCCATCCGTCCGGACGACTTCGCCCGAAGCGCCGCCGGTGATCGTCGCCGCGTAACTGTCGAGGACCAGATCCCCCTTCTTGTCATTCGAGTTATGACAGGACCCGCACTTCTCGCGCAGGATCGGCAGCACGTGCTGCTCGTAGGTGATCTTCTCTTCCTTCTCCGCCGGCTTTGCATCCTGAGCAAGCCCGGGAGCAGCAACGACCAGCAGAGCAGCAGTCAACGCGAAACGCAGCATGGCAAACAATCCGCAGGCGGGTATCGGAATTCGGGATTCGGGTCTCGCAGAGCAATTCGCCCCGCAATACCACTTCGACGTGGCCAGCCTCTCTCTTCACTGGCCGCCAACCACGAGCCACTCACCACTTCTTCTAATGATTGAACAGAAACTCCCGGCTGTTGAGCACGGCCCAGAAGATGTCTTCCAGCGACTTGCGCTGGTCGTTGCCTTCCGCAATCAGCGGTTTGAGGGCCGCCAGTTCCTCCGGCAGCGGCTTGCGGGACAGGCACCGCACGTAGAGACGGTCGAGAATCTCTTCAGGCGGGACTTTGTCCTTCAGCCACTGGGCGATCAGCCCCCCCTGCTGGATCTTGTTGTTCGACGTGTCCCCGTTGAGCAGATGCAAAGCCTGCGACAGCGTCGGCTCCATCTTCACTTCGCACGAGCAGGGCGTCTCGCGCGTCGCTCGCCCGAACGTCGTCAGGAAGTACGTCGACGTTCCGCCATCAGCGATCTGCACGGCCCGGGCTCCTAGCGGCAGCCCCGGAAACTTGTCCTTGGTCCCAGTCACCTGGCTCAGGATGTCCAGCACCGATTCCGCCTTGATCCGCCGTAGCGTCTGCCGCGCGAAATTCCGCTCGTCCAGCTCATTCGACGGATTCGTGTCGGTCGAACGCTGGTAAGCCTCCGAACGACAGATATCCCGGACCAGTCCTTTGAAGTCGTACTTCGATTCCGTGAACCGCCTGGCCAGTTCCAGCAGCAGCGGCTCGTTCGAAGCCGGGTTGCTGATCCGAACGTCATCCACCGGCTCCACGATGCCGATGTTGAAGAAGTGATGCCAGACCCGATTCGTGAAGTTCTGAGCGAAGTACGGATTCTTCGGCGACGCCAGCCAGTCGGCGAGCACCTGTCGACGATCCTTGCCGGCGACATCCGCCGGGCCGCCGCCAAGGAAGACCGGGGCCATCACGCGTCCGCCGACGGGGTGCTTGACCTCGCCTCCGCCGCCGTTGAAAACGATGATCTCGCGATAGTCTTCGCCCTGTTTGCGACCGATCTGCGCGAAGAACGCGGCAAAATTGTAGTAATCGTCCTGGGTCCAGCGGTCGAACGGGTGATTGTGGCATTGAGCGCACTGGGTCCGCATTCCCATGAAGACCTGCGCGACGTTTTCCGAAACCTTCAACGTGTCCCGTTCGAGCTGATAGAAGTTCGTCGGAGGGTTCTTGAACGTGCCGCCGTTGGCCCCCAGGATGCTGCGAACCATCTGATCCAGCGGCACATTCTGCCCGATCTGGTCGGCGAGCCAGTTGTAGTAGAGATGAATCGACTTGGCCGAGACCTGGTTGCTCGATCGCATCATCAGCCACTCGGCCCACTTCGAGACCCAGACTTCGGTGAACTCTTTCCGCTCCAGCAGCGCGTCGATCAGCTTGTCGCGCTTGTCCGCGTCCGGACTCGCCAGAAACTGGCTGTATTCCTCCTCGGTCGGAAGCTGGCCGACAAGGTCGATAAACACCCGGCGGACGAAGACCTCGTCGCTGCATCGCGGGGCCGGATCCATCCGCAGTTTCTTCAGCTTGGCGAGCACGAGCTCGTCGACGTAGTTGCGTTGCGGCGAAGGCTGCTCCTGCCACTGCAGTCCCTTCGGCAGAACGACGAACGGCGAGCCGACCGTGTAGGTCGAAAACCGCGCCATGACGAACGCTTCGCCGCGACTCCCCCCGGTAATGACGCCTTCCGGAGAAATCGTGGCGGAGGTGTCGTTGTTCGACAGAAACAATGCCAGCGAAGTCACGTCGCGGTCGGTGCCGTCGGAGTACGTGGCCCGCGCCGTCACCTGCTGCGTCGAACCTTCGCCGTCGAGCACTCCGCCCGGCGGATACAAGACCAGTCCCGTGCAGGTCGCGACGTCTTTCGCGTCCTGCGGGCAGGCCGCGGCGATCCATTCGACGAGCGTCTTGTTGAGTTCCGAGTCCGCCTCGAAGCGTTTGCCGCCCGTGTGCGGCACAGTCCCGATCGATTTCTCGATGAACAGGCTCGCTTCTGGGACGGCCAGGTCGATTCGGCGGCCCGGTTGTTCCCGAGTGATGCGCAGGTAGTCGCCGTCCGGATCGTACCCGAACAACGACAGGCGGAATCCATCTTTGCCGCGCGCGGCGCCGTGGCAGCTTCCGGTGTTACAGCCGGCCTTCATAAAGACAGGCTCGACGTCGAGCTTGAAGCTGATCGGCCGCGACTCGGCGGCTCGCTCAACCTTGACCGGAACCACCAGCGACTTGCCTTCAAACTCGACTTTCAGTTCGGTCTGTCCGTTAGCAAGCGGGTAGTACGTCCGGCCGTCCTGCCGGGCGAGAGCCGGATTCGCCAGCGTACAGACCGCCTGCGGACTGACGTCGCGCGTCAGCCCGTCGCTGTAAGTCGCCTGCACCACGATCAATTGCCGATCGCGATTCGTCGTCAGATTGATATTCGGCGGATAGACCTGCAGATCGGTCAGCGTGGCCTGCTGAGCCATTGCCACGCCGGAAGCAGACAGACTGCCCGCCAGAACGACCATCGACAGGAACGGAAAAGGACGCATGTGCGGGATCCTTGCACAGGATTCGAACGGGATGACTTCGGGCAGGATGACTGGCAGTGTTTCGCGTGTCCGGAATTCCCCGGCAGTTACATTCCGCCGCCGGCGGCGGCGGCCTTCTGCGCTTCCAGCTTCTGCTTCTGTTCGAGGCGGAGCTGCTCGAGACGGGTCAGGCGCTTCGCGGGCTGGTCGGCAGGCGGCGCCGGCTGGGCAACGGCCGCGGCCGGGGGGGCGTTCGGCTTCGGCGGCAACGGTTTGTCGACGCGAATCTGGCCCGAGCCGATGTTGTGGGTGATCGGCTCGCCATTCTCAGTCACGATGACCTGGCAGAACAGATTCTTGGTCAGCCCTGCCGCCGCTTCCGCATCGGCCTTGACCTTGAAGATCAGCTCCTTCAGGTCCTTGTTGATCTCGGTCGGAGCCGTCGTCACTTTGTTCGGCAGGCCCACGAGCTGCACCTGGGCGTTGCCGTCGAAGGGATGAGCGTTCTCAATTTTCACGACCAGTTCCGTTTCCTGCCCCAGTTCCACGGCCGCCTGCTCGTAGGTGAACTTGAGATACGGTTCGGCGACCCGCACGTTGACGAACGGCGAGCAGACCATGACCGGACCGTTTCCGACGGTCGCTTCGCCACGAACCGCAATCTTTGACTCGCCCACCGCGGCGTTTCCGGCGGCGTTGATCAGGATCGTTGTTTCCGTCTGGCCTTCCGGAATCGATGCCTCGCGGCTCGAATTCACGCCGGTCGGATTGAGCATCAGCTCCACCTTGATCGGCGCCTTAAAGTCCCCTTCCCGCACGGCGACGATCTTGAGCTGCATCTGTCCGCTCTGCACCAGCGGCACCTTCGGCTCGACGATCTGCAGCGTAAACGGAATCTTCTGCGTCACGGCGACCGGCAGCCCCTGCACCGCCTCGGTCCAGAACGGAATGTTGTTCCGACCGCGCACGAGGACCACGTCTTGCTCCACCCGGCCGGCTGGCGGCAACGGGTTGTTCGCGTCGACAATCTTGCCGACAAGATTCGCCAGCTTGCCGGCGACCGGCGCGTCGGGAGCCGCCGCCAGAATCACCTGAGCCACATTCTGGTTGGCGGCCATTCCGAAGGACTCGACC
Source organism: Planctellipticum variicoloris (assembly GCF_030622045.1). NCBI lineage: Bacteria > Pseudomonadati > Planctomycetota > Planctomycetia > Planctomycetales > Planctomycetaceae > Planctellipticum > Planctellipticum variicoloris. The sequence goes on along the minus strand of NZ_CP130886.1, from coordinate 117,916 downwards.
GTTACACCCGCCGGCAGATTCTCGCCGAGAAACTCGATGGCCCCGCCGACGTCGCGTCGAGTTGCCGAGATCAGCAGCGGAATGCGGTTCCCCTGCGGAATCGCCATCTTGGGTTCGACGTACTGCACGAACTCGTTGACGCCCAGCGAGAGATTCGCCGTCACCGGAGTGGCCTCAATCCGATAATGGAACGCGTGACCGCCGCGCCCCAGATGATCGCGGACCTGCAGGAAGTATTCGCCGTCGGCAGGAACGGTGAACCGAAGCGCGCTGTCGGGCGAACCGTTCGCATCGTCATTGCTGGCGACTGCCCCGCCGCCGGCGTTGAAAACGACCAGCACAGGATCGAGCTCCGCGCGCAGACGACGGGCATACACGGCGATATCCCAGACTTGCCCCTTCGTCGCCGTGAAACCGAAGAAATCCTGATCTTCGGCCGAGGCGATCACGCCATTGAAGGCGGCGGGGAACGGCCCTTTCGTCGCCTGCGCAATGGCTTCGTTCGGTTCCTGCTCGATGATGTTGTCCAGCGGGCTGATGCGGAACAGATTGCCGGAAGGAGCAATCCCCCGTTCGTCCTGGGCGAAGACGCCAAATCGCGGCGTCTCCTCGGACGGGAGCTGGATTTCCTGTGTCTTTTCGCCATCCACATCACCCAGAAAGCGAACCGCCAGCTTCTCCCCGGGCTTGCCCCCCGCCGGGACGACACCCGTCGGACGTGGAAAGTTGCCGACGTGCAGGCGGTAGTGGCTGTTTCCCGGACCGCGATAGCTGCTGTCCCGGATCTGAATGATGTACTTGCCGTCCGTTGGAACCTTGACCGATGCAATCCCGTCCTGGTAACCCAGCGCGGCATCGTCACTCGCGGCCAGTTCGAAGCGGGCTTCGTTCAGGATCGCCACGTAGCCATCGAACAGTGCGTCGCCGAGACGGATCCCTTCGAGTTCCGCCGTCAGGCGCTCGCCCTGCTTGGCTTCTACGATGAAGTAATCGACGTCTTCGCCGGGCACGGTGCCGTCGACCGTGACATTCATCGCGATCGGCTGCGGCGCTTTGAACTCGTTGTTGGGCTCCGTGTCGGCGGCAGTCGGCAGGGCGCCGACGCTGAACGTCCGCAGGCCCGACATGCCCGTTGCGCATCGCACGCGCATGTGCTTGGTGCCGAGCGTGCATTCCGGCGAAATCTTGAGCGTGGCCTTCACCTGCTTGTCATTGACGACGGTAAAAGCAGCGACTTCAATCCCCGGTTCGTAAATCAGCAGCTCCTGGGCATCGTCGAGACGTTCCCCGTTGAAGGTGATCTCGATCTCGCCTCCCCGCTGCGCCCCGCGCGGCAGGATGCTCGCCAGATTAGGACTGGCGGCGACGGCGAATTGAGCCCAGAGACCGGCGGCCATCAACGCCGCGCCGAAGGCGTTTAAACCATGATTCCGAAGCATTGGCATGTCCCAGTCCGCGGGGAGCGGATTTCTCTCGTCCGGCAAAGCCGGGCTGCATCCTGCAACCCCCTTGCACACAATGGCGGAGCATCCCTACTCGCGCGGGCCGGACGAGCCCGACTCGTCCTCCGAGCCGAACTCGGCAGCCAGATCTTCCGGCAGAACGTCATCATCCGGCGACGCCGTTCCCGCCTGAGCTTCCCAATCGACGATCAGTTCGCGGGCCGCGGCTTCATCGTCTGCGTCTACCAGAATTCGCGGTATCGACCAGCCGAGCGGCAAGTCGCCCAGCCCGCCCTGGCGTAACTCGCCTACGATCTGCGAACGGATTCCCGCGTCGATCAAGGTCGCCTGCAGCAGATGGGCCTGCAGAGCGTTCGCGGCTCGATAAACCTCCACGGTCTGCATCGCCGCCTCCTCTCTCACCAGGCCCCGACCGCGACAGCGGAAGAAGCTCGCGCCCCGACCAGGGATGCGAGCTTCCCGCAATCAATGCGCAATCTAGGCCAGGATCTCTTTGACCACGCTGCCGCCGTCGACGATCTCGATCGGACGGTCGCCCGGCGCCATCAGTTCCTTGTCGGCGACGATCCCCAGGCAGTGGTAAGCCGTCGTAAAGAGGTCTTCCGGCCCCATCGCCTTCTCTTCGGGTTCGGACGCCGTCGAGTTCGAACTGCCGTGGATATAGCCGGCCTTCACTCCGCCCCCCGCCAGAACGACGCTGAAGACCTTCGGATAGTGGTCGCGGCCGGCATTGCCGTTGATCTTCGGGGTTCGGCCGAATTCGGACGAAACCATGACCAGCGTCTCCTTGAGCAGACCGGTCTGCTCAAGATCCTTGATCAGCATCGCGAACGCCTGATCGAACGCAGGCATCTGGTTCTTGAACCCGCCGACGATCTGATTATGCATGTCCCAGCCGCCGTAGGTCAGATTGACCAGGCGGACTCCGGACTGCACCAGCCGCCGAGCCAGCAGCATGCGGGCGCCGGCCGTATTGCGACCGTAAGCGTCGCGGATCTCGGCCGGTTCCTTTTCCAGATCGAACGCTTCGCGCGCCGGCTGCGAGCTGATCAACGAATACGCCCGATCGTAGAACGTATCCATCGCCTTCAGGTCGTCCGACTTCTCCTTCTTCTGGAAGTGAGCGTTGACGGCGTCCAGCGCATTCCGCCGCGTGGCGAACCGGCTGTCATCCACGCCGTTCGGGAGCGACAGGTCCCGGACTTTGTAGCCGTTCGAGGCGGGATCGCTGCCCAGGCTGAACGGAGCGAACGCGCTGCTCAGGTACCCGCTGCCGGCGTATTCGTTCGGCATGTTGGGGATGCAGACGTAGGGCGGCAGATTGTTCCGCGGACCGTATTCGTGGCTGACCACCGACCCGATGCTCGGGAACACCAGCGCCGGACTCGGGCGATAGCCCGTAAACATGTTGTGCGTGCCGCGCTCATGAGCCGCTTCGCCGTGCGTCATCGAACGGATCACGCAGAGCTTGTCCGCGACGTCGGCAGTCTTCGCGAGCGTTTCGCCGAAGTACTCGCCCGAAATCTTCGTCGCAACCTGCTTCATCTCGCCCCGATACTCGATCGGCGCATGCGGCTTCGGATCGAACGACTCCTGATGGGCGATGCCGCCCGGCAGGAAGATATGGATGATCGACTTCGCCGTCCCTTCGAAGTTCTTGTAATCCTTCAGGTCGGCTCGCGCCTGCTCCATCCGGAGCAGATTCGGCAGCGTCAGGCCCGCCCCGGCCAGCGCACCAACCGACAGAAAACCTCGGCGGTTGAGCCGCGAAAAATGACGCGGATTGCAGCTTTCGCTCATGACCACGAGCTCCCGGAAAACGAAACGCAGAAAGATCTTGTGGGACCGCGTCGTCCCTGCAACGCAGGGTGACCATCGACAGCGTTCTCTTCAGACAGTGAATTGCGGACAGGAACCGCTCCCGAAGAATGCCGACGACGGCGGTTGGGAGAATCCTGTCGCAGTGCGGGTCAATCACAGGCAGGTCGTCCGTTCCGCCGAAACCCGGCTCGAACGGACTCTCGACTGATTGTTTACGGGCAAGTCTCTGGGGCAGGTTCGATTCAAAACCAGATTGCAAAATTTACACAACAGCACTCATGGATGGGTTGACGGTAACCCCGGAGCAATCGGAATGTCAAGGGGTTTCCTCAAGCCGTCGCGATTCTCACGTCACGCACTTGTCATTGAACACAAAATCGCAACCTTCGGGGATGTCCCTGAAGGGATTGTGCGCTCCATCTGACAAGTTACGCATCAACTTTCAGAATTTTGTTCAAGTTCCCAGGTGGCTTGCGTCGGCCGCGACAAATAGCGATCCCTGGAGATTTGGAGAAAGTCTCCGGCCACCTCTCCGCACGGCGGGCGACCGGGGCAGGAACGGCTTCGCGCTGCCCCGGATCCCCACGGACCGGGGCTCGCCTTCGGTCCAGTCCCGGCTACCTGACGCCGTCTTGGACCGACGTTGTTACACGGCTGTCGGGGAATCCGCCTGGCGCTCCAGCACGACCAGCGTGCAGTCATCAGGCAGCAGCGGCTTGCCGTGGAAATCCTGAATAGTCTCGCCAATCATCCGGGCCAGATGCTGTGGCCCTCCCCGGCGGTGCCGGCGTACGAGGTCCATCAGACGCTCCGTCCGGAACAGGTCGCCCGCGGCATTGGACACTTCAACGATGCCGTCAGTTCCCAGGAGCAGCAGATCTCCCGGTTCCAGCGACAACCGATTGTCGATGGGCGGCAGCTCGATCTGCGGGAAGCCGATCGGCAGGCTCGTCGCCTGCAGCCGGACAAACTCATCGGTTGCGGCCCGGTAATGGAGTGCCGGTGCATGGCCGGCGTTCGCGAACCGCACCGCGTGCGAAACCGGGTCGACTGTCGCCATCACCAGCGTAATAAACCGGCTGTCGCGCAGATCGGCGACCAGTCCCTCGTGGAGGAGCGCCAAAATCGCCTCGGGCGTCGAGTGAGTTCGCACAAGAACGTGCAGCATCGCCCGGACCGACGCCATCAGCAGTGCCGCGCCGATGCCATGCCCGCTGACATCGCCAACAACGATCGCCAGCCGCCCGTCCGGAAGCTGCAGCCAGTCGTAGTAGTCGCCGCTCACAAATTCGGCCGGCTGCCAGAGCGCCGCCATGCGGTAGCCCGGAACCGTCGGAAGCTGCTGCGGAAGCAAACCCACCTGAATGCTGCGGGCCGTTTCGAAGGCGGCCGCGTACTGTTGAGACTGTCGCGCTTCGTCGAGCAGACGACGACGTTCGAGGGCCGTTGCGGCGTGACCGGCGAACACCTGAATCAACTGCTCGTCGAAGCTGTCGAAGCCGTCGCCTGCTTTGTTGAGAAGCTGCAGCACCCCCAGCAGTCGGCTGTCGACGTCGGACATGATCGGAACGGCAAGGATATTGCGCGTCGTGAATCCGGTCTGACGGTCGAAGCCGGCGTTCCAGCGCGGATCGCTCGGAGGATGCGGCACATTGGTCAACTGCCCGTGACGGGCCACCCAGCCGGCGATTCCCTGATCCGCGCTGTGACGGATCTCCGCAATCTCCAGCTCGGTCGTGATCCGGGTAAACAGCTCGATCCGTTCGTCGTCATAGAGAAACAGGCTCGCTCGCTCACAGTCGACGGCGTCGCACACGCCATTGGTCACCAGTTCCAAGATCCGGTCCAGATCCTGCACCGCCGCCAGATCCAGAGCGACGCTGAGCAACTTGTGAAGTGCGGCCACTCGATCGGCCAGTACAGTACGCTTCGTCACAATGGCTTCCATGAACGTCGGAACTCCCACGGCCAGCCGCGGCCCTGCCGGTCCGAACGGGCTGCTCACAGCATAGAGTGAGTCGCAGGGCGGTGTCGCCCCGTGTTCGGAGACGACGCAGTGACTGCGGACCGCAAGACGCTCCCCATTTCGAGGATCGCCCGCCGCGCTGCGCCGGGCCAGTCCGGCAGGCCGGCCCGCAGACACAGCCATGCACGCCCCATTCCGCAGCCGGGGGAACGCGCCGAATTCCCGGACGGACTCTGCGAACCCCAGTTGCGGGACCGCAGAAACACCCCAATCGTCCAGCTCACGTCCGGGTGCGGTTGTCGGATGCTGCCGACCCACGCCAACGGGGTCCACGACTTGAGCAGAAATGACCAGATTTCGCGACGGGTGTCATCCAGCCGACACGATGCCGATGCATTCGCAACAACCCTCTCGGTCGCAACCCCTCAACCTGAATCCCGCAAATTACGCCCCTTTCCCGGACGTTTCTCCCTGCCTAAGCCGAAAATATTAGTGTCTTGCGAAACTCGTGTCTGGGTTGGACTCTCCCAGTCACCCGAACAAGGTGTTCGGCGTGAAGATTACGGGAGAGGCCTCACGTTCCCTCGGCTTTGCTGTGTAGGAGATTTTGAGATGAAGTTTGCATGGATTACCGCCGCGCTGGTTTGTTTCGCCAGCATCAACAGCGCCGACGCCGGCCTGTTCCACCGTCATGGCGGCTGCTGCGCTCCCGCGCCGAGCTGCTGCGCTCCCGCCGCTGCCGCCCCGAGCTGCTGCGCTCCGGTCGCTGCGGCCCCGGCCTGTGCTCCCGCCGCTGCCCCGAGCTGCTGTGCTCCGGTCGCTCCGTCCTGCTGCGCTCCGACGACGCACTGCTGCAAGCCTAAGAAGGTTCGCTGCTGCGGCGAACGCGTGAAGAAGGCCTGCTGCGGGTTCAAGAGCGCCTGCTGCAAGATCAAGCTGCCGAAGCTCGGCTGCTGCCACAAGACGAGCTGCTGCGCCCCGGCCGCGCCGACCTGCTGTGCTCCGGCCGCCGCGCCGACCTGCTGTGCTCCGGCTGCTGCTCCGACCTGTGCCGCTCCGGCTGCCGCCTGCTGCAACTGATTTCAACGACGGGGTCTGACCCGCAACTGATGTGAACGCTCCGGGGACCGCCGGCCGCAACCGGCGGGTCTCCGGAAGCCTTCGAAAGCCACGGGGCTGCCTCGCGGTGGAATCGCAACGAACGGACAATTTGACATCGGCAGGAGAACCCCGGCCCTGAGCCGACAGCCTGGTCTGTCGGAAAAGTGGCAGGACCGGGAACGTGAGGCTGAGTCTGGGGGAGTCATGCCAACTCCCCCAGACAAGTCACACGCAACCGGGAATCGCCCCGGGGTTTGACACAATCCGATTCCCACGAGGTGGCGCGTTCCTTAGCGAATGCGGCACCTTTTCTCTTTTGAGTCGGCGATCAGTCGGAACTGACCGACAAGTTTTTCGCCAGTCGCGCGGGCGTCTTGCTCCGGTTTTCGACCGCGATGCCAGCGGCCTGCAGACAATTGGAATCGGAGCCCAACTTCCGAGTCCTGCCCTCAGTTGCAGAAACATGGCGACTCAGACCGGCTCATTCCATTCGTCCGACTGTAAGTCCGGAGCGACTGGGAGGGAAACGTGCTGCAGGAACGGCTGAAGCTCGCCGTCGCGAATCCGCCACTTCCACTCCCCCGATCCCACCACAATCGTACAACGTCGACAGCAACTCGTTTCGGCGAAACATGTTCCGGCCGAATTGACGCTCGTATCCTCCTCGATCTACAATAGTCGTTTCCCCTTTTCTGGAGAGACTTTGCGGTGAGCCCGCTCCCCCACTTCGATAACGACGCCGTTCGCAAGGCCGATGTCCTGCTGGAAGCCCTCAACTGGATCCGGCGGTTTCGCGGTCGGCACGTAGTCATCAAACTGGGAGGGAGCGTCATGGAGGAGCAGGAGGCGGTCCGCGCCTTCCTCACTGACGTCATCTTTATGGAAGCGGTCGGCATGCGGCCGATCCTGGTCCACGGCGGCGGCAAGGCGATCAACGCCGCGATGGCCGGCGCCGGCATTGAGCCCCGCTTCGTGCAGGGCCGGCGGTACACCGACGACGCCACGCTGGAAATCGTCGCGAAGGTTCTGGCGGGAGACATCTGCCAGTCGCTGGTCGACGAAATCATCCGACAGGGAGGAGATGCGGTCGGCCTGCACTTCGACACTCTCAACTGCCTCAAGGGCCGGAAACTGATGCTCCCCGGGTCCGACGGTGCGCCGCTGGATCTGGGACGGGTGGGCGAAGTGACCGATATCGATCGGGACCTGCTGCTGATGACGTGCCGGGAAGGCCGGATCCCCGTCCTCCCATCCGTCGCCCTCGACGAGCAGGGAGGCAAGCTGAACGTCAACGCGGACACGGCGGCGGCGGCAGTCGCCCGCATGATCCAGGCGGAGAAACTCGTGTTTCTGAGCGATGTTCCCGGGATTTTCCTGGATCGCAAAGATCCTTCGACGCTGCAGTCACATCTGAATGCCGCCCGTTGCCGCGAGCTGATTCGCGACGGCATTATCGACGCAGGAATGGTGCCCAAGGTCGAAGCCGCCCTGGAAGCCCTGGAAGCGGGGGTGGGCAAGGTGCACATTATCGATGCGCGGATTCCGCACTCCGTGCTGCTGGAAATCTACTCGAACCAGGGGATCGGCACGGAAATTGTGCGTTAGTCGAAAGGCGGACCCGAACCGCCTCACGGCAATGCTCTCTCTCCGCAGTCGTTTGTTGTCTGACCGCACCCGCCGGAGCGAATCGCCATGTCCGCCGTCAGTTCACGCAGCAGCCAGGAAACGATCGAGCTGTTCAACAAGTACGTGATCCCGAACTATCGCCGGTATCCCGTCTGCATCGTCCGCGGCGAGGGGACGAGCGTATGGGACGCGGAAGGCCGGCGTTACCTGGATCTGTTTCCGGGCTGGGGCTGCAACATTCTCGGGCACTGTCCGCCGCGGGTGGTCCGGGCCATTCAGGAGCAGGCCGCCAGCCTGATCCACGTCCCGAACACCTGGTACACCGAGTCGCAGGGTGAGTTCGCCGAAGCGATCTGCACGCGCAGCTTCGGCAAGGTTTTCTTCGCCAACAGCGGCGCCGAGGCCAACGAAGGGGCGATGAAGCTGGCCCGCCTGCACGCGGGGCGCGGCCGGTACAAAATCATCACTTTCACAAACGGCTTTCATGGCCGGACGTTCGGGGCAGTGACGGCGACGGCGCAGCCCAAGTATCACGAAGGACTCGGCCCGCTCCTTCCGGGATTCCGCTACGCTCCGTTCAATGATCTCGATGCCGTGGCAGAGCTGATTGACGACGAGACGTGCGCAATCCTGCTGGAGCCGATCCAGGGCGAGGGGGGCGTAAACATCCCGGACGACGACTATCTGCGCGGACTCCGCAAGATCTGCGATGAGCGGGAACTGCTGCTGATCTTTGACGAGGTCCAGACCGGAATGGGACGGACCGGGAACTGGTTCGGCTATCAGCAGTCCGGCGTGCAGCCGGACATCATGACGCTGGCCAAGGGGCTCGCGGCGGGGGTGGCCTGCGGCGCCTTCGTCTGCCGGGACCACATCGCCCCGAGCCTGAAGCCCGGAATGCACGCCAGTACGTTCGGGGGGAACCCGCTGGCGATGGCGGCCGGTCTGGCGACTGTGCGGACGATTGAAGAAGACAATCTGCTGGAGAACGCCCGGCAGATGGGAGAGCGGTTCCGCGGGCACTTTGCAGCCCTGCGGGAAGAACTGCCGATCATTCAAGATGTTCGGGTTCGCGGCATGATGATCGGGGTCGAACTCTCGGTGCCGGCGACGGCGGCCGTCGGTCGATGTATGGAACGGGGTGTGCTCATCAACGTCACGCACGACACCGTGGTCCGGCTGCTCCCGCCGTTGAACATTACCGCAGAAGAGGTCGATGAAGGGGCGGAAGTCGTCTGCCAGGCAATTCGGGAGCTGGCTCAAGAGGCATGATCGCCCGCCGCGGAGCGGCGGGATTTCACTGAGTTTCAAACGGAGGGGCAGGCGGAACGTCTGCCCTCCGCCGTTTTTTTCAAAGGGGGGAGAATCGGGTATCGGGCCTCGGGTATCGGGTCTCGCAGAACTGGGCGGAACTGCTTCGCGTCGCTCTGCGAGACCCGAATCCCGATACCCGTACCCGCTTCCCGGTCGAGGCGGTTTATGCGGCATCTGAACTCGTTACTGGAACTGCGACGCGAGGACGTCGACGCCATTTTTTCGCTCGCACGCGTGTTGAAGGTCGGGCTGGAGAACGGGCAGCGTCCGCCGCTGCTCGCCGGCCGGGTTCTGACGCAGGTCTTCGAAAAGCCCTCGCTGCGCACGCGGGTCAGCTTCGAAGCGGCGATGATGCAGCTTGGCGGCAGCAGCATCTTTCTGCCGGCGAAAGACGCGGGACTCGGCGGTCGAGAAGCGATCCGCGACGTGGCCCGGGTGCTGGGGGGCTACAGCGATGTCATCGTGCTGCGAACGTTTTCGCAGCAGCTCATCGACGACTTCGTCGCCTTCTCCGGAACTTCCGTGATCAACGGCCTGTCCGATCTGCGTCATCCCTGCCAGGCGCTGACCGACCTGTTCACGATGCAGGAAGCCTTTGGCGAGATCCGCGGCCGTAAATTCGTGTTTGTGGGGGACGGGAACAACGTCGCGGCGTCGCTCGCCACGGCCTGTGCGATGCTCGAGGTCCCGATGACCGTCTGCACCCCCAATGACTATCGCCTGCCGGACGACTTTCTGGTCAAACTGCGGCTGCGCTGCCCCAAGGCCGAGATTGAACAGACCTCCGATCTCAAAGACGCCTTGAAGGACGCGTCGATCGTCTATACGGACGTCTGGACCAGCATGGGCCAGGAGGCCGAGGATGGAGAGCGACAGCAGGTGCTGGGGCCGTTTCAGGTCAATGCGCAGGTGATGCGGCTGGCCCCCAGAACCGCCCGCTTCATGCACTGCCTCCCGGCGAAGCGAGGCCGCGAGGTCACCGATGAAGTGATCGACGGCCCGCAGAGCATCGTCTTCCAGCAGGCGGATAACCGGATGCACCTCGCGAAGGGACTCTTCTGCTGGGTGCTGGAGGTGACTCCGTAGCTCTGCGAGGACCGTCCTTCCAGTGGCGCAATGCGCGCAGGTCTGTCGAGTCCGTCGCCTCGGAGAGACCAGTTTCATCCGGAATGGATGACGGGAGAGTCGCAGTGGACCGGGAATTTGTGGAATCCGAAGCGCAGGACGACGGCTCGAATCGACCGGCCGAAGTCCGAACCCGCCTCCAGCACGTACTGGAAACCATGCGGGAAATGAGTCTGCAGACCGACCCGCAGAAGATGGTTGGCGCTTACGTCCGGCGGATGCAGTCCATGATGCCCATGGATGCACGGCTGGGACTCAGCCGTCGCGGCCTGGTCAATCCGCAGGTCAGGATCACCCGCTTCAGCGGCTGGAATGAAGACATCAATCCCTGGATGGATCAAAGCCGGCTGCCGATCGTCGCCGGCGGACTGCTCGCCGATCTGATCTACAGCGACGAACCGCAGATCATCAGCGATCTGCGGATCAGCAGCGACGATCCCGCGGCCGAGTTTCTGGGGGAAATGCGATCGCTTCTGGCCATTCCGCTGTTCGACGAGGGCGTTTCACTGAATATGGTCGTCCTGTTGCGCCGGGAGCCCGATGCGTTTCGACTCGACGAACTTCCCGAGCGGGTCTGGATGGCCAATCTCTTCGGGCGAGCCACCAGCAATCTGGTCCTCGCCGAGCAGCGCGACGCCGCGTATCGGATGGTCGACGACGAGCTGCGTGTGGTGGCGGATATTCAGCGCTCGCTGCTGCCGACGTCGCTCCCGACCATCCCCGGAATGGAACTGGCCGCTCACTATCAGACGTCGCAGCGGGCTGGCGGCGACTACTATGACTTCTTCGCGCTGCCGGAAGGTCGCTGGGGACTGCTGATCGCCGACGTCAGCGGACACGGAACGCCGGCCGCGGTCGTGATGGCGGTGACCCATTGCATCGCCCATACGCTGCCCGGGGCGCCGACTCCCCCGGGAGTCCTGCTGGAGCATCTCAACCATCACCTGACCCGACGCTACACGCGAGACTCCGGACGGTTCGTGACGGCGTTCTATGCCGAGTTCGATCCCGCAACCCGGCGGCTGAAGTACGCTTCAGCAGGGCACAACCCGCCCCGCCTGCGGCATTGCGGCCAGCCGGAAGTACTCAGCCTCGACGAGGCCAACACCTTGCCGCTGGGAATCGCCCCCGACTGGACGTTCCCGGTCAGAACTGTCGACCTGCTGCCGGGCGATCGACTGGTGCTGTATACCGACGGAATCGTGGAAGCGGGGAACGGTCACGGACAGATGTTCGGCACGGAGCGCCTGGATGCCATCCTGCAGGACTGCACCGGCACGGCGACTCAAACGCGCGACCGGATTCTCCGCGAGATCCACGACTTCACTGAGGGTCTGCCCCCCGCCGACGACCGGACGCTCCTGGTCATCGACGTGTCCTGATTCCGCTTGCTGCGTGCAAAGACTACTGCCGACGCGGGAGCCACGCGCTGAGCCCCAGAATCGCGAGCAGAATGCCCGCCGCCGAGAACCACCACACCGTCTCTCGGGTCAGGCCGGGCTGACGATTCGTTCCGCCGGTCGCGGCGACAGCGATTTCGGCCGGTGGAGGAGGGGCGACTTCCCAGGCTGTAGCCGCTCCCGTCGCCGGTTCCCGAAAGACCACGAACGGTCCCGTGGCTTCGTCCTCGACGGGCCTGCGTGACGCAGCCTCTCCCCTGCCCGTCGAGGACCATTCGTCGCGTCCCCGGAATCCCGCCTGCTCGACGCCCGCGGTCTCCTCGCTTTCGAACGCCAGCTCGCCGAACGGCGCGCCGGCTTCCGCATCGATCTGCCGCGGCTCTTCCACCGTCACCTCGGCCGAAATGACCGGCTGCGACTGCGGTTCGACGACCGGCGACCACTCCAGGTAACGCACGCCCGATGACGACCGGAATGTTTCGGTCGACTGGGCGTCCTCGGCCGGCTGCTGGTCGGAAACCTGCTCGAAGGTCGGCTCGGCCTCGGCAACGGCCTCGGCCGTCTGCACCTCGTAAATCGGCGCCAGCGTCTCTATCGATTCAACCTCGCTGGTTGCTTCCTTCGGCGGCGGTGACTCGACTTCGACCTCGGCTGCAACCAGCGGAGCCTGAATCTCCGGTTCAGCAGCCGCCAGTTCCTCGCCGGTCCCCACCATGTCGATGGATTCGGCGGCCAGCGCAACGACGTCGTCCGCAGGTGCCGCGACCTCATCCTCAGCGGGGGCGGACGGCGTAAACGCCGGTTCCTGAATGCGGACGCGCATGCCGCTCAGCGGCTTGAGCAGTCGTTCTGTCAGCGCGGGGTCGATTCCCGAAGTCGTTGAAGCCGCAGCCTGACTGGCCATCAGCGAGCCGGAATCCATGGCTTCGACTTCCGCCGCGACTTCCGTGGTCGGCTGGTCCGGGACGCCGGCGGCTTTGTGAAGATCCGGCGGCTGCGGCGGAGTGGACTGCCGCGCTGCACTCGTACGAATCAGCGATTCGTCGAAGAACGACGACCGCGAGGCCTGCGGTTCGTCGGGACGTTTCCGGATCTCGACGGCGGAAGGTCGAGTGCGGGACGCGATCGGCGTGGGTCGAAATTCTGTGATGTTCTTTGGCGTCGGACGCGGAACGGCCTGCGCGATTGCCGGTGGCGTTGTGGTCGCCGCCGCCGCAGGGCGACTGCGTTCGCCGAGCAGTTTTTCGACGGGAGCGCCCGTCTTTCCGGATTTTGTTTCCACGGCGGGGCGTGCGGAGGACGTCGTCGGGGGACGAACGGTCGACAGGTTCGCTTTCGACGCCGGTTTGACTGGCTGAACCGCATTGGACGCAGGATTCAGAGACAGCCGAACATCCTTCCCGGCGCGAGCCTGGCGATACTGCTGCAGGACCGTCGCAATCTGGGCTGGCGAACAGTCGGGGGCAGAGCGGATCGTGGCTGCCGAACCTTCAGCCAGCTTCTGCGCCCGCTCGGCCTGGCGAATCGCGGTCGAGTAGTCCCGCTGCGTCGCTGCAAATCGGGCTTCCGCCAGCAGTTTGCGGATCTCCAGAACGGAATCGACCGGCTGAGCGTCGGTCGCCGGCTGAGCCTTGCCGAACAGTGACGACAGCCCTCCTTTGGCGAGCGCAACCTCGCTCAACGACAGCGTTCCGCCGACGACAACCGTCCCCAGCAAAAAACTCCGGGGAATCCAGCGGACAATACGCCGCGTGAAAGCAGATGTGTGCCGAGTCATTGATGACCCCCTGACCTGAAGTGAGCGCAACCTTACGGACTGTGCCGATTGCATCGGATACAATGCCGGCTCGACTGGAGTTCAACCCGCGGCCGATGCCCCGATGCCGTCGATCGGCGATCACTGACCGGAACCAACCTCGCACAGATTTCCCAGACTCACAGCCGTTCCGATGGGAGTCGCCGCGCTTGACGGATAGAGCGCGGGAGAAAGTCGATGCGAAATGGCGGCCGGGCGTCAACGCATGTTCAATCGCCCCTGTGAAACGTCAGGCGTGAAACGAGCCCTCGATGCAACCTGCTAACTTATCTGCAGACCGACAGGCGGAGATTCGCCGTCGGATCTCCCCGGCGTACGATCCCGCAATCCTGGTGTCCGCCGGTTCCCGGTTGATGGAGCTGCTGGGACGGCATCTGGAATCGGTTCAGAACCGTGAGGGTCCGGTCCTCAACTGGCGACCGCCGGCCGAGAATCTGGCGGCTGCCGGAGAGACGCTTGCGGCGCCCGCCGGCCCGCTCGCAGAGATCCCGGACCGATTCGAAGAACTGGCTCGGCTGGTACTGGCCCACGGACAGAACCTGCATCATCCGCGCTACGTCGGGCATCAGGTGCCGGCGTCGATTCCGCTGGCCGGATTGTTCGATGCGCTGGGAGCGATCTCGAATCAGGTCATGGCAGTCTACGAAATGGGGCCCTTTGTCACCGCCGTTGAGAAAGTGCTGGTCGAGCAGCTCGGCATGCGAATCGGCTGGCCGGCCGGGACGTTCGCCGGCTTCGCAACACACGGCGGGTCGCTCGCCAACCTGACCGCGCTGCTGACGGCGCGCAATGTGGCTCTGCCGCGGGCCTGGGAGCAGGGACTGGCGACGGCCGGGAATCCGGTCCTCGTCACGGGGGCGGATTCGCACTATTCCATTGCACGCGCCGCGGGCGTGCTTGGCCTGGGGACCGAACAGGTCGTCAAGGCGGAACTGGATTCCCGGCGGCGCATGGATCCGGTGCGGCTCGACACCCTGCTTCGTCGGCTTCGGGACGACGGGCGACCGGTGATCGCGGTGGCTGCGAGCTGCTGCGCCACGCCGATCGGGGCCTTCGACCCTCTGCCTGAAATCGCCGAGGTCTGCCGGCGCTGGAATGTCTGGCTGCACGTCGACGCGGCCCACGGCGGCGGGGCGCTCTTCAGCGACCGTCATCGAAGTCTGCTGGTCGGGATCGATCAGGCCGACAGCGTCGTCTGGGACGCCCACAAGATGCTGTTCGTTCCGGCCCTGTGCGCGTTTGTGTTCTATCGCAAGGCGGAGCATCGCTTTGACGCGTTTCGCCAGAGTGCTCCGTACCTGTTCGACCCGGCAGCCCCCGGGGGCGCGGACTTCGATCTCGGGCTGCAGACGCTGGAATGCACGAAACGGGCCGCGGCTCTGGGGTTGTGGGGGGCGTGGTCGGTTTTCGGCCCCGGTCTGTTTGCCGATCTCGTGGACCTGACATTCGATCTGACTCGGAAATTGCATCAACTGCTCACCGAGCAGCCTGACTTCACGCCCCTTCACGAGCCCCAGTGCAATATCCTGGCGTTCCGTTATCTCCCCGTCGAACTGGCCGGCGCCGGCCCGGCGGAAGTCGGCGATTTTCAGCTCGCCCTCCGCCGGCAGGTGATCGAGTCGGGCGATTTCTATCTGGCGCCGGTCAAACTCGACGGCGTCGGTGCATTGCGGGTGACGCTGATCAATCCGCTGACCACGCTGCAGGATCTGCATGATCTGCTCAACACGCTTCGGAGGCACGGACGCGAAGTCCTCCACGCCGTCGACATCCTGAAGTGACGACCGGCCATCAGCCTCGCTGCGAATCGAGTTCTGCGCGGGCGCGGGCGAAGACGGCGTCGAACATCGGCTCGGTCAGCCGGCCCGTAAAAGTGTTCTGCTGACTGGGGTGGTAGCTGCCAAGCACCGGCCGACCATCGCGCAATCGAACTTCGGCGCCGTGCGAGAATTTCGGGAGAGCCCCGTCCCATTGGCCGGCCTCGCGCGCCCAGAGAAAAATCGCCCGCCAGGCGATCTGGCCGAGGGCCAGCAGGACGCGAACCGGCAGCTCGGCGATCGTCTTGTGGAGCCAGCCGGCGCAGGCCGTCAGCTCGTCCGGCAACGGCTTGTTGTCGGGAGGAGCACAGTGGCAGGCCGCCGTGATGGCTGCGTCCCGCAACGTCAGGCCGTCGTCGGAGCGGGTGGACGTCGGCTGGCTGGCGAAGCCCGCCTTGTGCAGCGCCCGATACAGCCAGTCGCCGCTGCGGTCGCCGGTGAACATCCTCCCTGTCCGGTTGGCGCCATGCGCCGCCGGGGCGAGGCCAACGATCAGCAGCCGGGCGTTCGGGTCGCCGAAATTCGGGACCGGCCGCCCCCAGTAGTCCCAGTCGCTGAACGCCCGGCGTTTCTCCCGGGCGACGGCCTGGCAGTACGTTCGCAGCCGTGGGCAGCGGTGGCAGGCCACGATGCGGGCATTGAGTGCATCGAAGAGAGTTGGACCCGATCGGGAGCCGGAGGACATCAGGGCACACCTCGCAGGAACAGGGAAATTCTGCCGGGAATCGTCGTCCGCCCGGGCGTTTTCCGCAACCGGACCGGCAGGGTCGCCATATTCGTAAGTCCGGCGGCACAATCCCTTTTTCCCGACGACGATTCCCGTCGTGAAGGCCGCTGCGGGGAGACGATCTTGTCAGCGGGGGGATTTCCTCCCTACGATGGATGGTTCACCCGCAACTTTTCCGGTCAGGAAAACCGCGCCGGCCCGCAGGCGACTGCTGCCCGCCGTCGCGGTTCAATCGGAATGATTCTCCCAGACGAGGGATCCCGCCGTGGGTCGCGTACAACTGTTTCTGACATCGCTCGTCGCCGCACTTCCGGCTGCGTTCCTCACCTACCTGGTGGCGATGATGATTGTCACTCAGTCGGAAAACCTGTCGACGACGCTGATGGGCATCCTCGGCGTGACGGCGGCCTGCGGCGTAGTCGCCACGATCGGACTGCCGGTCATGTGCCTGATGCCGAGTCGCAGCAAGTCCTCCAAGGCCACCTCGAAACGCGGCGATTCGGTGGAAGACGCGGCCGCCGTCGAGGACGAGGATTTCGGCGAGTTGGATGCCATTGAAGTTGAAGAAGACGGCGACTCTGCAGAAACCGCAGCGTACGAAGCCAGCGATGCGAATGCAGATATCTTCGAAGATTCGGGCAGCCTTTCGGACGCCACGCTGTCCGATACGGATCTGCTGGACTCCGGCACCGACCTGCTCGACGACGAAGACGACGCTCCCAAGAAGAAAAAGAAGAAGTAGAGAGTTCCTCGCGATTGACCTCATTCGGCAGGGACGATGAGCGGCCGTTCGACATCGCTGAGGATTCTGCTCCTGATCGGTCTGGCTTTCTCAGCAGGACCCGTCCGCGGCGAGGATCGCGTCACTTTGCGCGGCCCCTCTGGCGTCGGACGCGTCAGTCATACCGGAACCGTGATCGACTACAATGGCCGGGAGCTGGTCATTCAGTCGCGGGATCGCTCCAACGTCCATCGGCTCCCTGTCGAGGATGTGATCGAGATCTCGACGAACTATCTCCCCGCCCACGCCGAAGGTCGGAAGCTCCTGCGCGCAGGCGACGTTGCCGCCGCCCAGAAACTGCTGGAAGCGGCCTACGAGAATGAATCCCGCGACTGGGTCCGGCGGGAGATTCTGTCGCTGCTGGTCCAGTGCGCCCTCTATCGCGGCGATCATCTGGCCGCGGCGGAGCGGTTTCTGATGATCACCGCCAGCGACCCGCAGACGCCGTACTTTTCGCTGGCGCCGCTCGTCTGGAACGAGGCCCCCCCCGAAAGTGCACTGGCGGCGCGAGCGCTGACCTGGCTGCAGTCAAAGAACGACGTGGCCCGCCTGCTGGGCGCCAGCGTGCTGCTGGCCCGTCCGCCATTCGGGGATCAGTCGCAGGCGACGCTGCGCGAGCTGGCGTCATCGGGGAATCTGCCGCTGCAGCGGCACGCGCAGCTCCAGCTCTGGCGATTGCGGGCGCACCGATCGGATATCAGCGTGAACGCCGTCCGGCATTGGGAGCGCCAACTGGACGATCTGCCCCGCGCGGCCCGGGCCGGAGCCTACCTGCTGCTCGCCGACGCGTACGAACAGACCGGCGATCCGTCCCATGCCCTGGCCTGCGCTCTGCGAACGGGTCTGAGCGGGACGCCGCACCGCGCACTCGCTGCACAGGCACTGCGCTCGGCGGAGCGACTGGCGGAACGGACGGGGGACCGGCCAACGGCGCAGGCAGTTGCGGCAGAGCTCCAGTCGCGATTCTCCGATCTGACGGTAACTGCAGACGCAGAAAGATGATCCGACGAGGTCGGGATCGTCTTTCCGACGGAGTTCGGTTCGTTCACCGAGTCGGACAGTACGTCAGTGAGCGAGAGTGGTCGTTCGACGGCGCGCCGACTGCACGCTCGGCAGGCAGTCTCGACCCTCTTCGACAATCGACCTATACTGCTCGTCAAATTCTCCTGGTTCGACATCGGGTGAGATCGGTCGGCTTCCGCACGGAAAGTACGTTTCATGACTACGCAGAACCTGGCGTTGCACGACAAACTCTGGGCGTTGGCGCGCAATTACTGGTGGAGCTGGCAGCCCGAAGTCACCGCCATCTTTCGAGATCTGGATCCGCTGCGATGGGTGCAGCTCGATCACAATCCCGTGTTGCTGCTCGACGAGTACACGCCCCAGCAGCTCGAGGACCGCGCTCGCGAAACCGTTCTGCATTCTCGGGTCAATTTCGCCTATCGTCGCTGGCAGGAGTACATGGAGTCCCGCGATACCTGGGCCGGCAAGCACGCCGGTGTCCTCGGACATCGGCCGGTCGCCTACTTCTCAGCGGAATTCGGCGTCCACGAGTCGTTGCCGAACTATTCGGGGGGTCTTGGCGTTCTGGCGGGCGATCACCTGAAGAGCGCTTCGGACCTGGGCGTCCCGCTCGTCGCAGTGGGACTGTTCTATCACGAAGGCTATTTTTCTCAGCTCATCGATCAGGACGGCTGGCAGCGCGAGGTCTACGCGCAGGTTTCCAAGGACAAGCTCCCCATTCGGCTGGTCCGGCTGGCCAATGACGAACCGGTCGTCGTCAGCGTCGATACCCGCCACGGCCCCATCTACGCGCAGGCCTGGCAGGTCGACGTCGGCCGGGTCAAGCTGTTCCTGCTCGACGTCAACATCGAGCAGAACTCGATCGAAGATCGCAAGCTGACCGCGCGACTCTACGGCGGCGACTCGCGCACCCGGATCCGCCAGGAAATCATCCTGGGCATCGGCGGCGTCCGGCTGCTGACGGCGCTCGGCTACAGCCCGCACTGCGTTCACATGAACGAGGGACACTCCGCCTTCGCGCCGCTCGAATTCATCCGCTTGAGGATGCAGGAGGACGGCTATTCGTTCGATGAAGCACTCCGCGAAACCGCCGCCATGTGCGTCTTCACCACGCACACTCCCGTTCCCGCGGGCCACGACCGCTTCGACTGGGACTTGATCGACGAACACCTCGGCCCTCTGGGAGACCAGATGGGAATCGGCGCCGGCGGCCTGATGGGGCTCGGCCGGATCGATCCCAATAACCATCACGAACCCTTCTGCATGACGGTCCTCGCCTTCAAGTGCAGCCGTCGGGCCAACGCCGTGTCCAACCTGCACGGCGTGGTCAGCCGCCGGATGTGGGCCAGCCTGTGGCCCTGGCGGGCGGAAGAAGAAATTCCCATCGGCCACATCACCAACGGCGTCCACCTGGGAAGCTGGCTCGCGCCGCAGATGCGCCAGCTCTACGACCGGACCCTCCCTCCCGGCTGGCACGTCCGCTCCGGCGAGCAGGCCGTCTGGCAGGACTTCGGCAGCATCGCCGACGGCGAATTGTGGGAAACCCACCAGTCGCTGAAGAGTCGGCTGATCGCGTTCGCTCGCGATCGGATGACCCGCCGGGCGCGACGACTCGGCTGGAACGCCGACCAGGTCTCATCGATCCAGAGCTGCCTGAGCCCCACGACGCTGACAATCGGCTTCGCCCGACGATTCGCGCCGTACAAGCGGGCCGACCTCGTCCTGCGGGATATCGAGCTGTTGAAGCGGATCGTGTCCGACGCAAAGCATCCGGTGCAGCTCGTTTTCGCCGGCAAGTCTCACCCCGCAGACGAAAACGGCAAGGCGATTCTGCAGCGGATCTATCACCTGGCGCAGGAGCCGGAGTTCCGCGGCAAGATCGTGCTGCTGGAAGACTACGACATCAACCTGGCCCGCTACCTGGTCCAAGGAGTCGACGTCTGGCTGAATAATCCCCGCCGTCCGCTGGAGGCTTCCGGGACGAGCGGCGAGAAGGTCGTCCTCAACGGCGGCCTGAACTGCTCGATCCTCGACGGATGGTGGGCCGAGGCTTATGACGGGCAGAACGGCTTCGCCATCGGCACCGGGCGAACGCACACAAATCAGGAGATCCTGGACGACCGGGACGCAAACGATCTGATGAAAACGCTGCAGAACGAAGTGATTCCGCTGTTTTACGACCGCGACCACGACGACCTGCCGCGGCTTTGGATTCAGCGGATGAAGCGCTCCGTCAGCACTCTGGGCTGGCGGTTCAATTCCGACCGCATGGTCATGGACTACGTGACAACGTCCTACCTGCACGCCGCCGGAAGCGTGTCGTGCGACATGCACCGGTTTACGTGATCGATCCCGATCTCTCGATCAAAGGACCCGGAAGAAATTGCAGGAAGCGCCGCCGCGCGACGGGGGGCATCCGGGCGGCTCGAAATCTGGCGCTATGCGGGGGGGGATCGACGGCCGGGTCTCGATCCCCCGATGTTTTCGCGGGCGCCCGCGACTGCCAAACGGGATGTCCAGGAGTTCAAGTCGACGGGGGCTTTTGCAGTTCAAAGATCATCACGCAGCGGAAGCCCTCGAACACTCGCGAGGAATTCACCAGCCGCTCGTAGAGCCATCCGCACACGTAGGTCGGCGGCGTGATTCGCAGATACTCCGGCCGCCCCTCGATGAACTGCACGTTGCGGACGACCAGACCGGCGACCGCGGCCGACTTCACCACCGCGGCCCGCGTATTGCATTGATAGGTCGTCGGAAACGTATCGACGACGTCCCGTCCGCGCAGCCGGTTGTAGAACCGGTGGAACCAGGTCGGCGTCGATCGCGCTATCGTCGGCATGTAATGCCACTTGTTGGGCGTCTTGGCGAGGAATCTTCCGCCCGGCCTCAGAACGCGCTGAATTTCGCAGAACACCTGGTCCGGATCCTCGACGTGCTCCATCACGTTGTCCGCGAAAACCAGGTCAAACGCGGCATCCGGATAGGGGATGCGGCCGGTCTGCAGATCGAGCAGGCCGGATTCATCGAGATGCGGATTGTCATGCACCTCGGGTTCCGGATCGATCCCGGCCACGCGGCGGGCGATCCCGCGAAAATTCATCTGTCGGACGTTTCCCCGTCCCGCTCCGTAGTCCAGGCAGTCCGTCTCCGCGCAGACATGCTCAAGAATCGCCGCACGGAATCGTTCGTCGTCCCAGTTGCAGCCAAAGCCCGGATAAAGCACTCGATCCAGCCAGGCCGTCATACCTTTGACCGCCGATCGCAATCCAGTCCGGCGAATCGGGTGCGTAGGACCGTCGAGCGTCGCCGCCGAACCCAGCGGCGACCGACTGACTCCGCTCTGCAACCCGGCTTGATTGGACATCGTGCGTCTCCTTCCGCCTCACAGGAACCGGGCCGCCGCTCCGCGTCGGTGAACCGCGGGATTCTCGTGATCGAGCGAAGTGAGGTCAATGTCGATCTGCCGTTTCGGCAGGAGGACAGCCTGCGGAAACTCAAGCAGCCATGATCCATGGCGTCGCAGGACTGACAACGGACTTCAATGAAGTCGGCAACATGCGGCCGATTGACCGACAGAACGCCGTCTGCCACGATACCCGGACCAATCTCCGCACCAGGAATCTCCCATGCGACACTGTCTGGCAATCGCTCTCGTTTTCGCGTCGGCCCCGGTTCTGGCGCAGGACTCCGGCAATCAGGATCCGGCGTCCCTGGCCATCAAGAAGCTGATTCTTCCCGGTGAAGCCTTCCGCGTCGAAGGTCGGCCCGCCTTCATTCTGTGGCCAGCCAAAGAACTGCGCCGGACGCCGCAACCGTGGATCATGTATGGTCCCACGCTGCCGGGATATCCCGACTCCCACGAGAAATGGATGCACGAAAAGTTCCTGGCCGCCGGCGTGGCGGTCGCGGGGATCGACGTCGACGAGGCCTATGGCAGTCCGCGCAGCCAGATGCTGTTCACCTCGCTCTATAACGAGCTGACGAGGAATCGCGGCTTTGCCGCAAAGCCCTGTCTGCTGGGCCGCAGCCGGGGCGGCCTGTGGGTCACGAGTTGGGCGGCGGCCAACCCCGACAAGGTCGCCGGCATCGCAGGGATCTATCCGGTCTTCGATTTCCGCACGTACCCCGGTCTGGAGAAGGCGGCCCCGGCCTATGGCGTGACGCCCGCCGAATTGCAGGACCGGCTGACGGAGCTCAATCCGATCGAGCGGATTGGCGGACTGATCAAAGCGCGAGTCCCGATCTGCATCATTCACGGCGACGACGACAAGGTCGTGCCGCTCAAAGAGAACTCGGCGGAGCTGCTGGCGCGCTACGAGGCCGCCGGCGCGAAAGACTCCGTGCAGCTCATCATCGCCCGGGGCCAGGGGCACAATTTCTGGGAGGGCTTCTTCCACTGCCAGGAGCTGGTCGACTTTGCAATCGCCAGGGCCAAAGGCGAGTAGCCCCGCCCGGAGCTATTCCCCCTGCCCTTCACCGTGCAACGGACGGGGCGGGAACAGTTGTTTGAACAACAGCCCGATCACCCCGTTCATCAGGGCGTTGCGACCGCGGACAAAGATCGACCGGCGGGCCTGCAGACAACCCAGTTTCGTCCGTTTCAAGTAGTCGGAATTCTGCCCCAGTTCCACAATCGCCGCGCCATGCCCCGCGCCGTCGGCAATCGTCCGGAACAGCAGATTGAAATAGAGATCAACGTCCCGATTGCGCTCGTAGTCGAAGCCGACAAACAGCGGCCGATATTCGTGCCCGGCCCGGACGGAAATGCAGAAGCCCACGACGCGGTCGCTCTCCAGTGCGAACTGGAACTCGCTGCAGTCCGGCAACTGACGGGCCATTTCCAGGAAGAAGGCGCGCGGCAGGCGTTCAAGCTGCGTCTTCGAACGGTTCAACACCGCTTCATACAACTGATGCACTTCCGGCGTGAAGAGCCGCTCGATCGTGGCCAGATCGGACGTCGTCACCACCTGAATCCCGCTCTCGGCGAACTTCTTCATCGACTGGCGGATGTGGTGCCGCTTCTTCTTGCCGACATCCTGCAGGTAGCCGTCGAACGTGGTGCTCTGCAACGCCAGCACGTGCGTCGGCAGGCTGTCGGCCCGCCGATATCCGAGAGGCATCAGCGCCTCCAGCGGCGGAAGCTCGTCGTCGGCGAATTCTTTGAAGACGAGAATGCTGGCGCCGTCTTTGCGAGCCAGCCGACGCAGCGTCTGATCGAGCTTCCCCAGGATGGCAGTCGTGTCAGCTCCCGGAACGAAACGCAGGCTGCTCTGACACGCGGACAACGGCAGGCCGCAGAACGCGATGCGGTAATCCACCAGCCAGCGCGAAATCCGCCGGCACAGTCCCAGCGCCCACCGCGACCAGTCGTCATCGGCCAGGACTCCGATATCGATCGTAAACGTGCAGAACACGGCGATGGCCACCGGCTCGGAGGCCGCGTTGCGGTAGAGGACGTAGCGAAACCGGCATGTCGACCCCATGCTGGTTTCGACAGCCCGCAGCAGCCGGAGGTCCAGAAAGATGTCGGAGGCGGGACGGACCTGCTCCCACGCAGCGACCTCGATCTCCGCCACCGACGACCAGATTTCTTCGAAGACCGACTGGGGTGACCGTGCGCCTGCACCGGCGAATTGCCCGGTTGCCGGCTCGGTTCCGGGACGACCGGTGGAACCTTGCGAACTGGACCGTTCGTGAACGGCCAGACTGGAGCTTGGCGTCAAATCCGAATCGCCGTTCATGTTCGGTCCAAACTCGTCTGCAGGTCGCGAAACAGGTGCGGATTCGTCATCACGCGCGCCACCTCGAAAACACAACGTGATCCGCTGAATCATCGGCGTAACTGGCGTCGGCGAACGCGCAATTCTCAACGGCACGCCAACAAGTCCAGACTTTGAAGTGTTACGGTCGGAAAAATACGCGACCGGGGAGCAACGTCAGCCGGCCGGATCGCACAACAGTTCGCCAACGCCGCAGAAGCGTTATTGCCCCTCCCCCGCGCCATCCAGCGGTCTGGGCGGAAAGAGCTGTTTGAACAGCAACCCGATCACCCCGTTCATGACGGCATTGCCTCCGCGGACGTAGAGCGAACGGCGCGACTGAACGGCGCCCAGCTTCGTCCGCTTGAAGTAGGAGGAGTTCTGGCCGATCTCGACGACCGCCGACCGATGAAAGGCCGCTTCGGCAATGGTCCGGAACGCCAGATTGAAGTACAGATCGAGGTCCTGATTGCGGGAAGCGTCGTAGCCGATGAACAGCCCCCGGTACTCGTGATCGTTCCAGAGGGAGATGCAGAACGCAATCACGCGCTCGCCCTCAACGGCAAACGTGAACTCGCAGCAATCCGGCAATTGCCGGGCCATCTCCAGAAAGAGCTCCTGCGGCAGATGTTCGAGCTTCGTCTCCGAACGGCCGAGCACCTCTTCGTAGAGCCGATACGTCTCCGGCGTAAACAGCCGCTCGATCGTCGCATAATCGGACGTCGTGACAAACTCGACCCCCTTACCGGCGAACTTCTTCAGCGACATCCGGACGTTCGCCCGCCGCTTGCTGTTCATATCCTTCAGGAAACCGTCGAACGAATCGCTGTGCAGCGCGACCAGGTGTGTCGGCAGGCTGTCGGCTTTGCGATAGCCCAGCGTTTCGAGCGGCTTCAGCGGCGGCAGTTCCTCGTCGGCGAATTCCTTCAGAACGATGACGCTCGCCCGGTCCTGCTTCGCAAAGCGACGCAGCGCGACGTCCAGCCGCTGCAGAATGATCTGGCTGTCGGCTCCGGGAGCAAAGCGGAGGCTGCTCTGACAGGCCGACAGCGGCAGACCGCAGAAGAGAATGCGGTAGTCGACCAGCTTCCGCGAAATCCGGCGCAGACCGCGGAGCGCCCAGCGCGACCAGGCATCATCGGCCAGCACGCCGATATCGATGGTGAATGTGCAAAGGACGGCGATCGCCGCCGGTTCGCCCGCGGCGTCCCGGTACAGGACATACCGGAACCGGCAGGTGGCCGCCATGCTGGTTTCGACCGCCTGCAGCAGCCGCAGATCCAGAAACAGGTCGCTCGGATCTCGCACCTGTTCCCAGGCGGCGACGTCGATCTCGTCAACCGACGACCAGATCTCCTCCTCAACAACCGCACTCCAGGACCGTTCCGCCGGTGCGGACCGCCGTTCGAGAACGGCCGTTCCACCGCCTTGATTTGTCCGCCAGTCTGACATCATGGCTCCAATCCTTTGGATCCGTTGCAGTTCTCACGGGCGCTCCAGCCCGTCTCTTTAATGCACCTCGGCCAGCGTGCTCCGCGATGCGTACTTGCGGAGCCGCCCCGCCGAGATTTTGACGACCTTCCAGGGATTCACGTCGAACAATCCGCAGACGCGCGCCCAGGCCAGCAGCGACCCGATGGTCACGCGCGGCTGCACGCAGACGTACCGGTTTTCGTATCGCGGGCGAAAGCGGCTTTTGAAATGCCGCAGGCCGGCGACGTCGAACACGCATCCCAGCCACGCTTCGCCCCACGTCATCCCCAGGCGGACCATCGCACTGTCCCCCGGCAGCTTCGTGCCGCAGCGCAACGCCGGGTCCAGGCAGAGTCCGACGCGCTGGATTCCCTCGTCCTGAAACTGCTGAATCACGTGGTGAAACAGGAAGGCCATCGTCCCGCGGACCGCATCGGCGCGACGACGGTACAGTTCGGTGGCCCACATCGTCCCGCCGCGCATCGGCGTACAGACCATGAAGCCTTCGATCCGACCCAGCCCCTCTTCGCTGCGAACGATGAAAACGCGACGGAGTCCCACTTCGTGATCGCCGATCCGCCCTTCAAAGAACTGCATTTCACGGTTCTGCGGTTTGTCGGCCAGGCTTTCGGCCCCGACTTCGAGCATCTCTTCCAGGGTCCGGCTCCACTGCTCAGGCGTCAGTTCGTTGTGGGGAACCTCGAAGGCCTGCAAACCGTGCCGGCGGCAGTAATTCGTCTGCCGGCGGACCCATTCGTACGCCTTGCCGCCCCAGGTGATGTTTCCCAGATCGACGACCGGCTCCTCACCCCACTTCGTCACCTGGTAGCCATGTTCACGGAACAGCGGCAGTTCGTGATCGCCGATATTGTGAAAGGCTGACCGCAGCTTCTTTTCTCGCAGGAACTCATTGAACTCCTGCAGAAGCTGTGGCTTGTGGTCGTCGGGCGCAATCAGTCCGCCGCCGACCAGCACGTAGCGCCCGCGGCGGGTGTAGGAGATCAGTCCTTCGCCGGTGCTCGACCAGAACTCTTCGCGCCCCGGTTCGGTCGCGAGGTACGAATCGAAGTACTCGCCGTGCTGAAAGACGTGGACTTCCCGTCGCCAGACCACATGGGTGTCCAGCCCGGATTGCCCGTGTGCAGCATCGAGCCTGCGCTCGGCGGCGAGTGATTCTGTCTTCAAAGTCGGCATAGCCCGTCCCCTCCCCAGATTACCAGGAATGTGAATCTAGAGAGTTTGAGTAGCAAATAGCAATAGGGAGATCCGCGAGCCTGAGGAAACTGCGGGAACCTATCGACATGTCCATACGGCCACATCGATGATCAAATCGCAGCCCTTTGCTTCCCTGCCGGGACAGATCGACTCAAGTTGCCGACGAAATCCAGAACACAGTCGACGGACGGTTCCTGCGCACCGAACGTCATAAAATTGCGCCAATTCGGCAATCTGCACCAAAGTGTGGCGGTTCTGTCGACGGGCAATCGGGGTCCCAACTCCTGAGACGGCGATGGGAACGCGTCGCCGTTGCGCTGGGCGGGCGCTGGATTCTCGCGCCGATTAAGCCAGGGTCGGCCAGCTATGCCGCGTTCTCTTCATCCTGGATGTAGGCCCGCTCGCGGAACGTCAACGCGAGCGGAATGAAGACCACCGCCGCCGCCAGCATGAGCCCGGTGAAGAACCAGTAATACTGCGCACCGGGAAGCCGGCTCGTGCCGCTGGCGTCTTGAATGATCCAGTTCACGAACGATGTCAGCGCGTTTCCTAACGAGACCGACAGCAGATACAGGGACATGATCAGCGACTTCATCTTGTTCGGCGCCTGCGTGTAGGAAAACTCCAGGCAGGTGATCGAGACCATCACCTCGGCGGCGGTCAACACCACATACGCCCAGACCTGCCACTGCACGTGCGGCGTCTCTCCCCGGTCAATCAGCAGTTGCGCGTAGCCGCTGATGGCGAACGCCGCCGCGGTCAGGAAGAACCCGATGGCGACTTTTCGCAGCGAGGTCAACCGAAAACACCTGCCCAGCAGCGGGTAGATCACGTACGAAAAGATCGGGATATAGATGAGAATCAGGATGGGATTAATCGCCTGCAGTTGCGACGAAAGGACTTCCTGCCGCTCGACGGTGATAAAGGGAAATCCGGACGTCAGCGACGGCCACCATGTCGTCCGGTCCATCAGCTCTGCCTGAATGACCCAGGCTGACGCCGTCTGGTCGTAGAGAGCCCAGAAGATTGCAACGAACAGATACAGCGGTATCAGCCGGCCGATCGCATCCAGACCCTCGTAGCTGAAGGACTCGCGAAAGAACTGCCGACCGCCGGGAGGGACATGAACGAACTTGTTGCGCCCCAGCCAGAACAAGAACGTGGCGATCCCCATCAGGATTCCGGGAATTCCAAACGCCCAGTGCGGACCATAGTGCTGCAACACCCACGGAGTCAGCAGGGTCGAAATGAAGGAACCAAAGTTAATCGAAAAGTAGAACCAGCCGAAGACCCGCCCGAGCAGATGCCGATTCTTCTCGCCGAACTGGTCGCCGACGTGGGCGGAGACGCAGGGCTTGATGCCGCCCGCCCCGATGGCGATCAGGGTCAATCCCAGCAGCAGTCCTTCCCGCGCCGGGACGACTGCCAGCGCGAGGTGTCCCAGGCAATAGACGAGCGACAGCCAGAAAATCGTCCTGTACTTGCCCCACAGCCAGTCCGACAGAATCGCCCCGAGAATCGGAAAAAAGTAGGCGGACGCCACGAACAAATGGACGTAGGTCTTGGCCTCTGCGCCAGTCATCGGCTCCGATTTGCCGGCCCAGTTCAGCAGATACTGGGTCATGTAGACCGTCAGGATCGCCTTCATGCCGTAGAAGCTGAACCGCTCGGCGGCCTCGTTCCCGACGATGTACGGAATCCCCGGCGGCATGGTCGTCAGCGGCTGAGGAGCGGTCAGATACCGGGCGGTAGTGGTCATGGAACCTCATTTGCAGCAGGAGGCCGGCGGCCGAACCGTGACAGGATAGTGAGCCGGGCCACCTGTGGCGAGTCGCATCTGACAACCCAGCCGTAGGGCAGGCTCCCGCCCAATCTCGTTCGGCACGCTTTTTGCGCAGGCCGATTGAGATTGTAGTCTTTCTCCCTGCGGAGGGAGTGGCGATGGCGGAGAAGGGGCTGACGGAGGAGGAGCGGCGGGAGCTGATTGGTCCTTTGGCCGGGACCGTCCTGCTGCGGCGCATCTTTCCGCTGCTGCAACGATTGGCTCCCTGCGGGACAGAACGCGACACCGCTCGCAACCGGCAGCTGTTCTACAGCCAGTATGCCGCGCTCCTCCTGATCGGCTTCTTCAACCCCGTTCTCAAGTCCGCCCGGGCGCTCGTCGCAGCCTCGGGACTGAAAAAGGTCCAACAGCTCGCCGGCGGGCAAAAGGTCTCGGCCGGGGCCTTCTCCGAGGCCTCGTCCGTCTTCGATCCCTCGCTCCTGGAAGGACTCGTTCACGAACTCCGCCGCCAGTTCGCCCGGCATCAGTTCCGCGTGAGCCGCAGCGGTCGGCTGGGACGCCTTCCCAACCCGATCGTCGAACGTCTCGTCGCCGTCGACGGGACCGTGCTGTCGGCCTTGCCGCAGATCGCCGCCCGGCTGGGACGCGGTTCTCAAGGCCAGTGGCGGCTGCACACCCAGCTTCGCATTCACGACCAGAGGGTCGTGGCCTCGACCCTCACCGAGGAGCCGGCCAAAGGGCCGCACTCCGAGCGCGCCGTCACGCTCCAGCAGATCCAGGCCCGCGAACCGCAACCCGCCGGTGCGCCGGGAGACCTTTATATTCTGGACCGGGGCTATCGCTCGGCCGTGGTGTTCAACGAACTGGTCGAAGCCCGCTGCGACTACGTCTGCCGGCTCAATCGCGGGGACGGTCGCGTGGTCGAGGGACCGGTCAACGACGCGAACGGTCATGCGGTTCAACTCCCCGCGCTCACCGAAGCCGATCGCGCCGCGGGGGTCGTGGCGGATGAACTGATCGCGCTGGGCGGCGGCAGCGGAGCCAGTCCCGCAAGAACCAATCACGTCGTGCGGCGGATCACCGTCGAGCCAGTGCCCGGTCGACCAAGTTCGGCAAGGCAGGGGCGGCTTCGCAGCGACCAGACCGGGCGGGAAGGCCTGATCCTGGCCACGACGCTGCTGGATCTCCCGGCCGAACAGGTGGTGCTAATCTATGAATGCCGGTGGCAGATCGAGCTGTTCTTCCGGTTTCTGAAGCAGGTGCTGGGCTGCCAGCAACTGCTCTCGGCGAAGACGCGGGGCGTGGAGATCCAGCTCTACTGTTCGCTGCTCGCCGGGCTGCTCCTGGCCCTGGCGACGGGAGGCAACCTGTCGCGTCGAGCGTATGAAATGGTCTGTCTCTACATGACCGGCTGGGCCGACGACGAAGAACTCCTCGCCGCCTTCCCCCAGCCGCCATAGATTATGCAAGCACCGTGCCGAACGAGATTGGGCTCCCGCCTGCCGAATTGTGATTTCCCACGTCTACGACGTCGGAGGCTCCATGCCCGGCGATAACTGCCGCGGCAGTACGATTTCCAGATCGAACCCCAGCAGCGCCCACGCCGCGGGCAACGGAGCCTGCAAGTGCAGCCGGTCGTAGCGCACCGGGTGGCTCAGGTGCAACTGGCCCGCATGCAGCGCAATCATCGAAGCCTGCGCGTCGTACTCGCTCACGCCAGGAAACGGCTCCCGGGCTCCGTACTGCACGTCGCCCACAATCGGCCAGCCCCGGCTGGCGAACTGGACCCGGATCTGGTGCATCCGGCCGGTGATCAGCTCCACCTCCACCAGCGCCCGGCCATCCACGACCTGCAGCGTCCGGTAGCGAAGCTCGGCCAGCTTCGCGCCGGGAGTCTGCGGCACGACGACCTGCACATGAGCCGCCTCCGCGTCTTTCAACAGCCAGTCCCGAAAATTGTCCGCCGGTCGGTCGGGCACGACTTCGGTCACGCCGTAATAGAACTTCCGGACCTGCCGCTCGCGAAACTGTTCCGCGAGCCGGGCTGCGGCTTTGGAGTTCTTCGCCAGCACGACGATCCCCGAGACCGGACGGTCGAGGCGGTGCGGCACTCCCAGGTAGACATTGCCCGGCTTCTGGTACTTCTCCCGCAGGTAGTCCTTGACCAGCCATTCCAGGGCGGGCAGTTTATGCGGCACGCCTTGCGTCAGCAGCCCGGCGGATTTGTTGACCGCCAGGAGCGGGCCGTCTTCGAGCAGTAGTTCCCAGAGGGGAGCGGGGGGCGGCGTTTCCATAAGTCCGGCCACTATCGCATCGAATCCGCCGCCGGGAAAGGGTGCCCGACCGACGGAAATTGTCCGCGACTTTTGAATCGAAACTCGCCAAGCTGTCCGCACCCGATCCGTCCATCACTCCATCTGCCCAGAGGAACCTCCATGAGCCTTCTGTCCCGCCGATCGTTCCTGCAGCAGTCTGCAATCGCCGCTCTGGCCGCCGCCGCGTCCCCGTCCGCCTTCGCTGCCGAGGCCCCGTCGCTGATCGTCGATACTCACCAGCACCTGTGGGACCTCGACAACCTGAAGCTCCCGTGGCTGGCCGGGGCGCCGGAGATTCTCCGCCACACGTACGGTCCGACGGAGTACGCCGTGGCGACGAAGGGCCTCCGCATGCGGGCCATCTACATGGAAGTCGACGTCGACGCGACCATGCACGACCGGGAAGCGGACTACGTCATCGGACTGTGCAAATCCGGGAAAGTCCCGACCGAAGCCGCAGTCCTCGGCGGTCGACCGGCGTCCCCGGATTTCGGAGCCTATCTCGACCGCCATCGCGAAGGAGGCTATCTGAAGGGAGTCCGTCAGGTGCTGCACGGCGGCGAAACGCCCCGCGGCACATGCCTGAAGGACGAATTCGTCGCCGGCGTCCGCCTGCTGGGCAAGAAGGGGCTCAAGTTTGACCTCTGCCTGCGGCCGACGGAGCTGGCCGACGGCCTCAAGCTGACCGAACTCTGCCCCGACACGCAGTTTGTCCTCGATCACTGCGGCAACGCCGATGTCGTAGCGTTCTCCGGCGGCAAAGGAAGCCACGAGCCAGATCAATGGAAAAAGGACATCGACGCCCTGTCGAAGCGGCCGAACCTGATCTGCAAGATTTCCGGAATCGTGGCCCGCGCTCCAGAGGGCTGGAAACCGGCCGACCTGGCCCCCATCGTCAACCACTGTCTCGACGCCTTCGGCCCGGACCGCGTGGTCTTCGGCGGCGATTGGCCGGTCTGCCTGCTGGGAAGCCCGCTGCAGGGCTGGGTCTCCGCCCTGGCAGAAATCATCGCGAAACGCCCGCAGGCCGAGCGTGAAAAACTCTGGTCCGGCAACGCCATCAGGCACTACGGATTGAAGGCCTAAAAGAAATGTCGAATGTCGCGAGGAAGAGGCTGATCGCGAATCGCTTTTCGCTCATCGCCAGTCAAGAAAAGATTGCACTCGGCAACTCAATTCTGGCGATCAGCGATTCCCGATAAGCGATCAGCCCCTTTTCTCTGGCTATTCGCTACTCGCTATTCCCTGCTCGCTACTTCACTCCCGCCTCCTTCACCGCCGCCAGAATCGCCTCGTGTAACACGCCATTCGTGACGATCACGCCCCGGTTGGCCTTGAGCTGCCGACCGTGGGTGAAGTCGAGGGGGAGGCCGGCGACGTCCGTCACTCGTCCGCCCGCTTCTTCGACCACCAGCACGCCGCCGGCGTGATCCCAGATCTGCTCGGAATAGTCCGCGCGGGTCGGCAGACGCAGATAGGCGTCAGCTTCGCCCCGCGCGACGACGCCGTATTTCGCCTGGCTGTCCATCCGGACCGGCGGCGCCGTCAGGCCCAGCGTGCGGGCGATTTCGGCGGAGGTGTCGTGGGCGCTGTGTCCCGACTCGACCGATTCGCAGAATCGAGCGAGAGCCGGATCTGCAGTTTTGGAAACATGAATCTGAACCGGGGCGCCGGGACCATCGAGCGGCTGCAGCCAGGCCCCCTTGCCGCGGACCGCATAAAACAGTGATCCCGCATCAGCACCTGGAGCCGGCGGCAAATTCGGGCAGCCCAGCACGCCGATCTCGATCTGCCCTTCCAGAATCAGGGCCAGTGAGATCGCATACTGTTCGCCGCGGAGAAATCCCTTCGTCCCGTCGATCGGGTCGAGCGTCCAGAAACGGTGCGAGTAGTCGGCCGCCCCTCCCAAGTCGATCCAGCGGCAGATCTCATCCTTCGACGCCTGGACGCACTCCCGGCAGATTTCGTCGTGGATGCGGTGCAGAAACGGCGCGTTCTCTTCCGTCTGCAACGCCGACGAGTCCTCCTCGGCGATGATCGGATCGTGCGGGAACGACTGACCGATCACCCGGCAGACAACCGCCTGGCTGCCGAAATCGGCCACCGTTACCGGACTACGATCCTTCTTGGCCAGGGATTCCGGCGTAATGCCGGCCTGCACCGAACGGCAGATCCGGGCGGCGTCGCGAACAGCGGCGATCGCCACTTCCAGCTCACTCCTGCCAGTCACGACAGGCAACGGGGAAACAGTCACAGCAATTCTCGTTCTGGCGACAGGATTGATTCGGAATTCAGCGACGGCGACTCGCGCCGTCCGACGGCCTCGACGATGATATCACACCCCGCCGCCCCCTGACGAGCCGGCCCCGGAGCCGGGAACTTGCGGGCGTTTTCTGGTACACATGCTGACAGAAATCGATTCACAACCAATCGCGAGCGGGTGGCCGGGGCAGGAGCGTCTTCGCGATGCCCCGGAAATCAAAGAACCGGGCCTTCCCTGCGGTCCAGCTTCGGCCACCCGACGCGAATTAAGAATTCGCTGTCAGACACCGCCGATTGCGAAAGGGCGACATCTCCATGCAGTTGTCGATCATCATCCCCGTCCTGAACGAGGCCGAGAGCCTGCGGGAACTGCACGCCCAGATTCGCCAGGTCACATCAACCGCCAACCTCGACGCCGAGATCATTTTCGTCGACGACGGTTCGCGGGACGAGTCCTGGGCAATCATCGCGGGCCTCTCCGCGGCCGACGCCAATGTCCGCGGCATCCGCTTCCGACGGAATTTCGGCAAGGCGGCGGCGCTGACGGCGGGGTTCAAAATCGCCCGCGGCGACCTGATCATGACCCTCGACGCCGACCTGCAGGACGACCCCGCCGAGATCCCGCATTTTCTCGAACGGCTCGGCACGAAATTCGACGTCGTCAACGGCTGGAAGGAACGCCGGCTCGACCCCTGGCATAAAGTCTATCCGAGCAAAGTCTTCAACTGGCTGGTCGGCCGACTGACCGGACTCTCGCTGCACGATCACAACTGCGGCATCAAGCTCTTTCGGGCGCAGGTGGCTCGCGAGATCCGCCTGTACGGCGAGCTGCACCGCTTCATCCCCGTCCTGGCCCATGCCCGCGGGTTCCGCGTCGCCGAACTGGCGGTCCACCACCGGCCGCGGCAGTTCGGCCACTCCAAGTATGGTTTCCGCCGCTTCACCCGCGGCTTTCTCGACCTGCTGACCGTGGCCTTCCTGATCTCGTATCGCCAGCGGCCTCAGCATATGCTGGGCGCCATCGGCCTGGCGTTCTTCGGCACCGGCTGCCTGGGACTGACCTATCTGGCGTTCGTCTGGATCATGATGAACGTCTTCGGACTCGTCACGCCCGCCCCGATTGGGGGTCGACCGCTGCTGGCCTATTCCATCGCGGCGACACTCCTGGGCGGCCAGGCGATTTCGCTGGGACTGCTCGCCGAACTCGTGGTCCACTACGCCAGCCGGGACAGCGACGCCTACAGCATCGCCGAAACGACGACTCCTCCCGTATAACCAATCACCGATCGGTTCCCGCTTCACGGAGCACGCTTCCATGACTTCTCCCACAATTTCCCGTCGCGGCGTGTTGCAGGTGGCGGCTGGCGTCGCGGCCTCAACCCTTTTGACGGGCGCTGCTCAACCCACGCCTCCGAAGCTCAACGGGCGCATTCGCCACTCGGTGGTCAACTGGTGCTTCAACAGCCATTGGAAAGACGTCGACGACTATTGCCGCGTCGTGAAAGGTCTCGGCTGCGAAAGCCTGGAGCTGATCGATCCCATGCACTGGCCGACTCTGAAAAAGCATGGTCTGACCTGCGCCATCGCCGGCAGCCACGGCTTCGTGAAAGGTCTCAACAACCCCAAATATCAGGAGGAATGCTCCGCAAAGATCCGCTCACGCATCGATGAGGCGGCTGACTTCGGCTGCCCGAGCGTCATCACCTTCACCGGCATGGCGGAGGACATTCCCGCCGACGTCGGCGCCGACAACTGCGTGGACGCCTTGAAGGCGTTGGCAGGGCATGCCGAGGCCAAGGGAGTTACCATCTGCCTGGAGATGCTCAACACGCGGGCTTCCGATCACCCGATGAAAGGGCACCCGGGGTACCAGGGAAACCACACCGACTATTGCGTGGAGATCCTCAAACGGGTCGGCTCGCCGCGGGTCAAGCTGCTGTTCGACGTCTACCACGTCCAGATCATGGATGGCGACGTCATTCGCAGGATTCGCGAGCACAAGGACTTGATCGGCCACGTCCACACGGCGGGCAATCCCGGCCGGGGCGAGCTCGATACGAAGCAGGAAATCTACTACCCGCCGATCATGCAGGCGCTGCTCGACGTCGGCTACGCGGGTTTCGTCGGCCACGAATTCATCCCCACGCGCGACCCGCTCGCGGGACTGCAGGAAGCCATCGCTGCCTGCGACGTCTGAACGGAGCCGGCGACCCGGAAAAGCCGATCGCCGTCGTCACTCAGAGGGGATGAGTGACGACGGCGATCACGGAAAGCTGTCGTGGGAATTCTCGGCGGGGATCATCGCCCCGCCAGAATCAGAGATCGACACGGCGACTTCTGGAAAATCATCGACCCCCTTCGAATTCCGCCAGGAACGATCCGGCAGAGACTGACGCACGATCCCGGCAGACGGGTTGGCGATGGAATCGGGACCGTATCGGACGAATCAGCAACGGAGGATGTGCGGGGAATGACGGCTGCCGACGAAGATCCCCGGCTGACGCGCGCCCGCTTTCTCAATCTGTCCGGGTTGTTCCAGACGGCGATGGTGCTGGTCGCGCTCGGATTGAGCTGGCTGCTGGACGTCGATCCGCTGGAGCGACTCCTGCCTCGCTGGGACGCCCTCGGGCCGGCGTTCCTGAGCCTCGCGCCGCTGGCGCTCTTCTTCTACGTCTCATTCCGCTTCCCGATCGGCGGACTGATCCGGATCCGGGATTTCCTGCTCGAAACACTCGGGCCGCTGCTGGTTTCGTGCAGTGCGCTCGATCTGCTGCTGCTGGCGGGGTTGGTCGGATTCTCGGAGGAGCTGCTCTTTCGCGGCGTGCTTCAGCCCTGGCTGGGCCAATGGGGATTCTGGTTCGGGCTGATCGGCTGCAGCGTGCTGTTCGGACTGGCGCATGCCATCACGCCGACCTACGCGATCGTCGCCGCACTGGTCGGCCTGTATCTGGGAGGGCTGCTGGAGTTCTGCCAGCCTTCCAATCTGACGATCCCGATCCTGGTCCATTCGTTCTACGACTGGCTGGCGTTTCTCATCGTTCGACAATCCTGCGCGAAGCGGTCGACAGCGGCCCGTGATGGCGGGGATTGAGACCTGCCGTGCAAACCCCTCAGATTACGCAGAATCCAGAAACCGAAGACTTCTTGCCCAAATTGCGAGCAAACCGCTATGATCCGGCACGCGGCCTGGCGGCAATGCTGCCTAAGCCGTTGTCCGGGCAAGACTTGCCGCAGCAATCCGGGTGGGATGCGAACCTGATCCGAACGGATGGATTGGGAGGAGCCGGTTCGCACCGGATTGAGACTGAGGGTGGTTTCGCCGATGAACCTGATATCCGCCGCTTCGGAATCCCGGAGCCCTTTCCGCTTCACATCTCGCAACGGTTTCGACACTCGGCCGCAGGATGCGGTGTCCGGAGCGCGAAATTGTTTCGTCGGTCAGGGATGATGCATGTCCAACTCCGCACATGACGGCGACGCCTCCGTGCTGTCGGACATGCTGCGCCGCGTGACCCGACTTTCGGTCAGCTATCCGCGGCTCACCGTCGGACTGGTGGCCGTTTCGGCCCTGGCTTGCGCGATCTACGCCGGTGTCTTTCTGAAGTTCAAGACCGACCGCTCGGACCTGATCGACCCCTCCGCCGCCTATCACCAGCGGTGGCAGCGGTATGAGGAGGCCTTCGGCGCCACCAGCGACATCGTGGTCGTCGTCGAAGCCGAGAAGCCCAACACCATCAAGCAGGTCCTCGACCGACTGGGCACCCGCCTGCAGCAGCAGCCCGACCTCTTCACGCATGTCCTGTTCAAAGTCGAACCGGGCCGGCTCCGCAGCAAAGGGCTGCAATACCTCAGCCCGGAAGCCCTTTCGACCGGACTCAACCGCGTTGACGATTACCGTCCGATCCTGAACGGCCGATGGGATCTCATTCAGCTCCAGAGCCTGCTGCCGCGTTTGAAGCTGCAACTGCAGTCGGCGAGTGCGCGCGGCCCCCGGGAGGCTGAGAACCTGCTGCACCACGCCGACCGGCTCACGTCGTCGATGGCGAGTTTCTTCGACGACCGGAACGAATTCCCCAATCCCTGGCCCGACGTCGTTCCGGTCGAACCCAAACTCGCCGAACGGGCCAGCGAAACGGTCTACCTGCTCAGCGACGACGGCACGATGGGATTCGTCATGGCCTCCCCGGCGAGCAAGGGAGATTCGTTCGAAGGGGCGTCCGAAGCCATTGACGCCATGCGCAAATTGACCGACGAAGTCAGGGCCGAGTTTCCCGGCACGAAGATCGCGCTGACCGGA
Organism: Planctellipticum variicoloris; assembly: GCF_030622045.1. NCBI lineage: Bacteria > Pseudomonadati > Planctomycetota > Planctomycetia > Planctomycetales > Planctomycetaceae > Planctellipticum > Planctellipticum variicoloris. Next base: position 80,832 of record NZ_CP130886.1, on the reverse strand, counting down.
ATTCCGGTGCTGGAGAACGATGAAATGCGCCGTTCGGCGCAGGACAGCACCTGGGCCTCCCTTCTGTCGTTTGCGGGCGTCGCGCTGATTACGATCTGGGGCTTCCGCGGCCTGCGGCATCCGCTGCTGGCAATGCTGATGCTCGGCGTCGGCATGGCCTGGTCGTTCGGCATCGCGACCGCAGTGGTCGGCCACCTCAACATTCTGTCGGTGTCGTTCGCCGCCATTCTGATCGGGCTGGGCTGCGACTTTTCGACCCATATTCTCTCCCGCTATCTCGATCTCCGGCACAAGGGCGAAGACGTCGCCGAAGCGATGGTGGACTCCGCCGGGGTCGTCGGGGGCGGCATCGTCACCGGGGCCATCACGACCGCCCTGGCGTTCTTTTGCGCCACATTCACCGATTTTCTGGGGGTCGCAGAACTGGGCATTATCGCCAGCGGCGGCATCTTGGCCTGCCTGATTGCGACGTTTACGTTCTTTCCCGCCGTCGTCGTGCTCGCCGACCAGAACGCCCCGGCCCGGACGTTGCCGAACCCGTTTCAAGGCAAATGGCTCCGGAAGCTGACGCAATTCTACCCGGGACTCACGCTGGGATTTGCGATCGCGTTGTCGGTCACCGTCGGAGTCTTCGCCTGCCGCTGGACCGACGGCGCCCCGAAACCCCTGCTGAAGTACGACCACAATCTGTTGAATCTGCAGGCGACGGGCTTGGAATCGGTCGAGACTCAGAAGCGGGTCTTCGAATCCTCCAAGCATTCGCTGCTGTATGCGATTTCCCTGGCGGACTCTCCGGAGGAAGCCCGGCGGCTGAGACAGAAATTCGAAGCTCTCCCCAGCGTCCACCACGTCGAAGAGCTGGCGACGCGCCTGCCCGATCGGGGGGCCGGAGAAACCAAGCTGCTCGTGCAGGCCTTTCACGCGGAGTTGGCCCGCCTGCCGGAGCGGCCCCCCCAGTTCCAGCCGGTCATGCCCGACCCGATCGGAAAGTCGCTGGACGATCTGTATCGGTTTCTGCGGATGCGCAAGGATCCCTTGTCGCAAAAGGTGGCCGGTAACATCGACCGGTTCCTGGATGGATTCACCCAGCTCAACGGCGCCGATCAGATGGCGTTTCTGACGGAGTTCCAGTATCGCGTGGCCTATGCTCTGCTGGCGCAGTTTCAGGCCCTGGCGGACGCCTCCGACCCCGAACCGGTCGTCCCGGCCGATCTGCCCGAGGAGCTAATGTCCCGTTTCGTCAGTCCGCAGGGCAAGTGGCTGCTGCAGATTTACCCAAAAGACCAGATCTGGGACATGGCCCCGCTGAAGAAGTTCGTCACCGAGACGCGATCCATCGATCCGGAAGTCACCGGCACTCCCCTGCAGAACTACGAAGCCGCCCTGCAGATCAAGCACAGCTACGAAGTCTGCGCGATCTACGCGATGGTGGTCATCCTGATCGTGCTGCTGGTCGATTTTCTGCCCAAACAGCACCTGGCGTGGACGCTGGGGCCGCCCCTGGTGCTGGTCGTCGGTGCGGTGGCCATTTTGCAGGCCCGCCGGGTTGACTGGTCGCTGAGCTGGGTACTCCTCTCGTACGCCGGGCTGGCCTTCACCATTGCGTCGACCCTGAGTTTCCGCAGCGTGATCGACACGGTGCTGACGATGGCCACGCCCGTCTGCGGGCTGCTGCTGACGTTCGGGCTGATGGGGATCTTCGGCATTCCCCTCAACCCGGCGAACCTGATCATCCTCCCCCTCATCCTCGGGATTGGCGTCGACCACGGCGTCCACATCCTGCACGACTACCACGCGAAACCGAACGAGGTCTATGGCGTTTCCCCCAGCATCGTGAACTCCGTCGTCCTGACGTCGACCACGACGATGGTCGGGTTCGGCAGCATGATGATCGCCGCCCACCGCGGCCTCTACAGCCTGGGGGCCGTGCTGACGATTGGCGTCGGCATGTGCCTGTTCGTCAGCCTGGTCCCCGTGCCCGCCTTGCTGGCGGTCGTTTCTCGTCGGCGAAATGCGGCCCCCGCAGCGGCCGGCGGCGGGACGGTTGCGCCGGCGAGTCAGCGACCGAAGGCCGCCTCGCGCGTCGCCTGACCCGCAGATTGGGCGGGCGGGCGGCAGGGTGCTAGAATCTCACTTTGAGAATTCACATTCCCTGCTGCAGGAGCCCGCGCCCGATGACCGCCCCGTCGCGCGATACGCTGGAAACCTTCGAAAACCCGTGTCCCGGACGGGACTACGAGATCGAAACCGTCTGCCCCGAGTTTACGTCCCTCTGCCCCAAGACCGGCCAGCCCGATTTCGGGACGCTGACGATCACTTACGTCCCGGACGGGAAGTGCTTCGAGCTGAAGTCGCTCAAGATCTACCTGCAGCAGTACCGCAATCACGGCGCCTTCTACGAGCGCGTGACCAACGAGATCCTCGACGATCTGGTGGCCGTCACGGAACCCAAGTGGATGGTGCTGCACGCCGCTTTCACGCCCCGCGGCGGCATTCGGACGAACGTGAAGGCGGAGTATCGCAAGGCGTGAGGAGCGTTGATCGTCGATCGTTGAGGAAGAGTCAAAGCGGGAGGCACGCCGACCGCATAGCCTCAGGGCGTGCCTCCCGAATTTCTCAACGCAGAACCCTCAACGCTCAACGATTTGTTCCTCAAAATCCCCGCGCCGTGCGGATATCGCCGAAATCCCGCAGGTGGTAGTCGATGCCGACGTAGTCGAGCACTCGGCAGAGTGAGCGGACGGCGACGCCCATGCCATCGGGACCGCTGAAGCCGCCGAACTGGCCGCCCCCCTTGAGATGGGGCTCGAGTTCGAGGAAGACGCCCGGCGCGCCGAGCTTCCGCATCTTCTTCTCGATCTTCGGGAGGTGCTCCTTCAGGTCGCGAAGAATCAGTTCATGTCCCGAGTCGCCGACATCGGCGGGAACGAAGTTCTTCAGGCGTTCTTCATCGACGACGCCGGTCCAGGCCAGGCTGGAGTCGATGCGGTAATCCTTGATGTGCATCCAGCCGAACGAGTCCCGCATCGCGACGTATTCGGCGCAGCAATCGATTCCGTTGACGTTCTGGCAACTGATGTTCGCGCCGTCGAAGATGCAGACCAGGTTCGGCTTCTTGATGGCTTTGGCGAGCGCCGCCAGCAGATGGCCGTTCTGTCCGATCAGGTTGGCTTCGACTTCCAGCCCGAAGATCAGCCCGACTTTGGCGCAGACGTCGACGATCGGAATCAGGCGGTCGGCGGCCTGTTTGACGTACTGCTGCGGATCCTGGCCCTGCGGATGGTAGAACGAAAAACCGCGGATCATCGTCGCGCCGAGCGCCTCGGCGGCCCGGAGCGTATCCGCAACAGTGGTATTGAGATAGGTCTTCGGATCGACGTATTTGTTGTGCGATCCGTCTTCGATATCGAGCAGTTTCACTTTGCCGATCCGCGAGCCGATGCTGCAGACCGACAGCCCGTATTCCTTCTGCAGCTTGGCGAGCTGCTTGAATTCCTCTTTCGACAGCTCGGTGACGTGCTTGACCTGGCCGACGCCGGCGACGTCCACGAAACGCGGGCTGTAATACTGCAGGCCCAGCGCTGCCAGGGCGGCAAACTGCTCGACGGCGGACTTGGTGTTGGCGGCTTCGTCGGCAAACGCAGAGAGGATGACGGAGGGCTTTTCGGACATCGGATCTTCCGGAAAGAGAGGCAGGGGACACGAGCCAGTCACTCGCGTCAGAGAATGCCCCAAACCGGTCGGGATCGGCAAGTCCCAGCCGTGCAATGACGAGTCCCGCGCTCAAACTTGGGCCGCCGATCTGTGACCGTTTTCCCAAACCGGCTGGTGTCCCCGGCTGTGGATTGCCTGATGTCGATTGCAAAACTGGCGCTGGGTCGTCGCGGACTCCGACGCCAGCCCCCGGCGCATTGATCCGCAAAATTCTGGATGTCGAGATCCAGTTATTGACAGCATTGAAATCGTCAGCCAAAATTGGACCCGAATGTACTGATTTCAGCCGGCACAGGGGCTGACTGCAGATCAGTGGGTTGTTCACCGCTTGCGAGGAGCCCGTTAAAATGCGTCTGACTCGACTGACCGGGGGATCGCTGATCGCCCTCCTGATCGCCGCTGGCTGGCTGGGAAGTCTCAGTTCCGGAATCGGACAGACTAAGGCCCCGGCCGATCCCGCCTTGGAACGGACCCGCGACCAGGTCCGGATGCTCGACGACCTTTACAAGACCGTCGTCGTCTTCATCACCGACAAGTATGTCCACAAGGACACCGACGTGTCCGCCGGGACCGCGGCCGTCACACTGTTCAGCGCGATGAAGGCCAAGGGCTGGCACGATATCCGCCTGGTCGACGCCACCGACCAGCCGTTCGAGGAAAACAACTCCCCGAAGGACGCCTTCGAAAAGTCGGCGGTCAAGGCCCTCAAGGGGGGCAAGACCTACGTTGAAGAAGTCGTCCAGATCGACGGCAAACCCTTTCTGCGGGCGGCGACTCCCGTCCCGGTCGTCATGAAAAAATGCGTGCTGTGCCATCCGCACTACGCCGACGTGAAGGAAGGCGAACCGATCGGCATCCTGAGCTACATCGTCCCGATCAAGTAGTAGAGTCTGCTCTGCCAACGAAGCGAGTGGGTGGCCGGGGCAGGAGCGTCTTCGCGATGCCCCGGTCTTTCCCGGGTTCTGCGAAAACCGGGGCGGTCCAGCCCCGGCCACCCGGCCCGGGACGCTCATTCGAACTGTCGCGGCCGACGCGTCCTCTGGGAGGCGTCGGCCGTTTCGCTTTCTGGCGGGCCGACATTCGGCATCCGGCGCGGCCGACGGTATGCTGACTCGACCTTGTCAGCCGGGTGGCCTAACAGCTCCCGGATGGCGTTCGACAGACTTGCCGTCGGGAATGCTCCGTGTCAGCGATCGCCCCTTCGCGTCCAGCGCTCGGACTGTGGGACTCTGTCAGCCTGATCGTGGGCATCGTGATCGGCACCGTCATCTTCCGGATGCCGCCGTTCATCTTCGCCAAGGCGGGCGGACCCTGGACCGGACTGGGCTTGTGGCTGGCTGGCGGACTGGCGGCCTACTGCGGCGGGCTGGTCTTCGCCGAGCTGGCGACCGCCTACCCCCGTTCCGGCGGCGAATACAACTATCTCACGCGGGCCTTCGGCCGCTGGGCGGGGTTCGCTTTCGGCTGGGCGCAACTGTCGGTCGTCCAGACCGGGAGTATCGGTTTTCTCTCCTATGTCGCCGGGGAATATGCGGCGCGCCTGTTTGGTTTTCCGGAAGCTTCGATTCCGTGGCTCGCGGCGGGGGTCGTGGTCGTCATCACGGTGCTCAACATGGCCGGCGTCCAGGCGGGACGGCGGGTGCAGAATACGCTGAGTCTGACCAAGCTCGCCGGGATGACGGCGCTGATCCTGGCCGGACTGCTGCTGGGTCGGGCCGATCTGGCCAGCCCGTCCGCTGTCGCCGCCGTCGAGACCGACTGGTCGACCGCGTTTATTCTGATTCTGTATGCGTATGGCGGCTGGAACGATGCGGCGTACGTGGTCGCCGAAATCAAAGACCCGTCGCGGAACGTCCCGCGGGCGCTGTTCCTGGGGATCGGAGCCGTCACCGCGGTCTACCTGCTCTGCAATCTGGCCTATCTGCGGGCGCTGGGTTACGAGGGACTGTGCGCATCGCAGGCCCCTCCCACCGATACGCTGCAGCTCATCGCCGGCGTCCATGCCGCGAACCTGATGAGCATCGTGGTCCTGATTTCCGCCCTCGGGGGTGTCAACGGACTGGTGTTCGCGGTCAGTCGCGTCCATGCGGCACTGGGAGCGGATCACCCCTTGTTCTCTGCCTTCGCCCGACGCGATGCCGCCGGCCGGTCCCCCGTCTGGGCGCTGGCCGCACAGGGGCTGGTGACACTCGGCATCATTCTCGGGGTCGGGACCGATGCCGGACGCGGGATCGTCGACGCCCTGTTTGCCCCGGTCGGGCTGGGGCCGATCCCCTGGGGCCAGTTCTTTGGCGGCTGGGACACGCTGTTTGCCGCGACGGCTCCGGTTTTCTGGCTGTTTTTCCTGATGACCGGCGTCTCCTACTTCGTCCTGCGGTGGAAGGACGCCGCCCTCGAACGGCCCTTCCGGACGCCGCTGTTCCCCGTCATTCCGCTCGCTTTCTGCGCGGTGAGCGTGTTCGGTCTGTGGGCGGCGTGGAAATATGGCGGCGTCCTGTGGCCGCTGGTGGCGACGCCGCTGGCTGCCGGTGTACCCTTATTTGCCCTGAGCGAGTGGCTCCGGCTTCGCCGACGGGCGGCGAATTGACCCGGTCCGATTTTGCCCCGGTTGAGTTTCGGAGATTGGCGATGCTGCGTGGGTGGCTGATTCCGGTGGTGCTGCTGACGGCCGTCGACATCGTCGTTGCAGAGGACGCCTCACCCCGTCCCCCCAAGAAACCGGACGTCGGCTATTACGCCACGACGCAGGACGTCGTCGACAAGATGCTCGACCTCGCCAAGGTGACAAAGAAGGACCACGTCTGCGACCTCGGCTGCGGAGACGGGCGATTCGTCGTGACGGCCGCGAAGAAATTCGGCTGCCGATCCACAGGCTACGAACTCGACCCCCAGCTCGTCGCGACGGGGCGGACGAAGATCCGCGAAGCCGGTCTTGAGAAGCTGGCGAAGATTGAAGAGCAGGACATCTTCACGGCCGACCTCGCCGACACCACCGTCGTCATGCTCTTTCTGCTTCCGAAGCTCAACGCCCGGCTGGTACCCCAGCTCCAGAAGATGCCCCCTGGCAGCCGGATCATCACCCACGAATTCGACATCCCTGGTATCCAGGCCGACCAGGAGCTGACCTGGGTCTCGAAGCAGGACGACAGCGAACACCTGCTGTTTGTCTACACGATTCCGCTGAAGCCTATGCTGGACAAGAAGTAGATCCTGCCTGGCGGCGCACTGGGGGCTGAAGGTCACCAGTGCCACCCGGTGAAGAACGCCCATTGCCGCCGAATGCGGCATCCTCGCCTATCCCAGCTCCGAGTTGGCAGCATCCGCCACCGGCGGCGTCTGGGGTGGCGTCCAGTCGCCCCAATGGGAGAGATACTCCGCGTAGGCCGGCACTGTGGCGGCCTGCTGTTCGAGCCACTGGCGGGTGGCGGCGACCAGTTCGTGTTCCTTTTCGAGCGTCAGTTTGCCGAGGAGGACGCGGGAGCGGAGAAAGACGAAGTAGGTGTCGAGGACGTCGCAGCGGCAATAGTCGTTGACCGCGTCGACCTGCCCGGAGTCATACATGTCCTGGACTTGCGAGCCGTCCACGCCGGTCTTGCCCGGCTTGCCGATCAGGTTGGCCAGCAGATTGAGTCCGCCGGTCAGACGGGTCGCTCCGAAGTTGGACATCAGATCGTACAAGTCGAGGTGAGCGTCGGAGTTATAGCGATTCCTGGACTGCTCGAAGCTGCGGGCTTCGACGTTGAACCAGGCGGGGACCGAGTAGCCGTAACGGAAGGCTGCCAGCTCCAGAACCGGCAGGTCGTAGCCCCGCCCGTTGAAGCTGACCAGCGTCGGCCGGCCGTAGTGATTCCAGCCCTGCCAGAAATTTTTGGCGATCACGTGCGGGCGATACTGGGGCGCGTCGAGCGTCACCAGGTCCAGCAGCTTGTATTCCGCATCTATTTTCGCCACCGCGACCGAAATCGGAAGCATGAACGTCACGGGCAGGATGTCCTTCCCGTTCTGCTCCAGCAGCTCGGCCCGGTATTTCGCCAAGGCCGCTTCGGGGGGCAAGCCTTGCCCCGGATAGCGGATTCGGGAGACCAGTGCGCCGTCGGCAATCGCCTCGATATCGAAAATCAGGTAACTGACGGCGGGACGGCGTTCTTCGGGAAACACGGCAGCGCTCCGGGAGAGAGGTCGGCGGGTCTCGATGTTGAGGTCGAGAATGTCGCGGCCGCCGCCGGAAGTCCAGAGCCTGAGCAATCCGTGGACCGGGTGACAGCCATGACAGCGGTAGCGGGATTCCGGTATGCTCGTCGCACGATCGAGGGCGGAGGCGCGGACGGCGCCCCCCTCCGGTGCGGTCCTATAAGGAACGGGAATGCGGATTCGGGACATTTACGCACAGCGCCAGTTCGGCCTGTCGATCGAGATTTTCCCCCCTAAGACGCCGGAGGGGGACGAAGCCTTGCGACAGACGCTGCGCGAGCTGGCTCCGTTCGGGCCGGCCTTCGTCTCCTGCACCTACGGCGCGGGGGGCTCGACGAGCAAGCGGACGGTCGAGTGGTGCCGGGAGATCCAGGAGCAGTTCTCCCTGCCAGCCACCGCCCACTTCACCTGCGTCGGCAGCACGCGCGACGAACTCGTGGAGTGGCTGCAGTTCGCCTGGACAGCCGGCATTCGCAATATCATGGCGCTTCGCGGCGACGCGCCGGCCGGCCAGACCGAGTTCCGGGCGGTCGCCGGCGGACTGGGGCACGCCAACGAGCTGGTGTCTCTGATCCGCGAGGAGTTCCCCGAGATGGGGATCGGCGTCGCCGGCTATCCCGAGAAGCACCCGGAAGCCAGCGATCTCGCGACCGACCTGCGTTACCTGCAGCAGAAGGTGGCCTGCGGGGCGGATGCCGTCTATACGCAGCTCTTCTTCGACAACAGCGCCTTCCTGCGGTTTCGAGAGCAGTGCGAGCGAGCCGGCATTCGCATTCCGATCATCCCCGGAATCATGCCGATCACCGAATTCGCCCGGATTCAGAGAATCACCGCCATGTGCGGCGCGAAGATCCCGGCGGGTCTCGCTGCCCGCCTGGAAAATGCTCGCGACGATAAGGCCGCGCAGTTCGAGATCGGCGTCGATTTCGCCATCCAGCAGTGCCGCGAACTGATCGATCAGGGTGTCGCGGGCATCCACCTGTATGTGCTCAATAAGTCGCACGCCGGCCAGCGGATTCTGGACGCACTGGGTCTCCTGCCGGCCAGCCACTCATGACCGACGATCTCCCCGGCTTTCATTTCGGTTCGTGGTCGAAGCGGCTGATGCCGCTGGGGCGGATCGTGCGCGTCCCGGCAGACATGCGTCGCAAGCAGACGCTGCTGGAGCTGCTGGCGAAAGGCCTGAGCCTTCCCGAAGATTTCGCCTGGCACTGGGACTCCTTCTGCGATTGCCTGAAAGATCTGAGCTGGCTCGATAAGCCTCCGCAGGCGGCCATCGTCCATGCCGACGTCCCGTTCCTGCAGCACTCCGCCCAGCGGGCGCCGTACTTCGCGGCGCTGCGCGAGGCGACGGAGTGGTGGGCCGAACAGGGAACCGGCGAGCTGATCGTCGCCTTTCCCGCGGAGGACGAGGCTGAAGTCCGTCGGATTCTGGAAAACCTCTGAAAGTTCACCGGGAGGCCGGCGTCGCATGCTGACTATCAAGCACCAGCCGACCGATCGCGACCTGCGCTGGTTTGCCGGGCTGCTGCTCCCCTTCATCGCGGTCGTGATGTGGGGGGTGTGGCGGCGGACCGGGTGGACCACGCTGCCGGTCGTGCTGATCGCCCTGGCGGCGCTCGTCACTGTCATCGGTCTCATCCAGCCGCGGGTAATTCGCCGGGTCTACCTCGGCTGGGTCTATGCGTTCTTTCCTCTCGGCTGGGTCGTGTCGCACCTCATCCTGGCGGCGACGTTCTATCTGGTCTTCACGCCGCTGGGCCTGCTGCTGCGGCTATCCGGCCTCGACCTGATCGGCAGGCGCTGGGAACCGGAGCGGAAGACCTACTGGACGGAGCGCCCGGCCGCACCGCCCGCCGAGAGCTATTTCCGGCAGTTTTGACGAGGACGGTTCAAATGGTGGAAGACGGCCGGAACCGTGCCCCATATGCTGTGATAGTGCCGCAGAATCTGGGGAACGTGCTCCTGGGCCGAAGGGGTGGCTGAGGTCGAGTCTTCGAGCCCTCAGTTTCTCACCACTTCGCTGGGGGCGGCCCAGAGCGGCCGACCCCAGCCACCCGATATCAGATCCGATCTGCGTAAGTCGCAACACTATGACAAAGTCGCTGTTGTCGAATCAGGGATCGCCGCTACGACATTCAACGGTGGATCGGGAACCGCAATGACTGACACTTCTTCCTCGCCTCAGAACACGACCGGACAATCCGCCAACCAGAGCTTTCAGCAAGCTGCGGACGCTCCCGATCCCGGCATCATCCGGGAGTTCATCGATTTCCTGTCGACGAGCAAGAAGTGGTGGCTGACGCCGATCATCGTGGTACTGCTGCTGGTCGCGGGATTGGTGCTCCTGGCGGGCTCGCCGGCCGGGCCGTTCCTGTATTCGTTGTGGTAGCGAGTGGCAGGGGCAAGCCGGTCCACCATCAACGGAACGCGAAGTCCCCCTGGATCGCGCCCCGCACCTCGGCCCCCGCAGGTGCCCCGCACGATTCTCCGGAAGCCTGCTGGGGATGAGACCTCGTTGTTGACGAAGGGTTTCGACGGCCCTAGGATTCCCGGTCCGATCCGCGTGTCTTGCTGCCCCCCTTCGAAATCAGAACTTACGGCCACCACTTCGAGGCGGACATGAACAGTCCCAAGGCCCCTGCGTCGGGAGGGGTTCCCGCATCGCCACAGGCCTCGGCCTTGTCACAGCAGCCGCGTGAGGGCGCCGGCCGGCCGACCATTCGCGACCGGGTCGGACCGCTGAAGCCTGAGCGCCGTCCGGTCGACTGGAAGAGCACGGCGACGACGACGGGGATCAGCCTGCTGGTCCATGTCGTCGTCCTCTTCGTCTGCTCGCTGATCGTCTTGGATCACGACAATCTGCGCGAGATCGTCACGGTTCTCGTCTCGACGAAAGAAAACGACCAGGAGCCGATCGTCGAGACGACGATTCAACCAGACCAGATCGACGAGAATACGTCTGAAATCACTCCCCAGCAGAGCGTGACGGACTTCGTTTCAGACATCCGAGCGCCGGTCAATCTGGATGTCAGCGATGCGGAGCCGCAGGTGGTCATTGACGAAGCCAACCTGCCGGGACTGGCCGGCATCAAGGTGGGCGATCAGATGGCGGGCCGGTCGTCGGCGGCCAAGTCGGCGATGGTGAAGAGGTTTGGCGGCAGCGATGCCAGCGAACGGGCCGTGGCCACGGGGCTCAAATGGTTGAAGTCGCGACAATTTCCGGACGGGAGCTGGAGTTTCGACCACGCCGCACACCCCGACAACCAGGGAACGTGGTCGCAGCCGGGGACACTGAAGGAGGTCCGGACAGGTTCCACCGGACTGGCGCTGCTGGCCTTTCTCGGAGCCGGCCATACTCCCGACAAGGGGGACTATCAGCAGGAAATCCAAAGGGGTTTCGACGCCCTGGTGAAGCTCGGCAAGTTGTCTCCGGCGGGGTTCGACCTGCGCGGCACCCCGGAAAGCGGCCACGGTCACACCGCAATGTACTCCCATGCGATCGCCACGCTGGCTCTTTGCGAAGTGGTGGCGATGACCGGGGATGTTCGTTACCGCCAGCAGGCCGAAAGTGCGGTCCGGTTCATTGTGAATGCGCAGGATCCGAAAGGGGGCGGCTGGCGCTATGCGCCGGGGGATCCGGGCGACACCTCTGTCGTCGGCTGGGAAGTCATGGCGCTCAAGGCCGCATCGCAGGCCAGGATGCGGATTCCGCAGGGGGTCTTCCGGAAGGCCGGAACGTTTCTCGACAGCGTCGAATATGAGAAGGGGGCGAAGTACTCGTACACGGCCGTTCCCAAAACGCCGCCGACCCCCACGCTGAGCGCGGCCGGGTTGCTCTGCCGGATGTATCTGGGCTGGGACAACCGCAGGCCAGCGTTGAAGGCGGGGGTGGCGTATCTCGATGCGGTCAAGCCGATGACCAACAACATGTACTACAACTACTACGCCACCCAGGTGCTGCATCACTGGGGAGGCGAAGAGTGGGACCGGTGGAACGACGTGATGCGCGAGCAGCTCGTCCGGACGCAACTCAAAGACGGCCCGGAAGCGGGGAGCTGGGACGTCGCCGATCCGCACGGCAGCGTCGGCGGTCGGCTGTTCATGACGTCGCTGTGCGTGATGACGCTCGAAGTCTACTACCGTCATTTGCCGCTCTATCAGCGGGATAAGGTGAAGGTCGAATTCTGACCGGCGTTTCCCGCAGTATCCGCACAGCCAGTCCAGCGGGCACGTGACCTGCGGTCTCCCTGCGAAGCTCGCATGGTGCGCGCCTCGGATTTGTCCTATCCTGAGGTCGTGGCCCGCCTGAAGGGTGTACACAGGCCCACAGCTTTCCTGCGCACTCTCGATCCCGGACGCCCATGGACTCCGTCAAATACCTGTTCGACCTGCTGCTGCACTTTGACGAGCATCTCAAGCAGATGGTCGAAAACTTCGGGAGCTGGACCTACCTGTTCCTGTTCCTGATCGTCTTTTGCGAAACCGGCCTGGTGGTCACGCCATTTTTGCCGGGGGACTCGCTCCTGTTTGCGGCGGGGGCCGTCGCCGCCCTGGCGCCCGACACGATCAACCTCTGGGTGCTGATGGCCCTGCTGCTGATTGCCGCCATCGCGGGCGATGCCGTCAACTACTCGATCGGCTACTGGATCGGCCCCCGCGCCTTCAGCGGCAAGATTCCGCTCCTCAAGCAGGAGTATCTGCTCCGCGCCCAGGCGTTCTACGTGACGCATGGCGGCAAGGCGATCTTCCTGGCCCGCTTCATTCCGATCATCCGCACCTTTGCCCCCTTCGTGGCGGGGATCGGGCGGATGAACTACGCGAAGTTTGCGATGTACAACATCATCGGCGGCGTCGTGTGGGTCGTGACCTTTCTGCTGCTGGGCTACTTCTGCGGCAACATCCCGTTCGTCAGGAAGCACTTCGAGATCGTGATTCTCGGAATCGTCGGCGTCTCGTTGTTGCCGATCGTCTGGGAAGTCGCCGTGGCCCGCCTGCGCGGCCGCAAGCTGGCGGAAGTCCTCCCCGCGGATTCCCAGCCTCCGCAGGCCTGAATTTCCGGATTGCGGCGAAATGTCTCATCTTTCGTCGTGGAAACTGGCGTCCGGGGCGGGTCCGTGATTAGGATGTCCCCCGTCCGGTCGGGGGACCTGGCGCTGACAGCGTTTCTGGAGACGTGACGTACTGAGGGACGGGCATGAGCGGAAGCGAACGGTGGGCCTCCCGGGTGGGACTGGTGCTGGCCATGGCGGGGAACGCCGTGGGGCTGGGCAACTTCCTCCGGTTTCCCGCCCAGGCTGTCCAGAACGGCGGCGGCGCGTTTCTCATTCCCTACTTCGTCTCCCTGGCGATCGTCGGTTTTCCGCTGATGTGGATGGAATGGACGATCGGTCGCTACGGCGGTCAGTTCGGACATCATTCGACCCCCGGCATGTTCGATGCGATGGGGCGCGGTCGGCTCTGGAAGTACTTCGGGGTCTTTGGACTCTGGAACTGCCTGCTGATCGCGGCGTTCTACCTCTACATCGAATCGTGGTGTCTGGCCTACGCCGGGAACTCGCTGCTGGGGGGCTTCCGGTCCACGACCGGGAAGGAATACTACGACTATCTGCTGGGAACGCGGGAGAATTCCGTCATCGCCGTCGGCGGATTCGGCATGCTGATGTTCGGCGTCTGCATTCTGATGAATCTCTACATTCTGTCCCGCGGCCTGGCGAAAGGAATCGAGATTGTCTCCAAGATCGGCATGCCGGTCCTGATCATCTTCGCGACGATCCTGGCGGTGCGCGGGCTGATGATCTCGCCCGAGACCGATCCGCACGCCGTCGCCAGCCCCTTCGAGGGGTTGAATTTCGTCTGGAATCCGAAGTTCGACTCGCTGCTCAATCCGACCGTCTGGCTGGCGGCGGTGGGGCAGACGTTTTTCACGCTGTCGATCGGCATGGGGTCGATGCACTGCTATGCCTCCTACCTGCGTCAGAACGACGACATTGCGCTCAACGGCGCCGCCGGGGCGTGGACCAATGAGTTCTGCGAAGTAGTGCTGGGGGGGACGATTCTGATTCCGATCGCCGTGGCCTATCTGGGACTGGAAACAGTCCAGGGGAGCTCGGGGTTCGGGCTGGGGTTCATGGTCTTTCCGCAGCTCTTCAACAACTGGGGCTCGTTTGCCCCGCTGGCCGGTTTCCTGTGGTTCGGCCTGCTGTTCTTTGCCGCGATCACCAGTTCGCTGGCGATGGGTCAGCCGATGATGGCCTTCCTGGAGGACGAGTTCGACCTCCCTCGCGAGAAGTGCGCACTGCTGTTCGGGGCGATGCTGCTGCCGCTGGCCCTGCCCGTCGCGCTGCTGCATTCCAAGACGTTCTTCGACGAGTTCGACTTCTGGGCGGGAACGTTTTCGCTCGTGGTGATGGCGGTCGGCGAAGCGATCCTGTTCTCATGGGTCTTCGGCGCCGGCAAGGGCTGGGAAGAACTGATGCGGGGCTCCGATCTGAAGGTGCCCCGCATTTTCTTTTACATCATGAAGTACGTCACGCCGGTCTTCCTGATCGTCATCCTGGTCGCCTTCATGCTGAAGCCGCAGGCCGGGTGGGATACCTACCTCGCGGCCGCCGCCGGCCAGAAGGAGGCGCCGCCGTGGGAATGGGCGCCGGACGGAATGGTCGGCATGCTGCTGCACCGGGACCTGCCGATCCCCGACGGAGCGCATCCCGACGAAGCCGCCTTCGTCAACAATCTGAAGCTGGTCCGGACTGTTGATCGCGGAGTGATGATCGCCACATTTCTGGGGCTGGCGGGCCTGGTCGCCGTCGCGTGGAATCGCCGCAAGCTGAAGTCGGGAGCCGCCGTATGACCGTTCTCGCGTGGGTGTTTCTGGCATCGACCTGGTCGATCATCATCGGCTGTACGCTGTATTCGTTCTACAAGCTGCTGTTCATATCGCGCGGGCTGGACGAAGATCCGAAGTAACGCCGCCCCCAGCCGCATCGATTTCCGTTTTGTCACCGAAAGGCCGCCGCGATGCCTCAGGAAGATCCCGTCCTCACCAGTTCCCGCCGGGAAATGCTGGTCGCCTTCGGCATCTGGCTGACCGCCACCGTTTACTCGCTGAGCTACTGCGGGCTCTACGGCTACAACCGCGACCCGGCGTCGCTGAAATTCGTGTTCGGCTTCCCCGACTGGATCTTCTGGGGCGTTGTCTTCCCCTGGGGGCTGTGCACCGTCGCTTCGGGGATCTTTGCGTTCGGCTTCATGCGCGACGAGGATCTCGGCGATCCGCATCCCGAGGAATCCGACGGCTGAGTCCCCGCCAGCACTTCAACCTCACCTTCGAGCCTGCACCTGCGTCCCTCCCGCCCGCTGAACCCTCCCGACTCCCCGCTCGCCCCGAGGACCACGCATGCCCGAAGTTATCCTGGCAGACGCCCCTTCCCCCGGTCTCGCCGTCCTGGGGGCTCTGCTCGTCTTCATCGCCGCCTCGGTCTGGCTGGGGACGATGGCCCAGCGGTCGCTCAAGAAGCAGCGGTTTCTGGAAGGATTCTTTCTCGGCAACCGCGGCCTGGGCGCGTGGACGCTGGCCCTGACCGCCACGGTGCAGAGCGGCGGCACCTTCATGGGCTTCCCCGCGCTGGTCTACAGCCACGGCTGGGTCGTGACGCTCTGGATCGGCAGCTATATGGTCGTGCCGCTGACGGGCTTCGCCATCGTCGGCAAACGACTCGCTCAGATCTCCCGCAAGACGCAGACCGTGACGGTCCCCGATATGTTCCGCGAACGCTACGCCGCTCCGCGCGTCGGCCTGACCGCGTCGCTGCTGATCATCATCTTCCTGAGCTTCACGATGATCGCCCAGTTCAAGGCCGGGGCGACGATCATGAAGCTCTCGATTCCCGGCAGTGGGGCGTTTGTCCTGTCCGAAGACCTTCCGGTCGAAATCGACATGAAGTTCTACCTCGGCCTGGCGGTGTTCGGCGTGACCGTCGTCGGCTACACGATGATCGGCGGCTTCCTCGCCTCCGTCTGGACCGACCTGTTCCAGAGCGTGATGATGGCGTTCGGCGTCATGATCCTGCTCTGCCTCGCGCTCCCTGCCGCGGGCGGGATGGAGCAGGCGACTGTCGTCGCCATGGAGCGGACCGGACCCGGCTATGTGTTCGCACCCGGCTACGAGCCCGGCGGACGCGATTTCCTGCCGATCGGTCTGGCGATTTCGATGTTCTTCATCTGGGTCTATGCCGGCTTCGCCACGCCGGCCAGCATGATCCGCGTGATGGCGGCCCAGAACACCGAGGTCATGCGGAAGTCGATCTGTCTGCTGGCCTGCTACAACTGCCTGATCTACGTCCCGCTGATCATGATCTGCATCGCCGCCCGGGCGATTCTGCCGGACTTCAATCAGCCCGACGAAGTGATTCCGCGAATTGCCATGCACGTGACGCAGGACATTCCATTTGGCGGCCTGCTGACCGGACTGATTCTCGCCGCGCCGTTCGGCGCGATCATGGCCTCCGTAAGCTGCTTCGTGCTCGTGATCGCCTCAGGCCTCGTGCAGGACATCTACCTCCGGTTCATCAATCCGAAAGCCACGCAGGACCAGATCAAGTTCGTCACCCGCGCCGCCATGGTCCTTGTCGGCTTCGTCGGCATCGCCGCCAATATCTACCCCCCCAAGTACCTGCAGGCGCTGGTCGTGATCAGCGGCTCGGCAGGGGCGTCCGCATTCGTGACGCCGGCGCTCATGGCCTGCTACTGGCGACGGTCGACCGCGAATGGCGTCATGGCGGCCATGCTTTGCGGCTTCGGCGTCTACTTCGGCCTCTACGCCACCGGCTGGATTCAAACCTGGGCCCTGGCCGTCGGGGGCGAAACTCCGACCGGCCTGGCGGCGACGATTCTTGGAATTCTCGGCCCGGATCGCGGCATCGGCCTGGCATCCGCCGTGCGGCCCTATTACCTGCTCAGCGTCGATCCCGTGCTGTGGGGGCTCGCGGCGTCCGCCGTCGCCGGCGTGGGGGTGTCGCTGATCACCACCCCTCCGCCTGCTTCGCTGGTTTCCAGGTTCTTCGACGCGCCGGAGAAGGCTCCGTCCCCCGCCTGATGCCGCCAGCGGGACGGTCCGGCTAGAATTCGGGGTGGAGCCTCAAACCGAGGCCCGATTTCCTTCCTCCGTTCCGAGCCGAAACTTCATGTCCGCTGGCCCGCCCCACCCCGCTCTGCCCTACCGAACCGCCCTCGCAGTCGCCGTCGGCAGCGCGGTCTGCGTCATGGTCATTACGATTCTCGCCGGCGGCGGACGAGGGGTGATCCATCCCCCGGCGGAATCGCTGGTCTACACGGTCGAAGGCCAGGGGACCGCCGACGTCAAGGACGAATTTGAAGTTCGCGACGGCTGGGAGCTGCGCTGGGACAAGACCGGGAAGATCGATGAGATTCGCTGGACCCGCGACAGCGGAGAGTCCCGAGCATCGCAAGGGCTCCCCGCACAGCCGCTCCACGACCACGGCAGCGTGAACGTCGCCCGCGGCGGCAAATACCGCTTCAGCGTCAAAGGAACCGGTCACTGGAAGATCAACGTCTACCAGTTTGACGTGAAGTAGTCGTCAGGGCTGCGGCCGGTTCGAATCCCGTCACCCCGACTGACATTGCAGTGGCATTGCATTCATGCTGTGGTCGCGTTGACCGGCGCGGTGGAAGAGTCTTTTATCCCAAGCCCTGTGTGAGATCGTTGAGATCCTGCGGAATGATGCCGTGGCTGGTCAGCATGGCGCGTTGATCTGCGTCCAATACTGGCGAGATGCCGACGAGTTGCTTAGACCAGCCCTGGTATTTCGGCATCGTTTGAAGGAATCGTGCGACGTGTTGCTTGAAGTTGTTCACGTCGGATATGAGCTTGCCCGGTGAACGCTTGCAGGAACCAAATCGAATTGTTTCAGTCGTCTCATTGACAGCCACCAGGTCAATTTCGGTATCCGCCTTATCCCAGAATCCTTGAATTCGATGTGTAATGGGAAAATCGCCTGCCCCATTGCGGCTTCGTTCCTCATAAAGCTGGCCCGCCAGTTTTTCCAAGGAACCACCTTCGACATCTGCCAGGCGCTGGTCGGCTTCATCGACGAGTTCCTGAAGCGGCCGAAACGCTATCGCGGAAACCGGATTGGCCAACGCCGCCAGCCATGAACGGAGGAAATTGTCGGTGACGTAGTAACGACTGCGCTTTGCTTCCGGTTTGGCGAACACGGGCAACTTGCGTTCGATCAGCCCAAATCGCTCAATAAGAACCTTCAGGTAGCCGCCCACTTGGGTATCAGGATTTCCGCCGACGTCCCGAATCGCCTGCACAAGTTCGTTGTGCATACGCCCCGGATTTCGAGCCACGAACTTCAGTATCACGTCATATCGCCCCCGCAGTTCACGCAGGAACCAATTCTCGGCTTCTGACCGAAGTGGTGAGGAACTCTCGAAGAAAATGCGACGGAGTATCGTCTTGCGGTCGGCGGCAAGGACATTCTGTTCGTAGCAGTCCCGATAGAACTTCGGCACTCCCTCGAAGAGGTTCCAAAGAAACAACAGGCGCTGAGGACTCGGCTCTGCATGATCTTTGAGGATGGACAGAATCGAGCCGATGTCGAGATGCGTGAGATTGATCGTGTCCGTGACCCGGTTGTAGAGAGGCGCCGTTCGATCTTCGAGCAGGGCCACCATCTCTGTGTGGATCGATCCGAGGACAATCAGCCCGCCCCGTACCTGATCCGCCTTTGCCGCTAATCGATCCACACTCGCCTGCAAGTACGAGCAAAACTGCTCATAGCCCTTGCGATTGAAGTATTGGAATTCATCGAGAACGAGTATGAAGCCACCTTCAGCCATCGACTCCAGGAGCTTCGCCAGTCGCAACAGGTCATTGGGACGAGGATATTGGTTCGCGGGAATATGGAACGTTTCCAGGGCGTCATTGACCGCCGAAAGAACGCCGGTCGGCTCGGAGTCAGGAACCTGCACGTAGAAAACCGGCTGGTCGCTCCTGATCTCCTGCATGGCCCGCTGGATCAGTGTCGTCTTGCCGATTCGGCGGCGCCCCGTCACTTTGGCGAAGAACCAGCGTTTACGGTCGAGCATCCGCTCCAATTCCGCAAGCTGTTCCTTTCGACCGTAAAACTTCCAATCGCCCATGCTATCCTCCAGAGATAAAGCTGCTTTACCAAAGTGAGGTAAAGCTGTATTACCTCGTCGGATTGCGTATTGCAAGTCATTTCTAGTTAAGAGTTTGCGGAACAATTAGGCGAGATTAAATCGTTGCAGCCCGGCTTCCCATCCCCGCATGCCCGCGAGAAAAGTTCGAACGGTGTCCTGTCACCCCGTTCCCGGAATTCGCAACCGTCGGCAAACTGCCGTCACCGTCCGCGAACGCGAAACAACTGACGCGCCACATACAGCGGCGGTTCCGATCCGGCGACGATCTGTTCTGGCGCCCAGCGGCGAATCTCGGCGGCCTCGTTGCCTTCGCCCAGCGGCGCCAGTGCCACCTGGTCCGGCAAGTTGATGGCTCGATCGAGCACGCCCGCGGCCACCAGTTCGTCGAACCGCCGGGGACTGGCGAAATCGGTGTACCCGTAGGTCAGCCGATACCGGACAACTTCGGCCCAGTTGACGTAGAGATGCGTCACGCCGCGGCTGGCCAGCGTCGCAAGAATTTCCTCCGCCGGCTTTAAAGGCCGCTCGGCGGAGGAAACGTCCGGATCGTCGACCCCGCACCACTCCTCAAACAGCGAATGGTCGAAGACCGTGTTGTACGTGACCGGAAACTCCGCATGGAACAGGGCGGCTTCTCCCACGCAGAGCGGATGAAAGTCCGCCGGCAATCCTCCGTCGTCGATCTCGTGCTTCAGGAAACTCAGCACCGGCGCCGCCCGCTGCCGGCCAACGGACAGATCCGTCAGCCCCGCACTGTATCCCACCAGCCCGCTCGTCACGATCGCCAGATTCAGCAACAGTCCCGCCAGCAGCACCGGCGGGACCAGTTTCCGCCGGACGCCCGTCGCACACGCCGACCACCCCGCCCCCGCCAGCAGCGACGCTACCGGCAGCATCGGCACCCAGAAGCGGTCGATGTGGTGCGTCAGCAGGAACCACTCCAGAAACAGCCAGCCCAGGTACAGCGCAATCAGCCCGATCAGCCACCGCCCCCGCTCCAGCAACCACGCCAGCGGAACGAAGGCGAACACCAGCCCGCTGTGCCAGTCGTTGTTGCCGACGAAATCCTGCAGCTTGCGAACCAGATCGACTGCCCATGCGCCGAAGCTGGCATAGTGCGGCAGCGGATGCCCGTGCTGCCATTTGGCATGATCGGCGGGAGTCCAGTCGACGCCGCCGAAGAGCCCGTACGCGAGCGGATAAACCGGATTGCCGGTCTCGCAGAGATTCTTCAGCAGCCACGGACCGGCGACCAGCAGGACCCCGGCGGAGTAGACCCCGACCAGCCAGCCGCGCGTCTTGAGCGACGCCGACTTCCCGCCGGCCCAGACGAGCGCCAGGCCCACGGGAATCGTCGACACCAGCAACCCCGGATACTTGCAGCCGAACGCTCCGCCGGCGAAGACGCCCGCCAGACTCGCCCAGGCCAGCAGCGTTCGATCGATCTTCCCGTCCTTCGCCCGCAGAACTTCCAGCGCAACCCCCGCGGCGATCATCGCCGCGAAAATGTAGGCGCTCAAGCCTCCCTCGGCATAGGCGATGATCGAGATCCGCGTCGTCCACGGGATCGACAGCCAGACCACCGCCGACATCCAGCCGGCGGCCGGCGAGAACCAGCGTCGGCCGAACGCGTAGAGCCCGACCGCCGTCAGCGGGGCGTAGAGCGCAAGGACCGCCTGGCCGACGAGTGCTCCCGTATGCCATTCGCCCCACGCAGCCATCCCCGCCAGCAGAAGCATCTCCGTTAGAAACGGAAAGCTCGTGTAGACATTGTGCGACAGAAACGTGATCCGCCCCTGCTGCAGCCACTCCTTGGGACCGCCGAGATGATACTCGCAGACGTCAAAATCGTTCTGCGGCGTCAGCGAGCCGATCAGCAGCGGCAGCAGAAACGCCACCATCACCGCCCCCAGAACGATTCGCCACGTCGTCGAGAACGGCAACTCCTCCCGCCGTCGCACAGGCCCCGGCGAAGCACACGGCGGCGTCATCCATGCTGCCCAGACGCCGGCGAAAAATCCGAGCGTCCCCCAGCCCCAGAACCAGCCGGCGGCCAGCAGACCCAGCAGTCCCAGGACCAACGTCACGGTCGACAGCACAGTCAGTCCGAGCATCCCGGCGAGATAGAACCGCTCGGCGCGCGTCAGCGCCGCATCGACGCCGACAGCCCGCAGCCCGAGCCGGCCCCAGCCCCACGCCCCCGCCGCCAGTCCCGCCGCGGCGAGCAACAGCGGCAAGCGCTGCAGCAGCCCCGACCAGCCGCCCGGCGGAGCGTCTTTGACCTCGGGAGGGTCGATCACGTCGAGCAGATGAAACGGCGCCGACTGCAGCACATCCAGCCGCGTCGACGGCCGGTTATTGGGCATGTCGAGCGAGTAGAACCAGAGACTGAAGAGGATCAACCAGGCCGCAGCAGCGACGTCGATCCTGCGCGAAACCTCTCCCGGAACATGCCCGGGCACTGCTGCCGGAGGTTTGCGCGGAGTCACTCAGAATCCTCTGTCCTGGGCGGCACAGACATTCCTGTCTGTGCTGAAAACTTTTGAGTCAGATGGCATTGGAGCAAAGCGCGCCGTCGCTCAGGGAGTAAACGTCTTCGGCCAGATCATTCCAGAATTCGAAGGCTCCCCCGGTTTCGGCCAACCGCGCCCAGTCGGAGGGAGACTCTCCGAAGGCGGCCGCGGCCTGCTCCACCGTCATCCGGCCGCTGCGGACCAGTTCGAGAATCATCGACTGCAGCATCAATTGCCGCGCAAGGTCTTCCGATCCCGCCGCGGCAATCACTTCCGCGGGAACTTCAACGACAATGGCAGTCATGGACTCTTCTCCAGAACGGAACTCACGCGAGTTATTCTCACCCGCTGAACTGTCTCCCGTCTACGTCAGCTTCACCCTTCCCAGCCGCTTCTTCCCCGCCTTCACCAGCAGACCGTCTGCCACCGGAATCGGCTGATCGTGGGTCGTCATCGCCTGCTGATCCTCGCCGAAATACGCGCCTCCCTGAGCAATCAACCGGCGGGCATCGCTGGTCGACGCCACGAGCCCCGACAGCTTCAGCAGCACCGCCGCCGGCAGCATTCCGTCGCGCAACTCGCTGGCGGGTATCGCCAGTTCGGGAATCTCGTCGGGCAGCGCCCCGCCGCCGATCTCGCGCTGCCAGCGTTCGGCCGATTCTTTCGCCTCGCCGGCCGCGTGGTAGAAGCCGATCACCTCTTCGGCCAGACGGACTTTGGCAGCCTTGGGATGTCCGGCGAGAATCGCCTCCACGTCGCTCAGTGGCAGGCTGGTCAGCAGCTCGAAGTACATCCGCATCACCTCGTCGGGGAGCTGCATGAACTTCTTCATCATCTCGTACGGCGACTCGCTGATGCCGATGTAGTTCCCCAGGCTCTTCCCCATCCGCCGGACGCCGTCGAGACCCACCAGGATCGGCGACATCACGCCGATCTGCTGCGGCAAATTCTGATCCCGCTGCAAGTCCCGCGCGAGCATGAAGCTGTAGAGCTGCTCGGTCCCCCCCAGCTCGATGTCCGCCTTGATCACCACCGAGTCCCACGCCTGCATCACGGGATACAGGCACTCGTGCAGGAAGATCGGCGACTGAGCGGCGTAGCGCTTGGCGAAGTCGTCCCGCGTCAGAAGCTGCGCCACGGTCACTTTGCCGCAGAGCTGGATCACATCCGCAAACGACATCTTGCCGAACCAGTCGCCGTTGCGGTGGATCTCGGCCCGCGACAGGTCCACCACTTTGCCGACCTGCTGCAGGTAGTCTTGCGCATTTCGCTCGACGTCCTCGGCCGTCAGCTTCTTGCTGCGGGCGTGATCGCGACCGCTCGGATCGCCGACGAGAGCCGTGTAGTTCCCGATGATGATGACGGCCTGGTGTCCCAGTTCCTGAAACTGACGCATCTTGCGCAGCGGGACCGTGTGGCCCAGATGAACGTCGATCCCGGTCGGGTCGATCCCGTACTTGATCCGCAGCGGCTTCCCGGTCCGCCGGCTTTCGTCCAGCCGCTTCGCCAGTTCCTCTTCGGGAACGATCTTCTCCACGCCCCGGCGAATGATCGCCAGTTGCTCGTCGACAGCCGCAAACGTACTCATCTCGGTCCTGTTCACAAACACTGCGGACTCCCCGCAGTCGATCGAACACCTGTCACGACTCGACCCAAGGCTCCCGGCAGCCTAGCGAAGGACCCGGTATTGCTCAACCGGGTCGCATCCAGGCGGCCGGAACGGTCGCCTGGCGAACAACCCCGCCCGTCAGAGGCGGTCGACGCCTATTTGGTCGGGACCGGGAACTCGGCGGCGGGGCCGATTCGCAGGTTGCGGAACCGGACGACCGTGCTGTGGTTCTGCAGCCCCAGAAAGCCGTCCGTCTTCCGCAGCTTGATCAGCGGATGATCGTTCTCCGTCAGGTTCACGACGGTCAGGCCGTTATGCACGATGCTGTAGTGCTGGCCGCGACAGTTGATCTCCATCGTGTTCCACGCGCCCGGCTGGCGTGAGACGCGCGGGCTCGCCCCGGCGATGTCGTAAACCGATGCCGAATACTGATAATCCTTGAGCTTCGCGTGCTTCTCGGCGAAGTCGTCGAGGACCTGGACCTCGACGCCGGCGGGCGGCAAGGTCTCGTTCTCGCGATGATGGTTGCCGTCTTCAGGAACCCGGACGTAGATGCCGCTGTTCCCCTCGGGCGAAAGCTGGTAGTCGAATCGCAGGTTGAAGTCGCCATAGGAGGCGTCGGAGCGGAGCCAGGGCCCCTTCTGGCCGTTGCAGACGATGCACCCGTCGACGACGCTCCAGCAGTCGGCGGCGGCCCCCCCCACTGCGGTCCAGCCTGCCAGATCCTGCCCGTTGCAGAGCGGTTTGTAGCTCAGTTCTTTGACGGTGATGTTGCGCAGGAGGAACTGCCCCCCCTTGGGAACTTCGATCTGAAAGCCGATGAAGCCGTCGGCCGCCTGCAGTCCGCCGACCGACCAGGCAGGCTGGCCATTGATCTTCAGGGCAACGCGGTCTCCCTCGACGTGAATGTCAAAGGCATTCCAGTCTCCCTTGCGAACCAAGCCAGCGGACTCCGCTCCCTTGAGCTGGGCAAGATTGCCTTCTTTTCCGTCGAGCAGGTTGATCTGGTAGGACGGCTTCGGAAACGGTTTGCCTTCGCCCGCCGAGCGGATGTAGATTCCCGCGTCGTAACCGGCCGGCTGAAGCGACTTCCATTCGACGTGCAGATCGAAGTCGCGGTATTTGTGATGGCTGCGGAGCCAGCCGTCGCCGGCCTTGAGCCGGAGGCAGCCATCGACGACATCGGCTTCGCAGCCGTTCTCGACGACCCAGCCGTCCAGCGAGCGGCCATCGAACAGCGACCGCGGCGCCGTTTCATCGGCCCGCAGAGCCACGGGGATCGCCAATGCGGCGACGATCAAAACAGAGGCAAGGCGCGCGGCACGCGGACACGTCTTCATACTGGCGATTCTCCCGAAAGACTCCCTGTGCGACTTCGTGAAAAACCGCGCAGGGCGGCAACTTCGCGCAGACGCTGTCGGCGAACGAAGCCACACTATAGCAGCGGACAGGACGCGGGACAGCGGCTGACTTGCCGCGACCAGTCTCATTTTGCCGCGCGGGGCCGAGGGCGACGGGTGGATTCGCAAGCCCGGAGAGCGAACATGAGTCAGATCGGCAGCAGCGTGAATCAGGTTCCGCTGGCCGCGCCGGCGGCAGCCATCAGCGGGCAGCTCCGCTCTGCGGAAAGCAATCAGCGCCAGGCCGAAGCCGGCGACCGGAGCTTCCAGATCGACCGGGACAAGCAGCTCGACCAGACGGTCAACGACGTGGGCGATCCCGGCCAGGCCGACGATCGCGACGCCGACGGGCGGATGGCCTGGTCCGGCTCAAGCGGCGGCGCGGGGGAGACGGCAACGGGCGACGAATCCGGCAGGACGCCGCGACCGCGCGCGCCGGACCCGCTGGAGGAACGAGGTCTGCAGCTCGACGTCGAAGCCTGACCGTCCGCACTTCAGCGGCGGGGGGCTTACTTGCTGCCGGCGCTCAAGAAGCCGAACAGCCCCTTGCGACCCTTTTTGGGGTCCGCCTTGGGATCCGACAGCAGCGACTCATCGAGCCGCCCGGCGAGTTGCTGGATGGCGCGCGTCAGCTTGGATCTGGGCGCCTGCATGACGACGGGAACGCCGCTGTTGCGCGACTCGACCATCGCCGAGTATTCGTTCGGGATCTGTGCGAAGATCTCGTGCCCCAGCGTCTCGAAAGCCTTTGTGACGCTGATCTGGTTCTCTTCGAGCCCCAGGCGGTTGATGACGATCCTGACCTTTTCCGTCATCCCCTCGAAACGATGAAAGAACTGCAGCAGCCGGACGGCGTTCCGCAGCGAGGGGAGGTCCAGTTGCGTCACGAGCAGAATCGTATTGGAGGACTCCAGAGCGGCGACGTCCAGATCTCCATAGCTCTTGCCGATGTCGATCACCAGGTGCGAGAACGTGGACTTCAGCAAAGCGATCACGCGCCGCAGCTCGTCGGCGGACATCGGCAGCCGGATGTCCATATCGGCAGGCCGCGGCAGCAGGTACGCGCCGCAATCGTGTTTCGTCAGCGATCGCTTCAGCAGCGAGTAGTCCAGACGGGTGATATTGTCCGCGACGTCCTGAATCGTGTAGTCGGGAATGATGTCGAGCCAGACGTCGGTGTCGCCCAGCGCCAGATCGAGATCGATGATCGAAACGCTGTTCGACGCCCGCTGCGCGAGACAGCATCCGAGATTGATCGCCAGCGAGGTGCAGCCGACCCCGCCGCTCGCCCCGGCCAGCGCAATCACCTGGCTCGCGCGAACCTGTCCGTCGACGCTGGTTTTCCCGGTCAGAAGATGACGCAGTCGGTCCAGGGCCGACAGAAAGTCGTCGATCTTGAGCGGGGCGGCGAGGAACTCTTTCGCCCCGTTCCGCATCGCCTGCAGAATCAGGCTCCCTTCCGTCGAGCTGCTGACGACCAGCACCGAACAGTCCGGGGCGTCGGCATGAATCCGGCCAATCAGCTCGAGCCCCTTGGCCGGATTCGAATCGAGCACGACCAGGGCCAGATCCGGCTGCGCCTGCGCGACGACATCCGGAAAAAACTCGAATCGCTGGCAGTCGGCGACGAGCCAGACGACGTCGAGACCGAGCAGCATCGTCTTCAGCTCGTTGCGGCTGAAGTCGACCGGGTCCACGATCGCAACTCGAATCACATTCGACATGGTCTGCGTCACCTCACCCACCTGGGCGATTCTCTGCGGTCAAGGTGTCCGCTGGCCGACGTCCTCGCCGACCAGCGGACGAATTCTGAGTGCCGCCTAGCGGGCGGCCCCCGTCTGCTGGATCGTACCGGAAAGAGCCCGGTCCGACTCGGTTTCGAACGCGGCCGTCGAGACCCGTCCCGATCGCGTCGAAGCCTGTCGCGGGTTCGTTGGACTCCGTGTGGCAACCGATCGTTCGGGCGCCACCGCGGTCCAGTCACCCGACGGTCGCTTCGACACGCCGCGCGACGACAGCGGAATGATCGGACCGTCGTCCGCGGCGGGAGGGAGCGACCGGTTCGCCTCGGCCGGGGGCACGGCGGCGGGTGCGGCGGCCGGCGCCGGCTGAACCGGAGGAGCTGGCGGCAGACTGAGCTCGGGGCTCGGCGTCGGAGCAAACTGATACTGGACGTCCGGAGCCGGACAGTATTCCATGCCGTCGCCGGAGATCGGCACTTCCATGAGTCCCTGGCCGATGAGCTCGCGATCGGTCGGCGTATCGGTGCTCATGCCCGGCCCGATTGGCGGAACCTGATCGGACGGCATGGCCGCCGTATATTCGGGAGTGATCATGACCAGCAGCTCGGTTTCGGCCTGGTCGTAGCTGACCCGGCGGAAGGCGGCGCCGATTCCAGGCAGCTCGCCGAGAAACGGCACCTTGCTGGTGGTCGACGTGTTCCGCATGTAAATCAGGCCGCCGATGACAAGCGTCTCGCCGAAGTTCATTTCGGCCTGAGTCTCGACGGTCCGCTTGGTCAAGCCGGGCACGGTCGTCCCGTTCATGGTCACCGCGGTCGACAGATCTCGTTCGCTGACTTCCGCGACAATCGTCTGTTTCAGACGCGTCGGGCTGATCACGACGGGAAGTGATTCCAGCGAGACGCCGAACTCCTTCCACGAGATCGTCACGGTTCCCAGGCTCTGCGGAACTGGAATCGGAAACTCGCCGCCGTTGATCAGTCGGGCCGGTTCGCCGCTGCGGGTGACCAGCGTCGTCTCAGCCTGAATTTTCAGCAGCCCCTCCTTCTTCAGCGCCTCCAATAGCCCCTGGAACGTCGCCGAGTTCCCGGCGATGCCGAGCGCCATCGTCGCGTTCCGGAAGCTGCCGCTGGCCAGGTCGGCGCCGACCGGGCCGCCGAACGGCACCGTGATCGCGCTGAGGGAAGCGATGTTGCCCGGCGTGCTGCCGAAGCCCGCCTGCTGCCCCGAGATCGCGAAGTTAAACCCGAACTGGCGGATCTTGGAGCGCTGGCATTCCATCACCTTGACGCGGAGCTGGACTTCCTGCGGCCCGCCGAGCTTCATCTGATTGAGGACGTTCGGATGGTACAGGCGGGCGATGTCCACAATCTGCTGGATCTGCTGCGGTTCGGTCACCCAGCCCCGGAGCAGGACCGCTTCCGGACCGATTTTGGTCACCGTGACGACGGTCTCGGGGAACGATCGCTTGAGAACCGCCTGCAGCAGCCGGGCGTCGCCGGTCACGAACGTCTCGACATTCGAAATCGAGCCGTTCTCATCGGTGACCGACAGGGACGTGACCCCCTGCGTGAGTGCGTGCACCCGAATCAGATTGGAGGACAGCGCCGTAACGGAAACGACCTCCGGATCGAATCCGTCGACGCGCTGAACTTTCGTCCTGAACTGCAGGACTTTCGATGACTTTTCGGGAATCTCGACGTTCATGCGCGACGTGAGAATGGGAATCGCTTCCCCTTCGGCGGTACGAACCGGCTCGAGCTGCTGCGCATGCAGCCGCCCGAGTCCGGGTCCGCAGAAGATTCCCAGCGACATCAGGGCCGCGGCGACGTGACAAAACCAACTGGAGCGGGGCATCCGTGCACCTCTACTGCTGTGACCTTGGGACCGGGAGGTCACTCCGCCCGGATCTTCAGTGGCCCGCCCTCCTGCCGCACGCCAACCATGGCCGGCGCAGGAGTCAACAGACCCTTCATGAAACTTCTTGCGGCTTCAACGCTGGCCGGATCGATCGACGCCTGGCGATCCTCTTTCGAGGCCCCCTCCGTCTCAATCACCGGCAGCTCCACCTCCTGCACCTTCAGATCCGGCCCGCTGTAGATCTCAATCTTCCACATCTTCTTCTGCACCGGCGGCAGCGGCTGGCTGGCAGCACGCATCGCTGCGGAGGCAAACCGGTCCGCCAGATACATCCCGAAACTCGGCTTCTTCGGCCCTTCCTTGCGCGGTTCGACCGGCTCCGACGGCGGAACCTCCTCGACCGGCTTCACCGGTTCCGCCGCAACCTCCGCAACGGCGGGGGCCGGCTCGGGCTCCGTCATCTCTTCCGGTTCGTCAAAAATCGCCTGCGTATTGTTCAGGACGGAATCGTCCGCATCGTGAATCGCCACGTCCGCGTCGTCCAGCTTGCTCCGCAACGCCAGATGCAGCGGCCCCTTGCTCTCCGCGAGCTTCAGCAGATTCGCCTGCTCGGGCGTCACAACCAGCGACACGTTCTTCGCAATCGATTCCGCCTTCTCAATCCTCTCCGAACCCGCCACCGTCCGATCCATCGAATACACTTCGATGTACTTGAGGAACGTCTTCGTCCTCGAAACGGTCCCGACCTTCGGCTTGCTCACCTTATATGTCACCAGCAGGTCCACGCGATCCCCGGCCTTCATCAGCCCGCTGTGCGTCATCGTCGCATTCACCGCAACGGTCACCACGCGCATCCCCACCGGAATGGTGATCGTCGACCCGTAAATTCCCTTCTCCCCGAGCTGCTGCAACGCAATCGGCTGCCCCGCAAACGCCCGCGACTTCAGCGCCCGATCGTCAAATTCCTCCTTGCTCGTCACCGCCCCCGGCGGCACGGCCTCCTTCGGCAGGTTCTGAAACGCGACATTCGATTCGTCCAACCGCACGCCCGGATCGATGTCCGTCCGTGCGACGAGGATGGCGACCTGCTCGCCGTTGTTCTGATTTCCCGAAAGCATGCGCTGCACGCCGAGCATGGCCACCAGGCCGCAGCCGGCTGCAACCGCAAGCAGAATGATTGACTTCGATTTCATGGCGGGACTCTCCGCTGACGCCTGATTTCTCGTGGAATGGTTTTCGCGATGCCAACCCGATTTCGGCGGTGTTCGGCGGTCGAGAATCCAGCCCCGATGAGATTCAGACGAAGCAGGAGACAATCCCGTTCGCAGTCCTCTTCATCGGCCGGAATCCCGTCGACCCTTCAGCCTTTAACGCCTTTGCCGTCAATGCAGGTTGGACTGACCGCACGAATTCGCCCGCCCGAAGGTCGATAAAACCTCGTTCGGACTCTGCTCTGACTCAAGATCCCGAAGACAAGAGACGCGGCCCGCCTCTCAGATCAGCCCGGCATACGCGAAGTACCCGATCGAACCGATGCAGATCGGAATCCCGTACGGCAGCAGAGCCATCCGCGGCTTCCGCTCCGCGGCAATTTCTGCCAGCTTGCGCGGGTTCCGGATCATGACCCACTCGTTCCAGATCATCAGGAACTGGCCGTAGTGATGTCGCCACCGCCCGCTGGCAGCCACCATCACCACCGCCATCACGGCTCCGACCACCACCGACACCACGAACGCGTGCCAGGTAATCGCCGCTCCCAGCCACGCCCCCATGCCGGCCATCAGTTTCACGTCGCCGGCTCCCATCCCCCCCACCGCGTACAGCGGCAGCAGGCAGAGCAGCCCGACGCACATCCCCCAGGCGCTGGCGGACAGCCCGGCCCATCCCCCCGTGGCGATTCCGTAGACCAGGCCCGAGAGAACCATGGGAAACGTAATCCAGTTCGGCACGCGAAGCTGGCGGCCGTCGATCCAGGCGGCGACGATCAGTACGACCGCGACAAACTTGACGTGCCAGTTTTCCAGCAGGAACTGCTGCCATTCCATCGAAGAGACCTTTCGTGACAGTGAGGGGGGACTGAAGGCTGCTCGCGACCGACGACGCCGGTCGCCGAAATCGACTCCACCCGCGGACTCCGCCGCCGATGAAGCCGTCTCCAATTCAAACGAGACGCACAAACCGCCGACTCCGAATCACTTGCGGAGACGGCGGTCGATGCGTCCCTCAAACCGGTGACCGAACTACCGGAGACCGCCGAACAGGTTGACCCCGCAGGCGCCGACCGCCGCCAGCACCCCGAGACATTGTTCGAGATCCATCAGCGACAGCTCGATCCAGAACGGAAACATGGACTTTCCCAATACGGTAAAGCGTCAGACCGGCAGAAAAGAGGGCCGTTCGAACCAGCCACGGAAGCTGACGCGAACGGCCCTGATCGCCGGGGCGCGGACCGCCTGCAGTCGACATCGATCGCCTGCCGCGGTCCGTCCCGTCAGCACTTCGCCTTAGGTGGCAGGAGCAGCGGCGCCGCCACCCTTCAGGGCGTCGTTGACTTCGCCGAACTTGGTGTTGGCGCTGGTGCCGATGTTGCCGATGGCGGTGAGGCAGACGATGATGATCAGGGCGAGCATCACGGCATACTCAACCGCCGTCGGGCCGTCTTCCGAAACCAGGAACTTCTTGACGCTGTTCACAAACTTGGTCATGACAAAACCTCTCTCTGCGTTTTGCACCGGCTAGAGCCTTGCGGGCCTCCAGCTATTTCTCGAGGCGTCAAACGGTCGTAACACTACAGGCCGCCTGCCTCTGCACCCCATAAGTCGTTGCCCCGGAACACGCTGCGTCGCTAGAACGGTGAACGCTCAGGACGGAACCGTTCCGAAGACACGCAAACCTAGGTCACAGCGAGACCGTGTCAAATTGCAGCGATCAGGAAATTTGAGAATTGTGCAGAGACTGCCATGATTTTCTCCCACGACGACGGTCCACGTGAACATCCGCGTCCGCCACTTCACGCGGATTTCCCGTCCGCCTCTGTCGAGAGACTGAAGGAAGTGTCAGAATGTGTCGTGCATGGCCCGGTAGCAGTCCGCCGATCCGTCCCGGACTCGATCGCTGGCGTTACAGACGCTGTATCCTGGTCAAAGCGCATCCTCCGCCGCTCCCTTGCCAAGGCCACGTTTCAGAAATCGACAGCGAGCGGCGAGACCCGCGCGACGTCTCTCTGGCTGCTCGCTATTCCCTGTTCGCTACTCCCTGAAGGGTCCGCCATGAGCGATTCCGCAATGCTCGAGGTCTATGAGGCCGGTGAAATCACCGTGATCGGCTTCGGCGGCCGCGAAATCCTCGACCACCTCAACCTCGCCGACTGCCGCGACCAGATCGTGGCGCTGGTCAAGCAGCACGACTCGCGCGTCATGGCCTTCGACCTGACCGGCGTCAAACTTGTCCCGAGCGGAATGCTCGGCCTGCTCGCCTCGGTCAGCAAACTGGGCGTCGAGGTCCACCTCTACAACGCCTCCAACGACATCCGCGAAATCCTGGAGATCACCCACCTCGATCAGGTGATGCAGATCCATGACGTGCCGGTGGGGTGAGTCGGGCTTCGGGTATCGGGTATCGGGTATCGCAGAGAAGACGGAAGGGCGGCAATCCCCGATTCCGCGGGACCACCGCCGCCGAGTCGACCATCGACGCCTGACCCGTCTCTAAGCCGGCAGCGCTGTGAGAATGCACCCGTCAATGTCTCTGGCGATTCGCGATCAGCGATCAGCGATCAGCCCTCTTCATCTGGCCATTCGCTATTCCCTGTTCGCTACTCGCTCCCCCCTCGCTCCCAGGTCCAGCACGGAGAATTCCATGCCCCCAATGACCATCTCCGATTCCGGCTGGCGCCGCGTCAGCGAGTTTGCGGATCGCCTGATTCTGGAAGATCGCGTTCCGTCGCTGGCCGTCGTCGCCGGCGGACGCCACCGTCCGTGGCGGTCGCATTTCGCCGGTTTGCCGACGGAAGCGGGGACCGCGTCCGTTGGTCCGGACACCATCTTCCTGGTCGCTTCGATCACCAAGCCGCTCGTCGCAATGGCGGCCATGCAGCAGATCGAACGCGGCCGGCTGACGCTCGGGGACCGGATCACTGACTACCTGCCCGAATTCGGCCGGCACGGAAAATACGGCGTCGAAATCCGCCACCTCCTGACTCACACGTCCGGCCTCCCCGACATGCTCCCCGACAACCAGGAATTGCGCCAGCAGAACGCCCCCCTCTCCCGCTTCCTGCAGGGAGTCTGCGAATGCGAGTTGTCCTTTGCCCCCGGTCGCGGCGTGCAGTACCAGAGCATGGGCTTCGTCGTGCTGGCGGAAATTGTCAGCCGCCTCGCCGGCGCACCCTTGCCGGAACTGCTCGCCGAAGAGTTTTTCATTCCGCTGGGCATGTCGGCGACGGCGCTGGGCGGACCGGACGCCTGGTGGACCGGGACGCCGCCAGTGGTCGACCGGATCGCAGAGGTCCGGCTGCCGGAAGCCCAGGTGCATGGCCCCGACTGGAACTGGAACAGCCGCTACTGGCGACAGCTCGGGGCTCCCTGGGGCGGGTTGCTGACCACGGCCGGCGACCTGGCGGCCTACGCCCGCATGCTGCTCAACGGAGGCGTGACTCCGTCCGGCCGACGTCTGCTGTCTCAGGCGTCGCTGGCGGCCGCCACGACGAATCAGCTTGCCTGCATGAAAGATGTCCCCGAAGACGAGCGGCGCTGCCGCCCGTGGGGCCTCGGCTGGCGGCTGCACTGGCCGGCCCACAGCGCCAATTTCGGCGACCTGCTGGGACCGCGAACCTTCGGTCACTGGGGGGCGACCGGGACCGTCCTGTGGATGGATCCCGACGCCGAAGCCTTTGCCGTGATCCTGTCGACGCAGCCTCAGGAACCCGCCGGCGGCCAACTGGCCCGGCTGTCCAACCT
Source organism: Planctellipticum variicoloris (assembly GCF_030622045.1). Lineage (NCBI taxonomy): Bacteria > Pseudomonadati > Planctomycetota > Planctomycetia > Planctomycetales > Planctomycetaceae > Planctellipticum > Planctellipticum variicoloris. The sequence continues at coordinate 47,655 of NZ_CP130886.1, read as the reverse complement.
GATTGCCGCGTCGTGGCGGCAGGCGGATTGATCCCATGTCTGATCCCTCGCTGCCGTCGGGGAATCGGCGCAGACACTGGTGGCCGAGGGCCGCCAGTGGCGCCCCGCCGGCGAAGACACGATCGCCCGCTCGACGACGATGGTGGATTCCGGCGGTTGCGCTCGGACTTGGACTGCTGCTCGGGCTGTTTGTCGCGGAAATAGCGCTGCGGCTGTTCGGCCTCGACTATCGTTCGCCCTACGTGTTCGACGAACAGATCGGCGCCGGTCTGTTGCCGGGATTCCGGTACACGCAGATCCAGGAGGGCCGGGCGGCGATCCGGATCAACAGCGCCGGGTTCCGTGATCGCGAGCACACGCGGCAGAAACCCGCAGGCGTGTTCCGCATCGCAGTCCTGGGAGACTCCTTCGCCGAGGCGCTGCAGGTCGACGAATCCCGGACATTCTGGTCGGTTCTCGAACGGGAGTTGCAGCGATGCCCCGCATTCACCGGTCAGACGGTCGAAGTCCTGAACTTCGGCGTTTCAGGGCTCGGAACCACGCAGGAACTGGAACTGCTCCGAAACCGTGTCTGGGCATACCAGCCAGATCTCGTGGTGCTCGCATTTCTGCCGGGAAATGACGTCCGCAATAATTCGCCGGCGCTCGAACCCGATCGCCGCAGACCCTTTTACCGCCTGGCCGGCGACCGGCTCGAATTGGACCTGTCATTTCTCGCAGACCCCGAAGTCGTCCGCATGCGGACTTCCACCTCCGTCTGGTTGAAAGACCTGCTCCGGCGGAACTCCCTGCTGATGGCGCTCGTTTATCACGCCCGCCATCGCGAATCGGCAGCCCCTGCCGCCGTGCAGAGCACGGAGGTCGGACTCGACGACCGGGTCTTTGCCCCGCCGCCCGACGACGACTGGCGCACGGCCTGGCAGGTGACCGAGCAGATCCTCTTGCAGATGGCCATCGAAGTTCGGCAACACGACGCCCGACTGGTGATCGCCGTGCTCAACAACGCCGTTCAAGTCGCTCCTGACCCCGCCGTCACGCAGGCTCTGGCCGATCGACTGCATGTCGTCGACCTCGACGAGCCCGATCGACGCCTGCAACAGTTCGGCGAACGAGCCGGAGTACCGGTCCTCCTGCTCACGCCCTCCATGCGCGAGATCGCCCGGCGCGAACAGGTCTTTTTTCACGGCTTCCTGAATACGGCCCTGGGAACCGGGCACTGGAACGAGAGGGGGCATCAGACGGCCGGAGAGATTCTCGCCCGCGAGCTCTGTCCGCCACTCTCACCGTGAACCGACTTCGCGCGTGTGCCTGCCCAGTACGTGCCGCAGCGCTCCGTCCAGGGCCGGATACCGGAACTGGTAGCCGGTCTGTTCCAGCCGGACCGGCATCACGCGGGCGCTCGCCAGCAACAGGTCGTTGGCCATCTCTCCCAGGGCCAGTTTTGCGGCAAAGCTCGGGACCGGGAGAATCGTCGGTCGATGCAGCACGCCCCCCAGTGTCTTCGTGAATTCGTAGTTCGTACACGGGCCGGGAGCAGTGGCATTGACCGGTCCCGCCAGCTCGTCGTGCTGGAGACAGTGGTAAATCGCCCCGACGAGGTCATCGAGCGCAATCCAGCTCCAGTATTGCCGCCCCGATCCGATCACGCCTCCCAGACCGAGCTGAAACGGGAGGAGCATTTTCTGCAGCGCTCCGCCCAGCGGGCTGAGCACCACGCCGATCCGCAGATTGACGACGCGAATTCCCGCGTCGCGCGCCGGCTGGCACGCGGCCTCCCACGCCTCGGAGAGTTCCGGCAGGAAACCCGCTCCGGGACCGGACTCTTCCGTGAGCGGCGATAGACCGCGGTCACCGTAATAGCCGATTGCCGACGCACAAACCAGCACCTTCGGCTTGCGCTGCAGCTTCGCCAGCGTCTCGCAGAGCACCCTTGTCGGGCCGACCCGGCTGTCGCGCAGCCGCTGCTTGACCTCCGGAGTCCACCGCGCCCCGGCGATATTCTCGCCAGCCAGGTGGACGACGGCGTCGATTCCTTCGAGCCGGGCGGCGTCGATCGTCCCGGCCGCCGGATCCCAGGAGATGTCGCTGGCCTGATCGGAACGGCTGCGGACCAGTCGGAAAACATCGTGGCCCTGTGTCGTGAGCAGCGGACTGAGAGATTTGCCGACCAGGCCGGTCGCCCCCGTGACGAGCACTTTCATGGCGGATTTGTCCCGATAGCTGGCCAGAAGCTGCAGATCCCCGGCGGTCACGTCATGGCGGTAGCGAAACGCACGATCGAGTTTCCGGCGGACAAATCGTCCCCCCAGCCATCGCCCAATGTTTCCCAGCGGTAGAACATACTCAATATGGTCGACGAGTTCGCTCCCTGAGGTCTGATCGGGACGGATCCGATGGGTGTGCTCGAACCGCCGGAACGGTCCGCCCGGGAGCTGGACATCCTGAAACTGATGCGGAGGTTGGTAGCCTTGATGCAAGGCGACCCACTCCTTCCGGAACGGTCCAATCCGGACGGCCACTTCAGCGCGGCCCCCATCCCGGATGCCCCCGGTCTGCGAGACGACTTCCACATTCTCCCACGGCGGATTCAGCCGCTGAAAGGCCCCCGGCCGTTCGTGCCACGCGAACAATTCCTCAGTCGACACCGGGACCGCCACAGTCCGTTCGAAGACTTCGGCGTTGTTCCCGGCTGATGCAGAGTGGCTCATGAGAAGTCGATTCCATAGATTTTGAGGGGCGCACCGCGGTGCTGGCGACTAAACGACCGGCTTCGCGAATCGATGGAGGATTTCTTCCGGATCCTCAATTCCAGCCACCCGCTGCTGCAGGGTGCTCAGCGCCTTGATCGCAATCTGACGCACGCGTTCTTTGCTGAGTCCGAACTGCTCGGACAGTTCCGCCAGGCTCTGTCCCTCCGGGTTTCCGTTCAGTCCGAATCGCGCCGCCAGGATCTGCCGTTCCCGCTCCGGCAATTGCGCCAGCATGCGACCGATCAGCGGTTCGCTGTCCGACTTTGGCGAACTTGCGTCGATCAGGTCCGTTCGCGGATCGGCGATCTGCGACAGCGAGATCTCGTCCTCCGTGACATTAAACTCGTGGGCATTCTTCCGCTTCTTCAGCGACCGCAGCATCTGATTCCGCACCGCCCAGGTGGCGTAGGTGCTGAACCGGTTGCCGAGCTGAATGTTGAACAGCTCCACCGCCCGGATCATCGGCAGCAGCCCTTCGCTGATCAGTTCCGAGAGCTGGTCCAGCGAACCGGCGAGTTTGCGGGCCACGGAAACAACCAGTCGCAGATTGGCCTGCACGATGCGATTCCGAAGTTCGTTGGCCTCGGCGAGGTCGGCTTCGATCTGCGCGACTTGCCGAGCCGATGGCCGGCGTGGTTTCAGACTTTGCTGCCCGACGGCGGCTCGAAAACGGAGGAAGTTCATCCGCGTAAAGAGAAATTTCTCTTCCGGACCGGTCAACGGCGACTCCGCTACCAGGCCGGAGACGAATGCAATTCCCGCAACCGGACTGGTGACCCGGCTCGAACCACTGCCTGCGTCGGGCTCCAGTGCCGCGATACGCGTCTCCGCGTCCGGGTGTCGGAACCACTCCTGATCCACATAGGCGATTTTCTGCTGCAGCAGGGTCTCCGCCCGCTGCCGAAGATCGGCCTCAACCGGAGTGTGGCCGACCGGGATCGCCACTAAATGATTGTGACGCTGAATGTTACGCGGAGCGAGGGAGGTTGCGACCATGCTGAACTTCCACACTGACGACAACGGAAGAGGATTTGATCTCCAAGAAAACCGTTCAATTCGATCACAATTAACTGAGAATCGTCGCCACCCGGAGAATTTATCGTAACCCATTTCCTGAAAACACGTTGCGATATTCGATAGGGCGACGATTTCTGAAATCGGCCGACAAGAATCGAGAATGAACTTTCCGGACGAACCTGCCGCAGCCGGTCTTCAAACGATTTCCGATCCGTCCTATACTTCCAATCCGCCGTCAGGCTGTGCTCAGGATGAGCCGTGCGCTGACGGCCAACACGTTCGCTCGGCCCGTCGGAAGGGACTCCGGATGCGCAGCATCGCCGTGATGAATCAGAAGGGTGGCGTCGGTAAGACCACCACCAGCGTCAACCTGGCCGCCGGGCTGGCTCGCGCCGGCCGAAGCGTCTGCCTGATCGATCTCGACCCGCAGGGGCATTCGTCGCTCCATCTGGGTGTCGAAGCCTTCGGCCAGACTCCGACGATTTACGATGTCTTCGCCGGCCGGAAGACGCTCGCCGAAGTTCGTCAACTGGCCCAGGATCGCCTGTGGGTCGCGCCGGCGGACCTCGACCTGGCCGCCACCGAACTCGAACTGGTCGACGCTGCCGACCGCGAAATCGTGCTGCGGAAGGCCCTCGAACAGATGTGCCAGCAGGCGCCGGTCGACTACGTCGTCTTCGACTGTCCCCCGTCGCTGGGCGTGCTGACGGTCAACGCGCTGACGGCCGCGAAAGAAGTCTTTATCCCGCTGCAGCCCCACTTTTTTGCCCTGCAGGGCCTGTCCAAGCTGTTCGAAACGACCGCGCTGGTGAAGCGCCGGCTGAACCGCGAACTTCGCGTGACCGGCATCGTGCTCTGTCTGTACGAGACCGGCACCCGGCTCGCCGCCGACATCACCGACGACCTGATGCGGTTCCTGGACCAGAGCGACCCGCTGGCGCCGTGGAAGCAGGCCCGCATTTTCAACAGCCGCGTCCGCCGGAACATCAAGCTCGCCGAGGCCCCCAGCTTCGGCCAGTCGATCTTCGAATACGCTCCCAAGAGCACGGGCGCGGTCGACTACGAAGCCCTGATCCAGGAAGTCATCGCCTCCGAAGTCGCCCCCTCCGCGGTCGCCGCTTAGGCGGAGCGCGCAGTCAGCCGCTGGTGGTCGAGATGCTGGCGATCCGGACGTCGAGAACGTTCCGCGTCTTAAGCCCCGAAGTGGGCGACGGTCTGTAGCCACGGGTAAAACGAAGTCCGTCCTCAGGCGGACGGAGTGCAACCCGTGGGAGACGACACACTCTTTGGTCGCGGATCCGAAAACAGCCTCTTCCCTCGCTCGGAAGCTCGCGGTAAACTTTCCAGGACGTCAAACGCTGGCGAACCGCCTGGTTTGTCCCGGTGTCAGTTCTTCCGGAAATGCTCATCCTCACCGCAGGAGCGAATCGTGGATCAGAAGCTGATCGCAGAGACCGTGGTCGAGCCAACCGTCGCTTCGCTGGAAGTCGTTCCGGCCATCGAAACGGTCCTGGAAACCATCCGCCTGGACGCCCTGCTCGACGCTCCGCAGTTTCTGGCGGACGCCGTCAACCAGCTCGGCGGTGAGTAGCCGACATCTCGACTGTTCCGGGTGACAGGAGACGTGCTCAGGTGCTCGACCGCCTGATCGGTCTCGAAACCGAGTACCTGATCCGCTTTCAATCGGACGACGCCTCCCGGCCCTCCGATCGGGATTTGTTCGACCAACTCCTGGACCAGCTCGACAGCCAGATTCCGACTGCGGCCGCCGAAGGCAGCGCAACCGGCAAAGTCGGGGTCTTTCTCGCCAACGGCGGCGCCGTGTGGTTCGAAACCCGTCGGCCTGCATCGGGGATCGGCCTGGTCGAAGGGAGCACCCCGGAGTGCCGGAGCCCGAGGGCGCTGTTGGCGCAGCAGCGGGCGATGGATCGGCTGCTCGCGGAAAGCGCCCGGCGCGTCTCCCCCGATCGCTTCTTCCTGCTGAAGAATTGTCGCGACAGCCGCGGCACCGCCTACGGCGCCCAGGAAAACTACGAAGCGACCCTCGCGACCGGCTGGCGACTCACGCTCTGGCGAATCGGCGCCGGCTGCCTGATCGCGTTCCATGCGGTCCTGCTGCTGGCGCTGGTCGTTCCCCTGTTTCTGGTGCTGATGGCGTTCAACGGCCTGATCCTGGCCCCGCTGATTCTCTGGGCGTGCCAAGTTTCCGGGCGGCCTGCCAGCCGGGAACTGAAAATGGCCCTCTACGGTCGGGGCTGGTTCACCAAAGGGGACGCCGATTCGTATCTGCCCCCCTGGATCGAGCCGCCGATCGAGTCCCTGATGCGACTGCTGCTGGTTCCCAGCAGCCTGTTCTGCTCGCTGCTGGTGATGTTGATGCCGCTGCACCAGACACAGCGCCGCCTGCTGCCGTTCCTGCTGACGCGAACCATCTGGGCCGGAGCCGGGTGGATTGATCGACAGGGCCAGTTTCAGATCGCGGAGAAAGCGACCTCCCGGACGCGCGTCCTGTTCCACATGCTGCTGGACCATGATCGGCCGATTTTCGGGTTGGGGCAGTTCCTCAAACCGTCGCTGATGGCGCTGTTTCACCGTCCGTCGATTCAACAGTTATTTCACGACCGCCAGCGGATTCAGGTCTCGATCGGCGATTCGAACCTGTGCGAGGAGGCGGAATATCTGCGCATCGGCGCCACCGCGCTGGTGCTGGACGCGATTGAAGCCGGGGCGATTACAACCCCCCCGTCGCCGCGCTGGGCGCTGCGGACGCTGGGCCGGATCTCGCGCGATTCGAATCTGACGAACGCGTATCCGCTCTGGCGCGGGCGGTCGATGACCGCCGTGCAGATCCAGCGGTGGTACCTCAACGCCTGCCGCCGGTACGTCCACGAACACGAGCAGGTTTCGGACGAAGTCTGGGATCTGTTGTCCCGCTGGTCGGCAGTGCTGGATGACCTGGAAGACAATCGCGAAGCGCTCGTGGGCCGGGTGGACTGGATCACCAAGCAGATGCTGCTCGAACGGGCGGGTGCCGACCTGCCCGCCGAGTCCCGCAAAAAGATCGACCTCCGCTATCACGAGTTGTCTCCCGAAGGGTACTGGTCGCAGCTCGCCGCGGCGGGCCTGGCGACCGGCGTCGTGGCCGACGAGGAAATTCAGTACGCGATGCACTGGCCCCCGGCGGGAACACGGGCGATGGAACGGGGGCGGATGATTCGCGAGTTCTACCGGGGCGACGAAGCCATCGTGGTGAGCTGGGGCTCGATCAAAATCGGTTCCGGGCCGAATGCTCGGGTGATCCCGCTTTCCCCGGAGTCTGATGGCGCCGATTCGCGGCCGACGCCCGCCTCCGTCGACTCGGAGGTCGACGATGAAGATGTCTCCGCCGAGTCCGAATAGCCGACTGATTCCTGGCGGAGCGGTCGGCAGGACCGGTCTTCCGCTGCAAACGCCCGCGGTTTAGAGTTTCCGGCATGCATCGCCGACTCGCCCATCTTCCGCTGCATTCCGGCAAGGCCCCCGCCTATCTGTTTCAGCGGATGACCAAACTCGCCGGGGCGATCACCATGGCCGTCGTGGACCGCTACGGCCCGGACGAAATGCTCTGCCGGCTCTCAGATCCCTGGTGGTTCCAGGCCTTCGGCTGCGTGCTCGGTTTCGACTGGCACAGTTCGGGAGTCACCACCGTTACGTGCGGCGCTCTCAAGGAGGCCGCGAAGGTCTACGGCGACGATCTGGGGCTGTTCGTGGCGGGCGGCAAGGGGAACACCAGCCGGCAGACGCCGCGCGAGATCGCCGAGACGGCCGATCGAAAGTCCCTCTCCACCGGCGACCGGCTGATCTACGCCTCGAAGATGAGCGCCAAAGTCGATTCCGCCGCCGTGCAGGATGGCTACCAACTGTATCACCACTGCCTGTTTTTCACGCCCGCCGGGCAATGGTGCGTGGTCCAGCAGGGGATGAACGACGCAGCGAAAACGGCCCGGCGGTACCACTGGCTCGGTTCGATCCTGGAAGACTTCGTCTGTGAACCGCACGCGGGGATCGACGATCTGCAGACGCCACAAGTGCGGCCGCCGGCTTCGAGGCAAAAGGTCTTCAACTTCGTGGCGGGGGAAGGCCAGAGCAATCGGCAGTCGACGGCGGAGCTGCTCAAGGAGTCGCCCGAATGGATCGTCGCCCAGTGGAAACAGGCGACCTCCGGACCGACCTTGTTCGCACCGCAGCACCATCGCGTCCTGAAGTCGGACATCAACCCGGATCGGCTGCGAAAGCTGGTTCGCACCGCCCACGAGGCCCAGCCGCAGGGCTTCGAGCAACTGCTGGGGACGCCCGGCATCGGCCCGGCGGCAGTCCGCAGCCTGGCTCTGCTGGCGGAGATTATTTTCGATGCCCCGGTGTCTCATCGGGATCCGACGGAAGCACCGCCGATGGCCGGCGGTGAACCCCAACCGCCGGTCGCGGACGGCCGCCGCTGGGCGGACTATTCCTATGCTCACGGCGGCAAAGACGGCACCCCCTTTCCGGTCGACCGGGAGACGTACGACCGGAACATCGAGTTCCTGCACGATGCAGTCCGGGCGGCCCGGCTCGGGGATCACGAAAAGATCGAGGCTCTCGGCCGGCTCCGCGGAGCATCGCAATAACAGAACAACTCGTTTCCCAGTATGCGGTTGCGAATTCCTCCGCCGCCACTGGCGGGAAGGTCTGGCCGTCGCGACGTCTATTTCGGCCGCTGGCCGGACACGTTAGAATTCCCCCATCCCCGACGCGATCGGACGGCGAAGCGGGGAAAGTCCGCGCACAGTCCCAGCCATCCTCATCTCCGGGCAGCGGTCCGGGGACACGCCACAGAATTCCCCATGTTTGATCAGCGCTTCATTCGCAACTTCTCGATCGTGGCCCACATCGATCACGGTAAGAGCACGCTTTCAGATCAGTTGCTCCTCAAGAGCGGCGCAATCACCGAACGCGAATTCCGCGACCAGGTCCTTGACGATCTGCAGGTCGAACGCCAGCGGGGGATCACCGTCAAGGCGCGGGCGGTCGCGATTAACTACACCTACAACGGCCAGCAGTACGAGATCAATTTCATCGATACGCCGGGCCACGTCGACTTCCACTACGAAGTCTCCCGCAGCCTGGCAGCGTGCGAAGGGGCCCTGCTTCTGGTCGACGCCTTCCAGGGGGTGCAGGCCCAGACGGTCGCCAACGCCTACGCCGCGATCAACGCCAACCTGGAAGTGATCCCCGTCGTCAACAAGGTCGACCTGCCGATCACCCGCATCCCGGAAGTGCTCGATGAGATCGAGTCGGTCGTCGGGCTCGACACCACCGACTGCCTGATGACCAGCGGCAAGTCCGGCATCGGCATCGAAGAGTGCTTCAAGGCGATCATCGAACGGATTCCCGCGCCGAAAGGCGATCCCAAGGCGCCGCTCCGGGCGCTGATTTTCGACAGCAAGTACGACACCTATCGCGGCGTCATCACGTACATCCGGGTCATGGAAGGGACGCTCAGCAAGGGCCAGAAGATCTACTTCATGAAGGCCGCCACGGCCCACGACGTCCTCGAAGTCGGCCAGTTCCGACCCGACATGGCCCCCTGCGAAGACCTCGGCCCCGGGCAGGTGGGGTACTTCATTTCGGGAGTGAAGGAGCTGGGCAGCGTGCACGTCGGCGACACCGTGACCGACTTCCACAACCGCGCCACCCAGGCGCTCCCCGGCTACGAGATTCCGCAGCAGATGGTGTTCTGCGGCATGTACCCGATCGATGCGACCGACTTCGAGAAGCTCCGCGACGAGCTCAACAAAATGTGTCTCAACGACGCCAGCTTCTCGTTCCAGCCCGACACCAGCGACGCCCTCGGCTTCGGCTTCCGCTGCGGCTTCCTCGGCATGCTGCACATGGAGATCATCCAGCAGCGGCTCGAACAGGAAGCCGACGTCGACCTGATTCAGACCGCGCCGAACGTCACCTACGAGGTCCTGCTCCGCAGCGGCGAAGTCGTCGTCATTAACAACCCGCAGGAAGTTCCCGATCCGGGCCAGGTCGAAGAGTTCCGCGAACCGATCGCCCGGGTGCAGTTCATTCTGCAGTCCGAACGGATCGGCTCCATCATGCAGCTCTGCGCCGACCGTCGCGGGACGTATCTCAACACCGAGTACCTCGGCCCCAAGCGGGCGCAGCTCACCTACGAACTGCCGCTCGCCGAGATCGTCTTCGACATGTACGACCGGCTCAAGAGCATCACGCAGGGCTACGGCACGATGAACTACGAAGTCATCGGCTTCAAAGCCGCCGACCTCGTGAAGATGGATATCCTCGTCAAAGCCGAACGGGTCGACGCCCTGGCCTGCATCGTCCACCGCTCCGTGGCCGAGCGCCGCGGCCGGGCCGTCTGCAAAAAGCTCAAGGAAGAAATCACCCGGCACCAGTTCGAGATCCCGATCCAGGCGGCCCTCGGCGCCCGCGTGATCGCCCGCGAAACGATCTCCGCCCTCCGCAAAGACGTCACCGCCAAATGCTACGGCGGCGACATCTCCCGCAAGCGCAAGCTGCTGGAAAAGCAGAAGGAAGGCAAGAAGCGCATGAAACAATTCGGCGCCGTCGAAATCCCCCAGAAGGCCTTCATGGCCGTCCTCGTCGTCGGCGACGACGCCTGACGTGGACTCACGCATCGGGCCGGACCGCAAACTACGACGCGTTCTGCAATCGACTTGCCAATTCGTCCCTGCGCAGAGTTCCATCCAGCAACCCGGGAATCGCCGACGTCGCTCGCTTCGCTCGCACCGGAGCCGCCTTGGCGATTTCGCTGCATGCCCGCCCCGGCGCAACACAGCGATCGCTGACCCGCTCCGCGCTCAACATACAAAGACCCTGCCGGCGCTGTTGCGCCGGCAGGGCCTTTCACTCGCAAACACGTTCCAGCAGGCGGGAGCCTGCCCAGCGGCTATCAGGTGATGTGTGCGCCGCGGGTCTCGACGTAGACCGCATACAGCGACGTGCTGCCGGTCATGAACAGCCGGTTGCGGCGCGTCCCCCCGAAGCAGACGTTGCTGCAGATCTCCGGCAGCAGAATCTGCCCGATCCGGACCCCTTCCGTCGGCTCGAACACGTGGACGCCGTCGTACCCGGCCCCCACCCAGCCGGCGCTGGCCCAGATGTTGCCGTCGACGTCGCAGCGGATCCCGTCCGCGAGCCCGGCTTTCTCCTGCATTCCGTCGGGACCCTGACCGATGCTGACGGCCAGCTTCATCGACGCAAACTCGCGCCCCTTCGTCAGCTTCTTCTCGTCGACGACGTCCCAGACCTTGATGTTTTTCGGCGCGTCCGCGTAGTGCGAAGCCCCGGTGTCGGCGACGTACAGCTTCTTGTAGTCGGGCGAGAAGCACAGGCCGTTTGGCTTGTAGATCTCGTCGGTGACCTTTTCCAGCTTCAGCGTCTTCCCGTCGATTCGATAGACCGCTTCCTTCTGGTACGGCTGCGTCGACATGTTCGGAGCCTTGTTCCCCTCGTAATTCATCAGGCTCCCGTACCCCGGATCGGTGAACCAGATGTCGCCGTTCGGGTGGACCACCGCGTCGTTCGGAGCATTGAGCGGCTTGCCGTCGTGCTGATCGGCCAGCACGGTCACGCTGCCGTCGTATTCGTAGCGGACCACCCGGCGGTTGCCGTGCTCGCACGAGATCTGCCGGCCGTGGAAATCGAACGTGTTCCCGTTGCTGTTTCCCGCCGGATTGCGGAACGTCGTGACGTGACCGTCTTCTTCGAGCCAGCGGAGCTGAACGTTGTTCGGGATGTCGCTCCAGAGCAGATAACGACCCACGCCATTCCACGCCGGGCCTTCCGCCCACAGCATCTGGTCGCTGTGATACAGCCGCTGAATCGGCGAATTGCCGAGAGCGTACTTTTTGAAGCGCGGATCGAGGGCGACGAGGTCGGGATCGGGATAGCGAACCGGCGCAGCGCCGGGACCGTAGTCGCGGGCGAATGCCGCGGAGGCCGTCAGACCCAGCGCCCCGGCCGCCGCGGCCAGAAAGCTTCTGCGCGGAACGGCGGAGGCCGTTGATTCTGCGGCGGGGAAATGGTCCGATGCAACAGGCTGCTCTGTCATGCTGACTCCTCGATGTCACTGGCGCATAGTTCTCCGAAGCGGCCTCGCAGCGAGACATCGCCCCGTCCGGGCAGCGTAGCACGCCCGCCGGGACGACGAAACCGCCCGCTTTCGCGAACTTCAGGCATCCTTGGAGAGCCGAGTTGACGATCCGCCGAACCGCGCCTACCGTTGTGGGCAGGTGCGAATCCCGGCTCAGGGGCGTCGTGGCGGGGATGGAGTTCACCGGCGAGTGGCAATCGAGGCAGGATCATGGAATATCGACAGCTTGGCGGCTCGGGTTTTTCGGTGCCGGCGCTGACGCTCGGAACGGGAACATTCGGCGGCTCGACGGAACTCTTCAAGGCGTGGGGCGCGACCGATGTCGCCGAAGCGACCCGGCTCATCGATATCTGCCTCGAAGCCGGCCTGACGATGTTCGACTCCGCGGACATCTACTCCAGGGGACTCGCCGAAGAAATTCTCGGCCAGGCGATCAAAGGCCGACGCGACAAGGTCCTGATCTCGACCAAAGCCACCTTCCGCAGCGGCGAAGGCCCCAACGACGTCGGCTCGTCGCGCTTCCATCTGACCCGCGCCGTCGACGGCTGCCTGCAGCGACTCGGCACGGACTACATCGATCTCTTTCAGCTCCACGGCTTCGACGCAAAGACTCCGATCGAAGAGACGCTCTCGACGCTGGACGGGCTGGTGAAATCGGGCAAGATCCGCTACATCGGCTGTTCCAACTTCTCCGGCTGGCACCTGATGAAGTCACTGGCGATTTCCGAAAAGTACGGCTGGTCGCGTTACGTCGCCCATCAGGCCTACTACTCGCTCGTCGGCCGCGACTACGAACAGGAGCTGATGCCGCTGGGACTGGACCAGAAGGTCGGCGCAGTCGTCTGGAGCCCGCTGGGCTGGGGCCGGTTGACGGGCAAGATCCGCCGGGGTCAGCCGCTGCCGGAATCGAGCCGGCTGCAATCGAAAGTGGCCGTCGATGTTGGCCCCCCGATCCCGGACGAACTCCTCTACAATGTGGTCGATGCGCTTGAGGCTGTCGCCGTCGAGACCGAGAAAACGGTCCCGCAGATCGCGCTGAACTGGCTGCTGCAGCGGCCGACGGTGGCCACGGTCATCATCGGCGCCCGCAACGAGGAGCAGCTCCGCCAGAATCTGGGGGCCGTCGGCTGGAATCTCACGCCCGATCAGGTCGCAAAGCTCGATGCGGCGAGCGCCACCACGCCCGCCTATCCGTACTGGCATCAGCGCGGCTTCGGCGAGCGGAATCCGCCTGCGGTCGGTTAGAGACGGCAATGCGTCCGCAGTTCGACTACGGCCGCACGGCCTCGCTCCAGCCTGGAACGGTCTCGCTCAAAATCTCGCTGACAGCCCGACGTTCTTTGGCCGTGAACAGGGGATCGTCGGTCGCAGACTGGTCGTTGTTCAGCGCAGCGCGGAGCCGACGGAAGACCGCTTGCCGCAGCGGCTCCGGCAGGCCCGCGAAGGCGTCGGACTGGATCAGATAGCTGCACGGAAAGCGGAACATTCGCCGGGCGAGGTCGAACTCGCGGAGCGACCGTCCCCGACTGTCCCGCCGGCCGCGTGCGGCGAATTCCGCGGCAAACTCCGACGTACCCCGAATCGACGCTGTCAGACTCGCTTCCCCCTCGAACAACAGCATCTTCGCAACCAGCTCCGCCGACTTGTCGATCCGCTGCTGTAGCTCGGCCTCGGTGACGGTCGCACCCCGGTCCTGTTCGTAGAGTGCAGACCGGACTTCAAAACCGGCCTGGGTCAGCACGTTGTAAGTCGCCGTCTGGTGCTCCAGAACCATCAGCGCGACCAGATCGCTGTGCGGCGACAGGTACTGCCCGACATCGAATCGGCCCGAGAGATCGGTGACGTTCTGACCCGCTGCGTTGTCGATTTGCCTGGGCTTCTTGTTATCCGGCAGCGTGAAATTTCCCAGGTGCCGCTGGTCGCCATGAGTCCCCGTGACGTACCAGCCGCCCCAGCGCTGAGCGAGGGGACTGGCGTGCGTCGTCACGAAACTCCCGGCGCTGATCACGGGATGACCGTCCGGGTCGGGATGGACCGAACGGACCAGCACGCCGGGGACGTTGCGAGTCCGTGCCGCGCCGTGACAGGTCAGGCAGTTGTTCGTCCGTCGCTGAAACGAGGCCGGCTTCCCGGCATCCTGCGAGACCGTATAGAATACCATTCCCAGCCGGCGATCGGAGACGGCGATCTCGAGCAAACCTCCCTGCACGTATCCCAGATGGACGTCGTCGCTGAAGTAGATCGCCCGCGGAGTGCGCGGCCCGATCTTGTCGTCCTGCAGACTCGTGCGGGCGAACGTCAGGACCTGCGACGAAACCGGAATCTCCAGCGCTGCCAGCACGGCTCGCAAGTATCCCTGCGGTCCGCGGTGCTCCAGCGTCACTTCTCTGGAACCCAGCCGCTGCTGCAGCCGCGACACCCGGTTTTCCGGCGTCGCCTCGCTGTAGTTGATCGGTTCCTCTTCGTAGTTCACTCCCGCATTCGCCACGGAGAGCAGGCACACTCCCAGCAGGGCGACCGGAACACGGATCAGACTCATCGGGGAAGATCCTTCGAGGGGCCGGCGACTGCCCCGCCGTGGAATATGGATCGCACGGCGGGGCCAGCCGGTTCGGTTCAGGGTCTGGCGGACGCATTGCGGAGGCAGTAGACGAATTCGCCCGTGCGGATGATCAGACTGCCGTTGACGATTGCGACGCCGTATTGCACGGGATCGGCGAATCGGTTTTCACCCTGCACCCGATTGCGTTCCCGCTCCTCAGCCGTCATGGCAGGTCGTTGACCGCCAGCCTCGCGACCAGGCTGTCCCGACGATTCTGCCCCCGCGGGAGAGCCGCCTTCTGCGCGGTTCCCCGACGGACGTCCGCCGCCGGTTCGGCCTTCAGCGCCTTCCTCGCGACCGGCGGCCCGATTGCGGGCCACGGCCTCATTGCCGGCTTCCTCGGCGTTCCAGAGCTGGTTCTCCGCCAGGACCTCGAACTCCTGGCCGACTGCCAACACGGTCGTCAGTCCATCCTTGCCGAAGATGTAGAGCCGGTCGCCGATTCCGACCGGCGTCGCCCAGCACCCCTGCCCGATCCGTTTGGCGTAGTGTTTCTCGCCCGTCTGAGCGTCGTAGCAGAAGATGACCCCCGCCCGGTTCACCCAGTAGGCCAACCCCCGGTAGACCGTCGGCGAATTGAACGCCGGCATCGCTTCTTCCGTCCGCCACACGACCTTCGCCTGAAACCCGTCGCCGTCAGGCTCGATCGCGACAATGCCGTTCGTCTGGCGCGCTTCCGCCTCATTCTCGTTGTGCATCCCGGGGCTGGCGGCGATCACGAACCGGCCGTCGCCGATCGCCAGCGGGGTCGCGGAGCGGTTCCCCCCGATGTTCTCGGTCACCGTCCAGAGCTGCTTCCCCGTCGCCGGCTCGTAGCCGTCCAGCGAACCGGCCGAGCTGCAGACGATCTGCTGCGAATCGCCGACCGGCACGAGGGCCGGCGACGAGTAACTGGTCCGGCTGTCGCGATCGGTCTTCCAGCGCGTCTCGCCGGTCCGTTTGTCGACCGCCAGCAGGTAAGACGGACCTTCATGATCGATCAGCAGCACCAGCGAATCGCCCGCCTGGAGCGGCGACGCCGCCAGTCCGATGGTCGATTCGAACGGTCCGTAGTCTTCCGTCAGCGATCGCTGCCAGAGAACTTCACCGTCGTGAGACAGCGCGACGAGATTCCCCGTCTCGAAGAAGGCATACACACCGTGTTCGTCGACAATCGGCGTGGGGGCCGAACGGCTCTGAAAGTAGTTGCTGCGGACCGGCTGCGACGACTCGAACGTCTGCTGCCAGGCGATCGCGCCGTCAGCCAGTTGCAGCGCCACGATCTGGCAGCGCTCCTTCATCGTGCCGTCGATCGACGTCACATAGATCGTGTCGCCCAGGATCACCGGGCTCGACTGCCCCTTGCCGGGCAGTTTCGTTTTCCAGGCGATGTTTTCATCCGGCGACCACTTGGCCGGGATCGAGGCGGGGTCGACCGTGCTGGCGCCCTGTCCGAGAAACGCAGGCCACGACTCGGGCGCGGCCGCCAGAGCGGCGGCGAGAATCCACGAAACGGCGAATTGCATGCTGGACATTCCTTGGTCGATGATGAATGAACTTCGGGGACTCGGGCGGCTGGCGTCGTACATCTCGCAGCCGCGTCCGTAGCATTCGCGTCCGCCGGTGGAAGCTGTCGGAAGGACGTTGTCGCAGTCAGAGCGACGAAGCAGATTCCCAGGGCCAGCAGATCGAGCTGAAGCTCGACCTGCAGTCGCCGGAACCAGGCTGAACGCGACAGCGAGCTGGAAACCATGAGCGAGTCTCCTGGCTAGAGGGAACGGCAGACGAACATCAGAACTCGCCGATCGTCTCCCCGCCGGCGCGAGTCCCGACGGCGCGCCAGATCGGCAGATCGACGTTCTCGCTGACGAAGCGGACCGCGCCGTCGCACATCAGCGTGTGGACGCCCCCGACGTGATAGCTGCGCGCGGCGAAAATCCCGTTGCCGCACGTCCCCATGTCCGGCACGTCGCTGTTCGGATTGTGGTAGTGGTGGTACGCGGTCCAGTACTCGCGCCCATGCATCCAGCCGGCCCCCCGCTGCCCCGCCCAGCCGCGGCTGATCGCGACCGTCGCCGCTTCAAAGTCGGCCGGGTTGTTCGGCGGCCGATAACCGTTCGCCAGCCCCGGCGTCGCCGGTGGAACCGTGCTCGACGTCCAGACGCACGACACGTTGATGTAACTGCGACGACGTTCCATGTCGTTCGTCGGCGCGGACACCGTCTGAACGGGGAAACCAAAGATCGACTCCGAGAAGGCCGCGGTGTTGCTCATCCCGTCGGCGATGTGGGCAAACCGCACCTTGGAGTTCGTCCAGACGAGGCCATCCGTCGGCGCGCGACCGTCATAGTTGGTCCCGACCGCCGTCCCCTGATTGATGTGGTAATTGGTTCCGGCATACGTAAACGTCGCGCCGGTCGCACCCCCGGTGGTTCCGGATTTGACTTCGAACGTCGCCGGCCCTGGATCGCTGGGGCACAGGAACACCGACAGGGGAGTCTTGACCAGGTTGACCTGCGGAGGATTGACGTCGCCGGGGCAGCAGCCGATCTGCGGTTTCAGACTGAAGTCGATCAGATTGTGCAGGGACGCCTGGTCCATGTACGGGAGCAACTGCGCCTGCACCGAATACGAACCGGAGTTCGCGGACCCGTAGGAATAGAAGCTGGGGATCGTCGCATGAGTACTCTCGTAGTTGTGCAGGGCCAGGCCGATCTGCTTGAGATTGTTCTTGCACTGCGTCCGCCGGGCCGCTTCGCGCGCCTGTTGAACGGCGGGGAGCAGCAGTGCAATCAGGATGGCGATGATCGCAATGACCACCAGCAGTTCGATCAGCGTGAATCCGTGCCGTGCACGGACCGCAGGGAGTTGTGTTCGAGGCATCTTGGAAGTTCCTGCGAGCAATGTCTGGGCGCACCTTCGGTCGCCGACTGCGCGCACGACGAGCGCAACGGTTCGAACCGGGGCGGAAGTGGAGTCAGGGGCAGCGGCCGACAATCCGCAAAGCGTCAACGATCGACGTGCGGCGAATGTTGGCACGCTCACGACAGGAACGAAGACCCTGCGTTGTGGACACCAAGCCCGGGGTCCTGTGTGAGCGTGCGAGCAGACGCCGCAGGAGATCGCTCGCACCGGCTGCGCAAAACACCCTCGATGGGGCCGTCATCGCAGACCGGGGAGCAGCGCGGAATCAGACCGCAGAGAACAGCGAAGCCGCAACGCGTGGCGGCGGCACCGGCGGTCGAACGGCGATCGAAACCACCACGTCCGAACCCGCGTGTTCCCAGGCGCCGGGCAACAGCCCGGGCCCCGAGATCTCAGGGGGACAGAATGGCGTGCACCAGGGTAAGGCATTCCAGAACCAGGAGCTCCCCTGGCACTCCTGCATCAGGGCAATCACGACGACCTGTGTCGTCGAATCTCCCTTGGAAGTCGGCCTCGACTTTGCACTCTTTCCGGCGAGCGACAGCGGGCGGTCCGCCTTGCGGCACTTCTCGCACCCGCCCGTGGCAGCCAGCTTCCGCGGCTGCTCGCTGCGCGCGGCGGCAATCACAAACTCCGGGACGTTGACCCCTTGCGACTTCGCCCAGGCGACTTTCTGCGCGTTGGTAAAGCAACAGCACTTCTTCCAGCACTGCTCCGCCGACCGACAGCCGCACGGCCGGTTCTGGCAGGGAAATGGCTGCGAACGATCTTTACCGCCGGTCGGGATTGAAAACACCGGCAGCGGAACGAGCGACGCGCAGACCCCCAGAAGCATCGCCAGACCAGTCAGTCGGCGTGCCCAGAATCGCTCGCTTCGAAAATGCCGGGTGAAATCCATCTGTTTCCGCTCCGAATGCCTCGGAGACTGCAGAGATTCTCGACCGGCTTGATGTCCACGCCCCTAAACTACGGCCGACTTCCGCGCGATGCAATCCTGGTCCGACCTTCGACGTCGACTTCCCCAGTTGTGGGAATCGCCCGTCCATCCGGCAGGTCTTCCCCCGCCGCTCGGGACGGCCCGGCGGAATTGCCGGACCGCGTCGGCGGGACTATCATCGCCGCTGCTGCAAATCTGTCCCGTTTTGCGAACCCGTCGTTCCCACGCAGGCTTCCGTCGTGGATCAAGATACCTTCCAGGCGCAGTCCTGCGCCGACCAGCTCAAGGCTCTCAGCGAACCGCTGCGGCTGCGGATCGTCGATGTCCTCCGCCACGGCGAAATGACCGTCGGCGATATCGCCGAGTTTCTCGAAGCCGAGGTCGTCACCGTCTCGCACCACCTCGGCATCCTGAAGCACGCCCACCTCGTGACCGTCCGCCGGGAAGGCCGCTTCATGGTCTACAGCCTGCGGAAGGATCTGCTGGAACAGGCCTCCGGACGCGCGAAGCAGTTCCTCAATCTCGGCTGCTGCCGGATCGAAGTTCCCGAGACGAAGCCCGAATAGAGCATCGTCGACGGTGCGATTCCGAGAGCATGATCTGGCGGCGCGTCGTGGTTTACTTCACCAGCCGCGGCGGCGTGAAGTAACTGTCGACGGCGATCGGCGCGTTGCCCGGAATGACCGCGTGGCTGACGAACGGACACGGCTGCACGATGACTCGTTTGTTACTGCCCGTTAACTGCACGTAGAGAATGCGGATGGGAACAAACTTCACGATCGTGTACGTCGCGTTGTTCCCTGGGCCGGAGACTGCCGTGAACAGCGGAATCAGTCGCGGCTGCCCCTTGATCGCCTCCAGATCCGCCTTGATGCCGGCGCTGATGCCGGTGTCGCCGTTGATGTAGAGCGGTCCGTTGTCGGTCGTCAGCTTGCCGCCGAAGTACGACAAGTCCGTTTCGTTGAGTCCATGCAGAATCTGGCGTTTCAGATCCGCGGTACTGTTGTTGGGGTCGCCGAGGTCCACCGTACCCCGATTGCCGGGCGGAAGGGAGTTGACGCCGTATGGATACAGATCGATCTCCTTGACGCCATCCGAACCGGAGGAAATCGCTTTTGTCGTCGTATTGAACGCGTAAATGTCGCTGCCGATTCCCGCCATCAGGTTGTTCCAACTCCCCAGATCGAGCGCAATCGGCAGCACATCGGCGGTCAGTCCGCTGCCGGGCTTGAGCTGGATCCCGACGCCGACCCGCAGCGCGGCATAGGCAGTCTCGTTCAGATTCGAATACTTGTAGCCGATGACCGGCGCGAACAGCAGCGGCAGCGGGCCGCTTCCCTTGGACCCGGCGCCATCGCGGCGGACGGTCACCTTGACCAGATTGTAGGGCGTGGCGTCCCACCTCTTTTCCCACGTGCCGGAAGCGGCATTCCAGTCGTACTGACCAAACTGCATGTCGGTCGCGGTCTGAATCGTCGTGCTGTTCTGGTCCCCGTTGGGATTCTTGTCGGCAACGTATGTGGCAGCCGTCCGCCCGAACGCCGCCGCCGTCGACGGCGTCAGCTTTGGGCCAAAACCAAGGCCGTCCCCCAGTTCGATCGCCGCAGCCAGCGCGGAACCATCCACTGCCGATTGCAGTTGCGTCTTTGTCCGCGAGACGTATCCCAGATCGACGGCGAACGCCACCAGGGCAAAGAGGAACGTGATCAGCAGCGCGGTCAGAACCACGATGTTTCCGGACCGGCGGGACCGGGCGCGCGACGCGTTGCGTGGCGAACCGGGGATCATTCGACGCATGGCACATCTCCCGTCGAGAGATTGAAGCAAGGGTTGCGCGGAACGCCGCGATGCGGCATTTCGCTGGCCGAAACTACGGCGTTTCCTCGACCACGGGAATCGTGGCCTCGGCACTCGTGGCGTCGTACTGATGCACGACGCGTTCCGTCGAATCGGTCGCAACCAGTTTCCCGAGCGAGTAGTAGCGAATCTGCTTGATCTTGAAGGTCTTGACCCGATGCGAACCGAACGAGACTTTCGACTCGGTGGCCGAGAAATCGGGGCGGTAACCCGAGAGCGTGGTTGCGGTCGTCGGAACCGAGAGCCGATACTGGCCGTAGTCGCCGAACGTCCCCCACGTCTGGCTCGTTCCGTTCCGGACCGAGTAGTAGAGCGTCCCGTCACGGAGCGTCATTCGCATCGTGTAAGTAATCTCTTCCGCCGGGATCGCCAGCGTCCCGCGGTCGATGGTGCGGGTCGTTGCGACACAGGTGTCCGGCCCCGTCCACCGCTGCAACTGCAGCCCTCCGCTCAGATACTCCGGCTGAGTGCAGTGATTCAGCTCAAAGATCGCGTGTTCGCCTTCAGTCGTGCCGAACGGCGAAATCACGTTGAGAATCTGCGGACTGTCATTCTCCACATCCGGCTCGCCCAGCAGGAGAGACCAGTCTTCTTCGATCCGGTCCACCTCGGTCGGCACGGCGACGTCCGTCGACCAGCCGGACTGCGTGGCGATGGCGACCAGGACGAGCGACAGCATCGTCAAGCGGTGTCGAGTCAGGCTCCGCGAAGCATCCGGAACTCTGAGCATATTGGCCTCTCCCTCGAATATCCTCTGGCGGAATCCAGCTCCGCAATGATCTTCCCGGAAGCGACCGCACGGCGACGCCTCCTCTTCCTCATGACAGTCCACTGGCGCGAGCTGGCCCGCTCGCGGTGCTGAAGGATCGAGGGAATGATCCAAGGGGAGCCGCAATTCCTGCGGCCAGCTTCCAGTCGACACTGTCCCGCGCAAGACTAGGTCGCAGTTCGCGTCCGTCAAACAGACGCCAATTCTTTTTCGCGAAATAGCGTGGCCCCAGATCGGATGATCCGCGGGATGTGGACAAGCCGCCCGCAATAACCGCTACGGACGGTACTGTCACTCACCGCAGCAGACCTGTTCGCAGCACTGATCGCCACGGCCGATCCTCTGCAACCGGAACTTCCGGATTCACGATTTCGACGGATTATGGACTCCCAGTTTGACGCACGACTCTCGCGACTTAAGGTGACTTAGACGGCGGGTCTGCGCGCGTCGCGAACTCGTCAATAGGAGCGGGCCGCTCGACTCTCCGCCAGCAATCGCCAGCACTGGAAAGGCCATGCGGACTATGAAACATTTGCCACCCCGCCCTCCCATCCAGGGTCGCCCGCGCGAAGGCGCCGCGATGGTCGAAATGGCCGTGGTGCTGCCGGTGTTCGTCCTGCTGCTGATGGGCGTCATCGAGTTCGGCCGCGGCATGATGGTCTCGAACATGGTCGTTAACGCCGCACGCGAAGCGACGCGCATGGCGGTCCTGACCGGTTCGACCAACACCGAAGTCACCTCCGGCGTCACGTCCTTCTTGCAGCAGAGTCTGAGCGTCTCGCCGGGCGACGTCACGACGACGATCACGATCACGCCGGCGACCGGCAACCCGGATCCGAACAACAGCCTGGCGTCATCGAACAGCCGGGACCTGATCACGGTCACCGTCCAGGTCCCCTTCAGCAAAGTCTCGCTGCTGCCGCCCAGCTACATGAAGAACACGCTCATCAAGGGCCAGAGCGCCATGCGTCACGAGTAACGGGGGCTCTCTTTCAGACACCGCGTCATTCGACGTCCCGGCATCGGCCTCGCGCTGGTTCCGGGACGTTTCGTTTCTGCATGCACCGCTCGCGGCAACGGGATGTCGTCCGCGCCAAGTCCAGTCAGCGATGCGACTTCTGAGACAAAAGACGCGAAATCTGAATTGTTCACTCCCGCGTCCATGCGATTTCTTGGCATTCGCCGACGG
This sequence comes from Planctellipticum variicoloris, assembly GCF_030622045.1. Classification (NCBI taxonomy): domain Bacteria; kingdom Pseudomonadati; phylum Planctomycetota; class Planctomycetia; order Planctomycetales; family Planctomycetaceae; genus Planctellipticum; species Planctellipticum variicoloris. Next base: position 25,469 of record NZ_CP130886.1, on the reverse strand, counting down.
GGTGCCTAGGGATTTGTACGGTTTATGCCGTTTTCCGGAATTCTTACGCTTGCGAAAGGCTTTCGCGGCCGGCACGATCTCAAATCAGACAACCGGTCTTCGCACGGTTGTCGAACGGGAAGGGATGTCCGGTCAGCGGGCTAGGAGCGGGCCAGGATGAGTTGCATTTGCGGGGCAAAGGGACAGAGGAAATGAGACGGGCCATTGGGGGATTGATTGCGATGCTATTCATCGCGATCGGCGGCGAGGCGCGTGCGACAATCGTTTTCGAATACAACGGCGGGTCGGGCAACCACTACAACCTGATAGGTAACGGATCAAGCCCACTGATCTCTGACGGGCCGGTCGTTGAAGGTTACGTGAACATGATGAACCCGAATGTGAACGCAGTTGTCGACATCGGAAGCGTCGATGCCACTCTAAGCCTGAAGATTGAAGGTGGGCAGGCGATGATTACCGAGATCAGCTCTCAGGGGGGAGGACCAAATCAGATGTTCTTCAGCAGCGTGTATTTTATGCCCCACGCCGCGAATGACCGGAGCCCAGATTACGTCCCGATGTTCTCGTTCAGCGATCTTGAATTTGAGCTCGGATTCAATCCTTCGACCGGCCCGGATGGGTCCAAGATCAAGATCACCGTCAATTACGGTGCGACAGGCGTTGCGACGTTCGAGAAACCGCAGCCGTTCGAACAGCCGGCACGATTTCGCATCATTGGCAATGCCGGCGAGCAGATTACGAAAGTCACTGTTGAATCACTCATCCCAGGAATAACGCCCGGAACATTCGTCACTGGTAAGTACCTTTCAGAAATCAAGCAGATTCGTTTGGGAGGCGTTAACACCACCGATTCAACGATCGATGACCAAGGCGACATCGTCCCCGAACCGACTTCCCTTGCCCTTGCCGGTTTCGCCGGGATCGGGATGGCGGTCAGCGCCCTGCGTCGCCGTCGTCAGGCAAAAACGCAAGTCGCGTAGCTGGACTCGCGAACGCATTTCAACTTCGGAGCGGGCGGCCATCTCGGCAGCCCGCTTGCATTGATGGATGTCTCGCATCGACGCCTGGATTCGATCGTCACGGACGCTGCCGGCGGCCCGTGATCGCTCGGGCGCCGCGGATTGATCACGCGATCGTGACACGAGGCGTCGCAGTCCATGCCCGGACCGCCGGCGCCGCGATGATCCTGACGAGTGCCAGCAACGAAACAGCGGCAGCAGTCATTCCCGACTGCTGCCGCCGTGCTGGTCAGCTCAATTGCGAAGTCGACCGATTACTTCTTCTGGTACGAATTCGCCGGCGAGCTCTGATCCCACTGGTAACCCGATTTCGTCACATTGCTGACGGTCGTCGTCCAAGTTCCCTTCGGGGCCTTCGAGATCTTGTAAACCACCTGCCCCTTGGTGTTGGTCGTCGCCGTGCCGCCGTACGTCGTCGCCACCGTGCTGCACTTGATCGCGGCCGACACCACAGCTCCCGTGACGGCTGTCCCGTTCTGGTCGACGATCGTCACGGTCACCTGCAGATCGGCTTTCTTGGCGCCCACCGCGGCATAGGCAATTGACTTGACCTTCATACCAATAATCGCGGGCGGCGGAGTCGGCGCAGGTGCTGGGGCCGGAGCGGGGGCACTGGGGGCGGTCAGACCGACTGTGGCCACGCCGTAATCCACCTGCACCCGGCCCGATCCGTACCACGTGTCCGAACCGGCCGTTCCCAGGTCCAGGGCCGAAGCCTTCAGCATGTCCCAAATGTACTCATTCGTCGCCGAAGCGCCGTACTGGCCGCGACCGGCTTCCAGCAGCACGGCCGCCGCCCCCACGGCGTGCGGGCACGCCATGGATGTCCCCGAGTAGTACCCATATCGCCCACCCGGCAGCGTCGAGTAGATGCTCGAACCCGGCGCCGCCAGCTCCACCGCCGGCCCCGTGCACGAGAACGACGACCGCACGTCGCCGCTGGTCGTCGCCCCCACCGCCAGCACCGAGGCGTACCGGGCCGGATAAATCACGTTGTCTTCCGTCCCGGCGGACGTGCCATAGTTCCCGGCAGCGGCGATGTTCAGGATCCCCGCGTTGTGGGCGTTAATAAACGCCGTCTCGACGATGCTGCCGGGATTCGCACTGCTCCCGTAGCTGTTATTCGTAATGTCGATCGGCACGCTGTTCTTCACGCACCAGTCGAGCGCGGCAATCATGTTGCTGTACGAGCCGCTTCCCGTGGCATCGAGAACTTTCAGCGCATACAGATTGACCGACGGGGCCACCCCCACCACGCCCGCGTCGTTGTCCGCCGCCGCAATCGTGCCGGCGCAGTGCGTCCCGTGCCCGTTGTCGTCCATCGGGTCGCTGTCGTTATTCACGAAGTCATACCCGCCGCGGTAATTCGGCTTGAGATCGGCGTGGTTGTAATCCACGCCGGAATCGATCACCGCCACATTGATCCCGAGGCCCTTGTAGGCGGGGTTGCTCGTGTGGGCGATTCCCGCGCCGATTTTCTTGACGCCCCAGACCGCATCCAGCTCGGCGTCGACCGCCTCGATCAGTCCGTCCGGCTCGATGATCGCCACGTCCTTGTGCTTGGCGAGCGCTTCGGCCGCCTTCATCGGCAACTCCACCGCAAACGCCGGCACGATCTGGTACGTGCGACGAACGGTTCCGCCGTTCGCCTTGACCAGATTCTGCTCGGCCTGGCCGGGGACCTTGCGGAAGGCGATCAGGACATCCACCTTCCCGGGGGCGGCACTCTCGGCCGGCGCCGCCGGGACGAGGATCGAGCCGGCAACCAGACCGGTCAACAGGGCGCAGCGCAAGAACCGTGTGTTGCAAAACGGCATCAGGGGGCCTTTCCTGGATCGAGGTCTGCCGAGTCTTCGGAGACCTGAGACGAAGGGATGACAACGAGAAAAAGAGAAACAGAAGCCGTGAAACTGGCCCGAAGTTCACGACATCGAGAGACGGCCGCCGGGGAATGGCGGTCCGAGACGCAGCGTCTTCTACCTTATCGGCGGACGGCGTCAAACAAAGAATGGGGGCTTTGCGCAAAAAATGCGGTGACGATGCGCCGCCGCAACGTCCCCCAGCTTGACAGACGCTCCAAAGCGTGGACATCTGCCGCGAACTGCCAGCACGACAGTCGCGACAGTTTTCCAGTCCGCCACTGAGCGCCGTTCAGGACGGAGGCGTTTCACGATCCCGCGTTGAACCGACCCGAATCGCGATCAGCAAGGCGCCCGCAACCGTCAGCACCGCCGCGCCGATCAGCCACCCCGCCGGCAGATGTTGCCGGCCCTCCACATCCAGCCCCCAGCGGGTGATCCACTTCGGCGCATCCGACAGCGACAGCAGCAGGCCGTTGTGCAACACGTGCAGCAGGATTCCCGGCAGGACGCTCCCGGTCCGCCAGCGCACGACCCCCAGGATGAGTCCCAGAAAACAGGTCGGAAAGAAACGCTCCCACAGCACCGAGTCCCGCACCACCACGTGCAGCACGCCAAACAGCGTCCCCGTGATCACGATCGTCCCCACCGCCCGGCAGCGCGTCGCAATCGCGGCGTACAGCCAGCCGCGGAAGAACAGTTCCTCGCAGACCGCCGGAACCAGCGCCAGCGCCACCAGCCGGCCCCACAACGGCACCGCCTTCAGGAACGCCGCAATCCGTTCCGAAAAGCCTTCCAGCATCTCCAACCGGTCCGCAGGCAGCAGCCAGATCTCCAGCTCATACGCCCACGGCCACAGCGAGACCCCCAGCAGAGCCGCACCCGCAAACCCCGTCCAGCGCACCGGCGCCAGCGAAAACGCCTTTGTCTGCGGAATCCGCGTCCAGAACGCGAACGCGGCCGGCCACAGCGCAAACAGCAGGATCGTCACCGTGCTCGTGCCGACCAGCATCAGCGGCGGGGCATGCTCAAACCACCGGGCCGGCAGGCCGCCGAGCAGAATGAACGCAGGGAACAGCACCACCAGCGAAAACAGCCCCTGCAGCCAGGTCGGACCGGCTGCGACGTGCTCCGGCCGGCGGAGCCAGTCTTTCCAGGTCCCCTCGCTGGCGTAGAGCATCGCGTCGGTCCCGAAAACCCGCGCCGCCCAGGCCAGGGCCCCCGCCGTGTAGAGCGCCGTCGACAGAATCGCCGTCGCCGCCAGGGCCGGGTTCGCCCGGCCGTCGAGCAGATCGCGGGCGAGGACCACAATGTTGATCAGCGGCGTGACCGCCAGCGCGGCCGTGAACTCCAGCCCAGGCAGCAGGCTGAAGACCCCCGGCGCCAGGGACAGCAGCATCAGCGGAATCAGGTACGCCTGGGCCTCTTTGAAGCTGCGGGCGAAGCTGGTCAGGATCAGCAGCACCGCCGAGAAGAACCCGGCGAACAGCACCAGCAGTCCGAAGAGCTGCACGAAGACGATTGGCTGATATCCGCCGTCCCCGAGCAGAAGTTTATCGAGGCCGATCGAGTACAGCGTGCCGATCATGGCCACGGAGTTGGCGATCGCCGTCAGAATCGCAACGGTCAGCACCGCGACATACTTGCCCAGCAGCAGTTCGTAGCGGGGGACTGGGGCCGAGATCAGCGCTTCGAGCGTCCCGCGTTCCCGCTCGCCCGCCGTCAGGTCGATCGCCGGATAGACCGCGCCGGTGACTGTCATCAGAATCAGGATCAGCGGGGCAAGCGCCGCCAGGGAGATCGCCGGCCCCGATTCCCCGGCAATCGTCCGTCGCGACAGTTCGAGCGGCAGAAAGACCTGCGGAGCGTACTCTCTCAGGACAGTCCGGGCATAGGCGTCGTTGACCGCGAGCAGTCGTTCCTCGACATACTCGCGCGCCTCGCGCGAATTCTGCCAGCCGGCGACCGCGATCAGCTCGCACTGGACGGCCCCCGCCTTGCCGGCGTCTCCATCGGCCGGGACGACCTTCACTCCCAGTTCCGCCATCCGCTCGCGGAGTTGCTCCTCCACGTCGAGCCGCTGCTCGGAGCCCTCAGGCGTCAGGAAGCGGAGCTTCGGACGGTCGACGGGCTTGGCTGCGTCCGGCGTTTCCGTCGGAGAGGCGACCTCGCCCCGTCGCCGCTTGAGGATTTGGTCTCCGTCCCGGAAACGACCTTCAAACAGTTGGGCGGCATGCGTGGTTTCGAAGACGACGGTGTGCTCCACCCGGACGCCCGGATCGATCTGCGAGAACATCACCTTCTGGAACGACACGCCGAGCAGCGGATACACGAGCAACGGCATCAGCAGCAGCGTCAGCAGCGTCCGGCGATCCCGGAGGATCTCGCGCAGCTCCTTCGCCGCCAGCCGCATCCAGCGCGGCGTCCATCGTGCGGCGGCCGGAGCAAGTCGGCGCATCTCCGGCTCAGGCGACTCCATGCGCGGCTCCCTCGGTCCGGGGAGCGTTCAAGAGATCGAGGAACATTTCGTAGAGCGTCGGCCGCCCCGTCGCCGCCTGCAGCTCGGCCAGCGTCCCTTCGTAACGCAGCACGCCGCGGTTGAGCAGCCCCATGCGGTCGCAGACCAGCGCGGCTTCTTCCAGGCGATGCGTGCTGACGATGACCGCCCGCCCCTCAGCCCGCAGCCGGGCGATGTACTCGAAGACCACGTGAGTCCCCACGACATCGAGACCGCGCGTCGGTTCGTCCAGCAGCATCACCGGCGGATCGTGAACCAGCGCCCGCGCCAGCGTAATCCGCTGCTTCTGCCCGGTGCTCAGCGTCGAACACCGCTGGTCCAGAAACCGCCGGAAATCGAGCAGATCGGCGAGCCGTTCGATCCGCTCGGTCACGACCTCCGGCGGAACGTCGTAGAGATCCGCGAAGAACCGCAAAGTCTCGCGGGCGGTGAGCATCGGGTAGAGCCCGGCGCTCGCCGACACCAGACCGATACTCCGTTTGACCGCTTCGGGGGCTTCCGTGACCCGATGCCCGCCGACAATGGCCTCGCCGGAGGTGGGTTCGAGCAGCCCGAGAATCATCCGCAGGGTCGTCGTCTTGCCTGCGCCATTGGGCCCCAGCAGTCCGTAGACCTCTCCCGCCTGGACCGTGAACGACAGACCATCGACCGCGGTCAGCGTCCGGCCTCCCGCGGAAAACTCGCGTCTCAATTGCGAAACGACGATCATGAAACGCCCGACTGGCGGCGGAGTAGCTCGCGATCAGATTCGTGCCGCAAGTCTAGCCCGAGAGTCGGAAATCGGCCAGTCGGCGCAACGCGCTACCAGATCCGCGCTCCGCACCGTAATCTGGAGCTCCTGGAACGATCCTCGTTCCCAGGCTCCGCCTGGGAACGCCTCTTTGGACGCTCTGCGTCCTCTTCATCGCCCGTTCACGTGCAGCAGACGAGGCAGAGCCTCGGAAGAGGGCGTTCCCAGGCGGAGCCTGGGAACGAGTCGAATTCATCCGCGACCACAACCACAGGAACCGCCCGGCATGGCCAAGCACTCCCCCCGCTTTCTCAACCTGGTCGATTCGGTCCGCGTCAATGTCCGCGAATGCACGGTTCAGGACGTCAAATCGCGCCAGGAAGCAGGCGATACCTTCGTGCTGCTCGACGTTCGCGAAGACCACGAATGGCAGGCCGGCCACCTCCCCGGCGCCGAGCACCTCGGCAAAGGAATCATCGAACGCGATATCGAGGAACGTTTCCCGGACGTGGATGCCGAGCTGATCCTCTACTGCGGCGGCGGCTTCCGCTCCGCCCTCGCCGCCGAAACCCTCCAGAAAATGGGCTACACCAACGTCATCTCGATGGACGGCGGCTTCCGCGGCTGGAAAGACGCCGGCTACCCGATCGTCAAGTAGGGCCGGGCGCCCGCCTGCAGTGTTTGATCCTCGTTCCCAGGCTCCGCCTGGGAACGCCTCTTTGGACGCTCTGCGTCCTCTTCTTCATCGCGTATTCTTCGCGTACAGCAGACGAGGCAGAGCCTCGACAGAGGGGGTTCCCAGGCGGAGCCTGGGAACCAGTAAAACGCCGCCATCATTCTCTTTCCCTTGGCACTCAGCACTCAGCCCTTGGCTCTTGCCCCCCTCCCCATCGACGCCGTCCTTCCGGAACTGACCGCCGCGGTCGGCCGCAGTGCCGCCACGGTTCTGCAGGCGCCGACCGGGGCCGGCAAGACCACCCGCGTGCCGCCGGCCCTGCTCACCGACAGCGGCCAGGTCGTCCTGCTGCAACCCCGCCGCGTCGCCGCCCGCGCCGCCGCCCGGCGGATGGCGCAGGAACTGAACTGCCGCGTCGGCGATCTCGTCGGCTACCAGGTCCGCTTCGACTCGCAGGTCACGGCGAAGACCCGCATCGTCGTGATGACTGAAGGCATCCTCGTCCGTCGCCTGCTCGACGATCCCTTCCTCGAAGGAGTCTCGACGGTCCTCTTCGACGAATTTCACGAACGGCATCTCGATACCGATCTGGCGCTCGGCATGATCCGCCGCGTGCAGCAGACCGTCCGGCCTGATCTTCGCGTCGTCGTGATGTCCGCCACGCTCGATCCCGAACCGATCGCCGCCTTCTTCGGCGGGGCCGAAATCGTCCGCTGCACGGTCCCGCGGTTTCCGGTCGAGATCGACTACCGCTCGCCCCCCGACGTCCGGAATCTCTCCGCCATCGCCGCCGCAGGCGTCGCCGAACTGCTCGATCGCGTGGCCGGCGATCTGCTCGTCTTCCTGCCCGGCGTCGGGGAAATCCGCCAGACTCAGGAAGCCCTCTCCCATCTCGTCGAACAGCATCGGCTCGAACTGCTGCCCCTCTACGGCGAACTCTCCGCCGAGGAACAAGACCGCGTATTCGCCCCTTCCGAACGTCGCCGCGTGATCCTGGCCACGAACATCGCCGAAACGTCGCTCACGATTCCGGGGATCGCCGGCGTCGTCGATACCGGCGTCGCCCGCCAGCTTCAATACGACGCCGACCTGGGTTTGAACCGCCTCGAACTCCGACCCATCTCGAAAGCCTCCGCCGACCAGCGGGCCGGGCGGGCCGGACGACTCGGCCCCGGCGTCTGTCTGCGGATGTGGTCGGAAGCCTCTCAGCGCGTTCGGCCCGATCACGAAACGCCCGAAATCCGCCGGACCGACCTCGCGGGCGTCGTGCTGCAACTCCTGAGCTGGGGCGAAGCCGACGTCCGCGCCTTCCCCTGGTTCGAAGCCCCCGCCGAGTCCGCCGTCGAACGGGCCGAACAGCTATTGACGCTGCTGGATGCCATCGACGGAACGGAAATCACCGAACTCGGCCAGCAGCTCGTGAAGCTGCCGGTCCATCCCCGTCTGGCTCGATTGCTGTTCGAAGGGGCGCGGGGGGGAGCTTCCCACAAAGCCGCTCTCATCGCGGCGCTCCTCTCGGAACGGGAACCGTTCCGCCGCGAAGAACGCCGGCGGACCGCGAAGCATCAGTCACCGTCCGATCTGCTCGACCAGGCCGACGCCCTCGAACAGTTCGCCCGCTCGGGGCGGACCGATGCGGAGGCGGGCACGATCGCCCCCGGCGCCGCCCGCTTCGTTCTCGACTCCGCCCGCCAGCTCGAACGACTGACTCGCGATTCCGACAGCGGCAGTTCAAAGCCCTCGGACGTCTCCGCGACGGAATCGCTCCTGCGCGCAATTCTCGCCGCCTTCCCGGACCGACTGGCGAAACGTCGCGAACCCGGCGGTCGTAAGGCCCTGATGGTCGGCGGCCGGGGGGTGATCCTTTCGGAATCCTCCGCCGTGCGGGACTGCGAGCTCTTCGTCTGCGTCGATCTCGACTCCTCCTCGGGCGAGGCCTTCGTCCGACGGGCGTCCGCCGTCGAACGGAGCTGGCTGCCGGCCGAGCATCTGACAACCCGCGTCGACGTCGAGTTCGAACCGACGACCGAACGGCTGCAGGCCCGTCGGCGGGTCTACTGGCTCGATCTCGTCCTCGAAGAGACGCCGACAGCGCTTCCCGAAGGAGACGCAACCGCCCAGACTCTCGCGGCGGCGGCCCTCAGGGCCTGGGACCGCGTCTTTCCCGCCGATGACCCCGCGGTGACGCAGTTGCTGGCCCGCCTGCGCTGTCTGCGCGAGTGGCTGCCCGATGCCGATCTCCCCGCGTGGACCGAATCGGAACTGCAGAGCCTGCTGCCGGAACTGGCGTACGGTTGCCGGTCGTTCGCCGAGTTGCGCCAGGCCCGCTGGCTCGACGTTCTGCAATCCCGCCTCACCGGTCCGCAACGGCAGCTTCTAGACCGCGAAGCCCCCGAACGGCTGACGGTCCCGAGCGGCAGCCGCGTGGCCCTCACCTACGAACCGGGCCGGCCGCCCGTCCTTGCCGTCAGGATCCAGGAGATCTTCGGCTGGCTGACGACTCCCCGCATCGCAGGCGGCCGGATTCCGGTGCTGCTCCACCTGCTCGCCCCGAACCACCGCCCGCAGCAGATCACCGACGACCTGTCGTCATTCTGGAAAAATGCGTATCCGATTGTCCGCGGCGAGCTCCGTCGCCGGTATCCGAAACACGCCTGGCCGGACGATCCGTACGCGGCGCAGGCGGAACGCCGGCCGCAGCGGAAGTGAGCGAGCAGGGAATAGCGAAAAGCGAATAGCCAGAGTTTGGTCCGTGGTCAGTAGTCAGTCGCGGGAGATGTGTCCACACGAAGTCATCTTCTCTGGCTCTCGACTCCTTTCGACATTCCGCCTTCGACATTCGACATTTCCGCTCCTTCCGTTCTCCGCGTCCTCCTCGCCTCCGCGGTGAATCCACTTCCTTCTTCCTTTTGGCGTCTCTGCGTTCCGTTTTGCGCATTGGCGTGAAATCTTCTGTCTGCTTCTTCCTCTTCGCCTCCGCGTGAAATCTTCTCTTGTCACCTTCACGTTGACCAATTTGCACTCCCCAGCTATGGTCCGCGCTTTGCTACGGGAAGGATCCCGTGGATTTTTCGTGCGCGCTTCGAGCGGTCCCATGGCCGGGTTTCATACGCATATCGCCGTCAGCAGCGTTGTCGGGGCCAGTTACGGCTGGCTCGGGATGACGCAACTGCAGCTCCCGCCGGAGTCTGCCGCCGTCGCCGGCGGACTGTGCGCCATCGCGGGGATTCTGCCGGACGTCGACAGCGACTCCGGAATTCCCGCCCGCGAAACCATCAGCTTCGCCGCCGCCGTGGCCCCGATGCTGCTGCTGCATCGGCTGATCCGGACCGGCTGGACTTCCGAACAAATTTTTCTCGTCGGCGTACCGACCTATCTCTTTATTCGCTTTGGCCTCGGCGGACTCCTCAAGCGTTTCACGGTCCATCGCGGCATGTTTCACAGCATTCCCGCAATCCTCATCGCCGGCATGGTTGCCTTCCTGCTGTTGGATCACGTCAACCCGACTGTGCGGTACTTCAAGGCGGCCGCCGTCAGTCTGGGGTATTTCACGCATCTATTGCTCGATGAAATCTGGAGCGTCAACGTCTCCGGCGTCGTGCCCAAGTTGAAAAAGTCTTTCGGTTCGGCGCTCAAGGTGTTTTCGGGGGACGGTAACGCCAATTCCGCCTGTTTCGGCATTCTGATCCTCGTCTCAGTCGGCGTCCTGCGGGATGTCGCCATTCACACGCCGCCGGGCACGCCAACTGCAACACAATCGCCCCGTTCGCCCGCCCCTGCAGCCCCGGAGAAACTGACCCGGGATCTGCCGGAACTGGAAGGCCGGCCGTACTGAAGACGGTGGAAGGCCCGCGGGCAGTCCTGCGACGGAGCAAAGGAACGTCATGACAATTTACGATGTCATCATGCTGGTGCTGGTGCTGTATGCGTCCGTCACCGGCTGGTCCCGCGGCATGGCCTGGCAGGTCGCTCCGATTGCGTCGCTGGTGTTGGGTTACGTCTTCGCCATGCCGCTGTCGATCAGCGTCGCCCCCTGGTTTGGGCAGCCGCCCCTGAATCGCCTGTTCGCGCTGATCACGATGTACTGCGTCATCTCGCTGGCGGTTTATCTGCTGGTCCGGTCGATCCGGGAATCGTTGGAGAAGTTGAAGCTGGAAGAGTTCGACCGCCACCTCGGTTTCGTCCTCGGCGCCGTGAAGGGAGTCCTCTTCACGATCGCCTTGACGCTGGGGCTGGTCACCTTCTTCCCGTCGATCCGTCCGACGATTCTGCAGTCCGAGAGCAGCACCATCGCCGCCCGGATCCTGCACACGATCTACCCCATCCTGCCAACCGCCGCCCACGACGTGATCGATCCCTATTTGAAGAACCTTCCCGAGACCGAGGGCTATCTCGCCGGGGGCAACGTCGAACCAGCGAATCCGAAGGACAAGACGACGACCGACAAGCAGCCCCTGGATACGATCCGCGATCTGGGCGGGGCGGCCACCGACTACCTGTTCGGCGACCGGACGCCGGCGCCGACCAGTCCGCCCACGACGACGCAGCCGCTGCCAAGAACCTCGACGCGACCGCTCAGTTCCGACATTCCGCAGATCATCCAGGACGGCGAATTCCTCCCTCCCCCCGAGCTGCCGCCACGGCGTTCGAGCACCCGGACATCGAGCAACTCGACTCCGCCGAAAGCCACCACACCCGCCTCCTCAGACGACGACCTCTTTCCGCCATTGCCGCCTCCCCGGACATCCGCGGGGCAAAGAGATCGGTACTGAAAGGGCGGAAAGCGGAAAGCTCAATGCGGAGAGCCAGAGGGGAAGAGCGCTGATCGCGTATCGCTTGTCGCGGATTGCCGGAGAGGATCGGCTGAGGACGGTGCCGAACGTGTCGGCGCGCGAGGGCGCTGTGGCGGGACTCTTTGAGTTCGCTGCGCACTGAGAATTGATTGCCGGCCCGGACGGAGCGGGGATCGGCTTTCGCCTGCTCCCGCTCCGTCTTTCGGCTGGCCTGACTGGCTTTGGGGCTGGCTTTCGCCCGCCTTGCGGCCTGCACTCGATCAGGTTGGCCGATCGCGTTGTGCACGCGACCGACCGACACGGCGCCGAGGACTTGCGCAGGATCTCCGCGCAGTCCAGCCTTCCTCACGGAAGGCCAGTCACAGGGCCTGATCGGACCCTCTGCCGGGGGATCAGCTTGCAAGCGCCGGCAGTTTCCCGCCGGTTAGGTACCATTTGCCGTCAACCACCCGACAAGAGAACACGCTGACACTGGTTCCGGCGGCATGCAAGGGCAATTCGGCCAAAAAATCAGAAATGCGGAAGAATTCTTGCGGAGAGAAGAAATGTCGAATGACGAAAGCGGAATTTCGAAAGGAAGAAGTCGAGAGACGAGAGCCAGAAACGAGGCAGCTCGCTGCGAAATCTCGTCTGGCGATCCGCGACAAGCGATTCGCGATCAGCCCACTTCGTCTTCTGACGATTCGCTTTGAGGCTTTGAGGCGATGCCCAGAGCTTACGCCGCTGGGCTACTGTGATTTGCCCCTGACGGGGCTCAGGAGCTGGATGCGCGTAGGGCCGGGCGCGGCCTGGCCGAATTTGTCCGGTGATCAGCGATTCGCGATCAGCCCACTTCTTCCGGCTTTCCGCTTTAAGCTTTCTGCTTTCCGCGAGCCCGTCAGCCCGCCTTGCGCTGCGGCATCGCGACGGCCTGCTGCGGCGAGGCGACGCCCACATGCGTGGCGTCCCAGCGGTGTCCGGCGAGACTCTTCTGCACTGCCGTGGCGACCTGCAGGGCCGCCAGCGCCTGCCGACCGTCGATGGGGGGAGCCGTCTTCGTGACGACGGCGTGAACGAAACTCTGCAGCTCGGCGGTCAGCGCATCGCTCGCCGGAACTGCGGTCGTCTCGACCTGAATGAACCGCCCGAACACGTCTTTCTTGAGCTGCTCAATATCCGCACCCGGCTGACGGGACAGTTCCAGCGGCGACGGACCGTGCACCAGGGCCGGCGAGGGAACGTAGCGCGAGACTTCCCGCTTGTTGAGATCGACCGTGACGCAACCGCTTGCCGACCAGACCTGCAGCGAGCGGGAGACCACCGGGCTGACCCGGCTGGCGGTCAGATCCGCGATCGCCCCGTTCTCGAACACCAGACGTGCCTGGACGGCGTCTTCGTGGCCCCCCATCACCCCCGCGCCGAACGCCGAGGCGCTCTGCAGCGGACTGCGGACCAGCGAGAGGACGAGATCGATATCGTGAATCATCAGATCGAGCGTGACGCCGATGTCGGTCGAGCGAAACGTGTAGGGACTGGTTCGTTCCGCCCGGATGTATCTGGCCCCGGCCAGCCACGGCGCCGCCGCGACGAATGCCGGGTTGAACCGCTCGATATGTCCGACCTGCAGGGCAATGCCCATCCGTTCGGCGAGTTCGACCAGTTCGGTCCCGGACGCGTCGTGATCGGCCAGCGGCTTTTCCACCAGGACCGGAATCCCCCGTTCCAGGAAGTAGCCGCCGACTTCGCGATGCGCCACCGTCGGCACGACGACCGAGACGGCGTCGACTTCGCCCGCCAGCTCCCGGTAGTCTGCAACCCAGCGGCAGCCGCACTGACCGGCGACGGCCTGGCCCCGTTCGGCGTGGCTGTCCGCGACGGCCACCAGATTCACGCCCGCCATCCCGCCGAGAATCCGCGCATGGTGCCGTCCGAGTGCTCCGACGCCCACCACCGCCATCCGCAGATCGCTCATGCCGCACTCCGTTGGGCAGTGCCGTGGGATTCGGCCTGCGGTTCTTTGACGACTCGAATCGCCTCGCGGGCGCGGCCGTTCTTGCCGCGGGCGGAGGCTTCGACAAAACTCAGCAGATGATCGAGCTCGGCGGGGAGATTGCCGCATAGTTCGACTTCGAACTGCCCGCGGACCTCGGTGACCTTGCGATGTTCGCGGAAGAGCAGCTTGAAGGCTTGCCGGACAAGCTGAATTGTCGCGTCGCAGATGCCGCGACGACGCATGCCGACCAGATTGATCGTGATAATTTCGGGGTTATCGCTGCCGGCCGCCAGCATGTAGGGGGGCAGATCGGTGGGGCAGCGGCAGCCGCCGCTGAGAAACGCGCCGGTGCCGATGGTCGCGAAGTGATGCACGACCGAGTTCCCCGACACGATGGCAAAATCGTGGACGTGGGCATGGCCCCCCAGCAGGGAGCCGTTGCAGAGGATCACGTGATTCTGGACGTGGCAGTTGTGGGCCACGTGGGCGTTGGCCATCAGGAAACAGCGGTTTCCGATGCGGGTGACGCCGTCTTCCTTGTCGGCGCCGCGGTTGACCGTGACCCCTTCGCGGAAAATGTTGTCGTCGCCGATCTCGACCCGCGTGGGGGAACCGGTATACCCGATGTCCTGGGGATCTCCGCCGATGGCGGCCCCCGCGAAGAACCGGTTGCGGGCGCCGATCGTCGTGTGCCCGATGATGGAGACGTGGCTGTCGAGCCGGCAGCCGTCGCCGAGCGCGACGTGCGGTCCGACGATGCAGAACGGGCCGATGTCGACATTTTCGCCGAGCAGGGCGCGATCGTCGACCTGAGCGAACTCCGAGATGTTGCAGGGCATCGGCCGACTTCCTTGTCGTGACGCTCTAAAGCGGGTGCGCCGGCGATCCCAGCCGGTTCGGCCCCGATCCGTCAACGAACTTGAATATGGCGGAGTTTAGAGAAGATCGCCCGGCAGTGGAATCGCGCTTTTCGCGGGAAATTCAAGATCTCGCGCAGAGACGCCAGGAAGAGAAATGCCGAATGTCGAAGGCGGAATGTCGAAAGGAAGTCGAGAGACCAGAGACGAGAGCCAGAAAAGAGACGCCAGACAGCGATAAATCTTCCTCTGGCGATCAGCGATCCGCGATAAGCCCTCTTCTTCCGGCTATTCGCTATTCCCTACTCGCTATTCCCTATTCAAAAAACGTAATCGACAGCGGGTATTTCCAGGCTTCGCCGTTGTTGGCTTTCAGGCCGCCGATGATCGGGAAGACGACCATTGCGATCAGGAGCGCAATCAGGAACGGGATGCCGACGAACACAATGCTCAGGATTGCGAAGATGACGAGGTAGATGAAGGAAGAAATCATCCAGTTCACGACGATCTTGCCGTGTTCGTCGATCCCGGGCAGGCTCCCTTTCATGAGCTGCCAGATCAGAATGGGAGCGGCGAGACCCAGTACGGGCAGGGCGGTGTAACCCAGCAATTGCGACAGATGCACGAGCATGGCCCAGGTGCGCGTCCGCTGCTCGGCGACTTCGCCGTCCAGGGCGGAACCACCTGTCCATCCGCTGAAAGCCGACCCGACCGGGTGAATCAGCTTGTTCTTGGCGTCGGCGAACTCGCGGTCCGACAGAGCGACCGAACGGTGCAGTTCCTCCAGTTTCGCAATCTCGTCGGCAATGCTCATGGCGTTCCTTTCCGGCGCGGATTTTCCCCGTCGAGATGGTAACGCGGGTCGGAGTCGGACGGATCATCAGGAAATCGCGAGAGTTTCTCGCGGAGATGCAGAGCAAGTGGAGTCTGCAGAGGAAGGCGGGCAGATGGAAGATTTCGCGCACACGGCCGTGGCGGACTGAGCCGCGGGTGGTTCTGGTTAACCCGAAAATTTTCGAGGGTCGCCAGATGCGCGTCCAGTTCGTCGTCGTCGACGTTCCCGCCTCGATGGGGCGAATTTCGATGGGTTCGGTGGAAGCACCGTCGTGCTGGCAACTTCTGCGCGTCACCCGTAGCCTGTCGGACGTCGTGATATGTCGATGTCACTTGTGCGGCGTACGCTCGCGGTGGCAGATTCAGGATGCTCTCGAAAAGAATGGAGTCGGAACAATGAGACGTTTGCTGACTGGCGGTCTGCTGAGCGCGCTGGCCCTTGTTTCAGTGGCCGCTGCACAGAACGAGAATCCCGAAATTCGGCAGCTCGAAGGGCACTGGGAAGTCGTCGAGTTGGCCGAGAACGGACATGTCATTCCCCGGGAGCAGATTCCCGAGTGGCTCCCGTCGGGCGGCAAGGTCGAAATCGCCGACAACGCGATCATCTTCAAGTCGCACCTGGACGGGAAGAAGCACGCGAAGGTGTTTACCGTCGACGCCACGCAGTATCCAAAGCAGATCGACATCGTTACCCCTGAGAAGCAGGAAGCGACCGGCATTTATCGCTTTGACGAGGGACGGCTCGTCGTCTGCCTGGCCGAAGCGGGAGACATGCAGCGTCCGACGGAGTTTTCCGCGAAGGAAGGAACGCACCGGATGCTGATGGTGCTGAAACGGACGGCGGCGCCGGCGGCGGGCGAGAAGTTCGTCTCGGCGAAGCCGGAGACGACGACGGGCGAGGGCGTCGCCGCCCGCGTGATCACGGATGCCGAGCTGACGAAGATGCTGCCGGGGGTCTGGAAGTATCGGGACGACGCCGGGGCGCTGGTGACGACGATTCACGGCAACGGGACGTGGTCTTCGATCCGCGAGTCGGAGCAGTTGCGGCTGTTCCAGCGGGTGTTCGTGCGGACGCCGATTTCGAGCGGCACGTGGAGCGTGAAGAACGGGACGCTGACGTTTCTGTGCACGGCGTCGATCTATCCGGAGCGGGTGAATCACGCGTTGCCGTTTACGATCCGGTCGATCTCGGCGAACGATTTTATTTTCGTCGACTACATGGGTCGGCTGGGGAAAGCGGCGCGGGTGCTGTAGGGTGCAGACCATGCAGTGATGTTCGGGGAGGCGGTTGTGCTCGCGGTGCATTCCGCTCTCCGGCATACGTTCCGGCGGAAGCAGTCTCCCGTCACTGACGTTCCGGAGTTGTTGTCGCCCGATCATCCTGTGTGGCGGCTGGGATTGTCTGTGGAGTCTTTGCTTGAGCTGGTGTGATTGCGGCGTTTGTGGAGAGCGCCCCCGGTCATTGACCGGGGGCTAAGAGGGGGGATTGGCGCGTGGACTGGACTGTCCGGGCTGCGTCTTGAAGAATAGGACGGAATGTCGACCTCCCGTCCGCTCTTGATCCGGATGACGTCCGCCGGGCTGTATTGCGAGGCGGGGGGCTTTCATATTGATCCCTCTTCCCCCGTCGCCAAGGCGGTGATTACGCATGCGCATGCGGATCATGCGGTGCGGGGGAGCAAGCAGTATCTGACGGCCGTCTCCGGGCGTGCGATTCTCGCCGGGCGGATGGGAGCGAAGGCGGCGATTACGGCGCTGGAGTTCGGTCAACCGATCGTCCTCAACGGCGTGCGGGTGTCGCTGCATCCGGCGGGGCACATTCTCGGTTCGGCTCAGATCCGGGTCGAGTACCAGGGAGAAGTCTGGGTCGCTTCCGGGGATTATAAGGTCGAGCCCGACCCGACGTGTGAAGCCTTTGAACCGGTCCGCTGCGACACGTTTATTACGGAATCGACGTTCGCCCATCCGCGGTTTGCCTGGCCGGAGCAGAGTGCGGCCTTCGCCGAGTTGGAAACGTGGTGGCGGAGCAACCAGGAACGGGGAGTGGCGAGCTTTGTCTACGCGTACGCCCTGGGAAAAGCGCAGCGCGTGCTGGCGGGGCTGAATCCGGAGATCGGGCCGCTGTTCTGTCATCCGAACGTCGAGGAATGCAGCCTGCATTACCGCCGGGCCGGACGGCCTGTGCCGGCGATGACGGGCGACGCCGGGACGATTGATCCCGCCGACTGGGGGCGTTCGCTGATCGTGCTGCCGCCTGGCGCCCGCTTCAAGCAGGGGTTTCCGTATCGCGGTCATTATGAAACGTCGTTCGCGTCGGGCTGGATGCTGCTGCCGAACGGGCCGAAGTCCCGGCGAGTCGGCCGGGGGTTTGTGCTGTCGGACCACGCGGACCGGCAGCAGATTCTGACGGCGATCGCCGAGACCGGGGCGGAACGGGTCTTCGTGATGCACGGCTACATCGATTCGCTGGTCGAGGAGCTGCGGCAGCGCGGGCTGGATGCTCACCCGTTGAGATCCGCCCGCTGTACTGCTCCGCCCGACCCGGAGAGCGACGCCTGGACGATGGATTGACGACCGCGGGACGCCGGAACCGAGCGGTCGCGGAACCGATCTGAAGATCTGGATGCGTTTCAGGTTGCGGGAATCTGTCGGAGCCGATTTGCGACGGATTTTCGGTCCCGGCGACGATCTGGTATCGTGTCGGACGTCAGAAGTCGTCGCGCCCGCAGGACGCGGGCTCTCGCGAACCGAAGGATACATGGCATGAGTGACGAAGCAGACGGACGCTTCTGGCTGGGGTTTGACCTCGGCGGCACAAAGATGCAGTCGGTCCTCTTCAATGATCGCTTCGAACCGATTGTCCGACGGAAGAAGAAGACCCGGGGCCACGAAGGGGCCGACTCCGGCGTGGAGCGGATCATCGGGATCATCGAGAAGGTGCTCGAGGAGGGAAAGATCACGGCCGCCAGGCTCGGCGGCATCGGCGTGGGCTGCCCGGGGCCGCTGGACCTGGATGAAGGGGTGATCGTCGAAGCCCCGAATCTCGGGTGGAAGAAAGTTCCGCTCCGGGAGATTCTGGAGAAGAAATTCGGCTGTCCGGCGACGATCTGCAACGACGTGGACGCCGGGGTGTACGGCGAGTACCGGTTCGGGGCGGGGGTCAAGGGGCGGACCGTGCTGGGGGTCTTCCCGGGGACCGGGATCGGCGGGGGGCTGGTTTACGAGGGGCACATCTTCCGGGGGAAGAAATCTTCGTGCCTGGAGATCGGCCATATGCCAGTCGTTCCCTACGGCGCGCTGTGCGGCTGCGGACGGCGGGGGTGTCTGGAGACGGTCGCCAGCCGGCTGGCGATGTCGGCGGAGATCGCCAAGGCGGCTTACCGCGGTCAGGCCCCGCACCTGCTGCGCGTGGCGGGGACGGATCTGGCCAACATCCGCAGCGGCGTGCTCGCGGAAGTGATCGACGCAGGGGACAAGATCGTCGAGGAGATCGTCCGCGACGGTGCGCGCTACCTCGGGGACGCGATCGCGGGGGTGGTGAACCTGCTGGCGCCGGACGTGATCATTCTGGGGGGCGGCCTGGTCGAAGCTCTCCCGAAGCTGTTCACGGAAGAGGTCGAAAAGTCGCTGAAGCGGCATATTATGCCGGCGTACGAAGGGACGTACGAACTGCGCGTGGCCAAGCTGGGCGATGACGCCGGGGCGATGGGCGCGGCCGCCTGGGCTGAGCAGTCGGTCATCAGCGCTCCGCCGACGGCCATTCCCGCACAGTCCGTTTCCGCAGAAAGGACATGACAGGTCCATGTCGCCGGAGTTGACCGAATCCCGCAGTCGTCCGGCTTCCGCTGCGCAGCCTGCGGCGGTGATCGACATCGGAACGACATCGATCCGCATGGCCATCGCGGAGATCGGCGAAGCCGGCGACGTCCGCCCGCTGACGACGCTGACGCAGGCCGTGAACCTGGGACGGGACACGTTCACCAAGGGGGTGATCGAGAAGAGTACGATCGAAGACTGCGTCCGCGTGCTGCGCAGCTATAAGCGAGTGCTGGCCGAGTATCGGATCGAACGTCCCGAGCAGCTTCGCGCCGTGGCGACGAGCGCCGTGCGGGAGGCCCAGAACCGGCTGGCGTTCCTGGATCGGATCTACACGGCGACCGGGATCACGGTCAGCCCGATCGATGAATCGGAAGTCAGCCGGATTACGTACCTCGGCGTGCAGCCGCTGATCAAACTCGATCCGGAGCTGGCCCAGCAGCGGACGGTCATCACGGAAGTCGGGGGAGGGAGCACCGAGCTGCTGCTGGTGCACAATGCCGACGTCCATTTCTCGCACACGTACCGGCTGGGCTCTTTCCGCCTGCGCGAGCAGCTCGAAGTTTTTCACGCGCCGCAGTCGACCAGCCGCCACATCATGGAAACCCAGATCCGGCGGGTCGTCGACCAGATCCTCCAGCAGGTTCCTTCGGAGAACGTCCAGCAGCTTGTGGCGCTGGGGGGCGACGTCCGGTTTGCGGCCCGCCAGCTCTTTCCCGACTGGAACTCCGCGGAGCTGACCCGCCTGCCGCTGGACCGTCTGGAGAAGCTGACCGACACCGTTCTGTCGTACAACGAGGACAAGCTGGTTCACAAGTATCACATTCCGTTCCCCGACGCGTGGACGCTGGGCCCGGCGCTGCTGGCGTACGTGCAGCTTGCGCGGGCCTTCGAGCTGAACCAGATCATCGCCTGCCAGATCAATCTCCGGGACGGCCTGCTGCAGGAGCTGGCGACGCGGGGGGCGTGGAACGAGGACTTCAACAACCAGGTGATGCGTTCGTCGCTCGAACTGGGCCGCAAGTTCGATATCGACGTCGACCATGCCCGGCATGTCGCCAAGCTGTGCAAGATCCTGTTTCAAGGACTGCGCGAGGAGCATCAGCTTTCGCCCCGGTACGAACTGCTGCTGCAGGTCGCCGCGCTGCTGCACGAGATCGGGATGTATATCAGCACGGGGAGTTATCACAAGCACACGATGTATCTGATCATCAACAGCGAACTGTTCGGCTTGTCGAAGGCCGACGAGACGCTGGTAGGACTGACGGCCCGGTATCATCGACGGGCCTCCCCCAAGCCGACGCACACGATTTACACGGCGCTCGACCGGGACCAGCGGATCGCGGTGGCGAAGATGGCGGCGATGCTCCGCCTGGCCGACGCGCTCGATGCCTCCCACAGCCAGCGGTTCCACGAGCTGCGGTTCTCGCGGGAAGGGGGCCGGCTGGTGATTTCGGTGCCGCAGGTCGAGGACTTGTCGCTGGAACAGCTTGCACTCAAGCAGACGGGGACCCTGTTTGAGGAAACGTACGGCATGCCGGTGCTGCTCCGGAAAATGAGAAGCTAAGGCGGGGGGCCATACAAGCTCCAAATTCCAAACACCAAATCACAAACAGACAAACAAAACGGCCGGTGGAACCGGCCCTGCGCAGATGAGAAGCTGACGCAGAAGTCGCGAATCGCAGAAACCAACCCCGGACAATCCATCGAAACCATGTCTGCCGAACCTCGTTTTTTCAATCGCGAACTGAGCTGGCTCGAATTTAATCAGCGTGTGCTGGACGAGGCTCGCAACGCGGCCAATCCGCTCCTCGAACGGCTCAAGTTCCTGGCGATCACCGCCTCGAACCTGGACGAGTTCGCCAGCGTCCGGGTGGGCGGACTGAAGCTGCTCTGCGAACGAGGTGCGTCGCGTCCCGATCCGTCGGGGATGACTCCCGAGCAGCAGCTCGCCGCGGTCTGCGCCCGCATGCACGCGTTCATCGTGGAGCAGTATCGCTGTCTGCTCGACGAGCTCGAACCGGCGCTCACCGAGGCGGGAATCCGCAGATTGCGCCCGGCGGATCTCAGCGATCGCCAGCGCAAGATCGCCGAGCTGGTGTTCGAGCAGGAAGTTTTTCCGATCCTCACGCCCATCGCCGTGCCGACGGTCGCGGATTTCCCCCCGCTGATCAACCAGACGTTCAACGTCTGCGTCCGCCTGGCTCCCGCGCCGGAGACTGCGGAGCCCCGCTTTGCCGTGATCCCCTTCGGCCGGCAGCGGAAACGGTTCATCACCGTCCCGGTCGAGCAGGGTTACGGCTACTGTCCGCTGGAAGACCTGGTCGGCATGTCCGTGCAGAGGTTTTTTCCGGGGGAGACGATCGAGGAGTGCATCTCGTTCCGGATCACGCGGAATGCGGATCTGGAGCTGCGTGAAGAGCTGACGTCGGACATCCTCGAAGAGATGAAGGAGGTGCTCGCGGCGCGCAAAGAGAGCGAATGCGTCCGGCTGGAGATATCGGATGCTGCCTCGGAGGCTGTCCGCGAATTCCTGCAGACCGCGCTGGAGCTGGACGACGACTCCGTCTATGCGATTCCCGGGCCGCTGGATCTCGCCGCCTTCATGCGCCTGACCGATTCTCAGGGATTCGATCACCTCAAGTTCGAACCGTGGCCGCCGATTCCGAGTCCGCAGCTCGATCCCGCCGAGAGTCTGTTTGCCGCCATCGCACGGCGGGATGTCCTGCTCTATCACCCGTACGAGTCGTTCGAGCCGATTGTGCGTCTGCTGGAAGAGGCGGCCGACGATCCCGAGGTGCTGGCGATCAAGCAGACGCTGTACCGCACCAGTCCGCGCAGTCCGATCATTGCGGCCCTCAAGCGGGCGGCCCAGAACGGTAAGTACGTGACGGCGCTGGTGGAGTTGAAAGCCCGCTTCGACGAAGCCCGCAACATCGAGTGGGCGACGGATCTGGAGCGATCCGACGTTCAGGTGATTTATGGCGTCAAGGGGCTGAAGACCCACGCCAAAATCTGCATCATCGTCCGCCGGGAACCGACCGGCATCCAGCGGTATGTTCACTTTGGCACGGGCAACTACAACGAGATCACGTCCCGCTTCTATACCGACGCGAGCCTGATGACGTGCGACGAAGAGCTGGGGGCCGATGCGACGACGTTCTTCAACGCCATCACGGGCTATTCGCAGCCCCAGCGGTTCCGCAAGCTCGAAGCGGCTCCGCTGGGCATGCGCGACAAGCTGCTGGAGATGATCGAAGCGGAAATCATCCGCAAGAAGCACGGCCAGCGGGCGTTGATCATGGCGAAATTCAATGCGCTCTCGGACGAGAAAATGATCGAGGCGCTGTACGCGGCTTCGAATGAGGGGGTCAAGATCCGCCTCAACATTCGCGGCGTCTGCTGTCTCCGTCCCGGCGTCCCGGGTCTCAGCGAGAATATCACGGTCACCAGCGTGGTCGACCGCTTTCTGGAACACAGTCGGATCGTGTACTTCCACCACGGCGGGGATCAGCGGCTGTTTATTTCCAGCGCCGACTGGATGTCTCGCAATCTCGACCGGCGGGTGGAGTTGCTGGTTCCCGTCGAGCAGCCCCAGGCCCGCGACCGGCTCCTGGCCGTTCTGAAGACGAGCCTGCAGGATGACGTGAAGGCCCGCCGACTGCTCCCGGACGGCCGATACGAATCGGTTTCCCGGAATCCGCGGAGCGAGCCCGTCCGCAGTCAGGAGGCGTTGTATCGACGATACAGGGACGCCGCCGAGGATCGAGCCCGCCCCGAGTTCACGATGTTTGAGCCCCACCGCGCCCCCGGTCAGGACGACGACTGACCCGTTAACTTCCCACCGTTTTTGCAAAGTGACGCCATGCCTCTGCACCCGCAGGCTGCGGCTTTTCTGGCCATCTGGAACCGCGTCAACACGTCCCCGCTGGAAACGACGCCCGTCGAAGTCACCCGGAAGTCGCTGATGGCGGGGATCGGTCCACTGAAGGACTGCCCGGAGCTGGCGAGGGTTGAGACCCTCTCCATTGCCGGACAGGACGGCGCGCTGCGAATCCGCATCTATCAGCCGCATGGCGGTACGCCGCAGCCGGTCTGCCTCTACTTTCATGGCGGCGGCTGGGTGTTGAACAGCATTGATACGCACGACGATCTCGCCCGCCGACTGGCCGCCGCCGGGGAGTGCAGCGTCATTTCGGTCGATTACCGCCTGGCGCCCGAGCACAAGTACCCCGCCGCGGTGGAGGATGCCTGGTCGGCCCTGGAGTGGACCGTTCGACAGGGCGGAGAATACGGCATCGACGCCAGTCGGATCGCCGTCTGCGGCGACAGCGCGGGCGCCAACCTGGCGGCGGCGCTGTGCCTGCTGGCCCGCGACCGCCGGGGGCCGGCGATCAAGGCTCAGATTCTCGCCTATCCGATCACCGATTGCGACTTCGACCGCTTCAGTTACCAGACGAACGCCGAGGGGTATTTTCTGACCCGCAGCCAGATGCAGTGGTTCTGGGAGCAGTACGTAGCGACTCCGCAGCAGATGCGGGAGCCGTATGCGTCGCCGCTGCTGGCGGACTCGCTGGCCGGGCTGCCGCCTGCGGTGGTGCTGACGGCGGAATACGATCCGCTGCGGGACGAAGGGGAGGCGTATGCGACGGCGCTGGCGGCGGCGGGCATCCCTGCCACGCTCGTCCGCTATCCGGGGATGATTCATGGCTTCCTGAAACGCGTCGAATCGTTTGATGACGCCCGGTCAGCCATTCAGCTCATCGGCAAGGAGCTCCGCTCCAGACTCGCCTGACAAGCCGCTGATCGCGAATCGCTGATCGCGAATCGCCAGAGAAATCCGTGGCAGCGGGACTTCAGGACCCGGACCACGCGATGCCACTTCATCCTGCCAGCAACTGCTGTTCGAGGACGCTCAGAACTTCGCTGACAGACCACTCCTGGGCGGCGATTCTGAGCGTCGCCTGCTCTTCGAGCCACTGCTGGACCTTGCGTTCGGCGGACATCACGGTGCTGTGATTCCGTCCGCCGAAGTGCTGGCCGATTTCGCTGTAGGCCGATTGCGTCAGCCGTCGGGCGAGGTACATCGCCAGCATGCGCGGATGACTGACGGTCCGCGCCCGGCAGGCCGACTTGAGGTCCTTGGGCTTGACGCCGAACAGGCCGCAGATGACTCGTTCGACATCCGCCAGCCGGATGATCCGCATGCAGTCCCGTTCGAGATCGGCCAGCACCTGCCGGGCGGCGGTCTGAGTCACGCGCCGGCCAGTCATCGAGTAGTAGGTCTGCAGGCAGTTGAGCGCCCCTTCAAGTTCCCGGACGTTGGTGGGGAACCGCTGAGCGACGTAGGAGAGCGCCTCCGGGGCGTATTCTCCTTCCATGCGTTTCGCCTTGGCGGCGACGATTTTCTCCCGAGTGGCAAGATCGGGGGAGTCGAGGCGGCAGACCAGTCCCGAGAGGAACCGGGAGACGAGGTCGTCACCCAGCTTGGTCAGCAGCCGGGGATGCCGGTTGCTGGTGACGACGACCTGGCGGCCGTGATCGTTCAGCTCGGCGAACGTGTGCAGGAACTCTTCCTGGAAAACCCGCTTGGACTCGAAGAAATCGACGTCATCGACCAGCAGGACGTCGACCGTGCGGAACCGCTGACGAAACGCGGGGAGCGTATGGTCGCGGAGGGCTTGCGTGAAGTAGTTGGAAAACGCCTCCGCGGTGATCAGAACCACGTTGAGCCCCGGCTGCACCTTGCGGAGCTGCTTGCAGATCCCCTCGATCAGGTGCGTCTTGCCGGTTCCGCAGGCCCCGCACAGCACGAGCGGATTGAACCGGACCGGTTGAGCAGTGGCGATCTGCCGGGCGGCCGTGAGGGCCAGCTCGGCCCCCGGACTGGCGATGAAGTCGTTCAATTCCGCCAGCCGCCGGCTTTTCACGCCGTGGGCATGTCCCGGCGCGGTCTGCGACTCGGCGGTCGCTCGCCCATTCCGGCCGGACGTCCGGTCGCTCGGCTTTGCCGCAGAGGCTTCCAGGGCCGCGGTCGTCTTCCGCGTCAGTCCGGCGATGGCGACCGGGCCGACCTGCGCCGACCGGGATTCACCGGTTCCCAGCGACAGGCTGGCATCGACCTCGAAGGCGACGTGGGCCGAGGGGCCGAGGACGGTCCGGGCCGCCTCGACCATCACCGAGCGGAACTGCTTCTGCATCCAGTTGAGCAGAAACGGGCTCCCGACTCCGACGGTCAATTGATCATCTTCAACCCTTAAGCGAATTTTGCCGTCGCACCACATCGCGTAGCGCTTGGCCCCGAGCTGACTCTGCAGCTCTGCGTGGATTAACTCGATCAGCGGCGAATCAGAACTGGCGCGCCCTCGCGCCGGCGGCGTCATGCCGGGCTGCAT